>NZ_JBYMTL010000001.1:0-942033 GCF_057773085.1 Dietzia sp. IBK-p2-16D | reverse complement strand
GAGGAACAACTCGTAACACGCCACGAACCGGCGTGCCGCTGCACGATTCTCGCCCATCCAGCCCGCACGCGCCGCCGCCCGCAGACCCGACAACGAACTCGAGGAACCAGACGAGGCGGGCGAGGCGAGTCCAGCGGCCGCGCGATCCGCGTCCTCGTGCATCCACCCACCCCCTTCGTCGCGGCCAGCCCGGTATCGAACCTGTGTTCTGCTATACGTACACACTTTCGAAGTGGCAAGGGTGTTCCGTGAGTCGGCAGTCCTCAACTGACTGATGTGATCTGAGGTGAAGCCCCGGCAGCAGAGAATCAGGAAGAGACGCGTGGTTCCGGGCCGACGACGTCGAAGAGCATGGCGGTGAACTGCCCGTCGGTGTCGAGCTGACGTCGGTGGAGACGGAGCCTGCGGGGGAGCAGGGGTCGCCCGGAACCGAGGACGACCGCGCACTGATGGATCCACAGACGATCGAGCAGCCCGAGATCGGCGAACTGGCCGGCCAGGTCGCCGCCGCCGACCACCCAGACGTCCCTTCCCGCCGCGGCCTCGACGAGGCGGGGATGCAGGTCGGCGACATCACCGGAGAAGAACTCCACGCCGTCGACGGGGTCGAGGTCCCGGTGGGTGACCACCCAGGTGGGCTGGGAGTACGGCCAGACGAACGGTTGACCGTCCTTGGTCAGATCGCGGCGGACCCACTCGAAGGTGTTCACTCCACAGACGATCGCGCCGACGCCGGCGAAGAAGCGGTCGAAGTGGAGCTCAGAGACCGCCGCGTCGTCGGAGCCGGCGGTCGAACCTGGTTCGGCGTTCCCGGGTGTGGCGAACAACCAGGACAGGCTCTCCTCGTCGTCGGCGATGAACCCGTCGAGACTGGTGGCGGTGCAGTAGATCGTGGCCATGCTCAACGATCGCACGGTGGCCAGCGTCGCGCGAGGGGGACGGCGCACCCTTTCGAGAAGTCCGAGCGCACGCGCCGGCGCGGTCGTCAGCGCCGTCCGCGGGCCTCGCGGTAGATCTCGACGAGGGAGTCCGTGGAGGAGTCGAAGGCCGGTTCGGGGTGGGAGTCGGCGGTGAGCGCGCCGAGCAGCTCGCCCGCCTGCGCCTTGCCGAGCTCGACGCCCCACTGGTCGAACGCGTTGATGCCCAGGATCGCGGCCTGGGTGAACACGATGTGCTCGTACAGCGCGATCAGCTGGCCGAGGACGCCCGGGGAGAGGGACGGGGCGAGGATCGTGGTGGAGGGTCGGTTGCCGGGCATCACCTTGTGCGGGGCGAGGGCGGGGTCGACGCCATCGGCGAGGACCTCCTCCTCGGTCTTGCCGAAGGCCAGGACCCGCGACTGCGCGAAGAGGTTGGCCATGAGCAGGTCGTGCATGGACACCGCCTCGGTCCTCTCGGACGCGTAGGCGTCGAGGTCCGCACCCGGACGGGCGATGCCGATGAAGTCGACGGGCACGAGTTGCGTGCCCTGGTGGAGCAGCTGGAAGAACGCGTGCTGGCCGTTGGTGCCGGGCTCGCCCCAGTAGATCTCGCCGGTCGGGTAGCTGACGTCGGAACCGTCGAGACGGACCGACTTGCCGAGCGATTCCATGGTCAGCTGCTGCAGGTAGGCGGGGAATCGCCGGAGGTCCTGGGCGTAGGGGATCACGGCCTTGGACTGCGAGCCGAGGAAGCAGGTGTACCAGATCCCGAGCAGCGCCATGAGGACCGCCGCATTGTGTTCGGGTGCCTCGGTGGCGAAGTGCTCATCCATCGTGTGGAAGCCCTCGAGCAGTTCGATGAACGCCGACGGCCCCACGGTGATCATCACCGACAGCCCGATGGCGGAGGACACGGAGTATCGCCCGCCGACCCAGTCCCAGAACTCGAACATGTTGTCCGCGGAGATCCCGAAGTCGGCGACCTTCTCGGCGGCGGTGGACACGGCGACGAAGTGCGAGGCGATCGCGTCGTCGGAGCCCAGGGCCTCGACGAAGTGCCGACGAGCGGCGTGCGCGTTGGCCATGGTCTCCTGGGTGGTGAACGTCTTGGACGCCACCACCACCAGGGTCGTTGCCGGGTTGATCTCCGCGAGGGTGGCCGAGAGGTCGGCGGGGTCGACGTTGGAGACGTACCTGGCGCTGATGCCGGCCGTCCGGAACTGTCGCAGGGCGCTGTCGACCATCACCGGACCCAGGTCGGAGCCGCCGATCCCGATGTTGACCACCGTGTCGATCCGCTGGCCCGTGTGTCCCGCCCACCCGCCGGAGCGGACGCGGTCGGAGAAGTCGGCCATGCGCCCCAGTACGGCCTGGACGTCGGCCACCACGTCCCGGCCGTCGACGACGAGTTCGGCATCGGGCGGGAGACGGAGCGCCGTGTGGAGAACCGCGCGGTCCTCGGTGGTGTTGATCCGGTCGCCCCGGAACATGGCGGCCCGCCGCGCGGGCACCTGGGCGGCGTGGGCGAGCTCTGTGAGTGCGGTGAGGATCTCGTCGGTGACCAGGTGTTTGGACAGGTCCACGTGCAGATCGCCCGCGGTGACCGACATCCGGTGGCCGCGCTCCGGGTCGGCGTCGAACAACTCCCTCAGGGAGACCTCGCCGATCGAGGGGACCAGGTTCTCCACCGCTGCCCACTGCTGCGTCGCGCTGATGTCGGTCATGGTCCCGAGGCTAGTCGGGAATAACCGTGCTCCGCCGCCCGTTCCAGACACGTGACCCCCAGAGTTCATCCCGAAGCCCCCATCGCCCGCCAGGTCGAGCGACTCGTCGAGCTGGGCGTGCCCGAGCTCGCCGGAATCGCCGCCGAGCAACTGCGGGCCCACGCCCGCGCACTCTCCGCCGGACCCGGCGACGGTGAGGGCGCCGGCGGGACCGTGCTGGCCGTCCACCCGTCCCTGGTGCCCACCGAGCGACTGGCCACCCTCATGCGCCGCGACGGTAAGGCGGGCTTCGTCGTCGTCGACATGACCGACCTGGCCGAGTTCGTGCCCACCGACGACATCAGCGTCCCTGACGCGCCGTTGTACCTGGTGGGGGACGTGAGTCGCGACGACGACATGCTGGACTGGACGCCCGCCGATGCCCACACCGAGTTGGCCGCCCGGGGTCGTACCCCGCTCACCGTCGCCGAGGGGATCAGCTGGCTGCTGCAGCAGCCCGAGGTGCTGGAGCCGGGGAAGTGCTTCATGTGCATCGGCTCGCGCAAGCCCAAGCGGGGCGGCGGGCTGGATTCGCGGACGCCCGCGCTGTGGATCAGTGGCGGGACGGGACGCGATGGCAAGGCGAACAAGGGCGCGCCCAAGGTGGGCTGGTGCTGGGCGAACAACCACCACACCTGGCTGGGTTTCGCGTCCACGGCGGGCAGGGTCGGGCCGGGGGAGTAGCCGCGGCCCTGGTTGTCAGTACACCTAGTGCCCCAGTCGGCCCCGGCCGAGACGTAGGAGCATGCCGGCGAGGGTCTGCCCCTCCTCGCCGAGGGAGGAGAACCGCTCGTAGACCTTGAGTTCCCGGGTGTGGACTAGCTTCGTACCGCCCGACTTCATCCGCGTGCGGCCGATGCGCTTGGAGATCTCGCTACGCCGGACGATCGCGTCGAGGATCTCGGCGTCCAGGCGGTCGATCTCCAGTCGCAGTTCCTGGATCTCGGACTCGGACAGCGGATCGTCTGTGCCGGCCGGGTCGGTGCCGGCGGGATCGATGCTCATGACCGAATTATCCCACTGCGCCCCGACAGCGACTAATGACCGTCTAGTGTTTCCGCCCGTGGAAGAATTCAACACGTTTCTCGCCGACATCGGATCGGTGATCTGGGGACCGTTCGTCCTCATCCCGCTGCTGCTGGGCACGGGCCTGTTCCTGACGATCCGGCTACGGATGCTGCAATTCCGCAAGCTGGTCCCCGCCCTGCGGCTGGGGCTGCTCAAGCGGAAGGACGACGGCGGCGAGGGTGACATCTCGCAGTACCAGGCGCTCACCACCGCCCTGGCCGCCACCGTCGGCGTGGGCAACATCGTCGGCGTCGCCACGGCCATCGCGTTGGGTGGCCCGGGTGCGCTCTTCTGGATGTGGATCACCGCGCTCGTCGGCATGGCGTCCAAGTACTCCGAGGCCTTCCTCGGCGTGCGCTACCGCGTCACCGATGCCCGGGGCGAGCAGTCCGGTGGTCCGCAGTACTACCTGCACCGCGGCTTCGCGGAGATCTTCGGCCGCACCGGCGGCAGAATCGGTCTGGTCCTGTCGATCGTGTTCGCGGTGTTCGCCGTGTTGGCGAGCTTCGGCATCGGCAACATGACCCAGGCCAACGCGGTCGCGACCCAGCTCGAGAACTCGTTCGGCGTCTCGCACGCCGCCACCGGCATCGTGCTGTTCGTCCTCACCGGGGCCGTGCTGCTCGGCGGCATCAAGGCCATCGGCAGGGTCACCGCCGGGTTCGTCCCCCTGATGATCGTGCTGTACATCGTCGGCGGGTTCGTCGTGCTCGTCGTCAACGCCGACCAGATCCCGTCGGCCTTCGGCCAGGTCTTCTCGGACGCCTTCACCGGGACGTCGGCGGTCGGTGGCTTCGCCGGCTCGGCGATCCTGTACGCCATCCAGATGGGTGTCGCACGCGGCATCTTCTCCAACGAGTCCGGTATGGGATCCGCGGCGATCGCGGCTGCGGCCGCCAAGACCACCCACCCCACCCGTCAGGGCCTGGTGTCCATGACCCAGACGTTCATCGACACCATCATCGTCGTCACCTTCACCGGACTCGTCCTGGTCACCTCCGGCGTGTGGCAGGAGGGCAGCGACAGCGCCGGGACGATGACGGCCGACGCCTTCGCCGCCGCCATGCCGGAAGGAGACAAGCTCGTCGCGGTCTCCATCGCGTTCTTCGCCTTCTCCACCATCCTCGGCTGGTCGTACTACGGCGAGCGCTGTATGGAGCGGCTCGTGGGCGCGCGTGGCGTCATCCCGTACCGCATGGTGTTCACCTGCGTGGTGTTCGTGGGGGCGATCACCGAGCTCGAGGTGGTGTGGAACTTCGCCGACGTCATGAACGGCCTCATGGCCATCCCCAACCTCATCGGCCTCCTGGTCCTCTCCGGCCTCATCGTCCGGGAGACGCGCCACTACCTGGACAACGATCCGGGCCTGACCGCCACCGCGTCCCAGGTGAAGGAGTTCACGGGGGCCGTCCGGCGCTGAGACCGGGGTGTCGGACGGAGTGGGTAGATTGGACCCACGATGACCGACACCGCACACGCTCCCGCCCGCCCCACCTCGCCCCTCTTGGACGGGCTCAACCCACAGCAGGCCGCCGCGGTCACGCACCGCGGCGGCCCGCTGTTGATCGTGGCCGGCGCGGGCTCGGGTAAGACCAGCGTGCTCACCCGGCGGATCGCGTACCTGCTGGCGGAGGGCGGAGCGCATCCGGGTCAGATTCTCGCGATCACCTTCACCAACAAGGCCGCCGCCGAGATGCGGGAGCGGGTCGCGATGCTGGTCGGCCCGCACGCCGAGCGGATGTGGGTGGCCACGTTCCACTCGATCTGCGTCCGGATCCTGCGCGCCCAGTCGGCCCTGCTCGGGACGCGGAACTCGAACTTCACGATCTACGACTCGGACGATTCCCGGCGGCTGTTGGGGATGATCGCCAAGGAGCAGCAGCTCGAGGTCAAGAAGTTCACCCCCCGGATGCTGGCCACGGCCATCTCCAACCACAAGAACGAACTGCGAGACCCGTCCGAGGCGATGGACCGGGCGCTCGAGGACTCCGACCGCACCGGCCAGACCATCGCGGCCGTGTACACGGAGTACCAGGCGCGGCTGCAGTCGGCCAACGCGTTCGACTTCGACGACCTCATCGGGGAGACCGTCGCCCTGTTGCGGGCGCACCCCGAGGTCTCGGCGTACTACCGGCGCCGGTTCCGTCACGTCATGGTGGACGAGTACCAGGACACCAACCACGCCCAGTACGTGCTGGTCCGCACCCTCGTCGGCGGGGCGGCCGGGAATGACGACGACGACGAGGTGGGCGTCCCCCCGGCGGAACTCTGTGTGGTCGGTGACGCCGATCAGTCGATCTACGCCTTCCGCGGGGCCACGATCCGGAACATCGAGGACTTCGAGCACGACTACCCGGACGCCCGTTCCATCCTGTTGGAGCAGAACTACCGCTCCACGCAGACCATCCTCACGGCCGCCAACGCGGTGATCTCGCGTAACCCGGGTCGCCGGGAGAAGAACCTGTGGACCTCCGAGGGCGCGGGCGAGCTGCTGGTGGGTTACGTGGCGGACAACGAGCACGACGAGGCGAGGTTCATCGCCGGGGAGATCGACCGGCTGGTGGACTCCGGTGAGGCGTCCTACTCCGACGTCGCGGTGTTCTACCGGACCAACAACTCCTCCCGGGTCGTCGAGGACGTGTTCGTGCGCCTGGGCTTGCCGTACAAGGTCGTGGGCGGCACGCGGTTCTACGAGCGCAAGGAGGTGCGCGACATCGTCGCCTACCTCAAGGTGCTGGGCAACCCGGACGACACCGTGGCGCTGCGCCGCATCCTCAACACCCCCCGTCGTGGGATCGGGGACCGTGCCGAGGCGTGTGTGGTCGTCCACGCCGAGCAGCGGGGCATCGGGTTCGGACAGGCATTACGGGACGCGGCCGAGGGGAAGGTCGCGCTCCTGCCGACGCGGTCGGTCAAGGCGATAGCCGGGTTCGTGACGCTGCTCGACGACCTGCGAGGGCGTCTGGACGGCAATGGTCACGCGGCCGGGGAGGACTCGACGCCCGACGTCGGGGCGTTGGTCGAGGCCGTCCTCGAGAGCACCGGCTACCGGGCGGAGCTGGAGGCGTCCAACGACCCGCAGGACGCCGCCCGGTTGGACAACCTCAACGAGCTCGTGGGCGTCGGGCGCGAGTTCTCCTCGGAGGCCGCGTTGCAGCGTTCCGCTCGGGAGCAGGGGTTCGGGGAGGACGACGCCGGGGATGCCGCCGGAGCCGTGGCCGACCAGTCGGACGCCGACCTGGACGAGGGTCTCGCCGAGCCCGGGTCGCTGGCGGCGTTCCTCGAACGGGTCTCCCTGGTGGCCGACGCGGACCAGATCCCGGACGAGGACCAGGGGCAGGTCACTCTCATGACCCTGCACACCGCCAAGGGGCTGGAGTTCCCGGTGGTGTTCCTCATCGGCATGGAGGACGGGCTCTTCCCGCACATGCGGGCGCTGGGCGACCCGGCGGAGCTGTCCGAGGAACGCAGACTGGCCTATGTGGGGATCACCCGCGCCCGCAAGCGCCTCTACCTGACCCGCGCGATGATGCGGTCGTCGTGGGGACAGCCCATGACCAATCCGGGCTCCCGGTTCCTCGAGGAGATCCCCACCGAGGCGATCGAGTGGCAGCGCGAGGAGCCGGCGGGAGGGGCGGGCTTCGGCGACGACGACTCGTACGCGCCGCGCCGGCGCTTCGGAGGCGGATCGGGCGGGGGCTACGGTTCCGGCGGGTACAGCTCGGGTGGGTACAGCTCGAGCGGGGCCGGGTCCTCCGGTGGACGGCCGTCCGGAATCCCCCGTGCGAAGGCGTCCGCTCCCGCACTCGAGCTGGCGCCGGGGGACCGGGTCACGCACGACAAGTACGGACTCGGCAAGGTGCTGTCCTGCGATGGCAGCGGGCCGCGGGCCACGGCGACCATCGATTTCGGCGCCTCGGGCAAGGTCCGGCTCATGCTCATCGGGGGCGTCCCCATGCAGAAGCTCTAGGCCGGGTGCCGTCGTGACCGCGCGGATGCCCGGCCGGGACCCGCTCGTCGGTCGGCTGGTCCGGCTGGATGCGCTCGCGACGGGCAATCCGTTCGAGACCGCCCACACCGACCCGGCCCAGACCTGCGCATTCGGCGCCGCCCACCCGGGCTGGACGTTCTACGGTCGGAAGTTCTGGGGCACCCGGGTTTCGGCCGGGTCAGGCTTCAGGCGGATCTCCGCAACGAGCGCCACCGTGCGGCGATCACGCGGCTCGGGGTGCGTTTCAAAGGGGTGGCCACACGCGACGCTCGAGGAGCGGGTCAGAGCCGTGACGGGCTGAGCGGGTCAGCTGCCGAAGGAGCTGGAGCCCTCGACACTGCCGGCCATGATGTCGAGACCGTGCTCGAGGAGCCAGATCACGGGATCGACGTGCTGCTGGCCGTTGTTGACGAGCACCTCGAAGTGCAGGTGGGTGCCGGTCGAGAAACCGAGGTTGCCCATGCCTGCGATCTTCTGGCCGGCGTAGACGCGCTGGCCCTTCTGGACGTCGACGGTCTCCATGTGGCCGTAGACCGTCATGGTGCCGTCGTCGGACATGATCCGCACCCAGTTGCCGTAGCCCTGCGCGGGGCCCGCATCGACCACTACGCCGTCCGTGGCCGCCAGGATGGGCGTGCCGTTGACGTTGGCGATGTCGATGCCGGAGTGCATCACGCCCCACCGCATCGCATAGGGGGAGGTGAACGCACCGATCGCGGGGATGACGACCTTCGGCCGTCGTGCCTGCTCCTCGGCGATCTCGCGCTGAGCATTGATCTCGGTGCCCGCATACAGCATCGTGGAGCTGATCTCGTCGGTGGACGAACCGTCGGCAGCGGCCGGCACGACGACCGGCGCGGGAGCCGAGGGCGTCGCCGGAGCCGAGGTCGCCGGTGCGCCGGGCGCGGAGGTGGCGGGGGCGGGCTCGCCGTTGGCGAGCAGGGCGATGTCCCCGGCCTCGGCCGAGTGGGTGCCCGTGTCACTCAGGGCGGACCCTGCCGACGCGGCGGTCACCGCGGCGCCGGCGGCGACGGCCAGGACGGCGGCCCGACCGCGGAGAGCGTGCGGGGGCGCGGGCATCCGGTGGCGGCCGACGCGGTGTGCACCGGCCGGGGGGATGACGACGGGAGTCGCGGCTACCTCGAATTGCGACTTCTGCACCGTGTCGTTTCCCCTCTGCGGTCGCGCCGTGATCTTTTCGTGATGAACGTCGTCCAAGGTAACGGATCGGCAACAACCCCGCAAGGTTGTGGTCGGCGCGTGGGGGAGGGGTGCATCACACCGGTGTGACCCGTGGGGCCGAGGGGTCTCGACGGGGCCGGCGGGGGCCGTGTGGCGGACGCGAACGGCGCCCACTGTGATTCAGTGCACACAGCCACCCCCAGTGTGCGACGGGGAACACACCACGCGCCTAGGATGAGGAAGGACTCGGCTTTCAACAGGGCCGGGCGAATCTACCCACGTCAAGATGGTGAGCTGATGGATCTCTTTGAATACCAGGCAAAGGCTCTTTTCGCGAAGCATGACGTGCCCACCACCCCGGGGCGCGTCGCGGATACCGCGGAGGAGGCCGAGAAGGTCGCGGCCGAGATCGGCAAGCCTGTTGTCGTCAAGGCACAGGTGAAGGTCGGTGGCCGAGGCAAGGCCGGCGGCGTGAAGCTGGCGGAGGATGCCAAGGAGGCCCGCGCCCGGGCCGAGGACATCCTGGGCCTGGACATCAAGGGCCACATCGTCAAGAACCTGCTCGTCGCCGAGGCCAGCGATATCGCTGAGGAGTACTACATCTCCTTCCTCGTCGATCGTGCGAACCGCAACTACCTGGCCATGTGCTCGGTCGAGGGCGGCGTCGAGATCGAGCAGGTCGCCGAGGAGTCCCCGGACCGCCTCGCCCGGATCAACATCGACCCCACGGTCGGTGTCGACGTGGCCAAGGCCCGCGAGATCGCGAAGGCCGGCCACCTGCCGGAGGAGGTGCTGGACGCCGCCGCGGTGACCATCGCCAAGCTGTACGAGGTGTTCGTCAAGGAGGACGCCTCGCTGGTCGAGGTCAACCCGCTCGTGCGTACACCGAGTGACGAGATCCTCGCCCTCGACGGCAAGGTCACCCTGGACGAGAACGCCGAGTTCCGTCACAAGGAGACCTTCGCCGACTTCGCCGACGCGGGCACCACGGATCCGCTCGAGCAGAAGGCCGCGGAGAACGACCTCAACTACGTCAAGCTGGACGGCGAGGTCGGCATCATCGGCAACGGCGCCGGTCTGGTCATGTCGACCCTCGACGTCGTCGCCTACGCGGGCGAGAACCACGGCGGCGTCAAGCCCGCCAACTTCCTCGACATCGGCGGCGGCGCCTCGGCCGAGGTCATGGCCAACGGTCTCGACGTCATCCTCGGCGACGAGCAGGTCAAGAGCGTGTTCGTCAACGTGTTCGGTGGCATCACCGCGTGTGACGCGGTCGCGAACGGCATCGTCAAGGCCCTGGAGATCCTGGGCGACGAGGCCAACAAGCCCCTCGTGGTCCGGCTCGACGGCAACAACGTCGAGGAGGGTCGCAAGATCCTCGCCGAGGCGAACCACCCGCTCGTGACCCTGGCCGACAACATGGACTCCGGCGCCGACAAGGCCGCCGAGCTGGCCGCCAAGTAAGAAACAGAGGACCTTACACACATGTCGATCTTCCTCAACAAGGACAGCAAGGTCATCGTCCAGGGCATCACCGGCGGTGAGGGCACCAAGCACACCGCCCGCATGCTCGCGGCCGGCACCCAGGTCGTCGGTGGCGTCAACGCCCGCAAGGCCGGCACCACGGTGCAGCACAAGGACGCTGACGGCAACGACATCGAGCTGCCCGTCTTCGGTTCCGTGAAGGAGGCCATGGAGGCCACCGGCGCCGACACGACGATCCTCTTCGTCCCGCCGCCGTTCACCAAGGACGCCATCATCGAGGCCGTGGACGCGGAGATCCCGCTCGCCGTGGTCATCACCGAGGGCGCGCCGGTCCTGGACACCGCCACCGCGTGGAACTACAACCTCGCCAAGGGCAACAAGACCCGCATCATCGGCCCGAACTGCCCAGGCATCATCACGCCGGGTGAGTCGCTGGTCGGCATCACCCCGGCCAACATCGCGGGCAAGGGCCCGATCGGTCTGGTGTCCAAGTCGGGCACCCTGACCTACCAGATGATGTACGAGCTCGCCGACTACGGGTTCTCGACCGCCATCGGCATCGGCGGCGACCCGATCATCGGCACCACGCACATCGACTGCATCGAGGCCTTCGAGAACGACCCGGAGACCAAGGTCATCGTGATGATCGGTGAGATCGGCGGCGACGCCGAGGAGCGCGCCGCCGACTACATCAAGGCCAACGTCACCAAGCCGGTCGTCGGCTACGTGGCCGGCTTCACGGCTCCCGAGGGCAAGACCATGGGCCACGCCGGCGCCATCGTCTCCGGCTCCGCGGGTACCGCGCAGGCCAAGCAGGAGGCCCTGGAGGCCGCGGGTGTCAAGGTCGGCAAGACGCCGTCCGCGACCGCCGCGCTCGCCAAGGAGATCCTCGACGCGATGTGATCCACCCGCGGTGGCGTTGGCGTGCCACGGCGAGTGAACGTTTCCCGACCCCCGTCATCCCCGGATGGCGGGGGTCGCGGCGTGCCGGGGGTGCCCCGCGCCGGTGGGTATCTACGGTTGTCAGAGTGAGTCCTCCACGCGTCATCCGGCCCGCTGCGAGACGGTCGCCCGCGGGTGCCCGCTCGTTGTTGTGGACGGCGGCCGCCGCGGCGCTGCCCGTCATCGTCTCGGTGCTGGTGCTGGCGGCGCTCACCCTGGCCGTGTTGCTGTTCGCCGCCGACGGGTTCGACTCGCTGTTCGCCGTGGTCTCGGTGGAGTGGCTGGTGGTCAACCGGGTGCCGCTGACCGTGGACCGGGTCGAGCTCGGGTTCCTGCCGCTGCTGCCCCCGCTCCTCTACGTGGCGGTCCTGGCGCGGCAGACCCGCGCGGTGCTGGCGGACGTCGAGCAACCGGGTCCGCGGGAGGCCGGCGCGGCCGTGGTCGGCGTGACGCTGGCCGGGCTGTTGCTGACCGTGCTGGCGACGCTGCTGGTGGGGTCCGCCGCATCGGACTTCGCGGTGCGCGAGTCGTCGCTGTCCACGGCGCTGGTGTGGACCGCGGGGGTGGGGATCACGGGCTCTGGGCTGGGTGTGTGGCTGTACTTCCGTCGGGAACTGCGCGAGACCCTGCCGCTGTGGGTGCGCGGCGGTCTCCACCTGGGAACGGCGTACGTGGCCGCGACCTGGGCGGCTGTCACGGTGTTGGTGCTGGCCGGGCTGGTCTTGGCGTGGGACCCGGTGGGGTCGGTCCTGGAGATCGGCAAGGGTCTCGTGGGCACCGCCGCGCTCACCGGCATCTCGGTGGCGTACCTGCCCAACATGGTGATGGCCGGTGCAGCGCTGATGGTCGGCGGTGAGGCGCACCTGGGGGAGGCCTCGTACAGCGTGTTCGCCGTCTCCCGAGGCCCGATGCCGGAGGTGCCGCTGGCGGCCGCGCTGCCCACCACCAACCCGCACTGGGTGGTGCAGGGTCTGCTGCTGGTGACGGTGGTGCTGGCGGCCGGGCTCGCCCGGTCGATCGCGCACTGGTTCCGTACGACTGCGGACGCCGTCAAGGCGACCTGGCTCGCGGCGGCGATCGTGGCGCTGGTGATCGCGTTGAGCCCGGTCGTGGCCGGCGGCCGGCTGGGAATGCTCGGCATGGTCGGGACGGGCTCGCTCATCGCGGCGTCGATGGCCCTGTTGTTGTTCGGCATCATCGGTTCGGCGACCATCGCGCTGTCGTTGGCGGGCCTCACCCGGCGTCGTGAGCGGGCCGAGGGCGAGCTCGAGCGGCGCCGCCGGCGCGCCGGCGTCTCGGTGGACACGGACCCGGTGGACGGGGACCCGGTGGACCGGGGTTCAGCGGACGCCTCCGGCAGGGACGGCGGAGACGGAGACGGCGGCGGGGACGAGCTGCCCGCCGAGGCGCCCGACGACGACGAGGCCGGCGAACCCCGGGCCGACGCCGTGGGTGGTGACGAGAGCGACGACGAGAGCGACGACGAGAGCGACGACGACGAGGCCGGCGAACCCTGGGCCGACACCGTCGGCGAGGTCGACGCGCAGGCTGACCTCGACCCGGCCCCGGGCACGGACACCCCGGTCGCGGAGGACCCGCCATCCCCGGCGGCGGCTGAGGACCCGCGGTCTGCGGAGACGGGGTCCGAGGACTCCGAGGTCGCGCTGCCGGTCGACCCCGTCGCCGACGACGCCGGACCCGAGGACACCGTCGCCGAAGACACCGTCGCCGACGACTCCGGACCCGACGATCCCCGGTCTGGGGCCCGACCCGGGGTCGGACGCCCCGACCCCGACGATCCGACCGGTCTGCCTGCTGAGGGCAGAGGGGCGGCCGACTAGACTCCCACCCGTGGCCCGCGCACCCGGCGGGCCGGTGGATCGACGGGTAGGAGAGCCGGACGTGGTCGGTACCGACACCCCCAGTGCCGACGCCCCCGGTTCCGACCGTCCCGGCGCGGGTCCCGCCGATGCGGGCGCTGGTTCGCCCTGCCGTGTCGTGCTCATGGCGTCCGGTTCCGGAACCCTCGCGCAGAGTGTGCTCGACGCCGCAGGCGCCCCCGACTGTCCGTATCGCATCGTCGCGCTGGTCTCCGACCGCGACTGCGAGGCCGTCGCCCGGGCCGACCGTGTTCCTCTGCCCACTGCCGTCGTCCGGCCCGGCGACCACGCCGACCGCGCCGACTGGGACCGGTCGATCACCGACGTCGTGAACGGCTTCGAGCCCGACTGGGTGGTCTCGGCCGGATTCATGCGCATTCTCGGTGCGGCGTTCCTCGGACGATTCGCCGGACGCGTACTCAACACGCACCCGGCCCTGCTGCCGGCCTTTCCCGGCGCCCATGCGGTGCGCGACGCGCTCGCCTACGGGGTGACCGTGACCGGCAGCACCGTCCACCTGGTCGACGGTGGCGTGGACACCGGACCCGTGATCACCCAGCGGGCCGTCGACGTCCGGCCGGACGACACGGAGGCCACCCTCCACGAACGCATCAAGGTCGTCGAGCGCGAGATGCTCGTCGACGTCCTCGCGGCCGCCGCCCGTGGCCGACTCCACATCGAAGGTCGAAAGGTGCACCTAACGTGACCGATTCCCGCAGGCCCGTCCGCCGCGCACTCATCAGCGTCTACGACAAGACCGGGCTGGACGAGCTCGCCCGGGGGCTCGCCGACGCCGGAGTCGAGATCGTCTCCACCGGCTCCACCGCGCAGCGCATCGCCGACGCCGGGGTCGCCGTGACGCCCGTCGACGCGCTGACCGGGTTCCCGGAATGCCTCGAAGGGCGGGTCAAGACCCTGCACCCGCGGGTCCACGCCGGCATCCTGGCCGACACCCGCAAGCCGGAGCATCTCGAGCAGATCGCCGACCTCGGTGTGCAACCGTTCGAGCTCGTCGTCGTCAACCTCTATCCCTTCACTGACACCGTCGCCTCCGGCGCCGACTTCGACGCCTGCGTGGAACAGATCGACATCGGCGGGCCCTCGATGGTCCGCGCGGCCGCCAAGAACCACCCGTCGGTGGCCGTGCTCGTCGACCCCGCCGGATACGGCGACGCGCTCGCCGCCGTCGCGGCGGGCGGGTTCACCCTCGAGCAGCGCCGCGGCCTGGCCGCCGCCGCGTTCCGCCACACCGGCGCCTACGACGTCGCCGTGGCGACCTGGATGACCGCGCAGACCATCGAGCCGACCGACGAGGGCGCGGAGGTGTACCCGGTCTGGCAGGGGCAGAGCCTCGACCTGGCCGCCACGCTCCGTTACGGAGAGAACCCGCACCAGAGTGCCGCGCTCTACACCGATGCGGCCGCCGCGCCCGGCCTCGCGCAGGCCACGCAGGTGCACGGCAAGGAGATGAGCTACAACAACTACGTCGACGGTGACGCCGCGTGGCGCTCGGCGTTCGACCATGCCGAGCCGTGCGTGGCGATCATCAAGCACGCCAACCCGTGCGGGATCGCGATCGACGCCGACATCGCCGCGGCCCACCGCGCCGCCCACGAGTGCGACCCGGTGAGCGCGTTCGGCGGGGTGATCGCCGCCAACCGCGAGGTCACCGTCGAGATGGCCGAGCAGGTCGCCGAGATCTTCACCGAGGTGATCATCGCGCCGTCCTACGCCGACGGTGCCGTGGAGATCCTGCAGCGCAAGAAGAACATCCGGATCCTCGAGGCGCAACCGCCCGCCGAGGGCGAGGTCGAGCGCAAGCAGATCTCCGGCGGCGTGCTCGTGCAGCAGCGGGACGCTCTCGACGCCCCCGGTGACGTGGTGGCGGGCTGGACCAAGGCGTGCGGGGACGACGCCGACGAGCAGACCCTGCGCGACCTGCTGTTCGCGTGGCGAGCCTGCCGCGCGGTCAAGTCCAACGCGATCCTCCTCGCGACCGGCGGGGCCACCGTCGGCGTGGGGATGGGGCAGGTCAACCGTGTCGACTCGGCGCGTCTGGCCGTGCAGCGCGCAGGGGAGCGGGTCACCGGCGCCGTCGCGGCCTCCGACGCGTTCTTCCCGTTCGCCGACGGACTCGAGGTGCTCGCCGAGGCCGGTGTGCGCGCCGTGGTCCAGCCCGGAGGGTCCGTGCGGGACGCTGAGGTGATCGAGGCCGCCGAGAAGGCCGGGATCACCATGTACTTCACCGGCGCCCGGCACTTCTTCCACTGAGATGACGGGGATCGGGGTCGAGGACGGCGGGGTGGGCGAGCAGCGTGACCCGGCGGCCCCGCTGACCCCGCGCGCCCGGGCCAAGGCCCGCCGACGCGACGAGATCCTCGTCGCCGCCGCTCGCCTCATGGCCCGGCGCGGGTTCCACGCCGTGCGATTGGATGACATCGGTGCCGAGGTCGGCATCTCCGGACCCGGCATGTACCGCTACTTCTCCTCCAAGGAGGACGTGCTGGCGGAGATGCTGCTCGACATCTCGCGCCGGCTGCGGGACGGCGGACGCGCCGCGGTCGAGCGGGGCGGGGATCCCACGGACGTGCTCGACGCCCTGCTCGGGGTGCACGTCGACTTCGTCGCCACCGAACCCGACCTCATCAGCGTGCAGTTCCGCGACCTCGGTTCGCTGCCGGCCGCGCCCCGGCACGAGGTCCGCCGACTGCAGCGCGAGTACGCACAGCTGTGGGTGGACGCCCTGGTGCGGGTCCGACCCGACCTCTCGTCGATCGAGGCGCGGGCGCACGTCCACGCGGTGTTCGGCCTCCTCAACTCGAGCCCCCGGTTGCCCGCCATGGCCGAGGCCGAGCTGCGGCGCGTGCTCACGGCCATGGCGGCGGCGGCCCTGCGGTCCTGAGCCCGGGCCCGGGTGCTCGCTCGGCCCGGGACCTCCGGGACCCCGGGTCTGATCTGCCCCTTGGATTGTCAGAGCCCGCGTAATCCGCCCTTCAGATTCCGGTTCGCTCGCGGGGCTCCGGGGGCGCATCGGATTTCGGGGGGCGGATCGTGCGGGTGGGCTGAATCAGGGGGCGGATCGATGCGCGCCATGCAGTCCGGAGGTTCGTCTCGATCCGGAGACTCCTCTCGTCGTCTCGGGACGTCGCGGGTCAGGTGAGGGCGGACCGCAGACGGGCCAGCTCCTCGCGGTAGCGCTCGACGTTCTCGAGCTTGACGTCCTCGTAGCCGCGGACCATGTCCGGGAGTTCCGCGAGCGCCACGGCGGTGGCGCGCCAGGCGATGTCGGTGCCCGCCGGTCCCACGCGCCGCAGTCCGGCGGTGAGCTCGTCGACCAGCTCGCGGTACTCGGCCAGCAGGTCACGCTCGGTTCGACGCACCCCGGCATAGCCGAACATGTCGAGCGGGGTGCCGCGCAGGCGCTTCATCCTGGCCAGCGCCTTCATCGCGGGCATCGCCCTGGGACCTATCGAGATCTTCTTCTTCATCCCCATCGCGCGGAGGATCGGCGGATGGAGCTTGAGCTTGGGCACCGCGCCCTCGCCCCAGTCCTCGTCGAGTTGCGCCGCGAACTCCGGGTCCACGGCCAGGCGGGCGACCTCGTACTCGTCCTTGTAGGCCATGAGCTTGAACAGGTTGCGGGCCACCGCGAGGCTGAGCTGCTCGGCCGCGGGCCCGGTCTCGACGGCCGCGGGCGCGGTGTCGACACCGTCGCGCGGGGTCTCGGCGGCGCGCACCTGCCCCACCCGACGGGCGTAGTCGGCCGCGTAGGCCTCGTCCTGGTAGGCGATCAGCTCGTCGATCCGCAGCGCGACCACCTCGCGGAGCTCGCGCGAGGCGTCGGGGCCCAGGTGCGTCAACAGGCGCTCGGCGGCGGGGGAGGGCGTGTGCGGTCTCGCCGTCGCCGTGGCCACCGGGCGATGCAGCTCGGCCAGCAGCGCGGCCAGGGCCCTGGGCTCGGCGACCGCCTGCCTTCCGCGGCGGAAGGCCTGGAGGTTCGCGTCCACGGCCACCCCGTTGAGCTCGATCGCCCGCTCGATCGAGTGGGAGGAGATGGGCAGGGCACCGCTCTGGTAGGCCGCCCCGACCATGAGCATGTTGGCGGTCTGGGTGGACCCGAAGAGCTGATCGGTGAGCGCGCCCGGGTCGAGGTAGACACCGCGCGACGTGGCCCCGTCGATGACGGACTGGATGTCCGAGGTGGCCGGGTAGTGCTCGGCGGTGTCGATGACCATCTTCCCGGTCGGGATCCGGGTGGTCGACACCACCGCGGTGGTGCGGTCGGGGTCGGCCACCTTCAGGTGGGTGCTGTCCGCCCCGACCAGGCCGTCGCAGCACAGGTACAGATCGCAGTCGCCGGCCCCGATCTTGGGCGGTTGTTCGGTCGGAGTCCGGGTGACGCGGACGTCGGAGACCACGGCGCCGCCCTTCTGGGCGAGCCCGGTCATGTCCAGGGTGCGGGCCGAGTGACCGTCGAGGACCGCCGCGGTGGCCAGGACCGCGGACACCGTGACGATTCCGGTGCCGCCGATCCCGGTCAGCCGCAGGGAGAAGCCGCGGTCGGGATCCACCCCGACGCCGGCCAGTTCCGCGATCGCGTCGGCGGCCAGGGCCGGCGCGGACGCCACCCGTCCGGACGTCGTGCCGGGAACCACCGTGACGAACGCGGGACAGTCACCCTGCAGGCAGGAGAAGTCGAAGTTGCAGGTGGACTGGTCGATCTGGGTCTTCCGGCCGAACTCGGTCTCCACCGGATGGACCGACAGGCAGTTGGACTTCTTCCCGCAGTCACCGCAGCCCTCGCAGATGCGCTCGTTGATCACGACCCGCTCATCAGGGGTGGGGTACGTGCCACGCTTGCGGTGGCGGCGCTTCTCGGCCGCGCAGAACTGATCGTGCACCAGAACCGTGACCCCCGGGACGGCCGCGAGCTCCCGCTGCACCTCGAGCGTGTCCACGCGGTCGCGGACCTCCACGCCCCGGGGCAGCCCCTGGGCGCGGGTGGCCCTGACGTTGTCGGTGGTGACGACGATCCTCGCGACCTTCTCCGCCTGCAGGAGCCGGAGGATCTCCGGCAGGGTCATCTCCCCGACCGGGTCCTGACCACCCGTCATCGCGACGGTCCCGTTGTAGAGGAGCTTGTAGGTGATGTTGTCGCCCGAGGCCACGGCGGCCCGCAGTGCCAGGGACGCCGAGTGCATGAAGGTGCCGTCGCCGACGTTCTGCACCATGTGCCGTTCGTTCAGGAACGGGGCCATCCCGGTCCACTGGATCCCCTCGCCGCCCATCTGGGTGACTCCGGTGACGTGACCGACCTGCTCCTCGTCCATCATGAGCACCATCGCGTGGCAGCCGATGCCCCCGCCGACGAGCGTGCCGTCGGCGACCTTGGTCGAGCTGTTGTGGGGACAGCCCGAGCAGAAGTACGGGGTGCGGCTGGCGGCGAGCGGGAGCATGATCCGGGAACGCCCCCGCCCCGGACCCTCGAGCCAGGCGCGGGCCGGCTCGATGCCGTGGACCGGGCCGAGGCGTTGCGCCAGACCGCGGGTGACGGAGTCCACGTCGAGCTCGCCGAACCGGCTGAACAGGGTGGACCCGTCCTCGTGGGCCTTGCCGACGACGTTCGCCACCCCGGGCTTGCGGAACTGGATGTCCCGGATCATCGTCTCGATGAAGTCGCGCTTCTCCTCGACGACGATCACCTCGTCGAGGCCGGACATGAACTCGTCCAGGATCTGTCGTTCCAGGGGGTAGATCATGCCCAGCTTGAGGATGCGGATCCCGCGGCGGGCCAGTTCGTCGTCGCCGATCCCGAGGCGGCGCAGCGACTCGCGCACGTCGAGGTAGGTCTTGCCCGCCGCGACGATGCCGATCCGGTCGTCGGGGGTCGCCTGCACGATGCGGTTGAGGCGGTTGAGGCGGGCGTACTCCAACGCGCGGGGGATACGGATGGTGAGCTGGTTCTGCTCCAGTTCCATGAGGCTGGATCCCAGCAGGCGCCCGGACGGTACGTGCGGGCTGGCCCCGAGGTCCCCGTACACGGGCAGGATCCGGTCGGGGTCGACGATCGCGGTCGAGGAGGCGTCGGCGACGTGCGCGGAGATCTTCATGGCCGACCACAGCCCCGAGACCCGCGACAGCATCGCGGCGTGGACGCCGAAGTCGAGCACGTCCTGCGAGTCCGCGGGGTAGAGCGTGGGCATGTACAGGTCGGCGAGGGCCAGTTCGGATGCGCACGGCACGGTGGAGGACTTGGCGCCCGGATCGTCGCCGACCAGCACCACCGCGCCGCCGTTCGGATCGGTACCGATGAGGTTCGCGTGCCGCAGGGCATCGGTGGCGCGGTCCAGACCGGGCGCCTTTCCGTACCAGTACCCCACGACGCCCTGCAGGGCGGCGCCGCCGGTGTTCCCGGTGGCGCGGAGGGTGCCCGTACGCCGGGCGAGCTGGGACCCCATCACCGCGGTCGCGCCCGCCTCCTCGTTGAGCGCGGGGCGGTGCACGATGTCGAACGGGTCGAGGAACTCGCGGCGCCTGGCCAGCTCCAGGTCGTACCCCGCCAGCGGTGACCCCTCGTAGCCACTGACCAGGCTCGCGGTGAGCAGGTTCTGCCTGCGGTCGAGCCGTGCCCGGTCGCGGACCGTCCGGACCAGTGCCTGGATTCCGGTCAGGAAGACCGTGCCGCTCTCGCGCGTGTAGCGATCGGAGAGGGAGAACGATCCGGCGTCCGCCTGCCCGGTCCGGGGCAGGTCGTCATGCGCGCCGTCAGCGGGATGGAGCAGAGAGGTCATGATCAACACCTGGCCTTCACGAGTCGAGCGATGTGCCACCAGGCTAGGACGAACTGTGAGGTGCGTCACGCGGTCATTCGCGGGCCGGTCACTCTGCACAATCGGAGCGCTCAGAACGGGCGCCAGCTGTACCAGCTGTCCACCTCGTCGTCGTATACCGTGGACACATGGACGCATCCCCCAACCTGGACGACACCGACCGCCGGCTCCTCGACATCGTCTTGGCGGATCCACGCGTCGGAGTGCGGGAGTTCTCCCGGCGGCTCGGGGTGGCCAGGGGCACCGCCCAGGCGCGGCTCGACAAACTCGAGGCCCGGGGCGTGCTCGCGTCCTGGGCGCCGAGCCTCGATCCCGCCGCCCTCGGGTACCCGCTGGGCGCCCTCGTCCACATCCAGGTGGCGCAGGCCAGGCTCGACGAGACCTGCGCGGGCCTCGCCGAGGTGCGCGAGGTGCTGGAGGTGGTGAGCATCGCCGGCGAGTTCGACGTGGTCTGCCGGGTGGTCGCGCGGGATCACGCCCATCTCGAGGAGGTGTTCAGCGCGATCATCTCCACGCCCGGCGTACTGCGCACCCGCACCGAGGTGATCCTGCGTCAGCGGGTCGGGCCGCGGGTCACCCAGCTGCTGGGGGAGTGAGTCTCACTCCCAGATCCGGGCGAACGGGTGGGCGGCCTCGTACTCGGAGGCGAGTTCGAGCAGGAGCCGGTCCTGCCCCCTGCGCGCGGAGAAGTGCACGCCTACGGGCATCCCGTCCGGGGCGCGTCCGGTGGGAAGCGACACGGCGGGGGATCCCGCGATGTTCTGCAGCGGGGTGAAGGTGACCCAGTTCGAGACCCGGTCGAGGTGGGTCTCGAACGGGAGGTCGGCGTCCAGGTACCCGACCTCCGGGGTCTCGTGCGCGACCACCGGGTTGATGAACACATCGATGTCGCCGAACCTCGCGTCGAACCGGCGCCGGGTCCGCTCCAGCCGCAGCAGGTGCAGCGGCATCGACGCGATCCTCCGGCGGGCCATCCGCGCGAGCCCGACGGTGAAGGGGTCGAGTCGGCCGGCGTCGAAGTCGGGGTCGAACAGGCGGCGCCCAGAGGTCGACGTACTCAGAGCGAGTAGTCCCCAGTAGGCGACGAAGTCCTCACGGAACCCCGGCGGGACGGGAGCGGCCGTCGGGACGACCTCGTGTCCGAGGTCCGCCAACCGTTGGGCGGTCTCGCGGAGCACCGCCAGGGTCGCGGCATCGGTCGGGCCGCCGGCCGGGCTGTGTTCCACCAGCCCGATGCGCAGGCGCCGTGACGGGGCGGGCGCTACCGGTCCCACCGGCGGCACCCTGACCGGGCGGTGGCCCGCCTCGAACGCGGTGAGGAACGTCGCGGTGTCGCGGACCGAGCGCGAGACCACCGACTGGGACACGATCGGGATGGGCATCCCCTGGGAGAACCGCTCGTCGGGGTGCCTGCCGCGGCTCGGTTTGAACCCGACCAGCCCGGTCACGGCCGCGGGGATGCGGATCGACCCCCCGCCGTCGTTGGCATGGGCGATCGGCAGCGCGCCCGCGGCCACCAGGGCCGACGAACCGCCCGAGGATCCGCCACTGGTGCGGCCGGTGTTCCACGGGTTCCGGGTGACCAGCCCTCCCTGCCGTTCGGTGGCGGCGGTCCAACCGAACGGGGGCATGGCGGTGATGCCCAGTGGGATGAGGCCGGTGGCGCGGAACGTCCGTGCGTAGTCGCCGTCGTGGAGGGCGGGGTAGTCGGGAACGGCGGGCGAGCCGAGGCGCATCGGGGCGCCCTCCACCTGCACCGCGTCCTTGAATGCCGACGGCACGCCCGCGAACGGGGTGGACAGGCGCGAACCGGCGGCACGTCGCGACTCCTCGCGGGCCCGGTCGAAATCGGTGAACACCAGGGCCCCGAGGACGGGATCCACCGCCGCGCACCGGTCGATGGCGGCCTCGACGAGCTCGACTGGCGACACCAGGCCTCCGCGGACCCGCTCGGCGAGGGCGGTGGCGTCGTCGTACCCGAGCGCGTCGTCACGGAAGGCGTGGATCCGTGTGGTGTCGGAGTGGGGTGGTGCGGCGGCTGTGGCGTCGGTCACCACACCCACTCTAGGGCGGTGTGGCACGGAAATCGCCGGGTGCCTTGACAGTCCACGGCGCATCGGGCACTTTAGGGATACCTAAGTAAGGCGAGGGTCACCTAATGCGTTTGCGTGAGGGGCCGATCTCTGGAGGCAATTGATGGCAGCGCACCCGGTCGTGTCGGATCCGATCACCACTGGCGCCCGCCGCCTTCTCGACGGCACCGGTATCGCGACCGTCGCCGTACGCGGGTCTAAGAACCGTTCGGACGTCATGGTCTCCGCGGGGCATCGTTGGGTCGGTGGGGGCACGATCATCGTCACCGGGACGCCGGCGCCCTGGTCGGGACTCCTGGTCGCGCCGGGGGAGTCCGTCGAGGTCGTCGTGATGATCGACGAGTTCGCCCCGATCGTCGAGGCCAAGGTCCACGTCGCCAGCCTCTACGGCTTCGGTGTGGCGCGAGCCGCCCGGCAGGGCGAGGGGTGGGTCGTCGAGGTCGAGATCGAGCTCGGTGATCTCACCGTCCGCCGTCTGGGGCACGAGGGCACAGTCCACGCGGGATGCCTGGACACGGTCCCGTCGGACCCCCTGGCATGCGAGGCGCCCGGTCTCGCGGACGAGATCCGGGCGCGCTTCGGTCATGATCTGGCGATGCTGGCCGGGTCGGGCGACCCGGCACAGCCGCCGTACGTCCTGGGCGTCGATCCGGACGGACTGCATCTGCTGACCGCCCTGGGGACCGACGCGGATGTCATCCACCTACCGTTCCTGACCCGTGCGGAGTGTGCGGGCGACGTCGTCCGCGAGATGGGCCAGTACGTGGCCCGCGCCAGCTAGCTACCCGCCGCCGCGCAGGACCGAGGCGGCCCGGCCGATCAGGCCGGGGTGGAGGTCAGGCCGGCGTGGATCAGGCTGGGGCGGATCAGGCCGGGGTGTAGGTCAGGCAGTCGGCGGTGTCGGCGCCGGAGCCGATGGTGACGGAGTCCGCGGAACAGAGCAGGTCCTTGTTGTGGGCGCACTCCACCCGCTGGCAGGCGCCCACGTGCGCGCTCGCGGTGGGCAGGCCGCCGCGGACGTCCAGCGAGATGAAGGTTCCGCACTCGGCGTGATCCGGGGTGCCGGCGACGGTGATGGCGCCGGCGCTGCAGCTCTGCTCGCTGTTGAACGAGCACGCCGTGACGGTGCAGGCGCTGATTCCGGTGAGAGTGGCCATGGTGATCGCTCCTCGTGTGGCTGTGGCGTGGTGCTGTGTCCCAGAGTCAACACCGGATGCCCCCGGCTTGCAAGCAAGTTGAGCCTGTGCTAAGTCAGGCCAGCCTTAACTGTCTACCTGCGGCGATGCGCTCGACGGTGCGGAGGCGGGCCTGTCGGACCTGCCGATCGTGCGGGTGTGGTCCGTCGGCGCGGCGACCCGCGGGGCACCCGGCGCTGTGGTCGACCGTGTGGCCGGGCGACGGCCCCCAGCCGGATCCGACTCTGGACATTTGTGAGGCGCAGCACTATCGTCAATTTCAGTTAGTCGGACTTAACTGAAAGGGAGCGGCACTGATGACTTCCGCGACCACCAATCGCCAGGCCCACGAGGAACTTCTCGCCGACCTCCGCGAGCGCCTCGAGCGGGCCGCGCTGGGCGGCGGTGAGAAGGCCCGTGCCCGCCACCTCGAGCGGGGCAAGCTGCTCGCCCGCCAGCGCGTGGACGTCCTGCTCGACCCGGGCAGCCCGTTCCTCGAGTTGTCCCCGCTCGCCGCCGAGGAGATGTACGGGGGCAAGGCCCCCGCCGCCGGCGTCGTCGCGGGGATCGGCCGCGTGTCGGGCCGCGAGTGCCTGATCATCGCCAACGACGCGACGGTCTCCGGTGGCACCTACTACCCGATGACGGTGAAGAAGCACCTGCGCGGCCAGGAGGTGGCGCTGGCCAACAACCTGCCGTGCATCTACCTCGTGGACTCCGGCGGCGCGATGCTGCTGCAGCAGGACGAGGTCTTCCCCGACCGCGACCACTTCGGCCGGATCTTCTACAACCAGGCGAACATGTCCGCCAAGGGCATCCCGCAGATCGCCGCGGTCATGGGCTCGTGCACCGCCGGTGGCGCCTACGTCCCCGCGATGAGCGACGAGGCCGTGATCGTGCGGAACCAGGGCACGATCTTCCTCGCCGGCCCGCCGCTGGTGAAGGCCGCGACGGGCGAGGAGGTCACCGCCGAGGAGCTCGGTGGCGGCGACCTGCACGCCAAGACCTCCGGCGTGGTCGACCACCTGGCCGACGACGACTACGACGCGCTCATGAAGGTCCGCCGGATCGTGGCGACCTGCCCCCCGGCCCCGGAGCCGGACTGGGAGGTGCTCGAGCCCCGCGAGCCCGTCCGCGCGCAGTCCGACCTGTACGACCTCGTCCCGGTCGACTCGCGCCAGCCCTACGACGTGCGCGACATCATCGGCACGATCGTCGACGGCGGCGAGTACACCGAGTTCAAGGAGAACTACGGCACCTCGATGGTGACCGCGTTCGCCCACATCCACGGGCACCCGGTGGGCATCATCGGCAACAACGGCGTCATCTTCTCCGAGTCCGCGCTCAAGGGCGCCCACTTCATCGAGCTGTGTGACCGCCGCAAGATCCCGCTGGTCTTCCTGCAGAACATCACCGGCTTCATGGTGGGCCGGCAGTACGAGGCGGGCGGTATCGCCAAGAACGGCGCCAAGATGGTCACCGCCGTCGCGTGCGCCCGGGTGCCGAAGTTCACCGTCGTCGTGGGCGGCTCGTTCGGCGCCGGCAACTACTCCATGTGTGGCCGTGCGTACTCCCCGCGGTTCCTGTGGATGTGGCCCAACGCGAAGATCGCAGTGATGGGCGGGCCGCAGGCGGCCGACACCCTCGCCTCGGTGCGCGCAGCCCAGGTCACCAAGTCGGGTGGGGAGTGGACCGACGAGCAGCAGGCCGAGTTCACCGCGCCGATCCGTGAGCAGTTCGAGGAGCAGTCCACCGCGTACTACTCCACTGCCCGCCTGTGGGACGACGGGATCATCGACCCCGCAGACACCCGCACTGTCCTCGGTCTGGCCCTGGCGGCCGCGGCCAACGCCCCCCTCGAGCCGGTCAACAACGGCGTCTTCAGGATGTGAGCAGCTCCATGTCAGAACAACTGTCACAGAAACTCCACACCGTCCTGGTGGCCAACCGCGGGGAGATCGCGTGCCGCGTGATCCGCTCGCTGCGGGCAGCGGGTATCCGCTCGGTCGCCGTCTACTCCGACGCGGACGCCGACGCGCTGCACGTGCGCGTGGCCGACGCCGCCGTCCGTCTCGGTCCGGCCCAGGCCTCGCAGTCGTACCTCGACATCGACAAGGTGATCGACGCGTGCCGCCGGACCGGCGCCCAGGCCGTGCACCCGGGCTACGGCTTCCTCTCCGAGAACTCGCGGTTCGCGCGGGCGCTCGAGGAGGCCGGCCTGATCTTCGTCGGGCCGCCGGCCTCGGCCATCGAGACCATGGGCGACAAGATCACCGCGAAGGCCGCGGTGTCCGCGCGTGATGTCCCCACCGTGCCCGGGATCTCGCGTCCGGGGCTGACCGACGACGAGCTGATCGCCGGTGCCGCGGAGGTCGGGTACCCGGTCCTCGTCAAGCCCTCCGCCGGAGGTGGCGGCAAGGGGATGCGCCGCGTCACCGATGCCGCCGATCTGCCGGCCGCGCTGGAATCCGCCCGCCGGGAGTCAGCGAACGCCTTCGGCGACGACACGCTCTTCCTCGAGCGGTTCGTCGACACCCCGCGCCACATCGAGGTGCAGGTCCTGGCCGACACCCACGGCAACGTCATCCATCTGGGTGAGCGGGAGTGCTCGCTGCAGCGCCGCCACCAGAAGGTCATCGAGGAGGCGCCCAGCGCGCTCCTCGACGAGGTCACCCGCCAGCGCATCGGTCAGGCGGCCTGCGACGCGGCCCGCTCGGTGGGCTACGTGGGCGCCGGCACGGTGGAGTTCATCGTCTCGGCCCACGCCCCGGACGAGTTCTTCTTCATGGAGATGAACACCCGCCTGCAGGTCGAACACCCGGTCACCGAGATGGTCACCGGCGTGGACCTGGTCGACTGGCAGGTCCGCATCGCCGCGGGCCAGGAGCTCACCCTCCGCCAGTCCGACATCACCCTCACCGGTCACGCGATCGAGGCCCGCGTCTACGCCGAGGACCCGGCCAAGGGCTTCCTGCCCACCGGCGGCACGGTGGTCGGACTGGAGGAGCCGTCCGGCGACGGCATCCGCGTGGACTCCGGACTGCGCGTCGGCACGGTCGTCGGCAGCGACTACGACCCGATGCTCGGCAAGGTGATCGCCCACGGTGCCGATCGCGCCGAGGCACTGGCCCGGCTCGACGCTGCGCTCGCCGGCACCCACGTGCTGGGGCTGCGCACCAACGTCGACTTCTGCCGGTTCCTGCTCTCGCGGCCGGAGGTCATCGCCGGCGAGCTGGACACGGGCCTGCTCGACCGGTCGGTCGACGACTACACCGCGACCCCCGCTCCCGAGGGCGGACTGATCGCCGTGGCCATGCACCGCACCGAGGAGCGCTGGGCCAGGGTGCCCGCGCGGCGTCGCGGCCCGTGGGACGTGCCCAACGGCTGGCGGATCGGTGGGCGCGCCGAGGTGTGGACCCGCCTGGACGCCGGCGCCGGGTCCGACGCGGTCACGGTGGGACTCAAGGGGACTCCCGACGACGCCGAGGTGACCATCACCGACGCGACGATCGGCTCCACCGAGTCGCCCGAGGTCTCCTCCCGGCACCGCGCGCGGGTCGCCCGGGACGGCGCCTCGCTCAGACTGACCGTCGACGGCACCCAGCAGCGCTGGACCGTCGTGCGCTCGGCGGACCCCAAGGCCGCGGACACCTTCTGGGTGGCCGGCGACGGCGGGACGTGGGATCTGCGGATGCTGCCGCTCATCGATTCCCGGATCCACGACGCCGGGATGTCGGACGGCCAGATCCTCAGCCCCATGCCCGGGTCGGTCATCGCGTGCTTCGTCGCCGACGGCGACGAGGTGACCGCCGGACAGAACATCCTGGCCGTCGAGGCCATGAAGATGGAGCACGCGCTCCCCGCGCCGATCGACGGTGTGGTCCGCGTGCACGTCTCCACCGGCGAGCAGGTGCCCGCCGATCACCTGCTCGCGACTGTTGAACCGAGCACCGTCGAGCCCCACCCCTCCACCGAGGAATCCGAAGGAGAAGGCAATGCCTGAGTTGGAAGAGCACTACGCGGACCTGAAGTCGACGGTCGCGGACTTCGCCGACAAGGTGGTGGCCCCGGCCTCGGCCGAGCACGACCGCAATCACACGTTCCCGTACGAGGTCGTCGCCCAGATGGGCGACATGGGCCTGTTCGGTCTGCCCTTCCCCGAGGAGTTCGGTGGGATGGGCGGCGACTACTTCGCGTTGTCCCTCGCGCTGGAGGAGCTCGGCCGCGTCGACCAGTCGACCGCCATGACCCTCGAGGCCGGCGTGGGCCTGGGCGCCATGCCGATCTACCACTTCGGCAACGACGAGCAGCGGGCCACGTGGCTGCCCGACCTGGCCGCCGGCCGCACGCTCGCCGGCTTCGGCCTGACCGAGCCCGGTGCGGGCTCGGACGCCGGCGCCACCAAGACCACCGCGAAGCGTGACGGCGACGAGTGGGTGATCAACGGCAACAAGCAGTTCATCACCAACTCCGGCACCGACATCACGTCGCTGGTCACCGTCACTGCCGTGACCGGGGTCCGGGACAACGGCAAGAAGGCCATCTCGACGATCATCGTCCCGGCCGACACCCCCGGATTCACGGCCGAGCCGGCGTACGACAAGGTGGGCTGGAACTCCTCGGACACGCACCCGCTGACCTTCGCCGATGCCCGCGTCCCGGTGGAGAACCTCCTCGGCGAGGAGGGGCGCGGCTACGCGAACTTCCTGTCGATCCTCGACGAGGGTCGTATCGCGATCGCCGCCGTGGCCACCGGTGCCGCACAGGGCTGCGTCGACGAGTCGGTCAAGTACGCCCGTGAGCGCGAGTCGATGGGACGCAAGATCGGCGAGTTCCAGGCCATCGCGTTCAAGATCGCCCGCATGGAGGCCCGCGCCCACACCGCGCGCTGCGCCTACTACGAGGCCGCCCGCCTCATGTTGGCCGGCAAGCCGTTCAAGAAGGAGGCCGCCATCGCCAAGATGGTCGCCTCCGAGGCGGCCATGGACAACGCCCGCGACGCCACCCAGATCCACGGCGGTTACGGCTTCATGAACGAGTACCCGGTGGCGCGGCACTACCGCGACTCCAAGATCCTCGAGATCGGCGAGGGCACCACCGAGGTGCAGCTCATGCTCATCGCGCGCGGGTTGGGGTTGTGACGATGTCCGAGCAGCGCAAGGAGGTCGTCGACGGAGCGCAGCGACCGGCGCGCAACGAGGTCGTCCAGCGTGGCCTGTGGTTCGAGGAGTACGAGGTGGGCACCGCCTACCTCCACCGCCCCGGGCGCACGATGACCGAGACGGACAACGTCCTGTTCACCACGCTGACGATGAACACCCAGGCCCTGCACCTGGACGCCGCGTGGTCGGCCGAGCAGCCGGGATTCGGCGGCGAGCGGCTCATGAACTCCATGCACACGCTCTCCACCCTCGTGGGACTGTCGGTCGCCCAGCTCACCCAGGGCACGATCGTGGCGAACCTCGGTTTCTCGGAGGTCAGCTTCCCCAAGCCGGTGCTGCACGGTGACACGCTGTACGCGGAGACGGTGTGCACGGACAAACGTGAGTCGAAGTCTCGTCCGGGCGAGGGCATCGTGACCCTCGAGCACATCGGCCGCAACCAGCACGGCGACATCGTGGCCAAGGCGGTCCGCAAGACGCTCGTCCGCAAGCGGCCGACCGAGTCCGGACCGGACGCGGAGGGATCGCGGTGACCCCGACCCCCGCCTGGATACCGCCCGGCCCGGCACTGCTGTTCTGCCCGGCCGACAGGCCGGAGCGCTACGGCAAGGCCGCCGACCGCGCGGACGTGGTGATCGTCGACCTCGAGGACGCCGTCGCCCCCGCGGACCGTCCCGCCGCCCGGGACGCACTGCGGGCCTCGCGACTCGACCCGGAGCGGACGATCGTGCGGGTCAACCCGGCCGACACCGACGACCACGCGGCCGACCTCGAGGCCCTGGCCGAGACGGACTACCGCTGCGTGATGTTGGCCAAGACCGAGTCCGCCGCGCAGGTCACCGACCTGCACTCGACGACCGGTGCCGCGGTGCTGGCGTTGGTGGAGACCCCGCTCGGCGTGGTCCGCGCGGAGGAGATCGCCGCCGCGCCCGGATGCGCGGGGCTGATGTGGGGCGCCGAAGACCTCCTCGCCGCGATGGGCGGGTCGACCAGCCGGTTCTCGTCCGCCGAGGCCGGTGGCCCCCGCGTGGCGGGGGAGTACCGCGACGTTCCGCGTCACGCCCGTGCGCGCGTCGCGCTCGCCGCGGCCGCGTTCGGCCGGTGGGCGGTCGACTCGGTGCACCTGGACATCGCCGACTCCACGGGTCAGCGCGCCGAGGCGCTCGACGCCGTCGCCCTGGGGTTCGTGGCCACCGCGTGCATCCACCCGTCCCAGGTGTCGGTGGTCCGCGAGGCCTACGCCCCCGACGACGACGAGGTGGCCTGGGCCCGGAAGGTCCTCGCCGCCGCCGAGCACAACCAGGGCGTGTTCCGGCTGGACGGTCGCATGGTCGACGGTCCCGTCTTCCGCCAGGCCGAGGCGACGATGCGTCGCGCCGCGGCCGCCACCACCTGATACCGCAATCCCCCTGTCGCGGGCCGTCCGGCCCCACCCCCAAGGAGTACCGAGATGACCACCACCGATCTCGATTCCACGACCCTCGACCCCGCCGGGTCCCATACGCGCGGGGAGACCGGAGTCCCCCTGCTCACCCAGACGATCCCCGAGAACCTCGCGGCGACAGTCGAGAAGTTCGGTGACCGCGACGCCCTCGTCGACGTCCGGGCGGACCGGCGGTGGACCTACACCGAGTTCCTGGCCGACGTGCGTCGTCTGGCCTCCGGCCTGCACCGGCTGGGGATCCGTTCCGGGGACCGGGTGGGTATCTGGTCGCCCAACCGGTGGGAGTGGGTGATGGTCCAGTACGCCACCGCCGAGATCGGCGCGGTGCTGGTCAACATCAACCCGTCCTACCGGGTCCACGAGCTGGAGTTCGTTCTCAAGCAGGCGGGCATCAAGGCCGTCATCGCGGCGCCCCAGTTCAAGGACTCCGACTACACGGGGATGCTCGCGCAGGTCCAGCCGAACTGCCCGGACCTCGAACTGGTCGTGCTCTTCGGCGACGAGGAGTGGGAGTCGCTGGTCTCGGGCCCCACCCACACCGAGGAACTGGCATCGATCCGCGCCGCACTGCAGCCCGGCGACCCGATCAACATCCAGTACACCTCCGGCACCACGGGCTTCCCCAAGGGCGCCACGCTCTCGCACTCGAACATCCTCAACAACGGGTACTTCGTCGGCGAGCTCGTCAACTACTCGGAGGTCGACCGGGTATGCATCCCGGTGCCCTTCTATCACTGCTTCGGCATGGTGATGGGCAACCTGGCGTGCACCAGCCACGGATCGGCGATGGTCATCCCCGCGCCCGCGTTCGACCCCGCGGCCTCGCTGCGCGCGGTGGAGCAGGAGAAGTGCACGAGTCTCTACGGCGTGCCCACGATGTTCATCGCCGAGCTCGCGCTGGAGGATTTCGACTCCTACGACCTGTCCACGCTGCGCACCGGGATCATGGCCGGCTCGCCGTGCCCCGAGTCCACCATGCGTCAGGTGATCGACAGGATGAACATGGAGGAGGTCTCCATCTGCTACGGCATGACCGAGACCTCGCCGGTGTCCACCCAGACCCGGCGGGACGATTCGCTGGACCGGCGCGTGTCCACGGTCGGCCGGGTCGGGCCGCACCTCGAGATCAAGATCGTCGACCCGTCGACCGGCGCGACCCTGCCGCGCGGCGAGGCCGGCGAGTTCTGCACCAGGGGCTACAGCGTCATGCTGGGTTACTGGGACCAGCCGGACAAGACCGCCGAGGCGATCGACCCCGAGGGCTGGATGCACACGGGCGACATCGGGGAGATGGACGACGCCGGCTACGTCCGCATCACCGGCCGCATCAAGGACATGGTCATCCGGGGAGGCGAGAACATCTACCCGCGGGAGGTCGAGGAGTTCCTCTACACCCACCCGGACATCCTCGACGCCCAGGTGATCGGCGTGCCCGACCCCAAGTACGGCGAGGAGCTCATGGCCTGGGTCCGGCTCAAGCCGGGATGCGACGACCTCACCGCCGACCAGGTCCGTGAGTTCGCCACCGGCAAGCTCGCCCGCCACAAGATCCCGAAGTACGTCCACGTGGTCGACGAGTTCCCCATGACCGTCACCGGCAAGGTCCGCAAGGTCGACATGCGGAAGACCGCGATCGAGATCCTCGGCATCGCCTGACTGCCCCCACACCCAAGGAGTGCGTGTATGTCCAACAAGATCATGACCGCGGCCGAGGCCGTCGCGGACATCCCCGACGGGGCGACCATCGCCGCCGGAGGATTCGGCCTGAGCGGGATCCCGCAGATCGTCATCTCCGCGCTCGCCGCCCGCGAGGTCGGCAACTTCGAGGTGTTCTCCAACAACGCCGGGGTCGACGGCAAGGGCCTCGGCATCCTGCTGGAGAGCGGCAAGCTCCGTCGTATCGTCTCCTCCTACGTAGGGGAGAACAAGGAGTTCGCCCGTCAGTACCTCTCCGGTGAGCTGGAGGTGGAGCTCACCCCGCAGGGCACGCTCGCCGAGCGGATGCGCGCCGGCGGATCCGGCATCGGGGCGTTCTACACCCGCACCGGCGTCGGTACGTACGTCGCCGACGGCGGGATGCCGTGGAAGTACGACTCGTCCGGCGGGGTCGCGGTGGCGTCCCCGCCCAAGGAGACCCGCGAGATCCGCGGCGAGACCTACGTGCTCGAGCAGGCCATCGAGGCCGACTACTCGCTGGTGCGCGCCGCGGTGGCCGACCGCAGCGGCAACCTCCGGTTCAACCTCACGGCCCGGAACTTCTCGCCGCTCGCGGCGATGGCCGGCCGGGTCTGCATCGTCGAGGCCGAGAAGATCGTCGAGGTCGGCGAGCTCGCCCCCGACGACATCCACCTCCCGGGCATTTTCGTCCACCGCCTGGTGGAACTGACCCCGGAGCAGGTCGCCCAGACCAAGTGGATCGAGAAGACCACCACCAACCCGCCCTCGGAAGGACAGCGCTGATGAGCAGGATCGGACGCGACCGCAAGGCCATGGCCGCCCGGGCGGCGCTGGAACTGGAGGACGGCCAGTACGTCAACCTCGGGATCGGCCTGCCGACCCTGGTCCCCAACTACGTCCCCGAGGGCGTCAACGTCACCCTGCAGTCGGAGAACGGGCTGCTGGGCATCGGACCGTACCCGCACCCCGACGACGTCGACCCGGATCTCATCAACGCCGGCAAGGAGACCGTCACGACCCTTCCCGGCTCCTCGATCTTCGACTCGGCGATGAGCTTCGGCATGATCCGTTCGGGCAAGATCGACGTGGCCATCCTCGGCGCGATGGAGGTCAACCCGGCCGGCGACATCGCCAACTGGATGGTCCCCGGCGCCATGGTCAAGGGCATGGGCGGCGCGATGGACCTCGTGGTGGGCGCGCGCCGGATCGTCGTGGTCATGGACCAGGTCGCCAAGGACGGCTCATCGAAGATCGTCTCCGAGATCTCCCTCCCGCTGACCGGCCTGGGCTGCGTCAACCGGATCATCACGGAACTCGGCGTGTTCGACCGCGACGAGAACGGACTGACCCTCATCGAGATCGTGGACGGTGTGACCCTCGACCAGGTGAAGGCAGCGACCGACGCACCGTTCCTGGTGGCCGACGGGCTGGGATGACGACGCCTACGACACGCGGGCTCCCGCCGCGGTGACCCGTCCGGGCGACAGCGCCCCCGGACTCTGGACCACACCGGTCCGGGGCCGGGTGGCGCTGTCGGCGTTGGCGTGGGTTCTCCTCTACGGGGCCGGCCTCGTCGTCGTCGTCATCCTGGGGCTGGTCGCCGCCCGGGCCCTGGGGGCCGCGCGGCCGGACACCGCGCTCCTCGCCCTGGTCGTCCTCGCCGGCACCGCCGTGGCCGCACTTCTCGCGGTGCGGATCCACCTCCTGCGCCGACGCGGTCTCCGGTGGGCGGACGTCGGCCTGCGGCACCCGGACCGATCGCCGTGGCACCTGGCCTGGCAGATCCCGGCCGTGATGGCCGCCGGCGCCGCCGCCTCGATGCTCGTGCTCATCCCCCTGGGCGCGGGCGCGGAGTCGGCGGGGGAGAACACCGATACGGCCATCGCCGACCTGGTGGCCGGAGGGCCGGTGTCCGCGGTGCTCGGACTGCTCACCGTCGCGGTGCTCATCCCGGTGGCGGAGGAGACGGTGTTCCGCGGCATCGTGCTGCCGGCACTGCGCGCGCGGCTGCGGGTCGTCGGCGGGATCACGCTCGCCGGGGCGGTCTTCGCGGCCGTCCACCTGATTCCCCCGGCCATGCCGTACCTGCTGGTCGTGGGGATCTCGCTGTGCGCGATGGCGGAGTGGTACCGGTCGATCGTGCCCGGCATCGTGCTCCACGGCGTCAACAACGCGGTCGTGTTCACCGGGGTGATCGCCGCCGGGATGGCCTGAGAACGCCGCCGCCGGGATGGCCTGAGGAATCGTCGGTCAGGCCAGGAGTGCGGAGATCAGGAGGAGAACGGGCAGGGCGCCGAGTGTGGTGAGGACGGCCGAGTCCCGTGCCAAGAGCGTGCCGTGGCCGTAGCGGGTCGCGACCACCAGGACGTTCTGCGCGGTCGGCAAGGCGGCTGCCACCACCACCGTGAGGAGTTCGTGGTCCCGCATCCCCAGCAACCAGGCGCCGATCGCGTACGCGAGTAACGGATGGGCGATGAGCTTGAGTGCACTCGCGAGGAAGATCTCGCGGCGCGGCGAGGCGCCGGCCTCGAGCACCTTGACCCCGTAGAGCGACATGCCGAACACCAGCAGCGCACCGGGCACGGAGATCTGCCCGACCAGGTGGACGGGCTCGAGGAGGGCCTCGGGCGGTGTCCACGGCAGGGCCGCCACGACCACACCCGCCAGCGCGGCCAGGACGATCGGCGTCCGGACCGACTGCAGCAGTGCTCCGAGTGCGCCGCCGTCCCCGCCGCCGTCCGTGCCCTCCGCACGCGCGGCGCGCTCGAGCACGGCGATGGCGACCGGTTGGAGGACCACCACCTGGAACAGCAGCAGCGGCATGACGAACCCGAGGTCGCCGAGGACGTACAACGCGATGGGGATGCCGAGGTTGGCCGAGTTGACGTATCCGGCCGACAGCGCACCGATGACGAGGTCCGCCGCCGGGCGATGGAGCCACAGGCGGGCGACCGCCATGTACAGGACGGCGATGATGATCGCCGAGACCGCGGACACCACGAAGACGCCGGTGAAGACCTGGTCGAGGGTGGTGCGGGCGAGGGAGTCGAACAACAGCGCCGGGGTGGCGACGTAGAAGACGAGGCGGTTGAGCACCAGCCGTGCGTCCGTGCCCAGGACCAGGGTGCGGGCGAGGATCCAGCCCAGCGCGACGAGCGCGACGATCACGGCGAAGCCGTTGAGGACGCCGGCCACGGGCGGACTCCTGGTGTCGGGGGAGGGGGAACAGGGAGCGGTAACGCCGATCGGGGTCGTGCGCTCCTGCAGGAGGAGACACGACCCCGATCGGGTTGCTGTTGCCTGAGTCGGCGACTAGACGCCGCGGGCGGGACGGGCGGTTCGGTTCAACCGCGCCGAGGAGTGACTCAGCGGCTGGTGAACGGCAGCAGGGCCATCTCGCGGGCGTTCTTGACCGCCACGGCGACCTGACGCTGCTGCTGCGGCGTGAGGCCGGTGACGCGACGCGAACGGATCTTGCCGCGATCGGAGATGAAGGTACGGAGGGTGTTGACGTCCTTGTAGTCGACTGTCTCGATACCCGCCACCTTCAGCGGGTTCTTCTTGGGTCGACGGCCCTCCTGGGCGCGGATCTTCTTGGACGGGGTGCTACGTGCTTTAGCCATGGTTACCTACTCACCAACTCGACTTCGTGACACCGGGCAGCTCGCCACGGTGGGCCATCTCGCGCATGCGGACGCGGGAGAGACCGAACTTGCGGAGGTAGCCGCGGGGGCGGCCATCGGCGACGTCGCGGTTACGCACCCGCACCGGCGAGGCGTCACGCGGCATCTTGTTGAGCGCGGTCTGGGCATCCATACGTGCCTCGTCCGTGCTCTCCGGGTTCTTGATGATTGCCTTGAGCTCGGCGCGGCGCTCGGCGAACCGGGCGACCTTTGCCTTGCGCTGCTCGTTGCGCGCGATCTTGGACTTCTTGGCCACGAGTCAGCGCTCCTCTCGGAATTCGACGTGCTTACGGACGACCGGGTCGAACTTCTTGAGGACGATGCGGTCCGGATTGTTGCGACGGTTCTTGCGGGTCACGTACGTGAACCCGGTACCGGCCGTGGACTTCAGCTTGATGATGGGGCGGATGTCGTTACGGGCCATCTCAGATCTTCTCCCCACGGGCACGGATGCGGGCCACGACGGCCTCGATGCCATCGCGGTCGATGGTCTTGATGCCCTTGGTGGAGACCGTCAGCGTGACGCGACGACCCTCGGAGGGCACGAAGTAGCTACGACGCTGGATGTTCGGGTTCCAGCGACGGTTGGTCCTGCGGTGTGAGTGCGAGACGGACTTGCCGAAACCCGGCTTCCGTCCCGTTACCTGGCAATGCGCCGACATGGCGTGTTTCTCCTTCCGCCCCGTCCATCGGTGGCGCGCGGCGGGTGGAGACGACCTCGAACGGCCAGGGCCGTACGGGGGGCTCACCGCCACGTCGCGAGCACCGTGAGAGGCGATAGCAAACGTGCAGACAACAGCGATGGTCTAGTTTACGGCTCGACCGCGTGAAACGGTAATCGGCACGTCAGCGGGCGTATCGCCGCCGGCGGGCACCTGTCCGCGGCGCACGAATTGGGTGCCCGGCCATCCTACGGGTACGATCTACCGATGCGTGTGCTGACACCGGGATCCCCGGTTCGGCCACTGGCACCAGCGCGCTCTTGCGTGAGCGAGCGCCAGACCCACAGACTTCTACCGAGCTAGAGGGATCCAGTATGAAGAGCGACATCCACCCCGACTACCACCCGGTGGTCTTCCAGGACTCGGGCACGGGCACCAAGTTCCTCACCCGTTCCACTGCGACCAGCAGCCGCACGGTCGAGTGGGAGGACGGTCAGACGTACCCGCTCATCGTCGTCGACGTGACGAGCGAGTCGCACCCGTTCTGGACCGGCGCGCAGCGTGTCATGGACACCGCCGGCCGCGTCGAGAAGTTCCAGCGCCGCTACGGCACCCGCGCCCGCCGCAAGTGAGCAGCGGGGCGTCCGCGCCCCGATCCACCTCCTAGACCCCGAGGACGAAATCATGGCAGTTCCGAAGCGCCGCCTCTCGCGCGCCAACACCCACTCCCGCCGGTCCCAGTGGAAGGCCGACAACGTCGCCCTCCAGGAGACCAAGATCGACGGCCGCTCCGTGGTGCTGCCGCGTCGTCTGGTCAAGGCCGCCCAGCTCGGCCTGGTCGACCTCGACCGCTGAGTCGAGTCGGCTGCGCCCCACGGGGCGTGGCCGAGCACGGCGGCGCCACGCGCGCCGCACGCACACGCCCGGTCACGAGCCCGGCGGGTCCACGCGGACCCGCCGGGCTCGTCGGCATCTGCGGGGTGGTCCGGGCGGTACGGGTCCGGTGTGAACGGTGTCAGCTCGTGTGGGCGAATCCTCAGCCGCGGTTCAGTCCTGTGCGAGAGAATTCCGGCTATGAAGATTCTCGTAGTCGACGACGACCAGGCCGTGCGCGAGTCGCTGCGGCGCTCCCTGACGTTCAACGGGTACGACGTCGAGCTCGCCGGTGACGGCGTCGAGGCGATCGAGCGCGTCGACTCCAACCGGCCGGACGCGGTCATCCTCGACGTCATGATGCCCCGTCGGGACGGGCTCGAGGTGTGTCGGATCCTGCGCAGCAGGGGAGACGACCTCCCCGTTCTCATGCTCACCGCCAGGGACGCGGTCTCCGAGCGCGTCGCCGGCCTGGACGCCGGGGCCGACGACTACCTACCCAAGCCCTTCGCCCTGGAGGAACTCCTCGCCCGACTCCGGGCCCTCCTGCGCCGCCGCGGCACCGACGTCGAGGAGGTCGACGAGGTGCTGGAGTTCGAGGACCTACGGATGGATCTGGCGACCCGTGAGGTCACCAGGGGTGAACGACGGATCCAGCTCACCCGGACCGAGTTCTCGCTGCTCGAACTGCTCATGCATCACCCGCGACGGGTCCTGACGCGCAGCCACATCCTCGAGGAGGTGTGGGGGTACGACTTCCCGACGTCGGGGAACGCGCTCGAGGTCTACATCGGGTACCTGCGCCGCAAGACGGAAGGAGAGGGCGAGAGCCGGCTGATCCACACCGTGCGCGGAGTGGGCTACGTCCTGCGCGAGACGCCGTAGTGCCGGCCCGGACGATGCGGACGGGGTCCGCACCGATCTCGCTCCATCAGCGGGTGACGCTGCTGGCGGCGAGTTCGGTGGGCGTCGCGGTGGCCCTCATGGCCGTGGCGGCGTACTTCGTCGTGTCGGGGTCGATGTACAGCGACGTCAACAACCGCCTACAACAGCAGGCCGACCAGCTGGTGAACAGTCAGCTCGCGTCCGAGTTCGCCCTGCAGTCCCGGAGCACGCTGATCGCGCTGCGGGCCTTCAACCCCAATCTGGACGCCCAGATCGTCGCGCCCTCCGGCGTGCGCACCGCGACCGGGGAACCCTTCCAGATCGGCGGCCCCGAGATCGCGGTGGTGCGCGGGGACGCCGAGTCGAGCCTGCGTACCTCCGGTGGTAAGCAGATCTACGCGGTCGGGGTCCGCGACGGGTCCACCCTCATCCTGGCGCAGGACCTCAGCCCGACGCGGGCGGCGCTCAACCGCCTGGCGATCGTGCTCACCCTCGTCGGGGCCGCGGGCATCGCCCTGGCCGCGGTGGCCGGGACCGCTGTCGGTCGCACCGGGTTGGCCCCGGTGGCCCGACTGACGCGGGCGGTGGAACGCATCGCCAGGACCGACGACCTCCGCCCGATCCCGGTGGCGGGGGATGACGAGATCGCTCGACTGACGAGCAGTTTCAACCAGATGCTGGTCGCGCTCGGTGAGAGTCGGGAGAGACAGGCGCGTCTCGTAGCGGACGCCGGACACGAGCTCAAGACCCCCCTGACAAGCCTGCGGACGAACGTGGAGTTGCTCATCGCGGCCAGTCGTCCGGGCGCACGGACGATTCCCGACGCCGATCGTCGCGAACTGGAGGCGGACGTGGTGGGGCAGATCTCGGAGCTGAGCCAACTCGTCGGAGATCTGGTCGAGCTCGCCCGTGAGGATTCCGGGGAGGTCGAGTTGGAGCCGGTGGCGGTCTCCGACGCGGTCGAGCGCGCCCTCGAACGGGTGCGGCGCCGGCGGCACGACGTGGACTTCGATGTGGAGCTGAGGCCCTGGTACTCCTTCGGTGACTCGGCGGGGATCGAGCGTGCGGTGCTCAACGTGTGCGACAACGCCGCCAAGTGGAGCCCCGCCGGCGGCACGGTGACCGTGCGGATGCGGCCCGTCTCCGATGCCGTGATGGAGTTGACGGTCGCCGACCAGGGGCCGGGCATCCCCGAGCAGGACAGGGAGCTGGTCTTCGAACGCTTCCACCGCTCCCACGAGGCGCGCGGGATGCCGGGGTCGGGTCTGGGGCTGGCCATCGTCCGCCAGGTCACGACCCGGCACGGCGGAACCGTCGAGATCGGCGACGCCGAGGGCGGTGGCGCGCTGGTCCGCGTGACCATCCCCGGAAGCGAGCAACCGCCCGTGTGAGTTCCGCCCCCGACCGGGCTCCCACCGAGGAGCACCGCCGGGGGTCGGGCACACGATCTCAGCGCGCACACAGCGCCATCGTGAACCATGGGGGCCATGGAGAACGACAACGGTCGGGGCCGGGGCGAACCCGGGACCCCGGAAGACTGGGCAGGCAGGCCGGGTGCGGGCCTCGGGGGACCGGCGCACCAGCCCGCCGGGGAGAACCCCTACGCGGGCCGGGACCCGTACGCCGGCGCGTATCCGTACGGCGGGCAGGAGGGCCGTGGACCCGACGGCTCGGCCCATGGGTGGGGCGGCGCAGGAGGGCCGACCACCGAGTTCGCCGCGCAGTCACCGCCGCAGGGGCCCCGGACCGGACCGTGGCGCCCCGCGGAGACCGCGCCTCCCTCTGGTCCGCCGCTCCACCCCGGCGGCGGGCCGGGTGTCGATCCCGGGGCGCAGTCGGGGCCGCGGAGGTCCGGCCGCGGCCTGCTCGCGGCCGGGATCGTGGCCGCCATGCTCGTCTCCGGCGGGCTCGGGGGCTGGATCGGTGCGACGGTGGCGGGAGGGTCCGGGCAGGGGTTGTCCTCGCCCATCAATGCTTCCCAACCCGAGGGGCGCGCGCCAGACGGAACCGTCGAATCGGTGGCGGACAAGGTGCTCCCGAGCGTCGTCTCGGTGGACGTGCGGTCCCAGACGGGGCGCGGCGAGGGGTCCGGGGTGGTGCTGACCCAGGACGGGCTCATCATCACCAACAACCACGTCATCGCGGCGGCCCGAGCCGGTGGCGAGATCCAGGTGCGCTTCGACGACGGCTCCACGGCCCCGGCGAGCATCGTGGGCACGGACCCGGCCACGGACATCGCGGTCATCAAGGCCGAGACCTCGCGCTCGCTCACCCCGATCGCCTTGGGGTCCTCGGCCACGCTGAACGAAGGCCAGGCCGTCGCCGCGGTGGGCTCGCCGCTGGGCCTGTCGGGAACCGTGACCACCGGCATCGTCTCCGCCCTCGAGCGCCCGGTACGCGCCGGCGGCGAACAGTCGGACCAGAGCACGGTGATCGACGCCATCCAGACCGACGCCGCGGTGAACCCGGGCAACTCGGGAGGCGCCCTCGTCAACATGGACGGCGAGCTGGTCGGGATCAACTCGGCCATCGCGTCACTGGGGTCGGGCAGCTCGGGATCGATCGGTCTCGGCTTCGCCATCCCCGTGGACCAGGCCCGGCGGATCGCGGACCAACTGATCAAGCAGGGGTTCGCGACCCGCGCTGTGCTCGGGGTGTCCGTGAGTGACGCGCCCGATGTGGACGGCGCCCTCGTGCGCGGCGTCGAGCCGGGTGGGCCCGCGGAGCGCGCCGGGATCAGGGAGGGGTCGGTCATCTCCGGGGTGGGGGAGCGGCTCATCGAGGGCGGGGACGCTCTCGTCGCGGCGATCCGGTCCCGGGCTCCGGGGGACACGGTGACCGTCACCTATGCTTCCCGTGAGGGCGAAACGCCGAACACCGTCGACGTGATACTGGGAGAGGCCAGATGAGCACCAGATTTGATCCGCGGGCTCTGCCCGGAGGCCGCAAACTCCCCACCGGCCTGGATTTCGACCCGGCCGCCGTCGAGCCCGTGGAGCCGCAGATCGCCGGCCGCGCGATGGTCGTGGTGGTGACCGACAGACTGAACGAGCGTGAGGATTCGATCGGCCCGCTGGTCACCGAACTGCTCGAGGAGGAGGGTTTCCTCGTCGGCGGTGTGGTGGGCGTCGCGGCGGACGAGGCCGAGGTGCGCAAGGCCCTCGAGACGGCCGTGGTCGGTGGCTTCGACTTCGTCGTGACCGTGGGCGGCACCGGGGTCGGTCCCCGGGACATCACGCCCGAGGTCACCGAGGAGATCCTGGACCAGCGACTGCCCGGCATCGCCGAGGCGATCCGCTCGTCGGGTCTCACCGCCGGCGCGGTCGACTCGATCGTCTCGCGAGGGTACGTGGGCGTATCGGGGAGCACGGTGGTCGCCAACCTCGCACCCAGCCGCGCCGCGATCCGCGACGGGATGGCGACGTTGTGCCCGCTCGTGTCCTACGTGGTGGCGCAACTGTCGGCCTTCGAGGAACTGTGACCGAGCCGCGGCCGGTGGACCGGGCGCGGCTGGACGAGGTGTTCGGCGAGACCCTGCCGGAGACGACCTCGGACGAGGCCCGCACCGCGGAAAGTCGGATCGACGACGACTGGTGGCGCGACCAGCGACCACCGCACCACGGCTGACTTCACCCCGACGCCCCGCCGGCCAGGTGTGTGCCGACGGGGCGGGGACACTGCGCTGAGCTGATCAGGCGTTGCGCTGGCCTGATCAGGCGTTGCGCTGGCCTGATCAGGCGTTGCTGGACGGGCTCTCGGGGTCGGACGGGTGCGTCAGCGGGCGACCGGCGAGCAGGTCGCGGATCTCCACCAGGAGGTCGTTGTCCGACGCGGGCGCCTCGATGCCCTTGCGCTTGGCGGCGGCCTCCTTCATCTTGTTCATCGGCCCGACCAGGACGAAGTAGATGATGGCCGCGATCAGCAGGAAGTTGATGATCGCGGTGAGGAGCATCCCGAAGTCCATGACGGTCTCGGGGTTGCCCTCGAGGATCTGGACGGCGAAGCCGATCTCCTTGTTGCCGCCGAGCAGAGCGATCAGCGGGTTGATGATCGCGCTGGTGAACGCGTCGACGATCGTCGCGAACGCACTGCCGATGACGACCGCGACCGCCAGGTCGATCACGTTGCCCTGCATGATGAATTCCTTGAAGCCCTTGAGCATTCGTGCACCCCTCTCGTAGTCGGTTTCTGTTGCTCGATCCGGCGACATTACCAGCCGGCCACCCGCCTCCAGGGCCCTTCATCCGTGGACCACGACGGCGAGCGGTGTGCCGGCGGCCGTCGCGGCGAGGTGGGCGGCATCGGCCTCGGGGACCTCGACGAGCAGCGAGCGCCCGCCGGACCGGCCTTCGGGGGCGTCCCGGACCCGGGCGGCGTGGGCGACGAGCTCTGGGGCCTGACCTGGGGAGAGCTCGGTTGTCCCGATGAGGTCGACCACGTCGCCCGGCCGGAGGAGGTCGGCCACGGCGGGGTCGGCGAGCGGGATCGGGACGACCCGGACCCGGCCGCGCGAGGGGTCGCCACCGAGCTCGGCGGCGGGAGCAGCGGGGTCCACGGGCTCCGGGGAGCCGGGGCGGTCGACGAACGGTGCGGCCACCACCAGTGCGGCCGCGAGCCCGATCCGGGCGGTGCGCCGCCGTCGCCACCGTCCGGGAGGGGCCACCGAGGAGATGGTGCGGCGCATGGGTCCCCCGTCGGTCGAGGCGGCCGGTGTCCGGGCGCCGGATCAGTGGGCACCGGGCGGGCCGGCGCTTGCGATCAGACCGTAGCGGCGCGACGGGGCACCGGCCTCGCGGCCGGCCGGCGGAGCCGCCGCGCCTGTGGAGGCGGCCCGGGGGTGTGGATGACCGGGCGCGGGTCCGGGTCACCGCGGGCGTGCGCGGGGGCGGTGGTGCCGGGTCCGTGGTGCCGGAGTGCTGGTGGCGGCGGGTGGTGGCGGGTGGTGGCGCGGTGAGAACTCAGTGGGGGCGGGAGCGACCCGTCAGGACGACGACGACGACGACGAGGTCGACGATCCCGAGGAGGAGCCCGAACCGGAGGTCGCGCCCGTGCCGGAGCCCGAACCGGAGCCCGAGGACCCGGACGTCGATCCGCCGCCACCCGAGGAGCTGCTTCCCGAGGAGCTGCTGCCCGACGAACTGCTGCCCGACGAACTGCCGGCGAGCGAACCTCCGCCGGACTTGCCGCTCGATCCGCCCTCGCCGGAGGCGCGACTGTCGGTGCGGTAGAAGCCGGAGCCCTTGAACACGACGCCGACCGTGTTGAAGAGCTTGCGCAGCCCGCCGTTGCACTGCGGGCAGACGGTCAGCGAGTCCTCGTCGAAGGACTGCTGGATGTCGAAGGCGACGTCGCAGTCGCGGCACCGGTAGGAGTAGGTGGGCATCTTGCCTCCCGAGGAGTATCGGACAACGACTGGCACTCTACTCCGGCGAGTGCCAAGTTCCGAAGTCGAGAACCGCCTCCGGGGTGATCACGCCGTCGACGGGGCGGTCGTGCGGCTCGGCGGGCACATGGTCGACCAAGTTCTCGGGGTCCAGGAGCGCGAGCATCCTCGTACCCGGCCCCGCCAGCGCCAGGGACCGGTCGTAGTAGCCCCCGCCCCGGCCGAGTCGATTGCCCGTCCGGTCCACGGCGACGGCGGGAACCAGGACGAGATCGGCCCCCGAGATGAACTCCGGCCCGGCGGGCGGTGCGGACGGGACGGGAATGCCGAACCGGCCGGGGACCAGATCCGCCGGCCCGGCGTACGCCGCCCACTCCAACGGGCCGACCACGGGCGCGACGGGCAGGAACACCCGGGCACCGCACCGGATGAGTTCCTCCGCCAGATCCCGTCCGCCGGCCTCGTCGTCGTCGGGAACATACGCGCACACCACCGTCCCCGCGGCGACGATCCGGCCCAGGTGGTCGAGGATCATCCGGTCCCGCTCGGCGCGCACCGGCGCCGGCACGGCGGCGCGGCGGGCGAGCACCTCACGGCGCAGCCGCGACTTGGCCACCGCGAGGGGGACGACGCCGTCGCTGAGATCGGACCGGTCGGGCTGCATGACCCCAGTCTGCCGCGCGTGGCGTCACGCCGAGGGGGCGGGTGCGAGGTCTAAGGTGGTCGCCATGACGTCCAGTACCTCTGTCGAACCGCAGTTCCGGACCGCCGTCGTGCCGGCGGCCGGCCTGGGGACCAGGTTCCTGCCCGCCACCAAGACGGTGCCCAAGGAACTGTTGCCGGTCGTGGACACCCCGGGCATCGAACTCATCGCCGAGGAGGCCACCGAGGCCGGCGCCGGCAGGCTCGCGATCGTCACCTCCGAGCGCAAGGTCGGTGTGATGGCGCACTTCTCCGAGGACACGGTCCTCGAGGACACGCTCTCCGACCGTGGCAAGGACGTCCTGCTGCACAAGGTCCAGCGCGCGCCGGGGCTCATCGAGGTCGTCGACGTGCGTCAGGACGAGCCGCTGGGGCTCGGACACGCGGTCGCGCAGGTGGAGTCGGTCCTCGGGGACGAGGAAGAGGCCGTCGCCGTGCTGTTGCCGGACGACCTCGTCCTGCCGTTCGGGATCCTCGGCCAGATGTCCGACGTCCGGGCCGCGCGCGGGGGCAGCGTCCTGTGCGCCTTCGAGGTGGATCCGGAGAACGTCTCCTCCTACGGCGTGTTCCGCGTCGAGGACACCGACGACCCCTCGGTGAAGAAGGTGCTCGGCATGGTCGAGAAGCCCGCCGCGGAGGACGCGCCGTCGAACCTCGCCGCGGCCGGGCGGTACGTGCTCGACCGCGCCATCTTCGACGCGCTGCGGCGGATCGAGCCGGGCGCCGGCGGCGAACTGCAGCTCACCGACGCGATCGACCTGCTCATCGGCGAGGGGCACCCCGTGCACGTCGTGGTCCATGACGGCACGCGGCACGATCTCGGCAACCCGGGTGGCTACATCAAGGCCTGTGTGGACTTCGCGCTGGACAATCCGGCGTACGCGGACGACCTCCGCGAGTGGCTCTCGGACCGACTGGGTTCCTGACGGGCCCGTAGGTGAGGCGGGCCCGGTCAACGGGCCGTGACTGGTACGGGAAGGGGACACCTGGTGCGCTCCGTCGAGGAACAGCTCGCGTTGGTGACGGCGGCCGCGGTCGCGCCGCGCCCGGTCCGCGTGGCGATCTCCGAGGCGCAGGGACTGCTGTGTGCCGAGGAGGTCGTGGCCGAACGGCCGTTGCCGGCGTTCGACCAGGCGGCCATCGACGGGTACGCGGTCCGCAGTGTCGACGTGCGCGTCGGCGGTCCCGCCGCGCAGGGCGGATCCGTCACGCAGGGCGGGGACGGCCCCGCCGGGTCCGCGAGCCTGCCCGTCGTCGGTCAGATCACCGCGGGATCCCGCCAGCCGGCCCGGCTGCAGCCCGGCCAGACCGTCCGCGTGGACACCGGCGCGCCGCTGCCCACGCTCGCGGACGCGGTCCTGCCGATCGGGTGGGCCACCGCCGAGGGACGTCACATCACCCCGACCCGCGCCGTCCGCACGGGTGACTACGTCCGCCGGATCGGTGACGACGTGCAGCCCGGTGACGTGGCGGTACGCGCGGGCAGCATAATCGGGCCGGCGCAGGTCGGGCTGCTCGCCTCCGTCGGTCGGGCGAAGGTGCTCGTGCACCCCAAACCGCGGATGGCGGTCATCTCCGTGGGCGACGAGCTCGTCGACGTCGACGGCCGCCCCGGCACGGGTCAGGTCTACGACGTCAACTCGTACGCCCTCACCGCGGCCGGCCGGGACGCCGGCGCCGACGTCCACCGCGTGGGTATCGCCAGTACCGAACCTTCCCGCCTGCGCGAGGTGCTCGAGGGTCAGCTGGTCCGCAGTGAACTCGTGGTGGTCTCCGGCGCCGCCGGCGGCGAGGCCACGAACCGCATTCGTCAGGTCATGGCCGAGCTCGGGCAGATCGAGGTCAACCGGGTGGCCATGCACCCCGGGTCGGTACAGGGTTTCGGTCGGCTCGGCCGCGACGAGGTGCCGACCTTCCTGCTGCCGTCCAACCCGGTGAGCGCGCTGGTGGTCTTCGAGATCATGGTCCGGCCCCTCATCCGGATCGCGCTCGGCAAGCGGCAACCCATGCGCCGTACCGTCCGCGCGCGGACCGTCGCGCCGATCTCGTCGGTCGAGGGCCGGCGTGGCTACCTGCGTGGACAGCTGATGCGCGACACGGACACGGGCGAGTACCTGGTCCGCGCACTCGGCGGGGCCCAGGGATCCTCCACCCACCTGCTGGCCTCGCTCGCCGAGGCGAACTGCCTCGTCGTGATCGACCCCGGCATCACCGCCGTGCGTACGGGTGACGAGGTCGACGTGATGTTCCTCGCCCAGCGCGGGTGATCGGGTCGGCGACGTGAGCGGCCTGTGGAACGCCCTCGCGGCCGACACGGTCGCGCATCCCGGGTGGCCCATCGAGGCGGGACCGGTGCGCGTGCGCGCCGGTGTGGTGAGCCTGCGGCCCGTCCGGCGCCGCGACGCCCGGGACTGGGCGGCGTTGCGACTGTTCGAGCGCGACCACCTCGAGCCGTGGGAACCGACCGTCGAGGGCCGGTGGCACGAGAACAACTCCGCGCGGGCCTGGCCGCCCATCCACGCGCAGCTCAAGCGATACGCCCGCGCCGGGGCGACCCTGCCCGCGGCCATCGAACTGGACGGGCGCTTCTGCGGGCAGCTCACCGTGGGAGGGATGGTCCGCGGCGCGCTGCACTCGGGGTGGATCGGCTACTGGGTGGGGCGGCCGTTCGTCGGCGGCGGGGTGGCCACCGCGGCGCTGGCGCTGGGCGTCGACCATGCACTGGGGCCGGGAGCCCTACACCGGGTCGACGCCACCGTCCGGCCGGAGAACACCGCCAGCCGCGTCGTGCTCGGCCGGTGCGGTTTCCGCGAGGAGGGACTGCTGCGGCGCTACCTCCACGTCGACGGCGCGTGGCGCGATCATCTCCTCCTGGCACGTACCCGGGAGGAGCACGGGCGGGGCGCCGTCGCGGCCCTCGTGGCAGCGGGTCTGGCGCAACGCGCGTGAACACGCGTCTGAGTATGTCCTGAGCATCGTGACCTGCGGCGCGCCGTCACCGGACGCGGCCGACGCGCCGTTACGGTGGGGACCTCACCGCGACGTCCCGTGTCGTCGGTAGACGCTCGAGGAGGCCTGATCGATGTCGAGCTCGCTGCTGATAATCCTGCTGGTGGTGGTCTGGCTTTTCGTCCTCGCGCCGATGCTCATCCGGTCGCGCAATCCCATACGCCGCACCGGTGACGCACTGGCCGAGACCCGCACGCTCTACTCGGGCGGCTCCGGCCGTCTGGTGCCCAGTCGGGGCCGTGCCGCCACCGATCCGGTCCAGACCGAGGCCGAGGAGTCGCTCTTCGGTCTGCCGTCCGGGGCGGGCGCGACGGACGCCGAACTCCTCGACACCGAGACGTGGGAGCACCTGCTCGAGCAGACCCTGCGCCGCGAGGCCGCGGGCCGGCGTGGCGAGGCCGTCCGCCGGGCGATGGAGCAGCGGCGCGCAGCCGCGACCGGCGAGCCGTCCGCCGAGGAGATCACGTCCGAGATCCCGGCGGTCGTCGTGGTCGACGACAGGGACTCCGTCCGTGCCGTGGCGTCGATGGACGAGCGGACCGCCTCGGCGGTGGCCGCCGAGGTCGGCGACATCCGCGCCACCGTGGCCGGAGCCGACGCACGCGCCTCGGAGACCGACGACGAGACGCGGCGACCGGTGGTCGTCGACGGCGAACTCGTCGAACGCCGGGCGGGGGAGCGGGAGTCCGAACGGACCGATCACGCCGAGGACGCCGCGGGCATCGACGAGGAGGCCGTGCTCACCCACCGTGGGCGTCGGCGTCCGGCCGAGCCCGAGGTCGAACTCACCGACGCCGATCTGGACTTCGCCGAGCGGCGTCGTGGGCGCGGGGCCTACGACCCGATGGCGGACCGCGAGGCCGCGGAGCAGCGGGCACACGCGCGTCAGCGCACGGCACTCATCCTCGTGGCGCTGTCCGTCGTCACGGTGATCGCCGCGCTGCTCACCGTGCCCGCCGTGTGGTGGTTCGCCGGAGGCTCCGTACTGCTGCTGGCCGCCTACATGACGTACCTGCGTCGCCAGGTCAAGCTCGAGGAGAGCCTGCGCCGCCGCCGCGTCGAGCGGATGCGTCGTGCCCGGCTGGGCGTGGAGTCCCGCGAGGACGACGAGCTGTCCGTCGTGCCGCCCCGCCTGCGCCGCCCCGGCGCGGTCGTGCTGGAGATCGATGACGAGGACCCGGCGTTCGACATGCTCGACACCTTCGACGATCGCCTCGACTCCGACCCCGGTCACCACGATCGCCGGCGTCATCATCGCGAGCCGTTGCGGCGCGCAGTGGGGTGACAGGCGGCCCGGTTTGGTCGGGGGACCGACCATCCTGGTAAGGTATTCCACGCTGCTCGAGAGGGTGGCGCAGCCGCCCGGTAGAGTGGCAACGTCGCCCGCAGGGGCGGCGAGGGGCTATAGCGCAGTTGGTAGCGCGTCTCGTTCGCATCGAGAAGGTCAGGGGTTCGATTCCCCTTAGCTCCACCCAAGGACTTCGAGTTCAGAGGCCGTTTCCGCGCAAGCGGGGACGGCCTTTCCGCTTTGTGTTGAGCTGGCCCTGCAGTGAGACAGCGTTGTCCCCGAGGAGGCGCAGTGGCCCGTCACACCGTCACCGTCGCGGTCGTGCGGCGATTCTCCGCCGAGCCCGGGGACGTGCTCGCCCTCGCCCCCGCCACACGGTGGCGGGAGTGGGCGGGCCCGCTGCTCCACCGACTCGGTCGGCGGTACGCGGGGTACGTCGCCGTGCGTGCGCTCCCCGGGGGTGGCGGCGAACTCGAGTGGACCCGGTCCCTCCGGTCCCCCTCCCGGCCCGTCGGTGTGGTCGAGGGTTGCGTCCTGCGGGTACTGCTCACCCTGCTGGCGCGCCGACTGGTCACCGAGGCGGACCGGCGGATCCCCCTCTCGCGTCGGCCGAGCCCGTCGGCTCGGCTCCAACGCCTCGGTCTGCAACTGGTCGTCCGTCCCGCGCTCACCGTCGCGCCGTTCGACCGGAGGTGGATACGGATGATGCGCGCGGTGGCCACCGCTGCGTCCCGTGCCACGGGGTCCCGGCGGGTGGCCGGCCCGGCGTGCGGCGCGCCGGTGCCGGGACTCTGGGTCGACGGGCCCGAGGGCGCCCCGGGCCTGCTCGTCCTGCACGGCGGGGGCTACGTCGCCGGATCCCCGGACACGCACGCCGCCATGGCGGTGACCCTCGCCCGGCTATCCGGATCGACCGCCTACGTGCCCGACTACCGGCTCGCGCCCGAGCACCCGTACCCGGCCGCCCTCGACGACGCCGACGCCGCATTCCGTCACCTCGCCGAACGAGTCGGCGGTGCCGGGCGGGTCGCCGTCGCCGGGGACTCCGCGGGCGGAGCTCTCGCTCTCGGTCTGCTCGACCGCCTCCGCCGGCGCGGGGAACACCCGGCCGCTCTGGCGTTGGTCAGCCCCTGGGTCGACCTCACCGACCCCGCCGGGTCGGACCGGCGGGGTCGTGCGAGCCGGTGGATCGGGGCGATGGACCCGCTCACCCCGCCGCGGATCGCCCGCGCCTGCCGCGACGCCTACGCCGGGGACACCCCGGTCGACGACCCGGGGATCTCACCCGCTCACCGGCCGCTCGACACCACGGCACCGCCGACGGCGATCGTGTGCGGCGGTGATGACTTCGTGGTCGCGGACGTCCGTTCCTTCGTCGAGACCAGCCGCTCCCGCGGCGCGTCGATCGACCTGCGGGTCTGGCCCGGCATGGTGCATTGCTTCCCGGTCGTGGCCGGGACCAGGGAGGGGGCCTCGGCGCTCGCCGTGCTGGCCGCGCACATCCGGAGGAGCACCGTCGGTGCGGGCGGCCCGAGCGGGTAAGGCCAACCTATGGTCCGCAGGTGACGGGCGGTGGCGCGGCCGGGCCCGGGGTGCATCCAGATTTGCGCGGCAAAAGTGCTGGCCAGACGCGGGACCGGAGCAGTGGAACAGGTTATAGTTCTGGTCATGAGTCTCGCGCCCGGCACACCCGCACCCGACGTCTTCAGCCCCGGCAAGATCGGCAACGTGACGCTGCGTAACCGCATCGTCAAGGCCGCGACCTTCGAGGGGCGTTGTCCCAAGGGGCGGATCACCGACGAGCTCATCGAGTTCCACGCCGAGTACGCGCGCGGCGGCGTGGGGATGACGACCGTCGCCTATCTCGCGACCTCCCCCGAGGGCCGCACCGACAAGCACCAGTATCACTGGGGCATGGACGACGGCGGGATGCTGCGCAAGCTCACCGACGCCGTGCACGCCGAGGGCGCCGCGATCTCGGCCCAGGTCGGACACGCCGGGGCCGTGGCCAACGGTTCCTCGAACGGGCTGCCCCCGCTCGGGCCGTCCCGGATCCCGGCCCCCACCGGGCTGGCGATCACCAAGGCGTGCACCGAGGCCGACATCGACCGGATCGTGGAGGACCACGTCCGTGCCGCCCGCGGGGCCCACGAGGCCGGGTTCGACGCCATCGAGGTGCACTTCGGCCACAACTATCTCGTCAGTGAGTTCCTCAGCCCCAAACTCAACCGGCGCAAGGACTCCTACGGTGGATCGCTGGAGAACCGCGCCCGCTTCGCCCGGCGCATCGGCCGCGCCATCCGTGATGCCATGGGCGACAAGATCGCGGTGACCATCAAGCTCAACATGGACGACGGGGTGCCCGGCGGGTTCTGGATCGACGAGGCCCGCCAGGTCGCCCAGTGGCTCGAGCAGGACGGCTCCGCCGACGCGTTGGTGATGACGGTCGGCAGTTCCCTGCTCAACCCCATCTACCTGTTCAAGGGCGCCGCGCCTCTGGAGGAGTTCGCCGCCACCCAGCCCGCGGTGATCAAGATGGGCATGAAGGTCGTGGGACCCAAGACGTTCAAGGAGTACCCGTACACCGACGCGTACATGTTCGACGACGCCCGACAGATCCGCGAGGCCGTGGACCTGCCGATGATGCTGCTCGGCGGCATCGTCGACCGCCCGTCCATCGACAAGGCGATGGGTGCCGGCTTCGAGTTCGTCGCGATGGGCCGTGGTCTGCTGCGCGAGCCCGACCTGCCGAACAAGCTCAAGGAGGACGACCGGCGTCGATCCCTGTGCGTGCACTGCAACCGCTGTATGGCCACCATCTACAGCGGCAGCCGCTGCGTGCTGCGTGAGTACGTCCCGCCCATCCCCGCCCGCGGCGGCCACGACACACTGCAGCCGACCCGACTCACCCCACCCGTCTAGAGCGGACGCGCCCGGCCGTCACGCCTCACGGACCCCGGCGGGCCGCTACGGTGATCTCATCGGGTGGCCCGCCGCTTTTCGACCCGGGCCCTTTACGTGGGGGAGTAGATGTCGAGGCGACGGATCAAGGACTACCGGGGCAGGGTCTGCGTGGTGACCGGCGCAGCCAGCGGGATCGGCCGTGCGGCGGCCCTCCGGCTCGCGCGGGAGGGGGCCCGACTGGTGCTCACCGACATCAACGCCGAGGGGCTGACCGCCGCCGAGCAGGACTGCAGGGACGCCGGTGCGCCCGTGCTTCTCGCCGAGATGGTCGACCTCACCGATCACGAGGCCGTGATGGCGTTCGGGGAGCGCGTCATGGCCGGAAGCGGTGCGCCCGACGCGATCTTCCACGTGGCTGGCAACTCGGCGTGGGGCCGCCCGGATCTGCTGGAGCACCGGGTCTGGCGTTCGATGGTCGAGGTCAACCTCATGGGCACCATCCACGTCGTCGAGGCGTTCGTGCCGGCGATGATGGCCGCCCGCAGGCCCGGGGCGCTCGTCATGGTCTCGTCCGCCGCCGGTCTGCTCGGCCTGCCGTGGCACGCCGCCTACAGTGCCGCCAAGTTCGGGATCCGCGGCATCGCCGAGGTGCTGCGCTTCGACCTGGCGCCGTACGACATCGGCGTGCACCTCGTCTGCCCCGGCGGCGTCGACACCCCGCTCGTGGAGACCGTCGAGATCGCCGGCGTCGACAGGTCCGATCCGGAGGTGGCCAGGACCGTCGACCAGTTCCGGCGCCACGCGGTGACCCCTGACGAGGCCGCCGAGAAGATGCTCGCGGGAGTGCGCAAGGGGCGCTACATCGTCTACACGTCCCCGGACGTCCGCCTCGGCTTCGCGGCACAGAAGTTCGCGCCGCCGCTGTACGGACTCGCGATGAGAGCGCTCCAGCGGCGGCTCACCAAGGCCGGCCGGGGCATCCTCCCGTGAGGGGGCTGGAGACCCTCCGGGATGCCGCGATTCTCCTGGCCCGTGTCGGGCTCGGGGTGGTGTTCGCGGCCCACGGGTGGCAGAAGTTCTTCACCCTCGGCCTGAGCCGGGTGGCCGAGCAGTTCGCCGGCTACGGCATCCCCCAGCCGGCGGTCACCGCCGCGATCGTCGCCGGGGTCGAGCTGGTCGCCGGGGCGGCCCTCATCGCCGGGCTCCTCACCCCCCTGGCCGGGATTCTGCTCGGGGTGGACATGGCCGGGGCCTTCTACTTCGTCCACGCCACCAACGGACCGTTCATCACGCAGAACGGGTGGGAACTCGTGGTGGCGCTGGGGGTGGGCGCGCTGCTCGTGGCGGCGGTCGGCGCCGGCCGGTTCAGCATCGACAGGGTGCTGGGAGGCTAGCGCCGACAGGGCCTCACTCCGAGGCCATCGCGCGCATCGCCGACACGGGGAGCCCCTCCGGGTACGGGGCGTCGATCCCGGCCTCGTCGAAGGCGTTGCGGATGCGGCGCCGCAGCTCCCGCTCCGTGGCCCACTGAGCGTTGGCCTGCGTCACCGCCGTCATCCGCAGCGACCAGAAGTCCGCGTCCAGCGCGTTCACACCCTGCAGTTCGGGGCCGGAGATGAGGTTCGACGCGATCGGCTCCTCGCGAGCCGCCTGCTTGGCGGTCTCGATGGCCACGGTGCACGCCCGGTCGACGTCGGCCGTGTAGGAGACCGGGATCTCGAGGAACGCCACGCCGAAGTCCTGGCTGTAGTTGCCGACGCGTTGGATGTCGCCGTTGCGGCAATACCAGAGCGTCCCGTGCAGGTCCCGCAGGGAGGTGACCCGCAGGCCGACGTGCTCGACCGTCCCCTCGGCCTCGCCCAGGTCCACCCAGTCGCCGACACCGTACTGGTCCTCGAACAGCATGAACAGCCCGGAGAGGAAGTCCCGGACGAGTGCCTGGGCGCCGAAGCCCAGGGCGACACCGACGATCCCGGCGGAGGCGATGAAGGGCGCCACGTTGACGCCGAGGATCGCCAGTGTCTGCAGCACCACCCACACGAGTACGGCGAACGAGACGATCGACTTGAGCACCGACCCGATCGTGGCCATCCGCTGCGCGCGTCGTTCGGCCCGCTTGTGCTCGGTCCGCACGTGCTCCGCCGACCGTCGTCGATTGTTCTTCCTCAGAACCGCAGCGGTGAGACCACCACTCTCGTCGGCGGTGACCTCCTCGTGCGGACCGTCGGGGCCGGGGCCCGACGCGCTCGCCTCCGCCCGCTGGTCGGACTTCTCCTGACGGCGGCGTCGCCACGCGGACGGGGACCCGTCCGCCGACGGTGCGGTGACCTTGTCGATGCCCCGGTGGAGCACCCACCGCACCAGCAGCGCGAGCACGATGTAGAGGGCGATCATGACCGGTTTCTCGACCAACCATTGACGGGTGAGGTCGCTCATCGGGAGATCGGCAAGAAGGAGGAGTAGCTCGTTCACTGCCGCGACCGTACTGGCCGACGGCGTCCGGCGACACCGGGCCGGAGGCCCCCGAGGGTGGGGATCAGGCCCCGCACAGGCGGCGGTCAGGCCGTGTTCAGGACCCGCGAGCGGGGCGCGGACCCGGCCGCTGCCCTACCGCCAGGAGGGGAGCCAGAGCTGGAGGTTCCACTCGGCCTGGGTGATGGGCGTGCCCGCCAGGATCGGCAGCGCATAGATGAAGTTCACCGCGACCAGCGCCAGATACAGACAGACGATCGCGCGGCCGAGGAGTTGCCGCCTCGGGGAGTCGGTGGCCCGGCCGGCGACCTCGCCCAGGACCAGGGCGATCATCATGATGAAGAACGGCGCCATCACCGAGGCGTAGAAGAAGTACATCTGGCGGTCGTGCTGGAAGAACCACGGCAGGTAACCGGCCATGTAGCCCACGAGCGGGAACGCGTAGCGGCCGTCGCGGCAGATCACGGCGCGCCAGAACGCCCACGCCAGCACGGGGATGGCCAGCCACCAGATGGCCGGCGTCCCCAGCAGCATGATCGCCCGTACGCAGGAGGCCTCCCCGCAACCGGTGACGCCCTCGCCCTGCTCGACGTAGTAGAGCATCGGCCGCAGGCTCATGGGCCAGGTCCAGGGCTTGGACTCCCAGGGGTGCCGGTTCCCGGCCGAGGTGGTCAGCGTGGAGTGGAAGTCCAGTACCGACGACTGGTAGTACAGCCACGACTGCACCGCGTCGGGCATCCAATTGTCCTCGACCTCGTCGCCCACGACGTGCCGGTACACCGAGTTCTCGCCTGCGAACCAGGGCAGCCACGTGAACATGTGCAGGATCGCCGGCCAGATCACCAGGGTGAGGAAGGCCGGCACCGCATCGCGGACCAGCGCTCCCGCGAGGGGCCGCCGGATGGCGTAGCGGCTGCGCAGCGCCCAGTCCCAGGCCACGGTCATGAGCCCGAAGAACGCGATGAAGTAGAGGCCGGACCATTTGACCCCGAGCGCGAGTCCCAGCATGACGCCGGCGGTGAACCGCCACCAGCGGAACCCGAGGCGCGGCCCCAGGTCGGACAGGTGGAGCCGGCCCTCGAGCGCGGCGCGGTGCATCCGGGCGCGCATCTGGTCGCGGTCCACCAGCAGGGCGCCGGCGGCCGCGACGACGAACAGCACCTGGTAGATGTCCAGCATCCCGATGCGCGAGGTCACGAACGTGACGCCGTCGAGGCACATCAGTAGCCCGGCGACCAGCCCGAGCTGAGTGGACCTGGTCAGTCGCCGGGTGATGCGCATGACCATGAGCACCACGGCCACCCCGGCCAGGGCCGCGGTGAACCGCCAGCCCAGGGGCGAATAGTCGAAGAGCATGCCGCCGATGGACTGGATCTGTTTGGCGACGGGCGGGTGCACGACCAGGCCGTAGGCGGGGTTCTCCTCGATGCCGAGCTGGGAGACGTTGTACGACTGCGGCGCGTAGTGCTTCTCGTCGAAGACCGGGGTGCCCTTGTCGGTGGCCGAGGTCAGGCCCCAGAAGCGCGAGAGGAACGCCAGGACCAGGATGACGCCGGTGACGATCCGGTCGCGGGTCGTGTCGACCGGACCGGTGTCGGGGGCGGGCAGCGGGCGTCCTGGTGAGCGCACGCCGATGGTCGAGGTCACAGGCCGAGCATAGTGGGGGCCCTGCGCGGGGCGGGGAGGTGCCCGGCCACCGATAGGGTGGTCGGCATGACGTCCGGACGTGTCGTGTTGGCGGCCACCCCCATCGGGAACCCGGCCGATGCCTCGGACCGGCTGCGGCAGGTCCTGGCGTCCGCCGACATCGTGGCCGCGGAGGACACCCGCCGGCTGCGTTCCCTGTCGACGGCCCTCGGGGTGACCATCGCGGGGCGCGTGATGAGCTTCTTCGAGCACAACGAGGCGGGCCGCGTGCCCCAGTTGGTCGAGCGGGTCCGCGCCGGGGACGTGGTGGCGGTGGTGACCGACGCCGGGATGCCGGCCGTGTCGGACCCCGGATACTCACTGGTCGTGGCGTGTATCGAGGCCGGGCTCCCGGTGACGTGTCTGCCGGGGCCGTCTGCGGTCACCACGGCGCTGGTGCTCAGCGGGCTGCCGGTCGACCGCTTCTGCTTCGACGGCTTCCCGCCGCGACGGCCGGGGCGTCGCCGCACGTGGCTGGCCCGGTTGGCGACCGAGGAGCGCACGTGCGTGTTCTTCGAGTCCCCGCACAGGCTGGCCGACACGCTCGCCGAGGCCGCGCAGGTCCTGGGTGCGGATCGCCGGGCCGCGGTGTGCCGGGAGCTGACCAAGACCTACGAGGAGGTTCTCCGCGGCACCCTGGGAGAGCTGGCCGAGCGGACCGCAGGCGGCGTACTGGGGGAGATCGTCGTGGTCGTCGAGGGTGTCGACGGTGCCGGGTCGACCGCCACGCTCGAGGACCTGGTGGAGATCGTCGAGGAGCGTGTCGAGGCGGGGGAGCGGCTCAAGGACGCCTGCGCGGCCGTGGCCGAGGGGTCGGCGGTGACCAAGCGGGACCTGTACCAGGCCGTGCTCGACTCGCGTAGCTGACCGGCCGCTACCAGGGCGCCGGGCCGCCGCCCCAGGTGAACGCCGCCTTGTGCACGCACTCGTCCCATTCGGCGTCCGGGTCGGAGTCGATCGTGATGCCGCCGCCCACGCCGAACTCGCACCGCCCGTCGGGGGCGATCTCCAGGGTGCGGATGGCCACCGACAGGTCCAGTTCCCCGGGCCCCGCGATCCCGATCGCGCCGCAGTGCAGGCCCCGCGCCCGCGGTTCCCACCCGGAGATGAGCTCGCGCGCCCGCAGCTTGGGGGTGCCGGTGACGGACGCGGGCGGGAAGGTGGTGTCCACGAGTTCGGTGTGCGGGACGCCGGTCCGTGCGGCGACGGTGGAGACCAGGTGCCACACCCCGGGTGCAGCGTGGACGGTGAGCAGTTCGGGGACCGTGACCGAGCCCAGGTCGGCGGTCCGCCCGAGGTCGTGTCGGACGAGGTCGACGATCATGATGTTCTCTGCCACGTCCTTCGCCGACGCGCGCAGCTCGGCCGGGTCGGCGGTCAGCGGCAGGGTCCCCTTGATGGGCGAGGAGCGGACGTCGCGGCCGCGCCGGGACAGGTATGTCTCCGGGGAGAGTGACACGATCGCGCCCCACGGCCCGGAGAGGAACGCCGCACGCCCGGCCTTCGTCCGCCGCCACAGCGCGCTGAACAGCGCGATCGGCTCGCCGTGCAGTCGGCCGTCCAGGCGCGTGGACAGGCAGGCCTGGTAGATCTCGCCGGCCCGGATCGCCTCGAGGCAGGACGTGACGGCCGCGCGGTGGGCGTCCCGGTCGGGGGCCGCCCAGTCGAGGGTGGGGACCTCGTCGTCGTCGTCGTGGACGGCGCTGTGGTCGGCGCTGTGGTCGTCGCCGCCGTCCGGCCGGACGGCGAGGTCGTCGGGGGAGGGGACCGTGCCCCGTGCGGTCCAGCGGCCGTCGTGGCCCAGGACGAGGAGCCCGTCGGCGCGCCCGGACACGGCCTCGGGTAGCAGTCGGGTGGCGTCGGGCGGGACGTCGGGGTAGGAGCGGAACCCCAGCGTGACGTGCGGATCGGTGCCGTCGGGGTCGACGACGACGAGGGGATCACCGGCGAACACGTGAGCAGGATCGACGGGTGCCAGATCGACCGACGGGGCGATCACCGCGGCGGCGCCGAGCCAGTCCCCGAGCAGGGCCGCCGGGGGCGGGAGGCCCTCACGCTCGGCGCGGCGCGCGCAGGCGTTCAGGACCGCGATCGGATCCGGCGGCAGTCCCGCCCACGTGTGCACCCCTATAACGTGGCAGATCCCGGTCGACCGAGCCCATCCGGGTGCCGTGTGAAGACGTATTTAACGCGCTCAGGTACCGATAACGTGCTACTGCTGTCTAGGTGACCACAAACGCCGAACACCCCGTCCCGTCGTCGTCACCAGGCAGCGGCTCCGACGACCCGGGCGCGGCGCCGAAGCTCAGCCTCGGGGTCTTCGTCCCCGCGCTCGTGCTGGTCGTCGCCGTCCTCCTGTGGGGTCTGGGGTTCACCGACTCTTTCCAGTCCGTGTCGACGGCCGCCTTCGACTGGACCGCCCAGAGCGTGGGCTGGCTGTTCGTTCTGGCGGCGACGGTGTTCGTCGCGTTCATCCTGTGGTTGGCGTTCAGCAAGTTCGGCAACGTCAGGCTCGGGCCCGACGACGAGGGGCCGCGCTACCGCACCACCAGCTGGATCTCGATGATGTTCGCGGCGGGGATGGGCATCGGACTGATGTTCTACGGCGTCTCCGAGCCCCTCTCGCACTACATCGACACCCCGCCGGGCGCCCGCCCCGGGGTCACCACGGCCATGGCGACCACCACATTCCACTGGACCGCACACGCGTGGGCGGTCTACGCGGTGGTGGGACTCGCGCTGGCGCTGACGGCCTACCGGTACGGGGGGCGTCACCTCATCTCGGCCGCATTCGTCCCGCTCATCGGGGAGCGGCGCGCGCGGGGCTGGATGGGCAAGGTCCTCGACGTCCTGGCGATCTTCGCGACCGTGTTCGGCACCGCCGCCTCGCTGGGGATCGGCGCACTGCAGATCCGCGCCGGGCTGGCGGAGACCGGCACCGTCTCGGCCGAGAGCGCCGCGGTGGCCGTGGGGATCATCATCGTCCTCGGCCTGTGCTTCGTCATCTCCGCGGTCTCCGGCATCGACCGCGGGATCCAGCTGCTGTCCAACATCAACATGGCCATCGCGGTGGCGCTGGCACTGTTCGTGCTGGTCGCATCCGGCGCGGCCGTGTTCATCCTCGACCTCATCCCCACATCGCTCGGTGGCTACATCGGCACCTTCTTCGACATGGCGTCGCGGTCCGGGGCGAGCGTCGACGGCACCGCCGGCGAGTGGCTCTCCGGATGGACGGTCTTCTACTGGGCGTGGTGGATCTCCTGGTCGCCCTTCGTCGGCATGTTCCTGGCCCGGATCTCTCGTGGTCGGACCATCCGCGAGTTCGTGGTGGGCGTGCTCATCGTGCCCAGCGCACTGAGCATCCTGTGGTTCTCGATCTTCGGCGGGGCCGCCCTTGACCTCGAGCTCCGCGGGAGGAGCATCTACGGCGACGGTGACTCCACTCTCCAGCTGTTCGCCCTGTTCGGCGAACTGCCGTTCACCACCGTCCTGTCGTGGGTGGCGGTGGTGCTCATCGCGATCTTCTTCATCACGGGGGCGGACTCGGCCTCGATCGTCATGGCCGGGATGTCCCAGGAGGGCGCGGAGAAGCCCGCGCACTGGATCGTCGTCCTGTGGGGCGTCCTCACGGGGGCCGTGGCCGTCCTCATGCTGCTGCCCGGCCTGCGCGCGGGCGAGCCGGACAGTGCGCTGAACAGTCTTCAGAACCTCACCATCATCGCGGCGTCGCCGTTCGTGCTGGTGCTGGGCGCGCTGTGCGTCGCCATCGTCAAGGCCCTGTCCCGCGACCCGTTCATCACCGAGAAGGTCTACCAGCTGCCCAAGTCCGAGCGTGCGCGCCGGCGGGGGCGTGTCGCCGCGGGTACGGCCGGGGGGAGCACCACCTCCGGGGACGGGTCGACCACCGCCTAGTCTGTAGCCATGGCGAAGACAGTCCTCACCGCGGTCGCATGGCCGTACGCGAACGGCCCCCGGCACATCGGACACGTCTCGGGATTCGGGGTGCCGTCGGACGTCTTCTCGCGCTACCAGCGGATGGCCGGCAGCGACGTGCTCATGGTCTCGGGCACCGACGAGCACGGCACGCCCCTGCTCGTGCAGGCCGAGAAGGAGGGCGTGCCCGTCCAGGAGCTCGCCGATCGCTACAACCGCGTCATCGTCGACGACCTCGCCGGCCTCGGGCTGAGCTACGACCTGTTCACCCGCACCACCACGCGCAACCACTACGCGGTGGTGCAGGAGCTGTTCCGGGGCCTGCACGCCAACGGCTACATGGTCGCCAAGACCACCACCGGCGCGGTGAGCCCGTCCACCGGTCGGACCCTGCCGGACCGCTACATCGAGGGCACGTGTCCCATCTGCGGTGACGACGGCGCCCGCGGCGACCAGTGCGACAACTGCGGCAACCAGCTCGACCCGGCGGACCTGAAGAACCCGGTCTCCAAGATCAACGGGGAGACGCCGAAGTTCATCGAGACCGAGCACTGGTTCCTCGACCTGCCCGCGCTCGCGGACTCGCTGGGGGACTGGCTCAAGGGCCGGAAGGACTGGCGACCCAACGTCCTCAAGTTCTCGCTCAACCTGCTCGAGGACCTGCGTCCCCGCGCCATGAGTCGCGACATCGACTGGGGGATCCCCATCCCGGTGGAGGGCTGGTCCGGCCGCGGCGACAAGAAGCTCTACGTGTGGTTCGACGCCGTGGTGGGCTACCTGTCCGCGTCCATCGAGTGGGCGTGGCGCTCCGGCGAGCCCGAGGCGTGGCGGCGCTGGTGGACCGATCCCGAGGCCGTGTCCCACTACTTCATGGGCAAGGACAACATCACCTTCCACTCGCAGATCTGGCCGGCCGAGCTCATCGGTTACGACGGCCGGGGCGCCCACGGTGGGGAGCCCGGGGCGCTGGGTGCACTGAACCTGCCCACCGAGGTGGTCTCGTCTGAGTTCCTCACCATGTCCGGGTCCAAGTTCTCGTCCTCGCGCGGCGTCGTCATCTACGTCCGGGACTTCCTGGCCGAGTTCGGTCCCGACGCGCTGCGCTACTTCATCTCGGTCGCGGGGCCGGAGAACCACGACACCGATTTCACCTGGGACGAGTACGTGCGCCGCACCAACTCCGAGCTGGTCGGCGGGTGGGGAAACCTCGTCAACCGCACCGTGTCGATGGCGCACAAGAACTTCGGCGAGATCCCGCGGCCCGGCACCCTGTCCGACATCGACGCCGAGCTGCTGCGCGAGGCCGAGTCGGCCTTCGCCACCGTCGGTGCGCACCTGGAGCGTTCCCGGTTCAAGGCGGGCGCCACGGAGGCCATGCGCATCGTCGGCGCCGCCAACCGCTACATCGCCGCCACCGAGCCGTGGAAACTGGCCAAGGAGCCCGACCAGCGCGAGCGCCTGGGCACCGTCCTGCACACCGCGCTGCAGGTCGTCTCCGACGCCAACACGCTGCTCACCCCGTACCTGCCGTCGGCCGCGCAGAAGATCCACGGCGCGATCGGCGGGCAGGGTGTGTGGGCCGCCGCCCCGCAGGTGCACGAGGTCGCCGACGACATGCCGGTCGAGCTCGTCGGAGTCGGGCTGCCCGACGCCGGCCGCAGTTACCCGGTGATCATGGGCGACTACGCCGCCGAGCAGGCCCGGTGGGCGCGCACCGAGATCACCCCGGGTACCCCGCTGGACAAGCCCAGCCCGCTGTTCGCCAAGGTCGATCCCGAACTGGCGGAGACCGGCCCCAGCTGGGCGCCGATCCAGCACGCGTCGGACCGAGGGGAGGACTGAGGCGACCGTATGGGTAAGCGCAAGTCCCGCCCCACGCCCGTCCTGCCCGAGCCGCTGCCCGGGCTTGTGGATGCCCACACGCACCTCTACTCCTGCGGGCACCGCACCGCCGACGAGGTGCGCTCGGCCGCCGACCGCGCCGCACTCGCCGGGGTGGCGGCGATGGTCACGGTGGGCGACGACCTGGCCGAGTCCGAGGCGGTCGTGGCGGCCGCCGAGGCCGACGAGCGTGTCTACGCCGCCGTGGCCGTGCACCCCACCCGCGCCCGCGAGGTCACCGACCCCGAGCGTGGCGAGCAGGTGCGGGCGCGCCTGCGCGAGCTCGCCGCCCACCCCCGGGTCGTCGCGGTGGGGGAGACCGGCCTGGACCACTACTGGGTCGGCACGATGGACGGGTGCGCCGACCCGGCCGAGCAGGAGGAGTCCCTGCGCTGGCACGCCGGGCTCGCCGCCGATCTGGGCAAGTGCCTGATGATCCACAACCGTGACGCCGACGGCGATCTCTTGCGGGTGCTCGACGAGGTCGCCGGCCCCGGGTCGGGCATCCCCCACGTGATGCTGCACTGCTTCTCCTCGCCGCTGGACGTGGCGCGCGAAGCACTGGACCGCGGTTACGTGCTGTCCTTCACCGGCAACGTCACCTTCAAGGCCAACGACCACCTGCGCGAGGCCGCCCGACTGGCCCCGGCCGGGCAGTTGCTCGTGGAGACCGACGCCCCGTACATGGCACCCGAGCCGTTCCGGGGTGCTCGCAACGAGCCCGGCCTGGTCGGGTACACCGCCCGGGCGATCGCGGAGGTCCGGGGGCAGACCCCGGAGGACTTCGTGGCGGAGGTCGCCGACACCGCCCGCGCCGTCTTCGGCCTGACCGTCTGACGGGCGGGTCCGCCCGCGCAGACAGCGCGTGTGGCGCGTGGTACTCGTGAGGGCCGAGTGGCGAGTGTAACGAATCGTGATCTGAAACCCTCGTCGTCGTCGACTCATTTCCGCATGTCACGAGGGTCACGTTGCTCCGACGCCGCGCGCTCGTTACGCTATCGTGATGAAACGCGAACAGCCGTACGGCAGTTCGCGGAGCTACCCGAGGAGAGAACCGACCAGTGGTTGACGACGCACGGACCGACACCCCCACGGGCGCCCGACCCACCGCGACCCGGGGCATGCTCGCCCCCGTCAAGCGACTCCACGAGTCCCGCTCCACCATGCTGCGGCTCTCCGTGGCCGGGATGCTCACCACGCTCGTCGTGGGTGGGGTCGCGGCGCTGGACCAGCGCACGCAGTACACCCTCGAGGTCGACGGCGAACAGCTCGAACTGGTGACCTTCAGCTCCGACGTCCGCGCCGCGCTGGCCGACGCCGGCTACAGCGTCGACGAGCGGGACGTGGTGATCGCCCCCGGTGACCGGATCGGCGACGGCGACACCGTCACCCTCCTGCGCGCCCGGCCCGTCACCGTCGAGGTCGACGGCCGCAGCGAGCAGGTGTGGACCACCGCCACCACCGTCGCCGACCTGGTGGCCGAGCGGGACGACGTCCCGCCCCGCAGCTACGTCACCCCGCGCATCGACTCCGAGGTCCCGCTCGACGGCACCACCGTCTCCGTGGTGACCCCGCGCGAGCTCCTGCTGTCCGACCACGGTGGCCCCGCCACCCCGATGGCCTCGCCCGGCGAGACGGTCGGGCGGTTCCTCGAGCGCGCCGGCATCACGCTCGGCCCGCTGGACACCGTCAGCCCCGCCGTCGACGCGCCCGCCGAGCCCGGCACCCCTGTGACCGTCACCCGCGTCACGGTCGCCGACGAGACCGCGGTCGAGCAGTTCGAGGCCCCCGAGCAGACCACCGAGGATCCCGAGGCGACCGAGGGCGAACGCACCGTCGTCGAGCCCGGTGTCCCGGGGGAGCGCGAGGTCGTCCACACCATCACCCGCGTCAACGGTGTCGAGACCGAGCGCGCCCGCGGCGCGGAGAAGGTCCTCACCGAGGCCCGCCCCGCCGTCGTGCGCGTGGGCACCAAGCCCAAGCCCTCCGCGCCGGCCGTGTCGAACGGCGGCGTGTGGGACTCGATCGCCCAGTGCGAGTCGGGCGGAAACTGGAGCATCAACACCGGCAACGGCTACTCCGGCGGGCTGCAGTTCGCCGCCGGCACCTGGACCGGCCACGGCGGCGGCCAGTACGCGCCCAGCGCGCACCTCGCCACGCGCGAGCAGCAGATCGCGATCGCCGAGAAGGTCCGGGCCTCGCAGGGCTGGGGCGCCTGGCCCGCCTGCACCTCCAAGCTGGGCCTGCGCTGACCGGCCCGGACGCGACCTTCCGCGGGCAGGCCGACCCACTCGGCCCGCAGGAGGTGCGCGCGCTCGCCGAGGAACTGGGCATCAAACCCACCAAGACCCTCGGGCAGAACTTCGTCCACGACGCCAACACGGTCCGCAAGATCGTCACGGTCTCCGGCGTGGGCCGCGATGACACGGTGATCGAGGTTGGCCCCGGCCTGGGGTCCCTGACGCTGCCGCTGCTCGACGCCGCCGGCCACGTGGTGGCCGTGGAGATCGACCCCGTGCTGGCCGAGCGCCTGCCCCGGACCGTCGCCGAGCGGGCTCCCGGGCTCGTCGACGCCCTGACGGTGGTGGGCGCCGACGCGTTGGCCGTCTCCGGCGCCGACCTCGTGGGACCGGGGGTCCCGTCGCCGACCGCGCTGGTGGCCAACCTGCCCTACAACGTCTCGGTGCCCGTGCTGCTGCACATGCTCGCCGAGGTGCCGACCCTGCGGACCGCGCTGGTGATGGTGCAGCTCGAGGTGGCAGACCGCCTGGCCGCCGCCCCCGGTTCCCGCGTCTACGGCGTCCCGAGCGTCAAGGCCGGGTTCTTCGGCACCGTCCGCCGCACCGGCACCGTCGGCCGCAACGTCTTCTGGCCCGTGCCCAACGTCGAGTCGGGCCTGGTGCGGATCGACGCCCACCCCGAGGCCCCGTGGGACCTGGGCGAGGCGCACCGACGTCGTGTGTTCTCCGTGGTCGACGCCGCGTTCGCCCAGCGTCGCAAGACCCTGCGCGCCGCCCTGTCCGGGTGGGCGGGCTCCGGCGCGAACGCCGAGCTCGCGCTCACCGAGGCCGGCGTCGACCCGAAGGCCCGCGGCGAGCAGCTCACCACCGCCGACTTCGTCCGCATCGCGGAGGCGGCGGCGCGGCTCGGGATCGGTCCGGCACACCGCGAGCCGTAGGCTGGTGGTCATGCCCCGCGACGCCTCCACCCCCGCCGGCGTGCGCGCCGTGACCGCCGTCGCCCCCGCCAAGATCAACCTCCACCTCGGCGTGGGCGACGTGCGCGGCGACGGTTACCACGACCTGCTCACCGTGTACCGGGCCGTGGACCTGTGGGAGCGGGTCACCGTGTCGCTGGACGACGACGCCGACGACGACGAGGTCGTCGTCACCGGGCCCGGGGCCCCGCAGGTGCCGACCGATCGGACCAATCTGGCCGCCCGGGCCGTCGACCTGCTCCGCGAGGAGGCGGGATCGGACTCCCGGGTCGCCATCCGGATCCACAAGGGCGTCCCCGTGGCCGGCGGGATGGCCGGCGGCAGCGCGGACGCCGCCGCTGCCCTGGTGGCCACGGATCGGCTGCTCGGTCTGGGACTCGGCCGGGCGGCGTTGGAGGAGCGGGCCGCGAGGCTGGGCAGCGACGTGCCCTTCTGCATCCGCGGCGGCACGGCGTTGGGTACCGGGCGCGGCGAGAAGCTCGCCACGCTGCTGCACGCCCGCGCCGAGCAGCACATCGTGGTGGCCTTGGCCGACGGGGGACTGTCCACCCCGACGGTGTTCGCCGAGCTCGACCGGCTGCGCGCCGAGCGCGACCGGCTGCGCGCCGAGCGCGACGGGCTGCGCGCCGAGCGCGACCCTGCTGATCCCGGGCGCGGCCTGCCGCGCGCGGGCGGGGTCGACCCTCTGGTCGTGGCCCTCGCGGGCGACGACCCCGCCGCCGTGGCCGGGCTGCTCGCCAACGACATGGAGGCTGCAGCCCTCTCACTCATGCCCTCCCTCCGCCGGGCCCTGCGCGTCGGCAGGGAGGCCGGGGCACTCCACGGCATGGTCTCCGGCTCCGGCCCCACCTGCCTGTTCTTCTGCACCGACCGTGACCACGCGATCGCCGTCGCCGCCGAGATCAGCGAGCACGGCGTCGCCCGCGAGGTCCGCGTGACCCGCGGCCCGGTCGGCGGTGCACACATCGTCGACGACCCCACAGGAAAGTAGAGATGGCCCCCACCAACCTCATCAACCTCGAGCAGTGCTCGGTCTCCTTCGGGATCCGGCAGGTACTCGACAACGTCTCACTGGGCGTCAACGCCGGCGACCGCATCGGCGTCGTCGGCCTCAACGGGGGCGGCAAGACCACTCTGTTGGAGATCCTCACGGGCGTGGCCGAACCGGACTCCGGGCGTGTCTCGCAGGTCAGCGGCCTGCGGATCGCCGTGGTCACGCAGCGGACCGAACTCGCCGCCGACACCGTGGGCCAGGCCGTGGTCGGCAGGCTCGGCCTGGCCGTCCACGAGTGGGCCGGCGACGCCCGTGTCCGCGCGGTGCTCGACGGCATCGGCATCCACGACCTGGGACTGGACACGCCCGTCGAGGACCTGTCCGGGGGCGAGCGGCGGCGGGTGTCGCTCGCCGCGGCTCTCGTGCAGGACCTGGACCTGCTCGTGCTGGACGAGCCGACCAACCATCTCGACGTCGAGGGGGTCCAGTGGTTGGCGGACCACCTCGTCGCGCGATCGAGTGCCCTCGTCGTCGTCACACACGACCGGTGGTTCCTCGACACCATCGCCACCCACACCTGGGAGGTGGTCGACGGCCACGTCGAGCAGTACGAGGGCGGCTACAACGACTGGGTATTCGCGCGCGCCGAGCGCGACCGCCAGGCCGCGGCCACCGAGTCGCGTCGTCAGAACCTCATGCGCAAGGAGCTCGCGTGGCTGCGCCGCGGCGCCCCGGCGCGCACCTCCAAGCCGCGGTACCGCATCGAGGCCGCCGAGGCGCTCATCAAGGACGTGCCGCCGCCCCGCGACTCGCTACAGCTGTCGAGCTTCGCCGCACGGCGCCTGGGGAAAGTTGTCATCGAGCTCGAGGACGTGCGCCTCGACGCCCCCGACGGCCGCACCCTCGTCGAGGACCTCACCTGGCGACTGGCGCCCGGCGAGCGCGTCGGTCTGGTCGGCGTCAACGGCTCCGGCAAGACCACGCTCCTGCGCGCCCTCGCCGGCGAGGCCCCGCTCGCCGCGGGCAGACGCAAGGAGGGCAAGACCATCCGGATCGGGTGGCTGCGCCAGGAACTCGACGACCTGCCGCTGGACCAGCGGGTGCTCGAGGCGATCGAGGACGTCGCAGCCCGGGTGGCGTTCGGCAAGGACGAGCTCACCGCCTCCCAGCTGGCCGAGCGGCTCGGCTTCTCGCCGGCCCGGCAGCGCACGCCCGTCGGCGACCTGTCCGGTGGTGAGCGGCGGCGGCTGCAGCTCACGCGCGTCCTCATGGCCGAGCCCAACGTCCTGCTGCTCGACGAGCCCACCAACGACCTCGACATCGACACGCTGCGCCAACTCGAGGACCTGCTCGACGGCTGGCCCGGCACGATGGTCGTCATCTCCCACGACCGCTATCTGGTCGAGCGCATCTGTGACTCGGTGTGGGCGCTGTTCGGCGACGGCCGACTCACCAACCTCCCGCGCGGCATCGACGAATACCTCGAGCGCCGTCGCGTCGCCGGGGCCGCGGGCGACTCGGGCAAAGTCTCGCGCTCCGCTCCGGGCGCCGGGTCTGCTTTGGCTGGCGGCTCGACGGATGGCGGTTCTGCGGCTGGCGCGGCGGGTGGTAGTGCCACGGCTCCCGCGCTCTCCGCCGCCGAAGAGCGGGCACTGACCAAGGAGATGTCGAAGATCGAGCGGCAGATGGGCAAACTCGACAAGCGCGAAGCCGAACTCCACAAGGCCATGGCCGACGTCTCGGAAGGGGCGATGGACACCGAGAAGCTGGCCGCCCTGGACCGCGAGCTCAAGGACGTGTCGGCAGAAAAGGACACTCTCGAGGAACGCTGGATGGAACTGGGCGAGCAGATCGAGGGCTGAGCCACCCGGCCAGCCATCCCCGAGCGAGCAGTCTAGGCTGCCGACTGCGACCCCTGCTCGCGCTCGGCAGCGTGTAGTCGCTGTTCCGCCTGGGCGCGCAGGTACCTCCGTTCGGAAGCGCGACGTTGCCGGGTGTGTGTTTGGCGCTGCGATCCGGCGATGCCGTCTCCGGTTCTGCCGGCTTCGGCCGCCTCCTTCTGAAGCCGGGAGCGTTCGGGGTGTCGCGGTGCGCTGAACTCCGCCAATGGGCCGGTGGGGGTGGTGATGACGCGTGTCCCGGGGTTCCTGTCGGGATGGTTCGGACCATGAATCCACACGTAGTCCCCGTCAGCGCTCCGGTAGTAGGCCCAGATGCCATCGGTCTTGAGGCGATGGTGGGTGCGGCAGATGCTGCCGAGGTCGTCGCTGGTGGTGTAGCCGCCGCGCTGGGGATCCTCGTGGTCGAAGGGGATGATGTGGTCGAGGTCGGTCTTGTCCGCCGGGGTCTGGCAACCGGGAAAGACGCAGGTGCCGTCGCGGCCCCGACAGAAGCGGGCCAGTGCCTCCGAGGGGCTGTACCGGCGGGAGGCCTCGCCGTCCGGGTCTGCGAGCGTGTCGATGGCGTCGAGCCTCCGCCTGGCGAATCGCTGCAGCTCGTCGGACGTGAAGCGGCTGACGGGGCCATAACCGGCCACGAAAAGTCCCCGGAAGTCCGCGTCTCCGTCGTCGTAGGCGTGGATCACGACCCGGCGGGCCGCGGACATCGCGTCCGGGTCCGTGGGGTGGTGCCCGTCGGGGTCGGGCAAAGATGCCCAGCCGCGGCTCAGGGCGAGGAGGCCGGCGGCCCGGAGTTGCCCGATAGACCGGGGATCGTCTGAGGCGGCGGTTCGGACCAGGGCGTCGATGCGCTCGGTGATCTCCAGGCCGTCGACGGCCGAGAGGGTCGCGGTGAGCAGCGCGAGATCGCCCGTGACCGGCGTCATCTTCACGTTCTGCTCTCGGCGCGCCTGCTGTGCGCGGGCGTCCGCTCCCACGGGGTCACAGCTCGCGACGTGCTTACTGAGCATCTTGCGCAGAGGTCCGATCCTGGGCGGGTGGGTTCGGCGCCTCGTCGGTGCGAGTCCCTCGCTGATGCGGCGGTCGAGTTCCGGCATGAGATGGTCCTCGACCAGGGCGGTCTCCTCGGCGATGGCGTGGGCTGCGTCGACACCGATCCACCCGGTCGTCAGCAAGGTCGCGGTGAGCGGCAGTCGCTCGGTCAGTTCGATGGCGGTGGCCACCAGCCGAAATGCCCCGCGGCGGGACAGGGCCATCGAGGCACTCACCATGGTCGCCGCCGTGTCCAGGGGATCGCGTCGTTGGTCGTTCTGGGAGGACCTGGATACGCAGTCGTACGCATAGGCGACGGTGCGGCCTTCGGCAGCGTTGATCGCCCGTTGGGCGAGATAACCGCGTCGCTGTCCGGGGTCCCATCGGCTGAAGGCCTCGGGCACGACGACGTCGGTGGCGGGGGTCGCCACGGTCGTGAATCCCGGCGGGGTCACGAACGGCGAGTGGGCGGTGTCCGTTGCGCTCATGGTTCGACTGTATGTTCGAGGTACGACATGGTCGGAAGAAGCGGCTGTCACGGCCGTGACCTGCGGTGCCCTGGATGCCCCGTCCAGGGCACCCCAGGTCAGACGGCACCGCGGTTCAGACGAGGCGTGGACAGTAGCCAGCAGCGCGGCGGTGTCGGTGAGGCACGGCAGCACGGCGTGCGACCGCGACCGGGCGCTCGATGGACACCGGCAGCCCGCGGGCCCGGGCGGCGTCCGCATGGTCGTGACCTGCGGTGCCCTGGATGCCCCGTTCAGGGCGCATCAGGTCAGACGGCACCGCGGTTCAGACGGCACCGCGGTTCAGACGGCACCGCGGTTCAGACCAAGGCGCGGATCGCGGCAAGCAGGGCGTCGGGGTCCGTGAGATCCGGCAGGACGGAGTGGGCGCCGGCGGCGTGGAGATCGTCGGCGGAGACCCGGCCCGTGGCGATCGCCACGCAGACGGCACCCGCGTCGAGCGCGCCTCGGACGTCGTGGACGTGATCGCCCACGACCACCGACCGCCCGGGGGACACGTCCACACCGCGCGCCCGGGCGGCGGCGAGGGCGTCGCGGACGAGGTGGGCGCGGTCCGCGTGGTGATCACCGAACGCGCCGAGGCACGGGTCGGGCAACCCGTCGAACCCGCACACCCGCAGCTTGAGCAGCGCGGTCCGGCGCATGTTGCCGGTCACGATCCCCTGGTGCACCCGCGGGTCCGCGGCCAGGGCGGCGACCGCGTCGTGGGCGCCGGGCAGGGGACCGCCACCGCCGGCGAGGAGATCGTCCCCGAACGTTTCGCACCGCTCGGCCACGGCGTCCATGAGAGCCATGACCACCTCGTCGTCGTACCCGGTCATCCCGTTGATCTCCAGCAGGTCGGTGAGGATGGCGCGGTCGGTCCGCCCGGCGAACGAGGCGCCCATGACGGGGTGACGGCCGAGGAGGTCGGCGAGCGCAGGCGCGATCATGCGGGTGCCGAATCCGGCCGGGTCGAGGAGGGTGAGGTCGAGGTCCCACAGGACCAGAACGTCGCTCATACCCCGACCGTCCCGATCAGCGGGCCCAGCCAGGCGGTGAGGAAGGCGCGGAGGTCCTGGTCGGAGCGGGCGTCGAGCGAGTCCAGGCACAACACCGACCAGCCGACGTGCACGCCCACTTCCGCGATCAGTTCGAGCCGGCCGGCCAGTGTCGGGAACCGGTCGGCGGCGGGGGAGAGCAGCGCGACCGCGTACTCTCGGGCCCGCTCGGCAGAGCCGGGATCGAAGATGGGGTTCGAACCGCCGCCCAGCGTGAGTGCCCGCAGCAGGGGGTCGTCGAGGATGCAGTGGCGGCCCACCACCACGATCTCCACGATCAACTCCAGCGGCGTGGTCGCCGTGTCGAGCACATCGGTGAACGCGCCGGTGAGCATGGTGAGCCGCTCGGAAACGGCCTGCGAGACCAGGTCCTCGCGGGTGCCGAAGATGGAGTAGACGGTCTGGCGGCTGACCTCGGCCTGCTTGGCCACCGCGGCGATCGTGACACCCCCGAAACCGGCCCGACCGATGACGTCACGGGTGGCTTCGAGAATGGAATCGCGGGACCGCACGTCTCCAGTATCGCGGACGCCGCCGGATGCCGTGCCTAGAAAACGGCGCCCACGTCCTGCCGCACGATCCGGTCCAGCGCGCGCTCGGCGATCGCGGCGATGGTCAGCGACGGATTACACGCGGCGGTGGTACCGGGGATGAGCGCGCCGTCGACCACGTACAGGCCGCGCTGGCCGAGGACGCGCCCGTCCAGGTCGCACACCTGTCCCATGGGGGCGCCGCCCAGCGGGTGCCAGGTGGAGTTGAGCATGCGGTTGGTGTCGGTGAGGTGGCCGGTCGGGCCGACGATGGTGCGGGCGGTGGGGTCGATGTGCCCGTGCAGGATGCCGGCGTCGCCGTTCGCGGGCCAGCGGATGACGCCCCGGTCCTGGGCGGCGTCGTAGACCACGCGGCCGCGGTCGGCGCTGACCCCGTAACCGACCAGCACGGTGGTGTGCAGCTGCGGCCCGAACTGGGGAAGGGAGGCCTGGATGATCGTGTGGGCCGAGCGCGGGTCGGACCAGTTGAGGCTGCCGTAGACCACGGGCCCGCCCTGGACGGGGCCGAAGCCGGCCGTGGGATCGGTCCACATGTAGATGCGGTCGGCGTTGGTGCCCCAGCCGCCGCCGACGTCGTCGGGGAGGTCGGTGAGCGTGCCGGTCGCGGCCGCGCGGGTGAGCAGGGTGGAGGTGCCCACCGAGCCGGCGGACAGGATGAGGGCGGGGGCGCGCATCGCGAGGGTGCGGACGAGGCGGCCGGTGGTGTCGAGGACCTCCACGTCCAGCTCCCAGCGGCCGTCGGCCAGGCGCCGCATCGCGCGGACATCGTGCAGCGGCCGCACGTCGACGATCCCGGTGGCCTCGGCGCGGGCGAGGTAGGTGACGTCGACGGAGTGCTTGCCGCCGTTGTTGACGCCCAGCGAGCTGTCGCCGTTGGTGTAGGACGGGCGCATCTCGCCGCGCAGTTCGGCGAGGGCGTAGTCCCAGTCGATCGGCATGGGGATCTTGCGCAGGGGCAGGCCGGCGTCGCGGACGCGCTTGGCGAAGACCCGGGAGGCGGCGTACTGAGGCGCGGCGACGAGCTCGTCGGGGGCCTCGGCGAGGCGCAGCATCCGGGACACGCGCGGGTAGTACTCACTCTCCATCTCGCGCCAGTCGATCGCGCCGGGGAACCAGGTGTGGAACAGCTCCTCGGTGGGTTGCAGTGCCATGCCCTGATAGATGAGGGAGCCGCCGCCGACGCCGGTGGCGCAGACGGAGGTCATGTTCTCGCCGACGGAGGCCTCGAGCAGGCCGGTGTAGCGCGGTAGGTCCACCGGGCGGCCGAACACCTGGGCGGGCGAGCGGAACCACAGGGCACGCTCGTCGGGGGAGGTGGCACTGGGGAAGGTGGTGGCGTTCGGTCCGGTGGGCCAGCGGCGGCCCCGTTCGACGACGACGACGGGGACACCCGCCTCCGCGAGACGGAGCGCCGAGACACCGCCGCCGAATCCGCTCCCGACCACGATGCACCGGTGATCCTGCACCTCGTGGGGTATGCGCCCGGGTGCGGGGGCGTCGGTCCCGGGGCCGGCGGAGTCGCTCGGCTGGGCGGCGGCCGCGGGGTCGGTGGCCAGGGCGGCGATCCCGGCCGCGGTGACGGTGCCGAGGAAGCCCCGGCGGGAGATGTGCGGCATGGGCGTGAAACTAGACAGTGTTGCCGGAAACTGTCAACATGTTCGTCCCGGCCGGGGAGATCGGTCCGGGTCCGTAGGATCGGGCCATGAGCAGCAAGAAGCCCTCGGGTAAGAGCGCCGACAAGAGCGGCGGGAAGAAGAAGGACCTCCTGCCCAGCGGTCTGGAGAAGTTGCCGAAGAAGGCCTACGAGGCCGAGCTCGAACGGCTGCAGGCGGAGCTGGTCGAGATGCAGGCGTGGCTCCGGGAGACCGGCAACCGGATGGTGGTGGTCTTCGAGGGGCGCGACGCCGCGGGCAAGGGCTCGGCCATCAAGCGCATCACGCAGTACCTCAACCCGAGGCACGCCCGGATCGTGGCATTGCCGGCCCCGACGGAGGTGCACAGGACGCAGTGGTACTTCCAGCGCTACATCGAGCACCTGCCGGCGGCCGGGGAGATCGTGATCTTCGACCGGTCCTGGTACAACCGCGCCGGCGTGGAGCGGGTGATGGGCTTCTGCACGCCGGACGAGTACCGCCGGTTCCTGCACCAGGCGCCGATCTTCGAGCGGCTGCTGGTGGAGGACGGGATCATGCTCCGCAAGTACTGGTTCTCCGTGTCCGACGAGGAGCAGGAGCGCCGGTTCCGGTCGCGCCATGACGATCCGATGCGCCGCTGGAAGCTCTCGCCGATGGATCTGGAGTCGATCACCCGGTGGGAGGACTACAGCCGGGCGAAGGACGAGATGTTCGTCCACACCGACATTCCCGAGGCCCCGTGGTTCACGGTCGAGTCCGAGGACAAGAAGCGCTCACGGATCAACGTCATCTCGCACCTGCTGTCGACCGTGCCGTGGGAGAAGCTCGACCCGCCGGAGCTGGAGATCCCCGAGCGGCCGAAGGGTGCGGATTCGAACTACGACCGCCCGCCGCGCGAGGAGTTCAGGTACGTCCCGGACGTGGCCTCGCAGTTGCTCGAGGGCTGAGGCGGCCGCCCACCCGTGCCGGGGGCGACGAAGTAGGAATTCCTAGTATCCGTGCGCCGGTCAGACGACGGCCTGACACTATGGGGGCATGAGCGAATTCGTCAGCAGCCGGCGTGATGGCCGGATACAGCACATCGTCCTGGACCGCCCCAAGGCCCTGAACTCGCTGGACCTGCCCATGTGTCGGGCCCTGCACACCGCGCTGGACGAGGCGGCGCAGGACGAGGGTGTCGAGGCCGTGATCACCACCAGCACCTCGGAGAAGGCGTTCTGTGCGGGTGGCGACATCCGCGCGCTGCGCGACGCCGCGGCGGCCGGCGAGCACGAGAGGAACCATGAGTTCTTCTCCGAGGAGTACGCGATGGATCTGGCGTACCACACCCACCGCGTTCCCACGGTCGCCGTGATCCACGGGGTGGCGATGGGCGGCGGTCTGGGCATCTCGATCAACGGCTCGCACCGGGTGGTGACCAAGAAGGTCATGATGGCCATGCCGGAGACGGCGATCGGCTTCATCCCGGACGTCGGCGCCAGCCACTTCCTGCCGCGCCTGTGCGGCGGCGGCGCGCGCGGCGTGGCCGTGGCCGTCTACCTCGGTACAACGGGCGTGCGGATGAACTCCGCCGACGCGCTCTTCACCGGCCTGGCCACCCACCTGATCGACGACGACGAGCGCAATGCCTTCGTCGACGCCGTCGCCGCCATCGGCTTGGCCGACGCGCTGAAGAGGTTCGGTCTCGAGCGCGCCGAGGCGGGGGAGTCCGCCGTCGAGGCCCGTATCGAGCGCATCGAGGACGTCTTCTCCCGCGACACCGCGCAGGAGATGATCGCGGCGCTGGAGTCCGGTGAGCAGGATGAGTGGGCCACCTCCACGCTCGAGATGCTGCGCTCGCACTGCCCCACCTCGATCGTCGCCACCATCGAGCTGCTGCGCGCCGGGGCGAAGGCCGAGGACCTGCGGGAGTGCCTGGACAACGAGCTCGCACTCGGCGCGTGGATCACCGCCCGCCCGGACTTCGTCGAGGGCGTGCGCGCCGTGGTGATCGACAAGGACCGCAACCCCACCTGGGATCCGGCGGATCTCGATTCGGTGGACGTCGACGCCATCCGCTCGGCGCTCGCCGGGAGCTGAGCGGTTTCTCCGCGCACTGATCGGGATACGCTGAGCGGCGTCCGGCGCACGGGGCGCCGCTCGTGAGGAGCGTCATGACTAGCAGCGGAGACAACGTGGGCCCTCCGGTGGCGCCGACGCCGGAGGCGCTCGCTCCCCACGAGGAACCCAAGGGCTGGGGCATCGCCGGTGTCACGGCGGTGTCCCTCGCGGCCCTGTTCGTGGTGGTGTGGGGACTGTCCGAGCACGCGAGTCTGCTGATGCCGGCGTTCCTCGCGCTGAACCTGGTGATCGCCGCCCAGCCCCTGCAGCGGGTGCTGCAGCGGGCCGGGCTGCCACGGTGGGGCGCGATGATCATCGTCCTGGTGGTGCTCTATCTGCTGCTGGCGGCGCTGGTCGGGATGCTGGTGTGGGCGTTGTGGGTGGCGGCCGAGGAGATCCCGCAGTACCAGGACAAGTTCATCGAACTGTACGAGCAGACGATCGCGTTCCTCGGCACCTTCGGGGTGAGCGAGGACCAGGTCACCTCGAGCCTGCAGGGCGTGGACCCCAACACCATCGTCGGCACCGTTCAGAACGTCGCCGGTCAGTTGTCCTCGGCCGGCGGCCAGCTCACCGTCCTGGTGATCGCGCTGACCTTCCTCGTCTTCGACATCCCCGGCATCACGAGGCGTCGCGCGGTGATCGCCCGGCAGCGGCCGCGGTTGGCCGATGCGCTGGGATCGTTCACCGACGGCGTGAAGTCGTACTGGATCGTCTCCACGGTCTTCGGCCTCATCGTGGCGGTGATCGACACGGTGGCGCTGATGATCCTCGGGGTGCCGCTGGCGCTGGTGTGGGGCGTGCTGGCCTTTGTCACCAACTACATCCCCAACATCGGTTTCGTGCTGGGCCTGGTGCCGCCCGCACTGTTCGCCCTGCTCACCGGCGGGCCGGTCGACGCGATCTGGGTGGTGGTGATCTACAGCGTCATCAACCTGGTCATGCAGAGCTTCATCCAGCCCAAGTTCACCGGCGACGCGGTGGGGCTGACCCCCACGGTGACGTTCCTGTCACTGGTGTTCTGGTCGGCGATCGCCGGAGCGCTGGGCGCCATCCTCGCCGTCCCTCTGACGTTGGCGGTCAAGGCGTTCCTCGTGGACGCTGATCCCCGGATGGCCTGGTTCTCCACGTTCCTCACCACGCCCGACGCGGACGCGAAGCGCGACAGGCGACGAGCGGAGCGGCTGCAGGCGACCCACGAGGGGTAGGTCCCGCCGGCGTCGGCACCAGCCGGTGGACCCCGGCGGCCCCGCGGTCAGTCGCCCGTCTCGTCCTCTCCGACGCGGGTGAAGGTGCCCAGGCCGTTTCCGTCGAGGAGCTCCACGGTCACCGTGTCGCCGTCGAGGGTGACGCTGCCGCGGGACCCGGGCGGCCAGTTCTCGCCCACCGGACTCGCGGCGAAGGTGTCGCCGTCCCAGTGTTCGAGCGGCCAGACCAGCGGGCCCGGGTCCACGGCGAGCGCGAGTGAGGGCCCCGGCGTCGAGTTGCCGTCGGTATCCCGCTCGTCCGATCCCCGGTCGGCGGGTGCGGCGACGCGGCGGATCTCGATCTCGCCGAAGTAGTCGTTGCGGTAGACGCCCACCAGATCGTCGGCCGGTCGCGGCGGCGCCGGAGCGGAGGGCTGGCGCGTTGAGACCAGATCGCCCACCGGGGCCAGCAGCGGGCCGAACGCCTCGCCGTACAGCTTACGCCACTGCAGCGTCGGGTCGCCGAACTGTGCGTAGTCGGCGAAGCGGGAGTTGATCGTCTCCGCCACCCCGACGGGCGAGGCGTTGGTCAGGGTGATGATGCCGATGTCCAGAGCCGGCATCATCAGCATCGCCGTCCCGGCGCCGAGTGCGAATGCCCCGGAGTGGCTCCACTCGACCCGGCCGGAGGAACTGGTGGAGATGTTGAACCCGTAGCCGTAGCTCCCGGTGCGGTCCGCCGCGGACTGCGGGGGCGAGGACACCACCTGCGGGGTCAGAGCCTGTCGGAGTGCATCGGAGGGGACCACCTGCGAGCCACCGGGCCCCTTGCCGTCGTCGAGCACCATGGACATCCACCGCGCCATGTCCGACACCGAGGAGCTCAGGCCACCCGCGGGGGCTTGGGCGTCCGGATCGCGCGCGGGGTCGGCCGGGACCCAGTCGCCGGACGATTCGCCCGACTCGTCGGCGGCGGCGCGGACGTGGCCGACGACGCGGTTGTCGCGGTCGAGCAGGTCCTCGTAGGAGAAGGAGGTGTCGTCCATGTCGAGGGGGTCGAAGAGCCGCTCGCGGGCCAGCTCCGGCCACGGGGTGCCGGCCGCGACGGCGACGGCTTCTGCTCCGGCGGTCAGCCCGAAGTTGGTGTACGCGTACGAGGTGCGGAACTCGTCCAGTGGCAGACGGCGCAGGCCGTGCAGGATCGCCGGGCGGTCATAACCGAGGTCCTCGAGGTCGTCGCCCGCGTGCTCGGGTAGCCCGGAGCGGTGCGCGAACAGGTCTCCCACCGTCACGTCGGCGGTAACGCCCGGGTCGGACAGCTCGAACCACGGCAGGTGCTCGCGCACGGGCGTCGACCAGTCGATCTCACCCGCGGCGGACTCCGCGGCCACCACGGTGGCGCTGACCGGCTTGGAGACCGACGCCATGGGGAAGACCGTCCGCGCGTCGACCTCCTCGCCGGTCTCGGTGCTGCGCACGCCGAACCCCTCGGCCAACGCCACCTCGCCACCGTGCACCACCGCCACGGCGGCTCCGGGGATGCCAGAGGCCTCGAGTTCCTCCTCGACGATCTCCGTCACCTTGCCGATGGCGTACTCGACCCGGTCCTCCGGGACATCGAGACCGGAGTACGCCGCGGGGCTCTGGCCGGGTTCGGGCTTGGGCAGCGGGCTGCCGCACGCGGAGGCGGTGAGGGCGACTGTGAGCCCGAGCGCCGCAGCTCCGGCGGTCCGCCGGCGGCGCGTACGACGGGAGGGGGCCGGGTCCGGGGTCATTGCCTCAGGGTAGTCGCCCGGGCGGGCGACGGACGGTAGCGGCGCAGGTCGACGGGGTGGTCAGCGCGCCCGCTCCCAGTTGGAGGTCCACGCCTCGGCGCCGCCCATGAGCTGACGCTCGAGCTCGTAGCGGTCGGGCCCGGCGCGGTGCAGGAGATCGGCGGCCCAGTCGGCGTAGAGGCCGTACTGCGCGACGCCGTCGGTGTTGAGGTCGTACGTGTGTTCACCGAACCGCCACCGGTCCATCACCTCACCGCTGGGCGCGGTGAACGGGTACACGAGCGGGTCGTCCGCGGCGCTCGGCCGGGGATCGGCGAGCGGGGCCAGACCGTTGACGTCCGAACCGAATCCATAGCCGGTGAACGGCCGGGTGGCGCCCGCGGTGGTGGTCTGCCACTGCTCGAGGAAACCGGTCTCGAAGGTCTCAGTGGGGTCGGCGGGCCAGGCGAACCCGGCGACGAACCCGCCCTGCTCGTGCACGCGGCGGGTGTTGCCCCGGGTCGCCCAGTCGTGGTCCACGACGAGTCCGGTGTATCCCGCCTCGGCGGCGAGGTCGAGCGTGCGGTGGGCGGTCTTCACGCCCATGTGGTCGATGTTGATCACCATGCCGCGCGCCATCAGCCCGCGGATCGCGTGCTCACCCAGCGGGGTCAGGCCGCGGACGTTGCACAGCGGGGCCTCGGGATAGACGGGCAGTGCCGCGCCCGCGGGGGCGTCGGAGGACGCCGCAGCGAGCCCGTCGGCGACGAGCGTGCTGGCCAGGGGCTGGGCGTGGTCGGCGTCGGGACCGGTGCACGGTTCCGTTTCCCAGAAGCGGTCTCGGGCGAGCTTGTTGCCGATGTTGACCGCGAGGCCCGCCAGCTCCTCGTCCATGCGGGCTCCGCCGAGGGCGTTGTCGAACTTGTGTACCGGGAACACGGTCGACACGCCCCATGAGGCGAACTCGTCGAGCCCGCGGTCGATGTCCTCGGTCGTGCACATCGGCGCGTCGCCCGCCACCCGGCAGCCGAACGGTTCGGACGCCTCCACGCCCAACGTGACCGCGAGCTTGTCGTCCGCCGCGATCGCCCGCACCTCCTCCGGCGAGCGGGCGATCTGGAACCAGCCCCGCCCGGGACCGCCGTGCTCGGCATCGATGTGGGCCTCCATCCGCTCGAGGTAGTCCACCTGACGGCGCAGTTGCTCCATCTCGTCGCACGATGAGCGCGCGGGCACCCCGATCCCGGCAAGCGCCTCGCAGAGCACGCGGTTGGCCACCAGGTGATTGGTGAGCACCCGCAGTCCGCCGCGCCATGCTCGCTCTATACCGGTGTAGTAGGCCTGTTCGTGCAGTTGCGAGTCGTGCGACGGCCACTGTGCGAACGTCGGGTATCCCTGAGTTCCGCCGGGGAGAGCGGTGCCACCGAGGACCGATTCGAGCAGCGCGAAGTGCCCGGTGCCCGAGTGGCTGGGGCAGTCCGCGAGAGCCTCGCCGAGGCCGCCGGGGGAGAACGGCTCGCCGCAGCGCAGGGCCCCGCCGAACGCCTGCGACGCCGCGAGGTGCGCGTGGGCGTCGACCATCCCTCTGATGGGGGAGCCGCCGGCAGGGGTCGCCGCCCGCGTCGGTGCGGCGTTCGGGGGAAAGAGAAGAGCGACGACGACGAGGAGTGCCATCGCGGCCCACGCACGGCCTCCGGGATGTGCTGCCCTTGTCGTCGTCGTTTCTCCTGCCCCCATGGCGTGACACTAATCCCACTCCTCCGGCAGGGGAGGGGGTTTCGCCCGGCCGGCGGGGCGCTCACCGGTCGGCTGGGCGGGATCCCGCTAGAGCTGGCACGCGACCTCGGAGGCGACCAGATCGAGGTGGTCCAGGTCGGACATGTCGAGCACCTGCAGGTAGATGCGCCGCGCCCCGACCTCCGCGTACCGGCCGATCGTGTCCACGACCTCCGCAGGGGTCCCGGCGGCACCGTTGGCCCGCAACTCGTCCACCTCGCGGCCGATGGCGTCCGCGCGCCGGGCGATCTGCGCCTCGTCACGTCCGCAACACAGCACGAGGGCGGCGGAACGGATGATCTCCCCGGGCGCCCGGCCGCGCTCGGCGCACGCCTCGTCGACGCGACGGTACTGCGTCGCCACGGTGTCGAGGTCGGCGAACGGCACGTTGAACTCGTCGGCGAACCGGGCGGCCAGCGCCGGGGTCCGCTTCTTGCCGTGACCACCGACGATCACCGGGGGGCGCTGCTGCACGGGCTTGGGCAGGCCGGGGGAGTCCAGCATCTCCATGCGCTTCCCGCGGACGGAGACTGTCTCGCCGGCGGGCGTCGACCAGAAGGTCTCCAGCGCCCCGAGGGTGTCCTCCAGCAGGTCGAACCGCTCGCCCAGCGGCGGGAAGGGGATGCCGTAGGCGGTGTGCTCGTCGGCGTACCAGCCGGCGCCGAGTCCCACGTCGAGGCGGCCGCCGGACATCTCGTCGACCTGGGCCATCGAGATCGCCAGCGGGCCCGGGTGGCGGAACGTCACCGACGTGAGCAGCGTGCCGAGCCGGATGGTCGAGGTCTCGCGGGCCAGGGCGGCGAGGGTCAACCATGCGTCGGTGGGGCCGGGCAGGCCACTGACGTCGCCCATCTTGAGGTAGTGGTCCGACCGGAAGAAGGCCTCGTAGCCGAGGTCCTCCGCCGCGCGGGCGACGGCGAGCTGGTCGGCGTACGTCGCGCCCTGCTGTGGCTCGACGAAGACGCGGAGGCTGACGGAGGAGGCGGGGTCGTCGGGCGAGGCCGGGTTGTCTGCTGGCATGACGTCCAGGATGCCAGTCCTCAGTTGGTGTCGGCGACCAGCGGCTCGATCGTGAGGTGCTCCATCTCCTTGGAGATGTACTGCAGCCGCCACTTGTCCCCGAACAGGGCCAGGAGTTCACCGTCGGTGCGCTGGAAGACCTCGACCCCGCGCTGGCGGCCGAGCTCGTCGGCGGACTCGGCGTCGGTGCGGCGGGCGATCGTGTACGGCAGGTTGTCCACCACGACCTCGACGTTGAACTCGGCCTTCATCCGGGCCGTGACCACCTCGAACTGCATGGGGCCGACCGCGGCCATGACCGGGTTCGCGTCGCCACGGGTGTCGTTGCGCAGGATCTGCACCACGCCCTCGGCGGCCAGCTGGTCGATGGCCTTGCGGAACTGCTTGTACTTGCCCAGCGACTGCGCGCGGACCACGGCGAAGTGCTCGGGCGCGAACTGCGGGATCGGCGGGAACTGCACCTTTTTGCCGCTGTAGAGAGTGTCGCCGGGGGCGAGGGCGGTGGCGTTGACCAGGCCCACCACGTCGCCGGGGTAGGCGGTCTCGACGGTCGTGCGGTCGCGGCCGAACACCGTCAGCGCGTACTTGGTGGTGAACGGCTTGCCCGTCTGGGCGTGCTGGACCACCATGCCGCGCTCGAACTCGCCGGAGACCACGCGCATGAACGCCAGGCGGTCGCGGTGCGCGGCGTCCATGCCGGCCTGGACCTTGAACACCATGGCGGAGAAGGGCTCCGAGGTCTTCCGCGGCTCGCCCGAGACGGTCGGCCACTCGCGCGGCGCCGGGGCCAGCTCGACCAGCGCGTCGAGGATCTGGTGGACACCGAAGTTGAGCATCGCCGAGGCGAAGATCACCGGGCTGGTCTCGCCGGCCAGGTACAGCTCCTGGTCGTGGTCCTGACCCATCGCCGAGAGCAGCTCTGACTCCTCGACCGCGGTCTCCCACACCTCGCCCTCGCGCTCGGCGGCGGTGGCGGGGTCGTAGTGCTCCTCCGGTGCGATGGTGGACCCCCCGGCGGTGCGGGTGAAGTGTACGTACTCCTCGGGAGCTCCGTCCGGTCCGCGACGCAGCAGGCCCCGGTAGTCGCCCGCGATTCCCACGGGCATGAACAGCGGGGTGGGGACGAGGCCGATCTGTTCGGTGATCTCGTCGAGCAGCTCGAGCGGGGCCTGGCCGGGGCGGTCCCACTTGTTGATCACCGTGATGATCGGCAGGCCGTTGTGCTTGCACACCTGGAACAGTTTGAGGGTCTGCGGCTCGAGGCCCTTGGCGGCGTCGATGAGCATGACCGCCGCGTCGACGGCGGTGAGGACGCGGTAGGTGTCCTCGGAGAAGTCGGCGTGGCCGGGGGTGTCGACCAGGTTGATGACGTACGGGTCGTCGCCCGGGTCCGATCCCTCCGGTGCGTAGGTGAACTGCAGTGCCGTGGAGCTGACGGAGATACCGCGGGCCTTCTCCATCTCCATCCAGTCCGACACGGTGGAGCGGCGGCCCGACTTGCCGTGGACCGCGCCGGCCTCGGTGATCACCCGGGCGTGCAGCGCGAGCGCCTCCGTGAGCGTGGACTTGCCGGCGTCCGGATGCGCGATCACCGCGAACGTCCGGCGGCGCGCGACTTCGGAGCTGACGTCCGCGCCGGCGTCCGCACTCGTGGCGTGCCCGCCCGTTCCGGTGTCCTCGGCGGTCTCGGTCACACGCACTCCTCACGGCAGTCGACGGCCCTCGTCGTCGTCACCCAGGGTACGTCCGCGCACGTCCGAGCACCCAATCCGGAGGCAGGGTGACCGGGGGCGACGGGGGAGTGAAAGTCGAGGTCAGGGGCGGCGAGGGGGTGCGATGGGCGCCGAGGGGGCGCGGTCGGGGTGGCGGGAACGCGGCCCCGGTCCGGCCGGAGATCGCTAGGTGCCGTAACGATCCGCCCCGTGGCCACCGATGGTCAGGCAAGGAGAGGTTCCCGCCGTTCGGTGTCGGACCTGCTCGATACGGTGCGGACGAGCGGCGTCACCTGACGCGCAGAGGCAGGGACCGGTATGGACGAGAGCAGTACCACGCAGGGCGTCGAGGAACGCAGGGCTGCGTTCCGGCAACTGCTCCCCGTGGTCGATCGCCTGCGGGCGGCCGACGGGGTGACCTGGGCGGGCGGCCAGCGGGACAGGGACGGAACCTACCTGGTGCGGTATCCGACCTACGGCGAGGACACGCTGGCCGTGATGGAGGCGTTCGGCGGGGGAGTGCTCACCCGGCACGGGTATCTGGACGAGTTGGAGCGGCGCGGGATGTCGGACGGCTCCCTGACCGATCTCACCGGGCTGGCGGAATATTCGGACGAGGATCTGACCCGCGCGCTGCTCACCTGGGTGGTCCGGACGGAGCGGTTCGTCGACGGCTCGGTCGCGGAGGCCCTGAGGGAGGGCGCGCTGGTGGCGCTTCTCGACCGGCTCCGGGAGCTGTACGACCTGTGACGTGCGGGCCGGTGCGACGGGTCAGGGCTGCTCACGGAGGGCGGCGAGGTAGCGGCGGGTGATCCGCTCCTGCTCGACGCGGGCGAGGGGTGCGCCCAGCCGCGCGAGCAGGGTCGCGTGCGCGGATTCGCCGGTGACGGTCAGCGCGACGGCGTCGGAGACGGGATCGTGACGGACGAGGAACGTCTCCCACCCACGCTCGGGGTGGCCCGGGAGGGCGCGGTAGGTGAAACCACGTGCGTCGCCTTGGTCGATGACCTCCGTGACCTCGCAGGGGGCGGCCAGGCGTAACCACGCGCCGGGGCCGGTCCTCGGACGGAGGGTGACGGTGCGACCGGGGGTGGCGGGTCCGGTGGCGACGACGACGAGGCCGGCCCGCCGATGCATGTCCCAGTTGATCAGTGCTGCACTCGCGCGGCGGAAGAGCTCGGCTCCGGTACCCAGGTGGGCCTCGCGCTCGAACCGCCGGGAGCGCGTCACGCCGAGTGGACCTGGTTCTGTGCCGTCTCCAGCCCGTGCTTGAGGAGGAGTTCGACGGCGTCGGCGGCGTCCTGGATGAGGAACGGCACGTCGGGCTGTTCGAGCTTGGAGAAGCGTTTGAGGACGAAGTCGGCCACCGCCATCCGGCCGGGCGGGCGGCCCACCCCGGCGCGCACGCGGATGTAGTCGCGGGTGCCGAGCGAGCCGGACAGCGAGCGCAGGCCGTTGTGCCCGCCCTCGCCGCCGTCGCGCTTGAGGCGGACCTGACCGAAGTCGATGTCGATCTCGTCGTGGATCACGATGATGTCGGTGGGTTTTACCGAGAAGTACTTGGCGACCGCGGCGACCGGACCCCCCGAGAGGTTCATGTAGCTGCGGGGTCGGGCCAGGACGACCGGAGTGTCGGCGAGTCGGGTCTGGGCGATCTCGCAGTTGGTCCGCTTGTGGCTGGAGAAAGTCGCCGGCATCGGCAGGGCGCGGGAGGCCAACTCCCGCAGGACGTCCCAGCCGATGTTGTGGCGGGTTCCCTCGTAGTCGGGGCCGGGGTTGGCCAGGCCCACGATGAGGGTGGGGCCGGGCGTCTCAGCGGTAGTCACGGCGCCCATGATCCCAGACGGTGCGATCAGGCCCGCAGTTCGGTGCGGGCCGTGTCCAGGACCGCGGCGGTGAGGGCGTCGAGGTCCGGTGACTGCAGCTTCCAGTGTTGCCAGAACAGGGGGACGTCGAGGTGGTGATCGGGGGAGACGTCGACGATCTCACCGGAGACGAGCCACGGGGTGGCCAGCTGCTCGGGGATCAGGCCCCACCCCAGCCCTGCGACGATCGCGCGGACGTGATCGTGTGAGCTGGGGATGAAGTGCCGTGGCCCGGTGGGCTCGCGGCGGGCCAGGCGACGGTAGTGGTGGTTCTGGTGGCCGTCGCTGCGGTCGAAGTCGACGATGGGGGCCCGCCCGAGCGCGGCGGTGGTCGAGCCGCCCCTCAGGTGCCGGGAGACGAAGCCCGGGCTGGCGCAGGCCAGGTACCGCATGGAGCCCAGGGGCTGCGACCGGCATCCCTGCACCGGGCGGGACTGGCTGGTCACTGCGGCCATCACCTCTCCGCGGCGCAGCAACTCGCTGGACAGTGACTCGTCCTCACGGCGGATGTCGAAGACCACCCGGCCGGCCGCGTGGACCTCGGTCATGGCATCGAGGAACCACGTCGCCAGGGAATCGGAGTTGCACGCCACAGCCAGCACCACGTGTTCCTGGGTGGACGCGGAGACGTCGAGTTCACCGGCGAGTGACTCCTCCAGGTGGAGCATCTGCCGTGCGGTGCGCAGGACTATCTCGCCGGAGTCGGTGGCCGAGATCGGGCGCTCGCGACGGACGAGGATCCGTCCCGCCGACTCCTCGAGGGCGCGGATCCGCTGGGACACCGCGGACTGGGTGATGTGCAGGTGGGCTGCGGCGGCCTCGAACGACCCGAGGTCCACCACGGCGACGAGGGTCCGGAGGTGACCGAGTTGGAGAGTGTTCATAAGTGCAACTAATGCTAGAGCAGAAAGTGTAGTCGCACTACTGAATCGGGCGACCTAATCTGAACAGGTGACCACTACCTCGACTCTTCTCATGGGCGTCGGGATGGGCCTCGGGCTCATCGCCGCCGTCGGCGCGCAGAACGCCTACGTCCTCCAGCGATCGATTCGCGGAGACGTGGCGATGGTGCCGATCGTCGCGTTCTGCGTGGTGTCCGAGGCGGCGCTCATCCTGCTCGGGGTGGCCGGGGTGGGTGTGCTCATCGAGTCCGCGCCCGCGGCGATCACCGTGATGAAGTGGATCGGCGTCGTGTTCCTGCTGGCGTACGGGGTCTTCGCCGCCTCCCGCGCGATCCGCCCCGGTGACGGACTACAGGTCGACGGCAGCGCCCGAGTGCCGTCGACGCTCGGTGCGGTGGCGGCCTGCGCGGCCTTCACCTGGCTCAACCCGCACGCCTACCTCGACTGCGTGGTGTTCCTCGGCACGCTCGCCAATCAGCAGGGGGCCGACCTGCGCTGGGTATTCGCGGCGGGGGCCTTCATCGCGGGCGTGATGTGGTTCTCGCTCATCGGCTTCGGGGGGAAGGCGTTGAGGGGTCTGTTCGCCAAGCCGGGAGCGTGGCGGGTGCTCGACGGCGGAATCGCCGTGATGATGCTGGTGCTGGCGCTGGGTCTCATCCGCGGCTGACCCCGATACGCGCGTGATCCCGATGCGCGAGCGGCCACGGGGGCATGGTCTTTCAGGAAATACGGGACGGGCCCGGGATGACACTGTGGTCGTCCCGGGCCCGTGGCCGGTCGCCGCCGTTCAGGCGGCATGCGCGTGCTGTACGCGCGGGAGGATCAGGCCTCCTCGGCGGCCTTCGCGGCGTCCTCGGCAGCCTCGCCCTGGGGCGCGGACTCCTCGTCGGACTCAAGGTCGGACTCGGACGGCGCCTCGATGACGTTGACCAGCAGGGTCTCCGGATCGGAGACCAGGGTCGCGCCGGAGGGCAGCGTGATGTCCGCGGCGGTGAACTGGGTGCCGGCCTCGACACCGGAGAGCGAGAGCTCGAACTCCTCGGGGATGTCGGTCGCCTCGACCTCGATCTCGATGTAGTCGGCGTCCGTCGTGACCAGGGTGCCGGGGGCGGCCTCACCGGTGAGGACGACGTAGACCTCGACGACGACCTTCTCGCCCTTCTTCACCACGAGCAGGTCGGTGTGCTCGATGATGCGGGTCAGCGGGTGCACGTCGATCTGCTTGGGCAGCGCGAGCTGCTCCTCGCCCTCGATGTCGAGGGTGAGCAGGGAGTTGGTGCCGTGCGCACGGAGCACGGCGGCGAACTCGAGCGCGTCGAGCAGGAGGTGGCGGGGCTCGGTGTGGTGGCCGTACAGCACCGCCGGCACCTGGCCCTCACGACGGGCGCGGCGGGCGGAGCCCTTGCCGAACTCGGTGCGGGTGGAGGTCTTGAGGTTGTTGATTTCCTTGGCCATGACTGCCTTTTCGTCGGAGTGGGAGAGCGTGCCGCTCTACGAGTGGTACCTCCTCGGCGATCGAGACGATCGCCGAGGCCGGTCCACCGGGACCACGCCGACAATGATCGCGTCGATAACGGAGTGGCCCGGGTTGATGCGGGTCCTCCCTCGCCGAGATGACCCGACCAGCCTAGCGGTGCGGGGTGCGGCGCCCAAAATCGCCCGACCCGCCGGCCCGGGTGTGGAGCGGCGGGTCAGAGGATCTCCTCGACCGCCGCCGTGGGGCGCGCGAGGCGGGTGCCCTTGTCGGTGACGACGAAAGGCCGCTCGATCAGGCGGGGGTGGGCCACCATCGCGGCGAGCAGTTCATCATCGGAGGCGTCGATGAGTCCGAGTTCGGTGAACTCGGCCTCCTTGACGCGCACCGCCTCCCGCACCGTCAGGCCGGCGTCGGCGATGAGGGTGCGCAGCTGCTCGACGTCCGGGGGAGTGTCGAGGTACTTGATGATCGTCGGCTCCACGCCCCGCTCGCGCAGTAGTTCCAGCGCCTGCCGGGACTTGGAGCAGCGGGGATTGTGGTAGATGGTGGCGCCCACCGCCCGGTCCGCGGACATGCTAGGCGGAGCCGTTGAAGAGGCTGGTCACCGAGCCGTTCTCGAACACCTCGTGGATGGTCCGGGCCAGCAGCGGCGCGATGGACAGCACGGTGAGGTTCTCGAACCGCTTCTCCGGCGGGATGGGCAGCGTGTCGGTGGTGATGACCTCCTTGGCCCCGCAGGTGGCGAGACGCTCGGCGGCCGGGTCGGAGAAGATGCCGTGGGTGGTGGCGATGATGACGTCACCGGCACCGGCGTCCTTGAGCACCTTGACGGCGCCGGCGATGGTTCCACCGGTGTCGATCATGTCGTCCATGAGGACGCAGGTCTTGCCCTCGACGTCACCGACCACGCGGTTGGACTTGACCTGGTTGGGCACGTTGGGATCGCGGGTCTTGTGGACGAACGCGAGCGGGGCGCCGTCGAGGGCGTCGGCCCACTTCTCGCCCACCTTGACGCGGCCGGCGTCGGGGGAGACCACGACGATGTTGTCCGTCCCGTAGTGCTGACGGACGTAGTCCGACAGCTGCCCCTGGGCGTGCATGTGGTCGACCGGGCCGTCGAAGAAGCCCTGGATCTGATCGGTGTGCAGGTCGACCGTGATGATGCGGTCGGCGCCGGCGGCCTTGAGCAGGTCCGCGATGAGACGGGCGGAGATGGGCTCACGGCCCCGGTGCTTCTTGTCCTGCCGCGCGTACGGGTAGAACGGCAGGACGGCGGTGATCCGCTTGGCGCTTCCCCGCTTGAGCGCGTCGATCATGATGAGCTGCTCCATGATCCACTTGTTCAGCGGCGCCGGGGCGCTCTGCAGCACGAACGCGTCGCAGCCACGGACGGACTGCTCGAAGCGGACGAAGATCTCGCCGTTGGCGAAGTCGCGCGCGGTCTGCGGGGTGACCTCGACGCCCAGTTCGGCGGCGACCTGCTCGGAGAGCTCGGGGTGTGCACGCCCCGCGAAAAACATCAGGTTCTTCTGGTTGTCGATCCAGTCGCTCACGTCGTGAGTCCGTCCTTCTGGGAGTCGTTCCGGGCACGACGGGCGGCCTCCGCCGAACCGGAATCCGGCCGGTTCTCGATCACCCAGTCGTCGATGTTCCTCTGCCGTCCACCCGAGACCGCGAGGGCGCCGGGAGGGACGTCATCCTTGATCACGGTACCCGCGCCCGAGTAGGCCCCGTCTCCGACGGTCACCGGCGCGACGAACATGGTGTCCGAACCGGTGCGGCAGTGATCGCCGATCACTGTACGGTTCTTGGTCACGCCGTCGTAATTGACGAACACGCTCGATGCCCCGATGTTGGTGTGCTCGCCGATCTGTGCGTCGCCAACATAGGTGAGGTGCGGAACCTTGGTGTGGGCACCGATCATCGACTTCTTGACCTCGACGAACGTCCCGATCTTGCTGTGCTCGCCCAGGTCCGCCTCGGGCCGCAGGTACGCGAACGGGCCGACTTCGGCGCCAGCCCCGATTGTGGCGCTCACCGCATGTGAACGCACGACCGTCGCGCCCTCGCCGACCACCGTGTCCCGGAGCGTGGTGTCCGGTCCCACGGTCACACCGTCGTCGAGTTCGGTGGCGCCCTCCAGGTGGGTGCCCGGCAGAATCGTGACGTCACGGCCCGTCCGGACGCCCACGTCGAGCCACGTACCGGACGGGTCGACGATCGTCGCCCCCGCCCGCATCGCCGACTCACAGAGGCGACGATTCATCTCGCCGGCCAGTGCCGCCAGCTGCACGCGATCGTTGACACCCGCGACCAGATCGGGGTCCTCGACGCGGTGACCGCGGATGAGGCCGTTGTCCCGCCGGGCGAGCTGGATGACGTCGGTCAGGTACAGCTCGCCCTGCGAGTTGTCGGTGCCCAGCTGCCCGAGCTTGTCCCGCAGGACTCGGGCGTCGAAGGCGTAGATGCCGGAGTTGACCTCGTCGATCGCCCGCTCGTCCTCCGAGGCGTCCTTGTGCTCGACGATCCTGAGCACCTCGCCGTCGTCGTTCCTCACGATGCGGCCGTACCCCGTGGGGTCGGGCGCGGTCGACGTCAACACGGTGACCGCGGCGCGGGGGCGCATGTCGTGGCGCGTCACCACCTCGCGCAGGGTGTCGGCGTCGAGCAGGGGGATGTCCGAGGTGGTCACCAGGACGGTTCCGGAGAATCCGTCGGGCAGTGCCGACATCCCGGCCGCGACCGCGTCGCCCGTGCCGTTCTGCTCCTCCTGCACGGCGGTGGAGACCGGCACACCGAGCTCGGCCGACAACTCGTCGACCGCGGCCGAGACCTGCTCGCGCTGATGACCGACGACCACGACTATCGCGTCCGGCTCGAGCCCGGCCGCGGCGTGGAGTGCGTGGCCGAGCATCGTCCGCCCGCATACCCGGTGCAGCATCTTGGGGGTCGCGCTCTTCATCCGGGTGCCGGATCCGGCGGCCAGGACGATGACCGCGGTCTGTGCATGTTCGGGCGCTGAACGGTCGGTCTCGGGTGTGGTCATCAAATCTCCTCGGGCGTGGCAGCGCCGTGTGGGGGATGGGGGTCAACGTCTGTGCAATTGCAGCACTGTCTGTCCGAGGATAGAGGGTGACTCCGACGAATCGAACCGTCCCGGACCGGGGTAGCGTGCCCGGCGTGTCAGTTCTGAGGCGCCAGCTGGCGGATACCCGTCCCCTCCGGTCGCCGGATTTCCGCAGACTGTGGCTCGCGAACATCGTCACGGTGATCGGGGCGCAGCTGTCGATCGTCGCGGTGCCCCAGCAGGTCTTCGAGATCACCCGCAGCTCGGCGTATGTGGGGCTCACCGGCGTGTTCGCGCTGGTGCCCCTCGTCGTGTTCGGCCTGTGGGGCGGCGCGCTGGCCGACGCACTCGACCGGCGTCGCCTGCTCATGGTCACCACCACCGGGCTGATCGCCACCTCGCTGCTGTTCTGGGCGCAGGCCGCGGCGGGCAACCGGAACGTGTGGGTGGTGATGGCGCTGTTGTCGGTCCAGCAGGCGTTCTTCGCCGTCAACCAGCCCACCCGTTCGGCGATCATCCCGAGGATCGTCCCCTCCGACCAGCTGGCCTCCGCCTCGGCCCTGAACATGACGGTGATGCAGTTCGGGGCGATCGTCGGGCCCCTGTCCGCGGGGATCCTCATCCCGGTCCTGGGCCTGTCGACGATGTACCTGTTCACCGCGGTCGCGCTGCTCGCCACCCTGTACGCGGTGTTCCGGCTCCCCCCGCAGCCGGTCGAGGGGGAGCGGGGGTCGGTGGGGCTGAGGTCGGTGATCGACGGGTTCGCCTACCTGGCCACCCGCCGCATCCTGCTGGCCTCGTTCCTCGTGGACGTCATCGCGATGGTCTTCGGCATGCCGAGGGCGCTGTTCCCACAGATCGCCACCGAGTCGTTCGGCGACCCCGCGACGGGCGGCACCGCCCTCGGGCTGCTGTTCGCCGCGATGAGCGTGGGCGCCGTGGCCGGCGGGGTGTTCTCCGGCTGGATCCCGCGCGTGCGCAGGCAGGGCCTGGCGGTGCTGGTGTGCGTGGCGCTGTGGGGCCTGGCGATGGTGGCGTTCGGCGTGTTCGTGGCGGCGGCCTCGCCCGGCGGCTCGGCCTGGTGGCTGTGGCTCGCCCTCGCCGCGCTCGCGTTCGGCGGAGCGGTCGACATGGTCTCGGCGGCATTCCGGCAGGCCATCCTGCTGGACTCGGCCACCGATGAGATGCGCGGCCGGCTGCAGGGCGTGTTCATCGTGGTGGTGGCGGGCGGTCCGCGGATCGGCGACGTGGCCCACGGCGTGGCCGCGGCGTCTGTCGGTACGGCGGTCGCCGCGTCCGGCGGTGGCGTACTGGTGGTGATCGGCGTGGTGATCTGCGCGGTCGCCTTCCCGGCGTTCCTGCGCTACACCGTCCGCAGCGCGGTCGAGCGCGGCACGAAGGGTTAGACCGCCGGGTACTGCTCGCCCCGCAGGAGCCGCGCCAGGTGCACCGCGTTGGACGACAGCGTGGTGATGGTCGAGGCCACGGCCGACGGCGTCTCCGCGAGATCCTTGTAGTCCACCGGGTTCATGGCCTCGTTGTTCCAGTAGGTGCAGCCCTGCGCCGGGATGGTGAACCCGATGTCGTTCAGGCCCTGGAACATGTCGGCGACGATCTTGTGCGCGCCGTCCTCGTTACCCACCACTGCGACCACGGCGACTTTGCCGAACATCGCCGGACGGCCCTCGTCGTCGGTCGCCGACAGCTGCGCGTCGAGACGCTCCAGCACCCGCTGCGCGATGCTGGACGGATTGCCGAGCCAGGTCGGCGTGGACAGCACGAGGATGTCGGCGGTTCGGACCTTGTCGAGGATGGCGGGCCACTCGTCGCCGTCGCCCATGTCGTCGTCGACCCCCGGACGGACGTCGTGATCCGCGACCCGGACGGTTTCCCCGCCCACGCCGTGACCGGCGAGCTCGTCGAGGACCTGGCGGGCGATGAGGTCGCTGCTCGACTCGGCCGGCGAGGCCTTGAGCGAGCACACGAGCGCGAGCGCCTTCAGATCGGTCTCCATGCCGCGGACGATAGATCCGCCCCGTCCGCCGGACAACCGCTGGCGCGGGCCCGCGCCGCCGTGACCGGTGGAGACCCGCGGGTGCGGCCCCTACGGTGAGGGCCACTACGGCTGACGAGCGGAAGGGGCACGCGTATGACCACGGACAGGACGGTGGCCGACCTCGTCGTCGAACGATTGGTGGCGTGGGACGTCGAACGGATCTACGGCTACGCCGGGGACGGCAACAACCCGCTGCTCGGGGCGCTGCAGCGCTCCGAGATCGCCCCGGTCTTCGGGCGGGCGCGGCACGAGGAGTCGGCGGCGTTCATGGCCGTCGCCGACGCCAAGTACTCGGGCGCGGTCGGGGTGGTGACCTCGACGCAGGGCCCGGGCGCGATCCACCTGCTCAACGGCCTCTACGACGCCAAACTCGACAGCGTGCCCGTCGTGGCGCTCGTCGCGCAGCAGCACACCAGCGTGCTCGGGTCGGGCTACCAGCAGGAGATCAACCTCGGCAACGTCCTCGCGGATGTCGCGGGCCCGTATCTTCAGACGGTCGCGTCGGCCGAGCAGGCGCCCATGGTGATCGACCGGGCGTTCCGCTCCGCGCTGACGCACCGGACGCCCGTCGTCGTCATCCTTCCCCACGACGTGCAGAACGCGGAGGCGCCGGAACTGGGCGAGGACCTCGATCAGGAACACGGGGTGGTGGTCACCGCGCCCGAGTGGACCCACGGGGTCACCGTGCCCCGCGACGACGACGTGGCGCGCGCCGTGGAGGTGCTCGACGCGGGGGAGCGGATCGCGATCCTCGCCGGGCGCGGCGTGGCCGGTGCGCAGGCCGAACTGATGGAACTCGCCGAGCGCCTGGACGCAGGCGTGACGATGAGCCTGTTGGGGAAGCCCTACGTGGACGAGTCCTCGCCGTTGGTGGGCGGGACCATGGGCCATCTGGGGACGACGGCGAGCGCGCGCATCCTCCAGAACTGCGACACCCTGCTGATCGTCGGGTCGAACGACCCGTGGACCGAGTTCTACCCGGAGCCCGGGCGGGCGCGGGCGGTGCAGATCGACCTGGACCCGGTGCACCTGGCGAACCGGTATCCGATCGAGGTCGGCATGGTGGGCGACGCCGCGGCGGCGCTGCGTGAGCTCACCGCGCGCGTGTCCGAGCGGGACCGCTCCGGCTGGCGCGGCGAGGTGGAGAAGTGGGTGGGACAGTGGCGGGAGATCTCCCGCGAGCGCGCCGAACTGCCCGCCCGGGGGGTGAACCCCGAGCTGGTCGCGCGGCGGCTTGCCGACCACCTGCCCCACGACGCGCGCCTCGCGGTGGACGTGGGCAGCAGCGTCTACCACTACGTACGGCAGATGGACCTGCCGACGTCCGTGCCCGCCCACCTGTCGTCGACGTTGGCGTCGATGGGGTGCGGGATCCCGTATGCGATCGCCGCCAAGGCCACCGCGCCCGCCAAACCGGTCGCGGTCCTGGCCGGGGACGGGGCGATCCAGATGCTGGGGATCAACGAGCTCATCACCGTGTCCGAGGCGTGGCCGAGCTGGGAGGACCCCACGATGGTGATCGTGGTGCTCAGCAACCGGGACCTGGCGGAGGTGAGCTGGGAACAACGCGAGAGCGAGTCGCAGCCCCGGTTCGCGCGGTCGCAGGACGTGCCGCCGTTTGACATGGCCGGCTACGCGGAACTGCTGGGGTTGCGTGGGGTGCGGGTGGAGGAGCCCGACCAGCTCGTGCCCGCCCTCGAGGCGGGGTTCCTCGCGGATCGACCGACCGTGATCGACGTGATCACCGACCCGGACGTCCCGCTGCTGCCGCCGTTCCCGCACGGCCGGGAGTTGCTGGAGTCGATGCGTACGGGTCTGCGCGCGGAGGGTGCCGATGGTGAGCACGGCCTCGAACTGTTGGAGACCTATGTCCGGATGGAGGAGGAGCGGTACTCGTGACGGGGATGAACGGACCCGGTCGACCGGAGCAGGACCCGACCTTCCCGCCCGACGACGAGGTGAAGCGCTCGCCGCGGCGCGCTCGGCAGCCGGCATTGACGGCGTTCGCGCTCATTGCGATCCTGCTGCTGGTGTTGGCGCTGGGGATCTTCGGCGGGATCTTCTAGCTCCCCCGCCAGGACTCGAACCTGAAATGCCTGAACCAAAATCAGGAGTGTTGCCGATTACACCACGGGGGAACGGCCCGCGAACGGGCCGTCACCAGTCTGGCACATGAGGTCGGGCCCACCGATGCGTACCTGCGCACCGTTGGGCCCAACCTTCTGCGAGCAGCGACAATCGCCGCCGCGCGGGGTTACGCGGTCTGCGGGTCGGAAGCGGCTCCGGGGGTCGTCGGCGTCGCTGCCGCGATCTTGCCGGCGAGGTGCCCGAACACCAGGCCGAGCGAGATGGTGCCGCCGGCTCCGGCGTAGAAGCCCTTCGTGGGAGCGCCACCGGCGTTACCGGCCGAGTACAGGCCCGGAACAACAGCACCGGACGTGGTGATCACGCGACCGGAGGCATCGGTGACGGGACCGCCGACCGTGCCCAGTGCCGAGGCGTGCACCTTCACCGCGTAGAACGGGCCCTTCTCCAGCGGGCCGAGCGTCGACGAGCGGGGCGAGGAGAGCACCGGCTTCATGAACTTGGCCAGCGGCCCGACGAGTGCCTTACGGACCGCCTCGGCGTCGTTGCGCTGTGCGACCTTTTTCGCGGCGCGGTTGACGATCGGCGCGACTCCCAGGGCGAGCGCGATCTGGGCCTTCATGGTCGCGGCCGGGGCGAACGACCCGGAGGAGAAGCGACCGAGGAACGGCTTGTAGTCACCGAAGTACCGGTCGAACAGCGCCTCGCCGCGGCCGAACCACGGATCGCGACCCGCGGCGGCCTCGGGGTTGAACTCGTCGACCGTCTTGAGCAGGCCGACCTCGTCCACGCCGATCTTCTTCGCCAGCGCGGACAGCGAGGCCGCCTGGTGGATGTACTCGGGGACCTCGCCGCCGGGCACCGAGCCGAAGAGGCCGTACTTGTCCCAGAAGTTCTGGTCGAAGACGAAGTACGCCGGGTCGTTACTGCCGCCTGTCTCGTCGTTGGTCGCGCGCATGGCGCCGCCGAACTGGTCGTAGGACAGGGCCTCGTTGGCGAAACGCTTGCCGGCGGAGTTCACGATGATCGAGTGGGGCAGCGAACGCTCACCCAGCAGGAGCCGCGCGAACGCCACGCCGTCCAGGGTCTCGCCCGGGATCTGCACACCGGGCATCCACCAGGCGGCGTCCATCGTGGTGAGCTCGGCGCCGACCTCCTTGGCCAGCTGCACGGCGATGCCGTTGTGGCCCTTGGGGGAGACGTGCGTGCCCAGTGGCCCGTCCAGATACTCGGTGGCGAGCTCGTCGGAGGTCTCGAAGCCGCCCGAGGCGATGATCACGCCGTTGTTGGCGCGCACCGTGTGCTCGGTGCCGTCAGCCGAGATGACCAGGCCGGTGACCGCGCCGTTCTCGATCAACAGTCGCTCGGCCGGGGCCTGGACGCGCACCTCGACACCGGCGACCAGCCCGGCCTCGAGCAGCGCACCCACGAGCGCGGGGCCGGCCATCCAGGAGGCGTCGGTCGTGAGACCGGCCAGCGCCCAGAACGGCATCGGGTTCTTGGCCATACCCGAGGTCAGCGCCGGGCGGACGTACTGCGCGGCCTCGCCGAGGCCCTCGGCGTTGTACGGCCCGGGGAACAGGGCGCGGCCGACGGAGGCACCGGGGATGTCCGAGTGGTAGTCGGGCCAGATCACGGGGATCCAGCCGAACTTGGTGTTGGCCTCGATGTAGCGGGCGACCTTGGGGCCCTCTTGGAGGAAGGTCTCGATGACCTCGTGGTCGAGCGTCTCGCCGCGACCGTCACCGTAGATGTAGGTGCGGGCGTCATCGAGGGAGTCGTCCACCCCGAGTTCCTTGGTCGAATATCCGTGGGCGGGGATCCAGGCGGCGCCGGCCGAGACGCCGGTCGCGCCGCCGACGATCTCGAGGGACTCCACGACCAGCACGCTCGCGCCGTCCCTGGCGGCGGTCAACGCCGCGGTGAGGCCGGCGCCGCCGGAGCCGATCACCACGATGTCCACGGTCGAGGGGACTCCGTGCTCGGTCACGGTGCCGATGGTGCCGCGATGTCCGGGCTGTCGAATTGCCATTGTTCGCTCCTTCGCCTCAAGTTGGTGATGCGTCAACAATGATACATGCGTTCGGGTGCCGACGGGGTCGGTGAGCCGCCGAACGGGGGGAGCGTGATCGAGAGGTGGTTATTCTCGGGTCATCGGAAAAAGGGGTGGGACATGACGGGCGTGGGCGTACCGGCACCGAGGACCAGGATGTCTGCTGCCAAGCGGCGGCAGCAGCTGGTGGAGGTCGGTCGGCGGATCTTCGCGGAGAACGGGTACGACGCCGCGACCGTCGAGGACATCGCCGCGGCGGCGGGCGTGTCCAAGCCGGTGGTCTACGAGCACTTCGGCGGCAAGGAGGGTCTCTACGCGGTCGTGTGTGACCGAGAGCTCGCCTACCTCGGTGCGGAGATCACCGAGGCGCTGCAGGGTGAGGGGTCGCGGCGGCGCATCGAGCGCGCGGCGATGGCGCTGCTGCGCTACGTCGAGGAACGCACGGACGGCTTCCGCATCCTGGTGCGCGAATCGTCCCCGGTGGGCGGGGGCTCGTATTCGACCCTGCTCAACGACGCCACCGCGAGCGTGACCTACATCCTCGAGGAGGAGTTCGTCGCCCGTGGGTTCGACCCCATCACCACCAGCGTGTACGCGCAGGCCCTGGTCGGGATGGTCTCCGGTACCGCCCAGTGGTGGCTCGACGCCCGCACGCCGCCCAAGGAAGAGGTCGCCGCGCACATCGTCAACCTCTGTTTCAACGGGCTCTCGCATCTCGATCCCTCGCCGACGCTGGAGGTCGACGTCCTCGAGAAGTACAGCGTGCCGAGCCAGCTCGGTGGCACGCCGCAGGGTCGCGACATGCGCCCGGGGCCCGGAAGCCCGTAGTAGGTCGCACGGTCACATGGCAAAAGGGCCGGGCGTCGCACTTGGGACGCCCGGCCCTTGCCGGTGGATGAGGGCGGCGCGGTTCAGGCTGCGACGGCTACCCGGCGCTTGAGCCGGTCGGAGTCGGCACGGAGTCGGAACGCCACCGCGACCATGACCACGCCCACGGCGAGACCGAACCAGCCGGCGAAGGTGACGAACGTGCCGATCGCCGCGGGGCCCACGATGCCCACTCCGAGCCCGACCATGGCCAGGACGATGCCGAGGGCCACCATGACCCACTGGTCGGGGATCGCCGAGCGCAGCGTGTGCGCGCCGAAGGCGACGAGGGCGCCGGAGGCGACCAGCCAGGCGGCGAAGAGCAGGGTCAGCGCGGTCGCCGAGATGCCGGGCCAGAACAGCACGACCAGCCCGAGGATCACGAAGCCGGCGCCGGCGAGGACGATCCCGCCGCGGCCGGGGGCGCGGTCCGGCATCGCGAGGCCGGTGGTCATGGTCATCGCGCCGTCGCCGATGGCGAACGCGGCGACGAGGAACACCGCGAGCGTCATGGTCGTGGCAGGCGAGACCAGCGCGGTCGCGCCGAGGCTTATCGCCAGAGCTCCGCGGACGAGTTGGACCCACCAGTTCCGGGTCAACGATTCGATCATTTCTCCACTCTTCCTGTGCTGGCGGCGGTCGCCGCACGGTACTGTAGTGATCACTACAGTAAGTCTGGGGCGGGGAGTTCGCAATGAGTCGCCGGACACAGGAACGAGGGATCGGATGGCTGAGAAATCGACCGGGACCACGGGCAGGCGCACCCGGGCCAAAGGGAGGGAGTCCCGGCGCAGGATCATCGACGCCGCTGCCGCTGTCGCCGGTGAACGCGGGTACGAGGGAACCTCGATCGCACAGGTGAGCAAGGAGAGCGGGCTCCCCGCGAGCTCGATCTACTGGCACTTCGCGGACAAGGACGCACTGCTGGCGGCCGTGGTGGAGGAGAGCGTCGAACTCTGGCTGGGTCAGGTGACCCGCGGGGAAGGCGAGGACCTGCGGGAGCGCGTGACCGCCTTCTGCCTGGGGGTGGCCAGGACGTTCCGCGACTCGCCCGACTTCCTCCGCCTGTGTCTGATGCTGGCGCTGGAGCGCAGGCCCGTGGAGCCGGCCGCCCGCGGCATCTACCTCCGCCTGCGCCGGGAGGCTCTCGACCGCATCGCGGCGGAACTGTGCCGGGTCCGGCCGGGGCTGCCGGAGGGGGACGCCCGGGTGCTCGCGACGTACGCCCTCGCCGGCGGGGACGGAATCTTCCTCGCATCCCTGACCGGGGACGCGGACGTCCGGGAGTTGTTCCGGCTGCACACCGAGGCGATAGTGCATCTCGTCACTCGAGCGGAGGCCGAGGCCAAGGCTGAGGCGTTGGCTCCGGAGCCGCAGCCGGAGCCGGACTAGCTGCAGCCGGCAATCAGGCGCGGCGGAAGACCTCCAGGAGGAATCCCTCCTCGCGGTGGTGGACGATCCGGGTGAGGTCGGTGCGGCGCGCGAGCGCTGCGTGAACGTCCTCGCCGTGGCAGGCGTGGTCGTCCGAATGCCCCAGCCAGTGGCAGGCCACGACGGTCCCACCGGGTTCGGTCAGCCGCAGCATGGACGTGAGCAGGTCGTCGAGCCCGTCGACCGGTGTGTAGTAGAGGAACTCCGAGAGGACGAGAAGGTCGCAGGACCGTCGCGGCCACGGATCCAGCGCGTCGGCGGTGCGGATGTGGACGTGGTCCAGCCCCGCACGCTCAACGCGTCGGCGGGCCTGCCCGGCGGCGGTCTCGACGACGTCCACCGCGTGCACCTCGTCGCACCGCCCGGCGAGCATCTCGGTGAGCACCCCCACCGAGCAGGCGGGCTCGAAGCCCACGCGGTACCGCTGCTCGGGAAGCGAGGCGACGAGCAGTCGGTAGCGCCGCAGTTCGTACCAGGAGCCGGCGAAGTCCCAGGGGTCTGCCGACCCGGAGTACATCTCCTCGAAGTAACGGCCGGGGGTGCTCACCAGAACACCGTCTCCTCGCGGGTAACCAGGCGATCGAGGATCCAGTCGGGAAGGATGGCCTCGTCCCCCGGCTGATCCGAGAGCGGGGCGATCTGGGTGACGAACTCGCCGACGGCCGCCTGTTTGGCGGCGAACTCGGACTCCGTCAGGACGACGCGGCGTCTCCGGTCCCAGGGCACCCGCGGATCTCCCGGCTCGGCCCAGTGCCAGGTCCACACCGGGTACTCGAGCAACCGCGCCCCGGTGGCGGCGCAGGCCTCGGCGGCCGCGCGACCGGAGGCCTCGTGGTCCGGGTGGCCGTCTCCGCGCCAGGTGCTCAGCACGACGCAGTTCGGTCCGGGGGCCCCACCGACGGCCTCCGCGATCGCCTCCGCCAGCCGAGCCTCGTGCGCATGGACCCCGCCGTCTGGCAGTCCGACCCGCACCGGCTCGGGCAGGCCCAGTACGGCACAGGCGCGGCGGCTCTCGGAGACCCGCAGCGCCGCGAGCTGCGCGGGCGTCACGGTGGGGGAGTCGGGGTGCGAGGCGTCGCCGTCGGTGACGGCCACGATCGCCACCTCCACCCCGGCCGCGGCGAACCGGGTGGCGGTGACACCGACGCCGAGGATCTCGTCATCGGGGTGGGGCGCGACCACGACCAGCCGCCGGGTCCCGGCGGGAACGGTCAGCTCCGGATCCGGGGCCCGCGCGCCGAGCCAGGCGTCCCAGCTCGCGTGGGGAGTGCCCCGGTCGCCAGGTCCGATGCCGGCCCACTGAGTGGAACCGGCCGCCGCGGGACCCGTCACCACGCCCACCCGCCGTGGGTACGGGCGGTGGCGCCCAGCCCGGCGAGGTCGTGCTCGGCGTGGAACTGCCGGATGTACACCTGGGCGTCGGACACGTTCTGCGCGTGACGGGGGTCCATCGCGAGGGGCGCCGGGCCGAGTGCCCGGCCGACGCGCCGGATTGTCTCGTCGACCGCGGACTCGACCATCGCGCGGACCCGCACGGCCCGGTGGCGCGCGGCGGTGAGGTCGGCGTCGGGCCCGTCGCGATCGATCTCCGCGGCGGCCGCGTCCAGCGCCCACGAGGCCCCGCCCAGGGCCACGTCCACGCCTCCGAGGTGGGCCAGGGTGTGAGGGTCGACGTCGGGCCGGGTCGCCCTCGCGAGCAGCGGCCGCGCCACGGCGATCCCGGCGCCCAGCCAGCAGGCGGCCACCCCGATACCGCCGTGCCAGAACCCGGGCCGGTCGAGGTAGGAGCGACGGTTGCCGACGGCGCGGGCCGGCACGTCGGTGAACTCGACGGCGGTGGTGCGGCTGCCCGCCATCCCCGGGTTCGCCCAGCCGTCCGCCCGGGGGGCGACACCGGGGTGACGCAGATCCACGGCGAATAGGCAGGGCTCGTCGTCGTCGCGGTCGAGGGCGGTGACCAGGGCGTGCGTGCACACGTCGCCGCCGGAGCACCAGCTCTTCACCCCGTCGAGCACCCACCCGTCACCCGGGGCGCGGCCCGAGCCGTCACCCGGGGCGCGGCCCGAGCCGTCGCCCGGGCGTCGGGCGGTGAGCACCGGCATCGGCGGCTCGGCGGCCCACACGCCCCACAGTTCGTCGCGCCCCACGCGGGTGCCCTCGATCTCGGCGAGGATCGCGTCGGCGTCCGCGTGGGCTTCGACGAGGCGTCCGGCGGCGATGTCGTGGGTGCACATCGCGGTGAGCTCGGCCCACCGCGTGCGGGTGTCGCCACGGGCGGGCAGGGGCAGGTCGGCGCGACCCTCGCGAATCCACGCGCGGGCGAGGTCGGCGGACCCCATGGTGCCGGTGGGCGCGGGGGAGGCGGTGGGCGCGGAGGACGTGGTGGAGCCGTCGGTCGAGCTCATGGCGCAAGGGTCCCTTCGATGGCGGCGAGGTGGGCGGCGAATCCGTCGGGGGCTCGCCCGGACCGGCGGGACGAGGTCGTCACGGGCGCGGCGGTCGACCACGCCACCGTCAGACCGGCGTCCTGCGCACGCCCGACCAGGCGGACGTCCTCGTGGACGGGGAGCGGGTCGAAGCCGCCCAGCCGGTGGTAGGCCTCGCTGGAGAGGCCGATGTTGGCGCCGTGGATGTGCCGGTGGCCGGGGCCCGGGTGGTAGCCCTCGAGGTAGCGCAACCGGGTGGCGGGGGCCCAGCCCGACCAGGCGTCGACCTCGACCAGACCGGCCACGACGTCGGCGCCGGCGCGGGCCAATGCCAGCTGGTCGGTGAGCCACGAGCGGGGCACACGCGAGTCGGCGTCGGTGGTCGCGTACCAGCGCCGCGTGCGGGGCGCCGCTGGCAACGACGACGAGGGCGACGACGATGAGGGCGACGACGGCGAGGAACACCGCAGCGAGTCGAACCCGCGCGCCCGGGCGATGCCGACGTTGCGGGCGCTCGTCCGCACGAGACGGGCCCGCCCCCGCGCGATCTCCTCGGTGGCGTCGCTGCAGGAGTCCAGCACGACCGTGACGGTCACCGGGACCGGGGTGGCGGCGATGCAGTCCGCGAGCGCGTCGAGACAGCCCGCGAGCAGGTCCTGCTCATCGTGGGCGGGGATCACCACGTCGATCCCGGTGTACTCCACGGCCGGTCAGAGGTTGGCGAAGAAGTCGGCCCAGTAGAAGTCCCAAAAGGCCCACAGGATCACACCCGCCACCGCCAGGTACCAGACCACCACGGGCACCAGGTGCCATCGCTGCAGTGCGCGCACCCAGCCCGCGCGCGTGACCTTCGCCAGCACGTGCAGCAGCGTGTACCAGAACATGGGGATGGTCACGGCCCACACGACCATGCACCACGGGCACAGCACCTGGATGGAAAAGATCGACTGGAACGCGAGCCAGTGAACGAAGACCGCGGCGAACGTCAGTCCGAGCAGCGCGCCCACCCAGTACCAGCGGGGGAACCGCACCCCGGAGGCGGCGGCGACGCCGATCGCGATGACGATGCCGTACCCGACGAGCCCGATGAAGGGGTTGGGGAACCCGAACGCCTCGCCCTGGGCGGAGTTGATGACGCTCTTGCAGCTCATGAGGATGGAGAAGTTGCACGCCGGCGTGTACTCCGGGTTCTCCAGCAGCCGGATCTTGTCCAGGCTGAGCTGGAACGAGGCGACCAGCGCGATCGCCGAACCGATCGCCAGGAGCACGCCGATCCACCGGTCGGTGAAGACCCTTGCGCCGATCGTGTCGTGGGCGGTGTCGGTCTCGACGTGCTCGGCGTCTGTGGTCTCGCGCATAGGCACAGGCTACCGGGGCGGGTGCGCGGTTAGAGTGGAGGATCTGCGGCCCTTCAGGTGTGCGTCCCACCACCCGTGCGCTCCGCACACCCCGGCTCGACGAACCCCCTACCCGGAGGATCCACACGCGTGACCACCACCGCCCCCGCCACCACTCCCACGACCGCCGCCCTGTCCGGTCTGGCGGGTGCGGTCCTGGCCAACCCGGCGCTGGCCGACCTGCGCGACGGTCTGGACCGGGACACCGCGGTGGTGCGCGCCCCGGAGGCGCTGCGGCCCTTCCTCGTCGCCGCGTTGGCGCAGCGCACCCCCTTGTTGGTGGTGACCGCCACGGAGCGTGAGTGTGAGGAGCTGGCCGACGAGCTGTCGGGGCTGTACGACGACGAGGTCGCGCAGTTCCCGAGCTGGGAGACCTTGCCCCATGAGCGTCTCTCGCCGGCGGCGGACACGATCGGTCGCCGGCTCGAGGTGCTGAACTCGGTGTTGTCCGGGCGGCCCCCGGGGATCGTCGTGGCGGCGGCGCGGTCGGTGGTGCAGCCGATCTCGCCCGGGGCGGCCCGCCGGGAGCCGGTGCGGCTGGCCAAGGGCGCCGAGGTCGACCCCACCGAGCTCATGGCGCGCCTGGCCGAGTTCGCGTACCTGCGCGAGGACATGGTGGCCCGGCGCGGCGACGTGGCGGTGCGCGGCGGCATCGTGGACGTCTTCCCGACCACCGCGGACCACCCGCTTCGGATCGAGTTCGACGGCGACACCATCGCCGAGATCCGCGAGTTCTCCGTGGCCGACCAGCGCTCGCTCCCGGACGGCGAGGTCGAGTCCGCGGTGTTGTTCCCGTGCCGCGAGCTGCTGCTCGACGACGCCGTGCGGGCGAAGGCGGGGGAGCTGGCCGCCGAGCACCGCGCCAACCCGACGCTCGCCGAGCTGCTGGACTCACTGGCCGAGGGCATCCCGCGCGACGGTATGGAGGCACTGACCTCGGTGCTCGTGCCGGAGGACATGACGACCCTGCCGATGCTCATGCCCTCGGGCACCCGCGTGGTGGTGTGCGACCCGGACAAGGTCCGCCGCCGCGCCGCCGACCTGGCCTCCGCCGGCCGGGAGTTCCTCGAGGCCTCGTGGACCGCCGCCACTATGGGCGGCGACGCCCCCGTGGACAGCGAGACGCTGGACCTGTCCGGGTCGGGCTACCGCACCTTCTCCGCCGTCCGCTCCGAGGCCACCGAGGCGGGCCGCGCCTGGTGGCAGCTGGTCCCGCCCGGATTCCTCACCGACCCCGAGGACGGACTGGTGGTCACCGTCCCCGCCGGCGACCCGCCCGCCCCTCGTGGCAAGGACTCGGAGATGGAGGCCATGTTCGTCCGGCTCCGGGCCCTGGTCGGCGGCGGCGGACGGGCCGCGATGGTCGTGCCCGGCCACGGCACCGTCACCCGGATCCTGGAACGCCTCTCGGAGGCCGAGGTCCCCGCCACGGCCGCGACGGCGGGATCCGAACCCGCCGCCGGACTGGTGTCGGTCTACGAGGCCGTCCTGCACGGCGGGTTCTCGCTCTCCACCGGCGCTGGCGCTGCCGGGGGCACTGTCGCCGCCGGGGTGGCGGACGACCTCGTCGTCGTCTCCGAAACGGACCTCACCGGCAACCGCCTCGGCTCCACCACCCGCCCCAAGGCGCGCCACTCCAAGCGGCGCAACCAGGTCGACCCGCTGGCGCTGAAGGCCGGCGACTGGGTGGTGCACGACCAGCACGGCATCGGCAAGTTCGTGGAGATGGTCGAGCGCCAGGTGCGCGGCGGCGACGGCTCCTCACGCCGCGAGTACCTGGTCATCGAGTACGCGCCCGGCAAGCGCGGCGCGGCCGGGGACCGGCTCTACGTGCCCATGGAGTCGCTCGGTCAGCTCAGCCGGTACGTCGGCGGCGAGGCCCCGACGCTGTCCAAGATGGGCGGCGCCGACTGGCAGAACACCAAGCGCAAGGCCCGCAAGGCGGTCCGCGAGATCGCCACCGAGCTGGTGCAGCTCTACGCCAAGAGGCAGTCCGCGCCCGGGCGCGCCTTCGGCCCCGACACCCCGTGGCAGCGCGAGATGGAGGACGCGTTCCCCTTCACCGAGACCGTCGACCAGCTCACCGCGATCGAGGACGTCAAGCACGACATGGAGAAGACCGCCCCCATGGACCGCGTGGTGGTGGGCGACGTCGGCTACGGCAAGACCGAGGTCGCCGTGCGCGCCGCGTTCAAGGCGGTGCAGGACGGCACCCAGGTCGCGGTGCTCGTGCCGACCACGCTGCTCGCGCAGCAGCACCTGGCCACGTTCACCGAGCGCATGACCGGTTTCCCCGTCACCATCAAGGGACTCAGCCGCTTCACCTCCGACGCCGAGGCCAAGCAGACGCTCAAGGGCCTCGCCGACGGCACGGTGGACGTGGTGATCGGCACGCACCGGCTCCTCGCGACCGGGGTGCAGTGGAAGAACCTGGGCCTGGTGATCGTGGACGAGGAGCAGCGCTTCGGCGTCGAGCACAAGGAGCACATCACCTCCCTGCGCACGCACGTGGACGTGCTCACCATGTCCGCCACCCCGATCCCGCGCACGCTCGAGATGTCGCTCGCCGGCATCCGCGAGATGAGCCAGATCCTCACCCCGCCGGAAGAGCGGCTGCCCGTGCTGACGTACGTGGGCGCGTACTCGGACAAGCACGTCGCCGCCGCGATCCGGCGCGAGCTGCTGCGCGAGGGGCAGATCTTCTACGTCCACAACCGCGTGCGGACCATCGACTCCACGGCGGCGAGGATCCGCGACCTGGTGCCCGAGGCCCGCGTCGTGGTGGCGCACGGGCAGATGGGGGAGGAGCAACTCGAGCAGACCGTCGGCGGCTTCTGGAACCGCGACTACGACGTGCTGGTGTGTACGACCATCGTCGAGACCGGCCTGGACATCTCCAACGCCAACACCCTCATCGTGGACCGCTCCGACCAGCTGGGTCTGTCGCAGATGCACCAGCTGCGCGGACGCGTCGGCCGGTCCCGGGAGCGCGGGTACGCCTACTTCCTCTACGACCCGGAGAAGCCGCTCACCGAGACCGCCTACGACCGACTGGCTACCATCGCCCAGAACAATGACCTCGGTGCCGGTATGGCCGTGGCCATGAAGGACCTCGAGCTGCGTGGCGCCGGCAACGTGTTGGGTGCCGAGCAGTCGGGTCACATCGCGGGCGTCGGGTTCGACCTCTACATCCGTCTCGTGGGCGAGGCCGTGGAGGCCTACCGTGCGGTGGCCGACGGCGAGACGGTGGAGGTCGAGGAGGAACTCGGGGAGATCCGGATCGAGCTGCCAGTGGACGCCTACATCCCGGTCGAATACGTCGACGGCGACCGACTGCGGCTGGAGGCCTACCGCAAGCTCTCGCAGGCTCGGGAGGCCGCGGACATCGACGCCGTGGTCGAGGAACTGCTCGACCGCTACGGACCGCTGCCCGTCGAGGCCCGTCGCGTGGTGTCCGTCTCGCGGCTGCGGCTGGTCGCGCAGAAGTACCGGGTCCGCGAGATCGTGCTCGCCGGGTCCCGCCTGCGCGTGGGCCCGCTCGACCTGCTGGACTCCCAGCAGATGCGGCTCAAGCGCATGTACCCCGCCGCCCAGTACCGGGCCACGCAGAAGACCGTGCTGCTCCCGCTGCCCAAGGCCGCCGGCGCGCGTGCGGGTGCCGGTGGGGAGAAGGCGCGCGACGACGAGATGCTGCAGTACGCCGCCGACTTCCTCACGGCGATGGCCGGGGATCCGGAGGGGTCGAACCCGGTGATCCAGCCCGAGACGGCGCCGGCGCGATGAGCTCCGGCGCTTCGGCCCGCGACGCCCACCCCGACCCCCACCGCGACGCCCACCTTCCCCATCGAGAAGACGGTTCCGCACAAGGCCACTCGGCAGATGCGCGCGAAACTGTCTTCTCGACGGCGTCGGGCGCTCGGGGGGGCGCCGCCGGCGATCGCCTGGCCGAGGCCGTCGAGGTGATGGCCCGCATCCGCCGCGACGGCGAGTGGGAGTCCGCCCAGACCCACGCCTCCCTCCTGCCGTACCTGCTCGAGGAGTCGTGGGAGCTGGTCGACGCGGTGGCCGACGGTGACCGCGACGAGCTGGTCTCCGAGCTGGGCGACCTGCTGCTGCAGGTGCTGTTCCACGCGGCGATCGGGGCGGAGCGGGACTCCGAGCCGTTCGACGTGCACGACGTGGCCGGGGCGCTGCTCGACAAGCTCCGCCGCCGGGCTCCGTACTGGTTCACCGACGAGCCCGGCAGTGAGCCCGGTCGTGGGCCCGGGGCTGCGCCCGGCAGTGCGCCCGGCAACGGGTCCGGGTCCCTCAATGCGGCGGAGCAGGACCGTCTGTGGCAGCAGGCCAAGGCCGCCGAGCGCGCAGGCCGCCCGCCGCGCGGTGTGGTCGAGGGCATCTCCTGGGACATGCCCGCCCTGGCGCTGGGGCAGAAGGTGCTGGAGCGTGTCCGCTCGGCCGGGATCCCCGACGATCTCGTTCCCGCCGGGATGCGGGTCGTCCACGTGGACCCCACGGGGTTGTTCCGCGCTCGCGGGGACGACGCGGACGATTCGGGTTCCGCGGAGGTCGAGTACCGGAAAGTGGTCCGGCGGTTCGCGAGCGCCGTCAGTGCAGCCGAATCGCGTCTATCGGGGCCCGTGGACGCCGCGACCGCCGATGACTGGCGCGAGGCATGGCGTTCGGCCCACTCCGCCCAGGCCGTTCACGACACCGCCGAGTCCGGGCACGACGTCAGCTAGGCCGGGCGCTCAGCTCCTCCTGCCCCATCGGTGACCTCTTCCTTAAGTTGACGCGTCTCTGCGTCCCGGTGCGCCGACGAGCCGAGGCCGTGTACCGGAGTTTCCCGACCGGGTATCTCGCCTGCCCAGAGGCGGTATTTGTTGCACTTCGGTGAGAATTGTTGGGTGTGCGCGGGTGGCCTGGAGATTTCTACAACGCAGCCTGAGTGCGGGACGGGATTTGGCGCTTCCCTCCATCGGCACCCCAGAAATCCGGGCGAGATCTCGGCACATCGGTTGCCGTCTTTGGAGCTCTCCGACAACCGCCCTCCCCAGGAGGATTCTCAGTTTCCGCCCAGACTTCTCTATGGTGGGAACGTTGGTCTGACAAAAGAAGAGGGAAAGGGGCAGAAAGGTTGCTTGAAACCACCGCATTGAGCGCGACCGCTGTCGTGCTACTTCTACTGTTGTTCTACGGCGGAACCATGTTCGGTTCCATGCGGATCGCGCAGAAGGACGAGAACGCCGACGACTTCATGACCGCCGGTCACAAGATCGGGTTCGGCATGTCGGCGGCATCGATGACCGCCACGTGGATCTGGGCGTCATCCATGTACGCCTCGGTCAACTCGGGCTACCTCTACGGCATCTCGGGGCCGATCCACTACGGGCTCTGGGGTGCCCTGATGATCCTGTTCATCTACCCCTTCGGGCGACGCATCCGGAAGGTCGCGCCCCAGGCGCACACCCTCGCGGAGGTCATGTTCGCCCGCCACGGCCGGTCCTCCCAGCTCATGCTGGCCGGATCCAACATCCTCGGCTCCGTCATCTCGCTGACGTCGAACTTCATCGCCGGCGGCGCGCTGATCTCCATGCTCAGCCCGTTCAGCTTCATCCAGGGCGTGATCGTGATCGCCGGCGGCGTCCTGCTCTACACCCTGTGGTCGGGTTTCCGTGCCTCGGTGCTGACGGACTTCGGCCAGGTGCTGGCGATGCTCGGCGCGGTGATCATCATCGTGCCGGCGATGTTCTTCTTCCTCGGCGGCATCGAGTTGTTCGAGTCCGGCGCCCAGAACCTCACGCCGCAGCAGCAGTCGTTCTTCTCCTCCGATGCGTTCCTCAACCAGGGCGCCCCGTACATCGCGGCCGTGCTGGCCTACGCCATCGGTAACCAGACCATCGCGCAGCGACTGTTCGCGGTGCGTGAGGACCTCATCAAGCCGACGTTCATCACGGCGACCATCGGCTACGGCGCCACGATCATCGGTATCGGCATGGTGGGTGTGCTGGCGCTGTACGCGGGCATCGATCCCTCCGACGGCGACCCGAACAACCTGCTCCCGCAGGTCGCCGCCGAGTACCTGCCGGGCGTGCTCGTCGCCGTCTTCTTCATCATGATCATCGGCTCGCTGTCCTCGACGGCGGACTCGGATCTGGCGGCCATGTCCTCGATCGCGATGACCGACATGTACGGCCAGAGCCTGCGTGGCCGGGGCAGGATCCCCAACCCGCGCACGATGCTCATCATCGGCCGCGTCACCATGATCCTGGCGACCGTGGCGGCGTTGATCTTCGCGAACATCCGGTTCAACATCCTGGATCTGCTGGTGTTCGTCGGTGCCCTGTGGGGTGCGCTCGTGTTCCCGGTGATCGCGAGTTTCTACTGGAAGAAGGTCACCAACTCCGCCTTCACGGTGTCGGTCCTCGTGGCGCTGGCCGTGTTCATCCCGACCCGGTTCGGGCTCGTCCCGGACACGGGTCTCCTGCCCGTCGCGATCGAGGCGCTGGCCGTGATCGGTGTGGGCGTGGTGCTGGGCCTGATGGTGTTCGGCTTCATCGGGCTGCGTCCGGCGGTGGTGGTCGCGGCGATCGCCGCGCTGGTCAGTGCGCCGTTCATCTTCGGCTTCCTGCGCGACTACGACACCCTGACGGCCTCGCTCGTGGCGTACGCGGTGAGCACGCTCGTCTGTGTGGGGATGTCGTTCCGTAGCTCGATGGAGTTCGACTTCGCCACCATCGCCCGCGACACCGCCGACTACGACACGGAGGAGGTCGCGGAGGAACTCGAGGCCGAGGCCGAGGGTGACGCCGCCGTGGTCGCCGCCGGGAGTGATCGGCGCCGACGCGATGACGACGACAACGACGACGACGACCTGGTTCGGGTCTAGGAAAGGCAGGTCAGATACTCATGACACCGATTCTTCTCACCATCTATGTGCTCATATGGCCGGTGATCGTGGCCGGCGTCCTGGCCGTGCTCGTGCGTGGCTTCGTCAAGGAGGTCGCGGAGTCCAGGCGCGACGGCGAGGCGATCATCTAGTCCGCTCACGCGCAGTCCCGAGGGGTTCGCGCGCGGGGTGAGCCCCCGGTCGGCAGTCGCCGACCGGGGGTTCATCTCATATCCGGTGCGGCTGGGCGAGGAGCGAGCTGTCGACCTCCTCCCAGGAGCTCGCCCCGCTGAGCGACATCGTGAGGTCGATCTCGGCGAGCAGGTTGTCCAGCACCTCGCCGACGCCGCGTTCACCGGCGATGGCCAGGCCGTAGATGTGGGGCCGGCCGATCGTCACGGCGTCCGCCCCGCAGGCCATGGCCTTGACGACGTCGGTGCCGTTGCGGATGCCGGAGTCGAGCAGCAGGGTCGGGTCCGGGCCGACGGCCTCGCGGATCGCCACGAGTGCGTCGAGGGTGCCGATCGATCCGTCGACCTGCCGACCTCCGTGGTTGGAGACCATGACCGCGTCGACCCCGGCGTCGAACGCCTGCCGCGCGTCATCGGGGTGCAGGACGCCCTTGAGGACGATCGGCAGTCGCGTCCGGTCCCGCAGGGTGGCCAGGTGGTCCCAGCTCAGCGCCGGGTTGGAGAACGTGTCGAGGAATGTCTGGACGGCGGCTCTGGTCTCGGGGGCGCGGAGATTCTCGCGCCACGATCCCGGGTGGTTGCGCGCCATCTCGAGAAGCGTCAGCGCCGCCTGCGGGGTGACCTTGACCGCGTCGGCGTCCGCGCCCGCCGCGGCCTCGCGCTCCACCCGCTCGGCGACAAGCTGCCGGAAACGCGGATCGGAGGTGTACTGCGCGATCCCCACCCCGCGGGTGAAGGGCAGCGATCCGAGGTCGAGGTCCCACGGCCGCCACCCGAGGGTGGTGGTGTCGAGTGTGACGACCAGGGCGCCGGCGTCGATGCCCTCGGCCCGGGCGATGAAGCTGTCGACCAGCTGCTCGTCGCTGCTCCAGTACAGCTGGAACCAGCGGGGACTGTCCTGCATCGCCGCGGCCGTGGCCTCCATGGGCGAGGAGCCCTGCGAGGAGAAGATGTACGGCAGTCCCCGCTGGGCGGCGGCCCGTCCGACAAGCAGGTCGGCGTCCCGGCGGATCATCCCGGCTGCACCGATGGGGGCGACCAGGACGGGGGCGGGGAGCTTCTGGCCGAGCACGGTGGTGGAGATGTCGCGCCGGGAGGTGGCGCGGAGCATGCGGGGAACGAGTTGCCGCCGGTCGAAGGCGTCGCGGTTGGCGGCCATGGTCTGACCGGAACCGGCACCGCCGTAGACGTAGGCCCAGGCCTTTCTCCCTCCCGGTCGGCGCAGGAGGGCGCGGCGGGCTGCGGCTTCCAGCTTCTCTGCGCTGGTGGGCACCGCGGGTGTGATGCCGGAGACGCCGGATCGGTAGATGACGTTCTGTCGCGCTCGGCCCGGATTGGCCGGGGCGGGGTCGCCTGTGAGGGGGGTCACGAAGTCTGCCGTCATACCGGCGAGCGTACTTACGCCCGGGGTTCGGCGGACGGTTCGCGCGGCCCGCGCACCATGGCGGTCGAGGACTGGCCGGGCAGGGTCGGCACGGAGCCCACCGCCTCGAATCCGAAACGCTCGTAGAGCCGACGGCTCGCCGGGGTGGTGGACTCGAGGAACGCGAGCGGGGTCGGCGACTGGTCGACGACCCGCAGGCGGTGCTCGAGCAGTGCAGATCCGACTCCCTTACCGCGGGCCTCGGGTCCGGTGCCGATATCGCGGATGTACCAGTGCGGCGCGGTGGGCCGGTAGGCCTCGATCTGGTGGGTGTGGCGGGCGCCGCGTCCGAGGGGCAGCCGACCCAGGGTCCAGCGCACAGCGCCGGAGATTCCGCGCGCGGCGGTGGCGAGGGCACCGGTGTCGGCCGGGGGCGCCCACATGATCGCGCCGACGAGGCGTCCGTCGTCCATCGCGACGTCGATCCACTGGGGGTGTCGCCGCACGCGGCGGAGGTAGTACGCGGTCAGTTTGGCGGCCCGGGTCTCGTCCTTGGGCAGCGTGACCGACCACGCGGGGTCGTCGCGGAAGGCCTCGGTGAGGATGCGGGCGATCGAGGGGGCATCGGCGCGCGTGGCCGTACGGACTGTGACCATGGGCGGTCTCCTGGGGCTGTCGCTGGGGCGGGAAGCGGGAGTGGGAGCTGGTGCTGGGAGCTGGTGCTGGGAGCTGGTGCGGGGCGGAATCTAGGTCAGGTGCGCGGTGGTCAGACAGGTGAGGTCGTCGTCACCGGTGGAGATCGGCACTTCCGAGGTCGCGCCGTCGTGCTCGATGGTGAGGGTGCCGGTGAGATCGCGGGGGAGCCACAGTCCGACGAAGCCGTTGTCGTAGACCGTGCGCGTCTCCTCGAGGATCGACTGTCCCGCGTCGTCGGTCACTGTGATGTCGACGGTCTCGCCGCCCATCTCACCGAGACAGGTGGTCAGGCTGTGGAAGAGGCAGTCATGGGTCTGGTCCCGGTACGGCGCGACGGACAGGTAGAACTCGTCGTCCGGCATCGGCAGGGTCGCGATGGAGCCGCCGGCGTTGTCGGTGAGGACGAGTTCGGTCGGCTGGACCGAGGCGACGAGCGTGGTGGGGCGCTCGGCGACGGGCATCGTGTCGAGGTGTTCGATCACCCCGCGGGCATCCATCTCGGCCAGGCCGTACTGGTCGAGGACCTCGGCCGTCACGGTCTGGCCCGCCTCGGTCTGGCCCGCCGCGGTCTGGCCCGCCGCCGTCCGGCCCGGTTCTCCCGGGTTCGACTGCGTGGAGCCGCAGGCGGCGAGGGTGAGGCAGCTCGCGGTGAGGGCTGCGGCCAGGGCGCGGCGCCGCGGGAAAGTGGTGGGGGGCATTGCCGGGTGGGCTCCTTGTCCGGTCTCGCGGTGACGGTGAGGTCTCACATCGCGGAGAGCATGTCACGCATGGTGGCGATCTCCCGCTGCTGGGTGTCGATGATCGACCGGGCCAGGTCGATGGTCGGCTGATACCCGCCGTCCGCCACCTCGCCCCGGGCCATGTCTATGGCTCCCTCGTGGTGGGCGATCATCTGCTCGAGGAACAGTCGTACGGCGTCGGTGCCCTCGGCATCGGACAACTGTTGGAGCTCGTCGGCGGAGAGCATGCCGCCCATCATCGACATGTCCTCACCCATGTTCATGCCGCCGTCGCCCTGGCTGCCGCCACCGTGACCACCGTGGCCGTCCCGCGGTCCGGTCGGCTGATCCCACTCGTCCAGCCACGCCTCCATCTGCTCGATCTCCGGGCCCTGCTCGGCCTTGATCTTCTCGGCGAGGGCGGTGACGTCATCGGGGATGTCGGGCTTGGCCAGGATGATGTCGCTCATCTCGATCGCCTGCTCGTGGTGCGGGATCATCATCCGGGAGAACATCACGTCGGCGGCGGTGGATTCCCCGGACTCCGCGCCTGTCCCGGACTCTGCGCCTGCACCGGCGGAGCTGGTGGGTGCGGTCGCCGGGTCGTCACCGCTGTCGGCGCAGGCGGTCAGGACCAGCGCGGAGGTGGCCACGGCGGAGGAGATCAGAATTCTCGTGCGGGTCATGGCTGGGTGTCCTCTCCTCGGGGATCGGTACCGTGCTCAGCCCAGGGTATGCAGAATCGCGAGACCGAGTGCCCCGCACGCGGCGGCGACGAGCAGTGAGGCGAGCGTGCCGATGATGAATCGCTCGCTGACCGCGGGATTCTCCCGGATCTCGGGATAGCGACCGAGCGCCTTGATCGCCACCACCACCGCGGCGAGCTCGAAGCGGCCGGCGAGGATGGCGGCGGTGAGGCCGACGCGTTCGAGGATCCCGATCCACATCCCGCCGCGCAGCACCTCGCGGACAGCCGGGGCGGGATCGTCGCGTCGGCGCACCACGGGCCGGCGCGAGTCACCACTCACCTCGACGGTCGGGGGTTGGGGCACCCGCGCGGAGCGCAGGACGAGCGACGCGATCGGCGAACCGAGCGCCGCGGAGGCGATCAGGCTCAGCGTCACCACGATCGCGACGAGGATCCAGTCGGGCCAGGTGCTCATCGGTCGGCCTTTCCGCGCTGGCTTCTCGCAGGGCTGCCGACTCCGCCGACGGTGGCGTCGTGTGTGCCCACGAGCAGGCGATCGAGCACCGGATAGGCGGCGCGCTCCTCCCGGATCCGCGACAGCCGCAGCGCCCCGGTGACCGAGGCGGGGGTGATGCCCAGTTCCTCGGCGGCCGCGACCTGGGTGGGGGAGCGGTCGACGGCGTCCACCACCCGCCACTGCGCCTCGGTGCGGCCGAGCACGAGCGGCGCGACGAGGGCCCACACCGCCTCGCAGTCGGCGGCCCACGCCGTCGCCGAGGTGCCGTCGTCACGTGATCCGGGGTCGCCCGTCACCCGTATCGCCACCGAGCCGGGGAGGCCCTTCGCGGCATCGACCGCGACGCGGGCCGCGAGATAGGCGTCCCCGCGACCGGCCCTGGTCCCGGAGGAGTAGGACTCGTCGTCGACCTCTCCCGCCCCGACGCCGCAGTGCCAGTCACCCTCGCGCAGTGCGACGAGCAGCGCGGACCGTACCGCGGCCGGATCCTCGAGCAGGCCCTGGACCTCGTCGCCGGCCGTGCGCTCGAACGCGGCCGCGGTCGGGACGTCCGCCAGGGCGTCGAGCAGGGCGGGTACCCGGTCGGCGCTGGTGCGGCTGCGGCGCTGGTCGATGGTCACCACGTACATAGGGCGATCGTGCCACACCGCGCGGACATAAGGTCAAAACACCTCAAACTTACAAATGAGCCGTTATTGCCTCATTTGTCTGATTGAGGCGGAGAGGCCTCACGTGCCGGCGTCCCTGCCCCTGCCCCTGCCCCCGCCACCGCGGGTGGCGGGGGGCGTGCGCGCCGCCCGCAGCCCGTTGAGGATCACGACGACCTCGGCGACCTCGTGGATGAGCACCACCGCGGCGAGACCGAGGACGCCGGTGACGGCCAGCGGGACCAGGGCCGTGATGAGGACCAGAGAGAGGACGATGTTCTGGTTGATAATCCGGCGGCCCCGCCGGGCGTGTGCGAGTGCGCGGGGCAGGAGCCGCAGGTCGGTGCCGGTGAAGGCCACGTCGGCGGACTCGATGGCGGCGTCGGATCCGGCCGCGCCCATGGCGATCCCGACGTCTGCGGTCGCGAGCGCCGGGGCGTCGTTGATGCCGTCGCCGATCATCGCCGTGGGCCGGGACCGGGCCAGTCCGGCGACCGCGTCGGCCTTGCCCGCGGGCGAGAGGTCGGCGCGGATGTCGCCGATGCCGGCCTGCGCGCCGAGAGCGGCCGCGGTGCGCGGGTTGTCTCCGGTCAGCATGCTCACGCCGATGCGGTGGTCGGCCAGGGTGGCGACGACGACGAGGGCCTCGGGCCGCAACTCGTCGCGGATGCCGATGGCGCCGATCGGGCGGCCGTCGCGGTGGACCACCACCACGGTCATGCCCTCGTGCTCGAGGGCCGTGATCTGCTCGGTGAGCTCCCCGGTGGCGAGCCGGCGCGGTGATCCCACGGTGACAAGGTGGCCGTCAACGGTGCCGCAGATCCCGTGCCCGGCGGACTCCTCGACGTGCTCGGCGTCCGCGATTCGCGGCCCGGTGACCGGCGGGTCGGCCGGGTCCCGCCGGGCCGTTCCGGCCAGGGCGGCGGAGGTGATGGCGGCGGCCAGCGGGTGGGTGCTGTGGCGCTCGACGGCCGCGGCCAGCGAGAGCACCTCGGTCTCGCCCGAGCCGGGGGCGGTGAGGACACGCACGACCGAGGGGTCGTTGCGGGTGAGGGTCCCGGTCTTGTCCATCGCGAGGTGGCGGATGGTGCCGAGCCGCTCGAACGCCGCCCCGGACTTCACGACGACACCGAACCGGCTGGCCGCACCGATCGCGGAGACGACGGTGACCGGCACCGAGATCGCCAGGGCGCAGGGCGAGGCGGCGACGAGGACGATCAGGGCCCGGGTGATCCACAGCTCCGGGTCGCCGAGCAGCGAGCCGAGGCCCGCGACGAGCAGTGCCAGAACGAGCACCCCGGGGATCAGCGGGCGGGCGATCCGGTCGGCGAGGCGGGCCCGGTCACCCTTCTCGGTCTGGGCGCGCTCGACCAGGTCGACGATCGTGGTGAGCGTGTTGTCTGTGCCCGGGGCGGTGGTGGTGAGATCGAGGAGGCCGGAGGTGTTGATCGAACCGGCGAGGACGCGGTCGCCGGGCGCGACCTCGACGGGGATCGACTCGCCCGTGACCGCGGAGGCGTCGACGCTGCTGCGGCCGCGGGCCACGATCCCGTCGGTGGCGATGCGCTCGCCCGGGGCCACGACGAGCGTCTCGTCGACACGGAGTTCGGCGGTGGGGATCTCGATGGTGTCGGCGCCCCTGCGGACGGTGGCGGTGTCCGGGACCAGCGTCAGCAGGGAGCGTAGGCCGGAGCGGGCGCGGTCCATCGCCTTGTCCTCGAGCGCCTCGGCGATGGAGTAGAGGAACGCCAGCGCTGCGGCCTCCTCGATGTAGCCGAGGATGACGGCGCCCACCGCGCTGATGGTCATGAGCAGCCCGATGCCGAGCCGGCCGCTGGTGAGCAGCCCGCGGATCGCGCCCGGGGCGAACGTCGAGCCACCGAGGAGCAGACCTATCCAGAACAGGGCCTGGCCGGCCGGTCCGGCCCCCGACCACTCCGCCCCCCACCACTCTGCGGCCAGACCTGCGATGAAGGCGAGGCCGGACGCGGCCGGGATGAGGACCGCCGGGTCCCGCCACCACGGCCGGTCCTGCTCCTCGGGCTCGCCGGGTGGGGGAGCCTCGCAGCCGCACGCGGAGGTCATGACGCCGCGCACGTGGGGCAGTCGGAGACCGGGCACTCGGCGTCGCGGTCCACGGCGAGTGTGATGTCGAGCAGCGCGGTGAGTGCGGCCTCGAGGTGCGGGTCGGCGATCTCGTAGCGCATCTGCCGTCCCTCGGGCACCGCCACGGCGATCCCGCAGTCCCGCAGGCATCCAAGGTGGTTGGAGACGTTGGGCCGGGTGAGTTCGAGGTCGCGGGCGAGGTCGGCCGGGTACCGGGGCCCCTCGAGCAGGCACAGCAGGATCCGCGACCGGGTGGGGTCGGCCATCGCCCGGCCGAGCCGATGCATCACGTCGAGGCGGGTGGCACGCGTCAGCATGCGCTGAACAGTACAGCCCACGCTGAACTGACGTTGAGTCACCAGGCGGTCGTCAGACTTCCACACCGCCATAGCCCGCCGAGGAGAGGAATTCACGCACCCGTCTCTCGTGCGATACGCGCGAAATCCTCTTTTCGGCGAGTTGGGGGCGTCAGGCGACGGCGGCGGCGGCGTCAGGCGGCGGCGGCGTCAGGCGGTGGCGGCGTCAGGCGGTGGCGGGACGGCCGATGTCGGGCCGGGAGTCGCCGAAGGTCTCCTTGCGCTCCCGGGCGCGGACCTTCTCGCCCCACGACTCGAGCCGGGCCCGGCCCCACGGCGTGCGGTAGCGCAGGGTGTTGAGCGGGACGAGGTAGGCGTGCGCCCACGGCGGGCGGACCGGTAGGCCGAACTCGTGCATCGACTCGCGGCCGAGCAGGACGGTGAGCATGCTCAGCAGCCGCTCGTGGCCGATCCGGGCCCGCAGGCGGGGCAGCGGCCCGCTGCGGTGGCGGCGTCGTTGGGACTCCACCAGGGCCTGCGTGAGCTTCGGTCCGGCCTCGGAGATGCCGGCCTGCGACAGCAGAATGTGGTAGTTGACGCGGTGACGTTCGCGCTCGCCCTCGACCAGGTAGTGGTCGGCCACGCCCATCAGCCAGCCGACGTAACGCCACATGTGCATCACCGCGTCCGAGTCCTTGCGGCTCACCGGCACGCCCAGGGTGCGCACGCCGAGCAGGACCACGGCATCGAACAGGCCGAGGGTCGAGGCCAGGTCGCTCTGGTTGATGGGCAGGCCCCACCGCTGATTGTCCCAGCGCGGCTCCATGGCGTTGTTGACCACCGCGTGCATGGCCCGCACGTGACCGGTCAGTCGCCACGCCTCGCCGCCCGGCCGCAGCCCGTCCGGGATGGACAGGGACATGGTCCAGTGGCTGGTCTCGGCCAGCCGGCGCAGCGTGGTCTCGCCGGTCAGGCCGCCGGTCGCCACCAGCAGGTCGGTGGGTCCCCCGAACCGGTAGCCGCCGATGAGGGACAGCTGCAGCAGGATGTCGGCGGCGTTCTGGCCGAAGCGCAGGTAGGCCTTCTGTCCCCGCTCGATCTTTTCCCAGTCGACCCACTCCGGGGTGTTCTCGAGGTGCGCGATGTAGTCCCGCAGGATCTGAGGCGCGTCGTCGGGCAGGCCGGCCGAGCCGGAATGCAGCGCCTCGTCGAGCTGGCGGCGGGTCACCGCGCCGGGCTCGCCGGACCGCAGCCGCATGGCGCGGGCGAGCTGATCGCCCAGATCGTCGCGCTCGAAGTAGTCGCGACCGATCCTGTCCATGAGCTTCTCGTCGAGGTGGCCCACGCCGGCGATGGGCTTGAGGGCGCGACCGAGGCGACGGCCACGTTCCTCGCCCTCGCGGAAGCGCTGCGGGTACGGCATCACGGATGTGGTCTTTTCGGGCGCAACGGTCATGACATGACTATGACGCGAGTATTTACTCGCATACAATTCGCGTTCATGAGAAGGGTGCCCAAGCAGGCCAGATCCCGCGCGATGGTGGAGCGGATAGTGGAGGCTGCTCGCGTTGTGCTCGTGCGCGACGGCTACGAGTCGTTCACCACCAACCGCGTCGCCGACGAGGCGGAGGTCAGCCCCGGCTCGCTGTACCAGTACTTCCCGGACAAGTCCGCGCTCGTCGCGGTGGTGATGGACCGCTGGTCGGCGGAGATCTCGGACCGGGTCGCGGCGTCGCTGTCCGCGACGGGTCCGGTCGACGTGAACAACCCGGCGACGGCCCGGTCGATCGCCGACGCCCTGCTCACCGCGCTCGAGGCCGACGCCGGGCTGTTGCGCATCATGTGGGAGGAGTTGCCCGCGGTGCGGCACCGGGCGGCCCAGCACGCCCTCGAGCAGCGGGTCCGCGAACTGCTCGCGGTCTACCTCGCCGCCGCCGGCGCCACGGACGGTGATCCTGCGGCGCGGGCCTGGGTGATCGTCATGGCGGTGGAGAACATCGCCGTGCGATGGGTCCTGGACCGGCCGGCCATCAGCCGGGAGGCGCTGCTCGACGAACTCACCGCGCTGGCCGGGGGCTTCGGCGGGCGCGGCTGACCCCGGCGCCGGGCTCGGCCGACCCCGGCCCGCCGGGAATCGGGGGATACCCCGACGCGCTGCCGGGCCCCGCTCGGGCAGACTTGAGCGCGATGCCCACCCTGACCCCCCGCGCCACCGCGAGTCTCGCGGGCCTGGTCGCCGTTGCCGTGTTGTCGTCGTCGTGTTCCTACGGGCCCACCCGCGAGGCGCCGACGCCCATCCCCCCGGGCATTCCGCCCGCCGCCGGTGCCCCGGTACCGACGATCGACATCAACGCGCCCGGTCGCACCTCCGACCAGCTGCGCGAGTGGGCGTCCGGCATCAACGAGCCGATGAACATCCCCGTCGCCGCACTCGCTGCCTACGGCAACGCCGCCGAGACCATGCGGCAGACCCGGCCCGAGTGCAACCTCGCGTGGACGACGCTCGCCGGGATCGGGCACGTGGAGACGCGGCACGGCCGGTACCGCGGGGCGTCATTGAGTGACGACGGCTACGCGCTCCCGCCGATCATCGGCATCAAACTCGACGGCTCGCCCGGCTTCGCCGACATCCCCGACACCGACGGCGGCGAGCTGGACGGCGACACCGAGAACGACCGGGCCGTCGGGCCGATGCAGTTCATCCCCGAATCGTGGCGCAAGTACGGCGTCGACGCCAACGGAGACGGGCGCGCCGATCCGAACCAGATCGACGACGCCGCCGTGTCCGCCGCGCGCCTGCTGTGCACCAACGGGGGAGACCTCTCGCAGGCCGAGAACTGGCAGCGGGCCGTGCTGGCCTACAACGCGTCGCGCGAGTACGTCATGGATGTGCGCGACGCGGCGGCCGCCTACTCGGTGGGGACCACGGCGCCGTAGGCGGGTGCCGCCGTCCGCGCGACGTGGCCTGCGGGCGGCGGAATCACGACGTGTGCCGTGGCCGGGCCTGGGCCGCGGATCCGCTGATCTGCGTGCGATCCACCTACCGAACCCGCTCGGTGGATCGCGATCAGATCGGCGAGGATTCGATGTCGCGCGGGGATTCCGGTGACGCGGACCGTGGGCGCGCGGGGCCCGCGGTCCTCCGGGGCATCGTGAACGCCACTCCGGCAGCGCCGCGAACTACGCTGCTGAGTCGGCCGAGTTTGCAGTAGATCACCAACGGCGGGAGCCCCACACCCATGTCAGCACCGACGTCGACGCGCCGGCGGTCCGCGGCCGTCCCGGCCGAAGCAGCTGCGCCCACCACCGCCAACGGGCTCCTGCTCCGCGCGGTCCGGCGCCGCCGGCACCTGGTGGTCCCCGGCCTGGTGCTCATGACCCTGTGGCAGCTGTGCGAGGCGCTGGTGCCCATCGCGATCGGCGTGATCGTCGACGTCGCGATCATCCCGCTCGACCGGTGGGCCCTGCTGTGGTCTGTGGTCGGGCTCATAGCGCTGTTCACCGTGCTCAGCCTCGGCTACCGGTTCGGCGCCCGGATGAGCAACCGGGCCCTGCAGGAGGAGGCGCACGATCTGCGGGTCGAGGTGACGCGGGTGCCGCTGACCCGGCGGCGCGCGATGGACGGTGCGAGCTCCGGTGACGTGCTCTCGGTGTGCTCGGCCGACGCCGACGTGGCCGCGCTCGTCTTCCGGCAGATCGCGCTGGGCGGGTCGGCGGTGATCAGCATCGTGGGGATCTCGGTCTACCTGCTGTGGACCGACTGGCTGGTCGGGCTCATCGTGCTCATCGGCGTCCCGCTCAGCCTGGTGTTGGTGGCCATGCCCAGCCGCGCCATCTCCCGGCACAGCACCGCCCAGCAGGCCGCGATCGGGCGGGCGAGCAGCCGCGCGACCGACATCATGGCGGGCCTGCGCGTGCTCAAGGCCGGCGGCGGGGAGCGCTGGGCCGCTGAGCAGTACCGCACGGCGTCCGAGGAGGCGGCCGCGGCGGGGATCGTCACCGCCGAGCGGACGGGGCGGGTCCAGGGGATCGGTTCGCTCGGCATGGCCGTGGTCCTGGCGCTGGTACTGATGGCCGCCGGCTACCGCGTCCTGGCGGGGGAGATGGAGATCGGCACGCTCGTCTCCGTGGTGGGCGTGGCCGTCTTCTTTGAGGAGCCGGTCCGGATGATCACCCAGATGGTGTCGATCTCCGCCCGGTCCCACGGCGCGGCGCAGCGGCTCGTCGACCTGCTGGGGTCGGCGCCGGTCGACGACTCCGGCGACGCGGTCCCCTCCGGGGCGCGGTTGGAGGTGCGCGGGCTGGCACTGCCCGACGGTCGCCCGCTCGACCTGGAGGTGGCCGAGGGGGAGGTCGTCGCACTCGTGGCCGATCAGCCCGCCGCCGCGAACGCTGTCACCCTGGCGATCGCCGGGCACGGCGACGGGGCCGACGCCGTCCTGGTGGGCGGGCACCGACGCAGTCACCTGGCACCCGCCATCGCCGAGCATCTCGTCGCCGCGCCGCACCGCGTGGACCTGTTCGTCGGCACCATCCGTTCCAACATCGCGATGAAGCACGGTGGCCCCGGGCACGACGACGACGAGCTCGGTGAGTCCGGCGCCGGTGGCGAGGCCGCCACCCCGATCTCCCATGAGGTCCTGCGCGCCTCGGCCGTCGCGGAAATCATCGAGCACCTGCCCGACGGGCTCGACCACGCGGTGCAGGAGGGCGGGCGGAACCTCTCCGGCGGTCAGCGGCAGCGGATCGCGCTCGCCCGAGCCCTCCACGTCGACCCGGACGTCCTCGTTCTCCACGAACCGACCAGTGCCGTCGACGCCGTCACCGAGTGGGAGATCGCCCAGGCCGTCCGCCGACTGCGGACGAGTCGGCCGCGGCAGGCCACGCTGATCGTCACGTCGTCGCCGCCGTTCCTCGCGACCGCCGACCGGGTCGTCCACCTGCCCCGCAGCGGCGAGACACGCACGGGCACCCACCTCGAGCTGCGCGAGGCGTCGGCCTCCTACCGGACGGCGGTCGACCGATGAGCACCACCGAGACGGGGACGACCCGCGAGATGACGACCACCGCCACCGCCACCGCCGCGGACGGCCCGGACGGCTCGGGCGCGGCGGGGTCCTCCGGCGCGTTGCCGCTGGCGACGGGCCGCGAGTCCCTGGCTGTCCTGTGGCCGCTGCTCCGGCAGCGGCGGGGATACCTGGCGCTGGTGTGCCTGGCCGGGCTGATCGTATCCGTGGCGGGCCTCGTCGCGCCGTGGGTGATCGGCCGGCTCGTCGATGACCTGCCCGGCAGCGAGGACTACACAGCGGTGTGGATCGGCGCGGGCGCGATCGCCGTGGCCGGCGTCGTGGGCGCCGGTTGCACCTGGGCCGGCCAGGCGTGGCTCGCCCGGCTCACCGAACCGACCGTCGCACGCCTGCGCGAGATGGTGATGGACCGCTCCCTGCGCCTGGGCGCGGCGCAGATGGAGACGACCGAGACCGGTGACCTCGTCTCCCGCGTCGCCGAAGACGCCCGCGAGATCAGCCAGGCCGCGACCGCCGTGATCCCGCTCGTCGTGCAGTCGGCGTTCACGGTGATCGTGTCCGGGGTGGGGCTGGCCACGGTCGACTGGCGGCTCGGGCTGGTGGGGCTGCTCGCGCTGCCGATGTACTGGACGACCCTGCGCTGGTACCTGCCCCGGTCCGGCCCCATCTATGCCGCCGAGCGCGCCGCCTTCGGCACCCGGGCCAGCCGTCTCCTCGGCGGGATCTCCGGGTCCCGGACCCTGCACGCCTACGACGCCCAGGACTCCGAGCTGGAGCGGATCACCGCCGCGTCCGCCCGCGCCCGGGACCTGTCCATCCAGGTGTTCCACTTCGTCACCCGCGCCTTCAGCCGCAACAACCGCGCCGAGGTCACCGTCCTCGGGCTGCTGCTGGTCGTGGGGTTCTTCCTCGTGGACTCCGGCGCCATCACCGCCGGTGCCGTGACGACCGCCGCGTTGCTGTTCCATCGGCTGTTCAACCCGATCGGTGCGCTGGTCGGCATGGTCGATCAGGTCCAGTCCGCCGGGGCCTCGCTGGTGCGGATGGTCGGAGTCATCACCATGCCCGTGCCCGAGCGCACCGCCGCGCTGCACTCCACCGCCGCCGGGGCCGGCCCGCTCGAGCTCACCGGCATCACGCACACCTATGGAGAGGGCGCTCCCGCTCTGATCGACGTGGACCTCACGGTCGCGCCGGGCGAGGTGGTCGCGGTGGTCGGATCCACGGGCGCCGGCAAGAGCACGCTCGCGCTGGTCGCCGCCGGCTCGGTGGTTCCGACGCGGGGGAGCGCGCGACTGGGCGGTGTCCCGCTGACCGACGTGGACCCGGTCGCGCTGCGGCGCCGCGTCACGATGGTCTCGCAAGAAGTGCACACCTTCGCGACCACCGTGGTCGAGAACGTCCGCGCGCCCCGGCCCGAGGCCGGCCTCGCCGAGGTGCGCGCCGCGCTGGAGACCGTCGGCGCGGACTGGGTCGACGACCTGCCCGACGGTATCGACACCCTCATCGGTGAAGGCGGACATGCGCTCGACCCCATGCAGAGCCAGATGATCGCCCTGGCCCGCGTCGAGCTGGCCGACCCGGACGTGGTGATCCTCGACGAGGCCACGGCCGAGGCCGGGTCCGCCGGCGCCCGCCGCCTCGACGCGGCCGCCGCAGCGGTGCTCCGCGACCGGGCCGGTCTGGTGGTGGCGCACCGGCTGAGCCAGGCGGCGGCCGCCGACAGGATCCTGGTGATGGACCACGGCCGGGTCGTCGAATCCGGCACGCACGACGAGCTGCTCCGGGCGGACGGGCGGTACGCCGAGCTCAGCCGGGCGTGGTTCGGGGGCGCGTGACGTAGGCGTGCGTCGGTGGCGTCAGCGACAACGACAACGACGACAACGACGACGACGAGGGCGATCGTTCGAACCGGTCGGCGTCCTCAGAGCCCGCGGCACAGCGCGAGGAGCCGCCGGGCGGTGAGGACGGCGAACACCGACCAGGGCAGCAGCGAGGCGAGGGCGAAGGCGAGCCCGACCGTCCCGACGTTCGACGGCACCGCCATGAGGACCGCGGCCGCGAGACCCCACACCGCGGTGGCGCGACTGAACACGGTGCTGCGGTAGATGAGGATGCCGAAGATGAGCAGGGCGGCGAAGTTGAGGACGTAGTAGACGTCGAAGGCGGTGCCCGTCCACGTGGCGAGCATGCCCTCCCCGGTCGCCAGCAGCGCCGCCTCACCGGCGGGGCCGGCCTCCGCGTAGGCGCGGGCCAGGTGGAGCATCTCGATCGGGCGGGGAGAGGACATGTAGGCCGCCATCCCGATCCCGCCCAGCCCCAGCGCGATCACGACCGCGGACCGGCTGTCCCGCCACAGCACGACCGCCAGAGCGGCGTAGAGCAGGAGGGTCAGCAGATTGCTCACCGGGTAGAGCAGGTCCAGCATGAGCAACCCCGCGACCGGATTGTCGACCAGCACGCGGAAGAAGCCCTCGACGGTGTCCGGGGGGGGCCAGAGGAGGTAGACGACGATCTGCACCGCGATGAGCCCCACGCTGGCCAACGCCGCCCACGCGCCAGTCCGGACGAGACCACGCCATTGCCGGACGTCCGCGCGGACTGCGGCATCGTCGATCGGCGTCATCGCGGGCATCCACTCTGTCGGACTCGTACTCTTGAAGTGTAGGCGGAGGAGTCATCGTGACCAGTCGCACGCGGGAACCGAAAGGCCGGGCCCACGCGTGGGTCACCGCGGCCGCTGTGGTCGTCGCCGTCGTCGTCTTCCTCCCCGTCCTGCTGTTGCCCCTCACCACCTCGGTCCCGATCTGGGCGTGGCTTCCTCTGCTCGGGCTCGGCGTGGCCGCGCTGGTCTGGCTTGTCGTCGGGCGCCGACGGCGATGGGTCAGGCCGGCCGCGGTGGCGGTGGTGGCGCTCGCCGCGATCGGGGCGGTCGTCGCCTCGCAGACGCTCGCGGTGACGCCGCCGATCACCGGGCCGGACGGCGATCCGGTGCCCGGCAGCATCGCGTCGATGGAGAAGGTGGAGCTGGGCGGCAGCGAGCAGTGGATCACCATCCGCGGCCATGACGAGTCCAATCCGGTCCTGCTCAACCTCGGGATGGGCGGGCCGGGTGGCGGGGGGTTCTTCAACTCGAGCGAGTTCCGGCCGCTGGAGGAGCACTTCACGGTGGTGAACTGGGATGAGCCGGGGACGGGTAAGTCGTACGGTGCCGTGCCGTTTGACGAGCTCAACCGGGAGCGGTTCGTGGATGACGCCACCGCCCTCACCAACCACCTCCGCGAGCGGTTCGGGCAGGACAAAATCTACCTCTACGGGGTCTCGTGGTCGAGCATCATCGGCATCTGGCTGGTGCAGGAGCATCCCGAGCTCTTCCACGCGTTCATCAGCAGCGGTCAGATGGTCAACACAGGCGAGAACGACCGGATGGGATACGAGCTGGCGCTGGCGCACCTGGAGGAGCAGGGGGAGACCGGGCGAGCGGAGAAGCTCCGCGAGAACGGGCCTCCGCCGTACCGCGGCGACGCGGTGGTGTGGCCGTACGTGGACTTCCTCGACGTGCTCAACGAGATCATGGGGGTTCCCCGCTACACGCTGGTCGTGCCGCTGCTCGGGTTCCTCGTGCCCGAGTACGGCTACGTCGACACGATCAACCACACCCGCGGTCTGATCAACTCGTTCAACGCCGTCTATCCGCAGCTGGAAAACCTGGACTTCGTCGAACAGGCCCCGGTGCTCGAGGTGCCGGTGTTCTTCTTCGTCGGCCGCCACGACGTCAACGCGATGCCGAGCCTGGTGGAGGAGTACGTCGACGTGCTCGAGGCGCCGGAGAAGGAACTGATCTGGCTCGAGGGTGCGCACGGGCTCGGCAGCGCGGCGAACAAGGATGTCTTCGTCGACGTGATGCTCGACCGGGTGCGGCCCCTGTCGCAGTAGGCGGCTTAAGCGGCTCCGGGCGTCACGCCTTTACGCGGCTCGGGGGAGCGGTCGCAGGCTTGCCCATCGAGTGCACCAACCTCCAGAGGACCACCGCCGACGCGAGGGCGACGGTGCCGATCGGAACGACAACGGGCCACCCGGGGTCCTCGCCTCGAGCCTGCGCGACGAAGGGCGTGACGAGGATCGGCAGGCTGGTCAGGATCAGCCAGACCAGCGACCCCGGGGCCGCGGCGACACCCAGCCGGCGACCTCGGAGGAGGAGCACGCCCACCACGCAGACTGCCGGGAGGAAGAACGCCAGGTCCAGCACGTGGACCGGATTGGTGGGGACCTCCCAGGCGGTCGCGCTGGTCGAACCCCTCCCGCTGAGCAGGTCGGGCACGATCTCGCTCAGCCACAGCAGAGCGAACGACAGCGGGACGACGACGAGGAACCACCCCGACACCCGCACCGCGGTGCCGCTGGGACGAGTCGCAGAGACCGAACCGGCGAGGGCGACCAGACTCCCGGCGAGGGCGAAGACGGCCATCCCGAGCACCGCCACCCAGAGCAGGAACAGCGGACCGAAGTGGATGGAGAACGCGTAGATCGCGTAGTTGTAGACGGTGAAGGCCAGGAAGCCGACGAGGCAGAGCCCCGACGTGACCGCGCCCCTCCGGGCCGCCGCGGCGAGGACGACCGTGAACGGTGCGACGACGACCAGGTTCACCAGATCCTGGGCGAGGACGGCGACGACGAGCTCGGTGGTCTCGTCCCCGTAGAAACGCTCCGAATTGAGTAGGCCGAGAATGCTGCCCGCTGCGGACAGGACCGCCGCCGAGACCGCGAGCCAGGTCCACAGTGCCGGTAGCCGATGCGGCTGGTTCATGGGCAGACCCTTCCGATGATCGTGCGGGGTCCGGTGACGTCAGTCCAGCTCGTCGCGGCTGTTTCTCACTCGATCCTCATCATCCACCGCGCCTGCCGGGAGCACAATGAGGTCCAGTCAGCCGACCCGCTCGTGCAGGCAATTCGGAAGGAGCGCCGCTGTGACCTCCAAGCGCCCATGGGCCGCGTATTCGCTCACCGCCGGGATCGCGTTCTGGACGGTGATGGCGTTCGGGGGCAGCGTCGGCCTGAGCTTCTCGCCCGACGGGTCCACCATGGGCTTCGATACCGCCTGGCTGCAGAACACGCCCTTCGGCGACTACTTCCTCCCGGGCGTGATCCTCGGACTCCTCGGCGTGTGCGGAGCCGTGCTCACCGCGCTCCTGGTCCGAGGCCTGCGCGCGTCGTCGCGGCGGGGGAGGCGTCGGGGCGGCCCCTCGAGCTGGCAGTGGTACTTCGCTGTTGCCGTGACACTCGCCCAGCTCGGGTGGATGGTCGGCGAGATCGCCCTCATGTGGACCCCCGTCGCAGCGCTCTCGTCGGAGCAGAAGACGTTTTTCTACGGGTTCTGGTGGGTGTTCGGCCTGCTGAGCGTCGCGAACCTCGGGTTGGTGTTCGCGCGGCCCACTCGCCGCATCCTCGGAGGCCCTGGCGGACGGGGACGTCAGACCTGACCCACGCCACCGAGCCGCAGGAGATCCGCGAGAATCTCCGGGGCCTTCTGGATGAGGGAGAGGTGCCCTTCGCCCTCGACCACGTGCGCCTGCGCGCCGGCGACGTTCGCCGCGAGCCATTGCGCGTGGGCGAACGGCACCATCGCGTCCAGCCGGCCCTGCCAGATCGAGACCGGAACGGTGATCTCCCGCAGGTCGAAGCCCCAGGGGCGGGTGTGGGTGAGGTCGTCGTCGCGCCATCCCACGATGCCCTGATGGCCTGCGGCGTTGACCGAGGCGGCCAGGTACCCGGCGAGCTCCCCGTTGAGCGCGGCGCGGTCCACCGGAGGGGCGAGCGCGCCGAGCCCCGCGGCGACGTCCTCGGCGCTCACGGTGAAGAACCCCGTCTGGGGCTCCAGGAACTCCTCGAGCGCCTCGACGCCCGTGAGGGCGGCCGTGTACTCCGCGACGTTCTCCTCGGCCATTCCGTCGCGGATGTCGCCGTCGTACTCGGCGGCCGGGGCGATGCCGACGCAGCACGCGGCCGCCAGACACCGCCCGGGCAGAAGCGCTGCGCAGGCGAGCGCCCGCGGTCCTCCTCCGGACCAGCCGATCGTGAGGAACTCTCCGACGCCCAGGCTGTCGAAGACTGTGGCGGTGTCGGTGGCGTCGTCGGCGACCTGCGCTGTCGTCGTCCCGTCCCCGCGCGGGGACGACGACCCGTACCCGGGGCGCGAGTAGGAGATGACCCGGAGCCCGAGGTCTGCCGCTGCGCGCTCGAGAGTCGGGAACGGCACCGCGCCCTGCGGCGTGCCGTGGTGATAGACGGGCGGGAATCCCTCGACCGGACCCGTGTCGCGCACCTCGAGGTCGCGGCCGTCCTTTGTTCGAACAATCTCGTGATGGGTCACTGTTCACCTTTCGCAAGCAGCCGCCGCATGCCACCGCGAGCGAGCATTAGTGCCACGATGAGGGCGGTCACCGCGACGAAGCCACCCAGTTGGACGGCGTCGCCGAAGGCGAGGGCGACCAGCTCCAGAACCAGGAACTTACTGCCCGGCAGCACCAACACCAGCGCGGCCACGTTCACGACGCGAACCGGGAGCGTCCTGTCCGAGCGGATGCGACCCACAAGCCCTTTCTTGACCCGCAGCACGATCTCCAGGACGACCTTGAGCAGGACCGCTGTGAGAAGCGCCAGCAGGAACGTCTCCGACAGGACCGCGGGGAAGAGCTGGATGAACACGCCCAGGACGACGAGATAGGCGAGGACATCCACGAGGTCGATGGGACGAAGCCGCACTCTGGGAGTCTATCGGCCGTGCCGTCGGGTGGTTCAGCGATATTGGGGCGAAAGTCTGGTGCCGGCCAGCAGGTCGAGGTGCAACTATCGGCCGCGGAAATGCGTCCACCCCAAGCGGGGCCGATATCGGAGAGGCGGACGAGTGCCGCCGGGGTCCGATCACGCCGGTTGTGGGAAGGACCACGTAGGTGACGACGAAGAGGGCGTTCGCTGAACCTGTCTGCGTGTCGTGACTGGCACCCGAGGACGGTGAGCGCTCAGTTGGTCATTGTCCGCGAGTTCGACGGACCGCCCGACGGATTCTGACGCCCCATGGCGCTCGATTGAGCTTGATCGGCCTGTCTTCGGATACAGAGGGCTGGGGCCAGTCCCAGTTGCCAGAACGGATGGCTGGGTACGAATGCACGGTGTGCTCGGTGGTGTTCCCGGCCCCGTCGGTGATGCGAATCGTAGAGCAGAGGTGGACGTACCACGCATTACGCGCATGCGTGATCCCGTAGGTGGACCAGTTCTTTGTGTGCTCACACACTTCGAATTCCGTGGAGGGAGGCCAGATCGCCTCTACAAGCCACGAGTCGCTGTCGGGGTCGTTTGAGTGCAGGTGCAGGTCCCCGTCGATGTCGCTGTGCAGTCCGTATGCCATCAGGGTCTCCTCGGGAATAATTGTCGCGGTGTTAAAAGTGCGCCGGATTCCCCAAGCGTGTCACCGGGCAGCCCTGCGCGGATCCGAACGGAGACGTACTCCTTTTAATCTCGCGGTCGATCAGACGTCATCACATAGCCGAGTGATTCCAGCTGCGCAGCAACCGTCGCGGCGCCACCAGAGAATTCGCTCGCCAATAGTGCGGAGCGTCCCGCGAGAAACCCATGCGCGGCACCCGCTATAGCCTTCGAGTCGTAGTGCTTTCCATCTCGAACTAAGTAATAGTCTCGTGCCTTCCCGAAGCCATACTTGTGCAAGAACGACTCACGCCCCAATCGGTCGAATTCGCCGAGCGCGGCGTCTACTGCGGGGCGGGTAATATCCGACAAGGGCATCTATGGACAGTAGCGTTCCCAGCGTAATGGGCCGGTGACTATCAGGTTTCCGAGTACTTTCAAGCCACTTCACAGGATCGCCTAAGACCGGGTGAGCTGAGCTCTCTCGGAGCGGGCCATGACGGAAACGAGTTCGGCATCGGTGAGGCGCACCGAGGCAGCTCGGTGCAGCGCGATCGAATCGGAAGCGGCGTCTTAGCCGAGCTCGTCCGCCAGTCGGACGGCGGGGATCCAGTCGATACCGAACACCCGGGCCACCTCGGAGAAGGTGGAGGCGTCCGCATCGGTGCTGGTCGCCGAGGCGATGAGACGGGACAGCATCACCGTCCCGGCCCGCTCCTCGATCGTGCCGGCCGCCGCCAGAAGCGACCAGGCGCAGACCTGATGGTTCCGGTGTGCGCGGCCCATCGTCTGCTCCGCCAGCAGCCCCGAGTAGCGGGCCTGATGGAAGAAGCCCCTGCGCGGGGCGGCGGTCGCGAACGAGCCGTCGGCGAACTGCTCTCGGGCCTGCAGGTTGATCGCGGTGGGCGTGTTGAACACCACCACCGGCGCCTCGCCCCGCTGGAACCGCATCCGCTCGGACTCGGCCTGCGGGTTCGAGCCATAGATCCGTGCGACCGGGATCCCGTCGGCCTCGAGCATCTCGGCCACAGGGTGAGCGGCGGTGGACACCATCTCGGTGGCAATCAGAACCTGGTAGCCGCGCTCGAATTCGGCCTTCGCCGCCGCGACCGTGTGCTCGACCCGGATCATCGACGCCTTCTGACGCAGCCTCACCAGTGCGGCCAGCCCGCGGGCGACGTTGTTGCCCGTCCGGGCCAGCTGCATCTCGCGTTGGAAGTCGCCCCACTCCAGCTCGTAGGCCCGCCACTGGTCCGGGGTCAGCTCCACCAGGTCCACATCAAACGGAGGCGGGCCCCACGGCGCTGACCGGGTGAGCATCAGCGGCGGCTCGTGCCGCAGCAGGATGTCGCGCACGTCGCTGATCGCGGCCTGCTGCGTCGGTAGCGAGTCCTTGGCCTCCGCGGTCCACGTCCACTTGCCGTACGAGGTCTCCAGGGGCGCGCCCCGCTCGGACAGGGCCCGCCCGAAGTCCGTCCACGCGGCCGGGGAATCGCCGTGGACCTGCGCATACAGCGACGACAGGTATCCCCATTCGCCCGGGTGATGGCCCGGGGTGGCGGTGATCGACAGCACGAACGGCGCCTTCTCGTGCGGGCCGTCCATGCGGGTCAGACGTCGCATGTAGCTGGTGCGCTTGCTGGCGTGCCGGAACTGGTGGGCCTCGTCGATCACCGCGACGTCGACCTTGAGCCGCGGGCGCCCGTTTCGCGCCATGAGTTTGCCGAGGCTGTCGGAGGACATGATGATCCACCGGAGGCCGTCATCGCCCAGCGCGGCGATGGTGCGCCGCCATGACGGGATGGTGATGCGGGCCGGCCGGTCCACAGTGACCAGGACCGTGTGTGCGCCGCGCATCTTGGCGATTGTCTTCGCCGCGGCCACCGCTACCAGGGTCTTGCCGGTGCCCACATCGTTCGCCAGGTGGACCTGCCGAAACTGCTGCTCGGCAGCCGCGACGATCGCGTCCACGTCCGCGCGTTGCTCCGGGCGCAGCATCATCGGCGCCGCGGTCGCACCCGGGCCCTCGCTGCCGTTGAGTTCGTCCCCCAACCACCGCAGGTAGGAGTAGGGCTTGCTGGCGTAGGCCTCAAGTGCGCTCGGCAGGGTGGTTCCGACGTAGGCGTGCGCGGTGAGCGACTTGTAATAGGTCACCCCGGCCGGCGTACCGCCGTCGAGCCCTCCCCACGGGAGCTCCAGCAGCCACACCCTTTGGCCGGGAGGGATCGACGGAACCGCCGGCGCCGCACTAGCGCGCTTCTTGGTCGGCTTCGCCCGGGTGGAGCTCGCCTTCTTTGCTGCCGTCGACCGCGAGGAACTCGTTTTGCGCCTGGTCGTGGCCTTGCGCGAGGACCGGGCCGCCATCAGATGCCGTCCCGGTTGCGGGCGGTGATGAGGGCGGGTGAGTCCACTGAGTCCTCCTGGGTGGTCCTGGCGGGGTCGGGCTCACTCTAGGGGCCGGGTACGTCACCGACGGCGTTCGCTGGCGCCTGAGAACGACGACGACAGGGGCCCGCCTCCAGTTCTCTGGCCGTACCCGGTTCGGGTTGATCGCAGCCCCTCGCAGGGAGCGCCAAGTTGGCATATTCTGCCAACAGGGGTGATAAGCATGCCAACGCGGAATGTTGTTCTCGGCCAGCAGCAACACGAGTTAGTCGATCAGCTGGTGGCATCCGGGCGATACCAGAACGCCAGCGAGGTATTGCGCGAAGGGCTTCGGCTGCTGGAGCGGCGCGACGCTGAGGACGCCGCCAGGCTCGCCGCGTTACGTGCAGCTGCCGATCGAGGGTGGGCTGACGTGGCGGAGGGGCGCTACGTGGACGTCGACGATGCGGACCTTGACGACGCTATCGCGGACATCGGCGCACGAGCTGTGGCCGACGGTCGGTCACCTGGGTGATGGCGACGTTCCGCCTCACAGAGAGCGCGCGCGAGGACATCGGGTTGATTCTGTTGTGGTCGTACGAGCAGTTCGGTGAACAAGCCCAGAAGCGGTATGAAGCGCTGATCGTCGCGGCTATCAGAGATGCAGCCACCGCCTCCGACGATCCCGGTCTGGTCAAGCGTCCCGAGCTCGGTGACGGAGTCGTGTCGTGGCACCTGTCGAACAGTCGATACCGGTCGAGTGGCGGGCGGGTGAACCGGCCTCGGCACTTTCTGATCTGCCGTCTCGACCCGGGCATGCTCGTGGTGGGCAGGGTCCTCCACGACGCAATGGACGTGGGCCAGCACGTCGATCCTGCTCACGTGTGGAGCTGAGCGAAGGCAACTGGGGAGAGGTACGCGCGCGGAATGGACCACACCGGACGAGTACCCGGGCCGGCGGCGTACATAGGGGACGCGCAACCCCGGAGGGGGCGAAGGCCGGCCAGGCGGGGGCGGGGTGAGCGCCCCCGGCCCAGCCTCGGCCCGCCCTCTGGACCGACGTGGAACAATAGCCAGCGGACTGCGCCCGCCTAGCGGCGCCGGCCACGCACACGAACCCACGAACTTCCCCCAAGGAGCACAGATGGCGCTTATCGAGCAGGTCGGAGCCCGGGAGATCCTCGATTCGCGAGGCAACCCCACCGTCGAGGTGGAGGTGCTTCTGGACGACGGCTCGTTCGGCCGCGCCGCCGTGCCGTCCGGTGCATCCACCGGCGCCCACGAGGCCGTGGAGCTGCGCGATGAGGACGATCGCTACCTGGGCAAGGGCGTCACCAAGGCCGTCGAGGCCGTGCTGGACGTTCTCGCCCCCGCCGTCATCGGCATCCCCGCCGAGGACCAGCGCGTCGTGGACGAGGCCCTCCTCGACGCCGACGGCACCCCCAACAAGTCGACCGTCGGCGCCAACGCCGTCCTCGGCGTCTCGCTGGCCGTCGCCCGCGCCGCCGCCGAGTCCTCGGGCCTCGAGCTTTACCGCTTCATCGGTGGCGCCAACGCCCACGTGCTGCCCGTGCCGATGATGAACATCCTCAACGGTGGCGCCCATGCCGACTCCGGCGTCGACGTCCAGGAGTTCATGATCGCCCCCATCGGCGCGCCCACCTTCCGCGAGGCCCTGCGCATGGGCACCGAGGTGTACCACCACCTCAAGGCCGTCCTCAAGGACAAGGGCCTGTCCACCGGCCTCGGCGACGAGGGCGGGTTCGCCCCCTCCGTGGACTCCACCAAGGCCGCGCTGGACCTCATCGTGGAGGCCATCGGCAAGGCCGGCTACGAGCTGGGCACCGACGTGGCGCTCGCGCTGGACGTGGCGGCCACCGAGTTCTTCAAGGACGGGAAGTACCACTTCGAGGGCAAGCAGCTCTCCGCCGCCGAGATGGCCGACGTCTACGCCGAGCTCGTCAACAAGTACGCGCTCGTCTCGATCGAGGACCCGCTCGACGAGGACGACTGGGACGGCTGGAAGACCCTGACCGACATGATCGGCGACAAGGTCCAGCTGGTCGGCGACGACCTCTTCGTCACCAACCCCCAGCGCCTGGCCGAGGGCATCGAGAAGGGCCTGGCCAACGCCCTGCTGGTCAAGGTCAACCAGATCGGCACGCTCACCGAGACGCTGGACGCCGTGGACCTGGCCCACCGCAACCGCTACACCTCGATGATGTCGCACCGCTCGGGCGAGACCGAGGACACGACCATCGCCGACCTCGCCGTGGCCTGCAACTGTGGCCAGATCAAGACCGGCGCCCCGGCCCGCTCCGAGCGCGTGGCCAAGTACAACCAGCTGCTGCGCATCGAGGAGATGCTCGGCGACGCCGCCCGGTACGCGGGCGCCGAGGCGTTCCCGCGCTTCTCCGCCTGACGGCACCAGCACCGCCCGTCGGCAGTTCACCGCTGACGGGCACGTAGTCGGAAAGGAAGGCGCATGGCTCGCCCGCCCCGCCCCTCGGACCGCCGGGGAGACGCACGCGATCGCGCGTCGTCCCGGCGGCCCGGGGAGGCGTCGGGCGCCATCCGTCGCCGTGCGAACGGGACGGGCCGGGGGACCGCGGCGGACCGGGGGAGTAGCACCGGCCGCGGCCCGGGTGCTACCGGCCGCGACGGGGTCGACGGGCAGGCCGGGGCCGATCAGCCCGCCGACCCCACCCGCCGGGAGACGCCCCGCCGGCGGACGCCGAGCCGCGAACGGGACCGGCCCGTCCCGGCCTCTGCCCGCTCCGGCCGGGTCGGCACCACCGCGCATCCGGAGGCCCACCGCCTCACCACGCGCACGGACCTGTCCGACACCCTGCTGGGCCCGCGGAACTACACCCCGCGGCGGATCGGACTCCTCGCCGTCGTCGCCATCATCTTGCTCGTCACAGTGTCGTTCCCGTTGCGCAATCACTACCAATTCCTGCGCGACGAGAAGACCGTGGCGCAGGAGAGGGCCGCGCTGGAGGCGACGATCGCCGAGCTCGAGGCCGAGGAGCAGATGCTCTCCGACCCGGCGTACATCGAGCAGCAGGCCCGCATCCGCTTTGGCGCCGTGAAGCCGGGGGAGACCCCGTACCGCGTGTCCATGGTCGACCCGGTCGAGCAGGCCGTGGCCGAGCAGAAGGCCGCCGAGCTGGCGGCGCAGCCGTGGCAGACGCGCGTGTGGAACTCCATCGCCGAGCCCGCCGACCCGATCATGCCGGAGGATTCGACGGTGCTCCAGGGCACGTCCATCCCCGGTGGCCCCGACACCCCGCCGGTGCCGGTCGTGCCCGGCGTGCCCGGCGCCGACGACCCCGCCGCCCCCATCCCGGGCGGCGTCCAAGATCAATCACAGGAGGACCCCCCAGCGTGAGCGCCGAGCAGAGCGTGACCAGCGAAGACCTCGACGCGATCCAGGCCCAGCTGGGTCGGCCGCCGCGGGGCGTGCTGGAGGTGTCCTACCGCAGCCCCGACGGCCAGCCCGGGGTGGTCAAGACCGCGCCGCGGCTGGAGGACGGCACGCCGTTCCCCACGCTGTACTACCTCACCGATCCGCGGCTCACCGCCGAGGCGAGTCGGCAGGAGTCCGCGGGGATCATGAGGGGGATGACGACGAGGTTGGCCCAGGAGCCCGAGCTGGCCGCCAACTACGTGCAGGCGCACGAGCGGTATCTCGCCAAGCGGAACGCGATCGAGGACCTGGGCACGGACTTCAGCGGTGGCGGCATGCCCGAGCGCGTCAAGTGCCTGCACGTGCTCATGGCGTATGCGCTGGCCGAGGGGCCAGGCGTGGTGTGGCTGGGCGATGAGTCCGTGGCGCTGGCCTGCGAGGCCGGGCTGCGCGGCACGGCGCTGCCTTCGGATTGGCCGAACCCCGAGGAGCTGGGCGTGCCCGACTACCTCGCGATGGACGAGCAGTGAGCTCCGCCCGTACGGCTGGCGACGGCGCCGTGCGCGTGGGTGCCGTGGACTGCGGCACCAACTCCATCCGCCTGCTCGTGGCCGAGGGTGTGCCCGGCCGAGCCGGGCTCACGGATGTGGTGCGCGAGATGCGGATCATCCGCTTGGGCGAGGGCGTAGACGCCACCGGGCGGATCTCTGCCGGGGCGATCTCCCGCTGCCGAACCGCGCTGACCGACTACACCACAACCATGAAGGATCTGGGCGTGCAGGCCGTGCGCATGGCGGCCACCTCCGCCACCCGCGATGCCGCCAACAAGACCGAGTTCTTTGACATGACCGCCGAGGTGCTGGGGGAGCACTTCCCCGGCGCGTCGGCCGAGGTGATCAGCGGGCAGACGGAGGCGCAGCTGACGTTCGCCGGCGGTGTGGTGGATCTGGCCCCGCGTGAGGGCCCGTTCGTGGTGGCGGACCTGGGCGGCGGGTCGACGGAGATCGTGGTCGGTGACTACGACGACGGCGAGGTGCGCATCCTCGGGGCCAAGAGCCTGGACATTGGATGCGTACGGATCACGGAGCGCACCCTGCACTCGGACCCGCCGACGGCCGACGAGGTCGCCGAGGCCCGGAGTGTGATCGCCGAGGCGCTGGAGAGCGCCTCTGATCTTCCGCTGGGCCGGGCGAAGCGCTTCGTGGGCGTGGCCGGCACCTTCACCACGCTCTCGGCGCTGGCACAGGGGATGGCCGAATACGACTCGGCTGCCCTGCACAACTCGGTCATTCCGATGGGCCAACTGAAGGACGTATGCGACCGCTTGGTCGGCTCCCCGGTCGCCGAGCGCCGCGGTCTGGGACCGATGCACCCGGGCCGCGCCGATGTGATCGGGGGAGGGGCGCTGGTGGCCTCAGCTCTGTGTGATGTGATGGCAGAGCGCGTCGGGTTGTCGGAGATCACTGTGAGTGAGAAGGACATCCTGGATGGCATCGCGATGTCGGTGCTGACCCGCCAGGCTGGCTGACGCTGGCTGAGCCCCCATAGCCCAATTGGCAGAGGCAGACGGCTTAAAACCGTCAAAGTGTCGGTTCGAGTCCGACTGGGGGCACTGATCGGGACTGCGTTGTGTTGCAGGGGCTTACGTAGCGCCCCTGTCGCGGATGTATTGCGGAAGGCGCTTTGAAAGCGATTCCACTGTGCAGTGATGGATGTACGCGGACACCCCCTTCAGCGGGCCCTCTCCGCCGGGATGGTGTTCCTGAAGCAGCTTCTTAATCCACGTCGTAAAGTCCTGGGTGTTCATCAGTCGAGGTCGATTATCTGGTTCTGGATCCCCGATGATATTGATCGGTTGACCGTCATTCGTGGAGTGAACTACGACTGCCGACTTCACTGTGATGCCAGATCGGAGATCGGTAGAGATCGTCTCGGTAGCTTCACCGAGATAGTTCGCTCGCCCGGGCTTGCTGGAGGTCGGGTACTGCTCGATGCATTTTCCGACCCAGGCATAGTCGGCGGCGGTGTAGTGCTTTGAATCGACGTACACCACAAGGTCCGCAAAGACGATCGCATGGTCGATGTCCCAGCCCTCGTCGTCTTTAACCTTCAGTCCATTGAAGAGCGTGATTCCGGGGAAGTCCTCCGAAAGCGACCTCACAATTTCAGCGGTCTTCTTCTCTCCTGCTGCACCAGACAGCGCGGCCCCGCGCCCCATGTGCGTATCAATAGCTGAAAGTAGACCCTCGCCAGGGATTCCGTACTCTTGGAAATTCTCGGCGTGCCGTGTGAATCTGCCCTTGCTCTCTAGCTCGCCTTGTTTGTCCCCGAAGCGGTTCGCCCACGGCGACTGCGAGCCGAAAATCTGTTTTCTCCTTGAGGCGGCCTTCTGCTCCCCCCAAAATCTCAGATCGTCTTGGTGGCTGTCTCTCAGGATGTAACCAGGGCCGACCATTCCGCCTGCAACTAGGAGAAAAAGAAGGAAGTAGCCGAAGATTTCCCATGCGCCCGGCCAAGGCATTGTAAAGGCGAGTCCGATGGCCACAAGAATCGACAGTCCGAAGGAGATTCCAGCGATACCTGCGGCGATGGCACATGCAACGAATACCAGCAGGATCAGAATGAATCGGAAGACCACTTCAATGATCCGGCTCCAGAGCGGATCATCTGATGTCGCAGTGGACCAGAGGTCCGTAATTCCGCCAACAATAAAGAAGATAAAGAAGAGGGCAAGCGCTCCGCCGCCGATAATCATCAAGCTCGAGCCGAGCACGTTCTTCCATGTGCGCCAGGAAATCTCTTTGTTGGTCGTGTCGTTTGTCATGTGCGCCTTCTTGCAATTGCTTGTTCTGGCCTGTGGATGGGAAAGTCGGGTGCTGGCAGTAGAGCATGAAGTCTGAGTTGTGCAGCAGTCGCCACTTCGCCGCTCTTAAACCGGGCACTCTTCCTATTCGGTCCCCGCGGGACCGACTTCGGCGGCGTCGGTGAGCTCTCGGTGATATCGGGCTTCGAATCGTGGTTGCAGGTCGACTGTCTTCCAGAACTCTGGGTGGTCGTGCGCTGCGCCGATGAGAGCGCCGGCAAGGGTGGCGATTGAGTCGGAGTCGCCATTACTGGTGGCAGCCCAACCGATGGCTTCAACGGCGTCGAGTCGCCCGGCGTAGTTGAGGTCAGCTACCAACAGTCCGAGCGCAGTGGCGGTGGCGGCGTCCCAGCCCTCGCCGACACCGGCACAGGGATCTCCGAGCCAGCCTGTTGACGACAAGCTCTCGGACAACTTGTGACTTGCGGCCGCAAACGCGTCCGCCAGCGTTGGCCCGCGGCGTCCCGGCTCGTCTCCCAGGGCAGAGCTGAGATACGCGTGCGGGTCACGGGTGAGGAGCGAGAGGACTTGATTGAGGAACCGGTCATCACGCCAGTTGGAGGGAAGCTCAGATCTCAGCGTTCGGATACTGTTGTTTGCCTGTTCCAGAAGTGCCGTGTCACCCGCCGCGGAGAAGGCATCGCAGAGTAGCAGGGCAGAAAGCGCCGCTTTGGGATGGTGATGGGTGACTACAGCTTGGAGAACGGCAAGCCCCCTTCGGGTCTCGAGGGGAGCAAAGGCCGCGGGAGCAAGTCGCATTACCGCGCCGCATCCGGCGGAATTCTGGGCCCCGCCGTCGTTCCAGTGCTGACCACGCGCGATAGCTCGGAGGGATTTCATACAGGTGACTCCGGGGGCCCGGTTATTGTCCGGGTCGTGCGACCACGCTATGAAGTGCTTCAGGAGGACTTCGGCAACGCTGTTGATGTCTGAAAGGTCCGGGGATTCGTGCAGCGCGGCGTGCGTCGCGAGCAACATTTGCGTGTCATCGGAGACGACCCAGTCCCCTTTGGGTGGGGGGACTGGCCTCGACGGCATGTTCACATATCGCGTGAACTCCACCTGGTAGCCCCATGCATCCCCGGCCGCGCCACCGACCAGAGCGTTGGCGTAACGCGTACGAGCTTCGTCATCTGACCTGACGGTATTGCTGTAGTCGATGTACTGCGCCACCTCGCCCTCGTGCCCTTCTCTGATCAACATCGCTACGGTGGCGATCGACAGCGCGGTGTCCTCGTCTAGATCCGAGACGCGCTCGAAGTAACCGGCTACCGCCTTCGGCGACTGGTCCGGATTCTCGGCCAGGTGGCGGCGAATAATGTCGACCTGAGTCGAGGTGAATCGAGCCATCGTCTACTCCTCGGTGCTGATTGGACCGCCGTACGCTAACGAACGTCAGACTAGGCGTCGGACTGCGGTTATGGTTCGATCTCAAGCCACTCGTGGGGGGTTCCGAGAGCGTGTTCGGGGATCTGCCCGGCAATGGACTTCACGTCGTTCTGGAAGCCGAAGAGCAGCTGGAGGATGGCGCCGGGAACGAAGAATGTGGCGTTGTAGTTGGTGGTTGCGGACACGATGCGGTCCTCGAACTCGAACCGGGCCGCCGAGGCGCGCGTATTGCATTCGTTGGCGATGACCAGACCTTCGACCTGGTCGGTGACGTCGGTCCGTACCCCGGTCGTGAGTTGAATGGCCGGGGCCGCCTGGTCGATGTGAACATGCACGACCATATTCTCGATAAGGAAGTTGTAGGAGCCGTCATGTTCGGTCCGCTCCCAGGCAATATCGAACTTCTCGAACAGTTCCTCGAAGATCGTCCGGAGCTCGACACCGGAATGGACTTCCTGGCAAGTGAAGTCTGATCTTGAATCGTCATCGGAGCCGTCGACGCCGATCTGGTCCATGTCTGACCCGCCCTCAGGCGGTGGTGAAGTACTCATGCCGCTACTCAATCATCGACGTCCGACAGTGCAGCATTTGATCAATTCGGTTGCAGGGCTGTTGAAGTCACCTGGTCGAAGCTCAGCATTGCATCCAGGTGTCGCAACGCGTCCTCTCGGCGGAGCTCGTCGTGGAAGCGATCGTTGAATGCATTACGCAGGCAGCCGAAGCAACTGGTCTCCGGTCCGCAGTCGCACCGGGCAACCCGTGCGTGTGCTTCTTCGAGAACGAGGTTGAAGCTCTCTGCGATGTTCTTGGACGCACCTGCACCGCCAGGGACAGTGTCGAAGATGACGATCGATCGCTGATTCTTCGAGTAGGAAAGTGTCGCGTCGATGTCGTCCCTGGAGATTTCCAAACGCTCCGATGCTCCCTCGAGGAGGGCATACATCAGAGAAAGAAGAGACGCCTTGGTGGCGTCGATCAAACCGTGAACGACGATCTCCGCAGTATCGGTCTGGTAGCGGTGCCCCAGTGAGAGGGTTTCAAAGCTGCCGCGGCACTCGGAGTCTCCGTATGTCCGGATATGCGTGGTCACACGCTCGTGATTGTGTGGCTTGGCCCAGCCACAGAACGCACAGACAGAGAATCCACCGCCCAGGCCCTCGGAGAGCACCACCATCTTGGCGCGAACACCAGCCGTCGCCGTGGTTATGACATCGCTGCCGGTGAGCTCCACCTTGAGCCGGGAGTCCCCGGGGTCCTCGACGTGCGACGACCCTATCGATCGCCGCACCGGCGGGGCCGCACCAACGGCAAGTGGGTCCGGATCTGCGACGAATCCCCATTCCGGGATGATGAACCGCTTCGTTTCGGAGCCGGTGACGGGTTCTGAGCAGACCGTGCAATCGGCAGCCTCAGTGCCTAACGAATGGCCGGAGGAGAACGCGTCGCAGTTCTTACACACTCGGTACTCCTGCCGGACGAACGCCTTTCCGGGCTGCATCGCCACGGCCCGAGAGGTCCACAACTTGCCCGCGGCGACGACTTGGCTGCCCGGTGCATAATCGAGAATGGCAAGAGCCAAATCGCGGTCCAGCTCGAGCTGTTGCCCAGCGGGGTCGGACGAGTGGTTGGTGCGCATGCCGACGGTGTCAACCGGGAAGCCGTACTTGGGTAGCACGTTGCGCTGGGCAAGGACTGACAATGCCTGCCGCTTCTCGACCGTGTTGAGAGTGCGCACCAAACGGTCGGCGAATTTGAACTTCTCCTCGTTCTTCGCCTTGTCCTTCAGCTCGTTGAGCTCTACTCGTTCGGCGTTGAACTCCTCCGCTGTGCGGGTGAGGAGGCTTACGAGATCCGATACCCAGGAGCTGTCCGCGACTCCGAGATCATCGTGGAGCTCCCACGGCACTACGCGGGCGACGGATTCAGAAATCTCGGCGGGAACAGGGTCGAGAAAGCCTCGGATTTCCTCCCACGGAGCGCGGCCGGACCCATCGGTGCCAAACAGGTCCACTACGTGCCGGAACTCGACCGATGCGGTGTCGAATTTGTGACGGAAGAAGGCAGAGAAGACGATCGAGTGAATGTGCCGGCGAGCGATCCTCTCGTTGGTTATGGGGACCCACGGCACGCGCATGACTCCGCTGATCATGTCGGTCGGATCATTGAAACGGGAGAGATCGCGAGACCTCCGCTGCGCGTAGGTGGTGACGAACGCCGCAGAATCAGTGCGACGCCCAGCGCGTCCCGCTCTCTGGACGTAGTTCGCGGTACGCGGAGGCATGTTCCTCAGAACGACTGACTGGAGATCGCCGACGTCCACACCGAGTTCGAATGTGGTGGAGCATGACAGGACGTTGAGCTTTCCTTGGATGAAGTCGTTCTGTACTTCGAGGGCCTGCTCTGACGTCCACTGAGCGGTGTGCTCCATTGCCGAGAGCGGCGCAATCTGCAGAGACCGGTACAGGTGCCGATAGTGATTGGTTTCGTCCGCGAGCTCGGGGACCGGTGCCTCGATCAGTGTTCCGTCGCAGTTGATCGTGGGGCAGATGTTGGCGGCGTTGTGGGCGGTGAGCGTTCGGCAGACATTGCACTGCCACCACGTCGCAGACGTCCCCGAACGGAGCTCGATCACTCGGTGGTCGAGCTGGAACGCGCCGGTCTTCGGGGAGTTGGGACGGAACCAGCCCAGCCCGGGGCCACCCGGTCGAGCCGGCGGATTCATGAATCGCCACAGGTTCTCAAGAAACTTCGGCGCCTGGTCCTTCATGCCGACGGTCTCGAGGACCCGCTGGAGATAATTGAGACGCTTGTTGGTTCCGCGGGTGGGAGCCCAGGAGAGAAGGTTGCTTCGCCGGTCTGAGCCTTCAGGACTCATCGACACCACAACATTTCTCGGCGCGAAGATCTCATCCTTGACGTTGACGCCTTCCGGCATCGTCACCGCACCTTGTCGCCGGGTCATGACGGCGAGCTGCTGCAGCACGGCTACCGCGCCCTTGTCGCCGAGGGCTTCGACCAGCGGAGGCGGAAGTTTGATGCCGTCCGGCATATGCATCGAGACGAGCATCAGCCCAAGTCCCTCGAGCGATTGCCTGACGTCGGTGCCGATCAGATCTGACATCAGCCAGTTGCCGACCTCGCGATCCATGGTCATCTTGGTGGCCTTGACCTCGAACAGATGCGCAGCTTCCCCTCGTGCGACTCCGCTGTGGATCATGTCGGTGACACTTCCGCCGTAAATGGAGAAGGCTGGATCCTCGAGTACCTGTGCGAGGAGGCGGCGCTGCATGAGGCGTGAGTAGCTGGAGTCGAGATAGGGCGCGGCGTAGGCGGCTGCCTGGCGTGAGTCGCTGAACATGAGGAGTTTGCGCCCCTCGCCGACGTACTCACGGGAGGAATCACGAGCGATGGGCAGCTGTTGGTACAGCGATGTGGTGACGACGGCCGAGGGGGCGTCGTTGCCCAGGTCGAGTCGGCGGACGAGGTTGGCCTTGCGGGCTCCGCAGTGAGTGCAGGTGGACAGCCCGGCCTTGGATGTCTGCAGCGAGGTAATGGGGCGGATCTCGCCCTGACCGCAGTCACGGCGACAGGTGAGGGTGGCGCTGTCGGAAACGTGGCCGCAGCCGGTGCATAGATAGTTGAGTCGCGGATTACTCTCGGCGGCATCCGCCTCAAGAAGGTCGTCGTCCTCATCCACCGTGACCTCGTCCGAATCGAGGAGGGCGAACCACTGTGCGCGAAGCTGTCGACCGTTGACGGGCACCAAGCGGTCTGTCTCCCCGTCGATCTCGCCGGCCAGGTAGACGGTCCCGCACGAGGTGCACGTAGCAAACTCAAAGGTGGCGGCGTCACAGGTGGGGCATTGTTCGTGCCGGGCCAGGTGCACGTGCGGCCCGGACGGCGAGAGGCAGGTGAAGGCACCCTCGGTGGCGCGGACGAAGAAGTGGTAGCGAGCTGAGAGGACGGGGTGCCCGTTCGGGAGGCGTACCTGGCCACCGAGTCGTACGAGACCTTCGACCAGCCGGTCGGCGTCATCGTGGTCCGGCCACAAAGTAGCTCCGACGGCCCGGATGTCGCCGGGACTGCCGGCGAGGAGTTGGCGGAGGGCGACCACGTGCTCCTCGTGGTCGAGGGCCGTTCCGGCGTCCGGGTGTCCCGACAGGGTGACTAGAAGGTCCAGATCGGGCCCGGAATCGGTCTCCATGCCCCAGTCATCGGTTTTGCCCTCGAGCACGGCGGTCAGGTCTTCTGGGCGGAGCGACCACGTGGCGGCGTCGGTGTTGGGAATGCGGTCTGCGTAAACGACGTCCTGGATGGCGGGATCATCTGTGTACTCGAATGGGGCGTTGAACAGCTCGCTGGCGAAGGTCGTGACCGCATCCGGTTCACCGTCAAGTGAGGCGGAGGTGGCGATGTACTGGAGCCGCCCATTGGGGGTGACGCGGTCTTTGAGGCGGCGCAGAAGCATCCCGACTTCCGCTGCCTGTGCGCCGTCGTAGACATGGGCCTCGTCGAGTGCGACAAAGCGCCAGGTTTGGCCGGCGAAGAGTTCGATGTCTCGGGGACGTAGCAGAAGATACTCGAGCATCGCGTAGTTGGTCAGGAGAATGTGTGGAGGATTCTCCTGCATCTCCTCCCTGCTCAGCCGTTCGTTGGGGAGGATCTCCTGATCCGGATGGAGCGCCTTGAAATGTGCGTGTGCCGCTTTGCGGGTCTGCTTGGTCTCACCCGTATACCTACCGAAGGTGATCTCGGGGACGTCAGCGAGCAGCGTGCGTAGTCGCTTGAGCTGGTCATTGGCAAGGGCGTTCATGGGGTACAGCAGAAGTGCACGGACCCCGGGCCCCAGCGATCCCGCATCCCGCTGGGCGATGAGGTGGCTAAAGATCGGGATCAAGAAACTCTCGGTCTTACCTGAACCGGTGCCGGTGGTGACCACGACGTTCCGCCCGCCCACCACCTTGCGAATCGCGCGCTCCTGGTGGGAATAGAGAGGCCTGCCCAGCGGAAGATTCTCGCTCTCCAAGCGACGGAACCCAGGGGTGAGCACACCCTCCTCGACGAGTTGGTCGAGTGAAGCGCCGGGGCTGTACGGCGGTGTGGTCTCGAGAAGCGGGCCCTTGGTCAAGCTGCGCGTGTTTGCCACGACGTCCGAGAAGGCGGTGTGAAGCTCGGGATCGTTCGGACTGAGCAGCGTGGTGATATAGCGCTTGTAGGTGGATTCAATTGCGCGCGCGGTCGCCAGTGGATCGAGCATCTCTGTCATCGGTAATCCTTCTGCACTACGGAAGTTGTTTCAGCGTCGGCGGCCACGATCGCATTCGCCCATTCTTCGTCGCTGCGCCAAGGAGTCGAGATGATGTCTGGGAAGCGGTGGTGCCTCACGAGAGCTTCGGCCAGCAAGAGATCGACCATGGTCTGGACGGGTTCCTTTCGAGCGAACTCGGACCACGCCTCGAGGAGGGGCTTCTGCTTGAAATATCGAACCTGCCCCATCGCGACAAGCCTGGCGAACAGGGCCAGGGCAAGGCTGACGAACGTCGCGTTTGCCCAGGCGTACTCCTGCGTGTCGAGACCGTCGAGCGGGTCGCTACGGGACTCGACGTGCCGCCACAACGTGGGGGATTTCTTGAGCTCGCGCATCGGACTGAAACCGCGGCCCATCACGACCTTGTACAGCTCGGTGAAGACGGATCGGTCCTGTGCGTGCTGCAGCTCGAAAAGCGAGAAGAAGCCTTCGTAGCGAGTGTCCTCGTCGACGAGTCCCCCGGGAACGATCTTCCGCCCGGCGAGCACGCTCTTGAGAAGTTCCGGATTGCTGCTCAGCGTTGCCGCGTTGCGATCGACGACAGTCTCCGAGAGCGGATCGACGCCCGTGTCGAGGATCTTGATGAGGCTACGACCGCCGATCTCATCAAGCCGGCGTAGCAACCACTCGCGGAGCCCGGGGTCGGCGCGACGTAGGTCTGCCATGGACACGAGCATGTCGAGCCAGGGTTCGGTAGCCAGTTCCCCGCGGCGAGTTCCTGGCCGAGAGACCTCCACAGACTCGAAGACCAACCCGGTACGGATGTAGAGAGCAAGCTTCTCCGAGGTGGACAAGTTGGACTCTGCTAGAGAAAATGCGCTCATTCGCGCATGTCGACACACGAGGTCGGAAATCAACTTGAACTGGGCCTCGTGGGAGTCGAGAAGGCCTCGGTCGAGATACGCCAGCGCATGCCACAGTTTGTAGTTGGACGCCTCGACATTGGGGTAAGGCGTCTCGCCAGCAAGGAAACGCGAGAGGCCCGCTGACGGTGTTTCCCCGAAATCCCCGGGCCGTTCCAGACGCACACTGTCCCTGGTGGGAAAAGGCTCTGCAGGCAACGGATCCCAGTCGTCCTCGATGACCGGGGCAACCCGCAGCGGACCGACATCGCGAACCGAGGTGGGGATCTCGGCTTGTCCGTCTACTACGGGGATCGAGATCGGGGCCCTCCAGGGACGTGCGGGCTGCCAGACGTGCAGCACCACGTCCTCGGTTGACGCGAGTCCGCTGACATAGATCGTGTCGTCGTCCGCGGTGATTTGCACCCTCGGGCCGACAGTTGAGAAGCGCGCGAGCGGCGCAATCCATGTGCCAGCAGTTCCCGGGTAGTGCAGAAGTAACTCAAGCTTGCCGCTCTGCGCGGTCTTGGCCGCAAACGCGAGGCGATCGGAGCTCACCTTGAGGACGTCGGACCGAGTCCGCTCGGTGATCTCCAGGCGGGCTTGGATATCACCGCGCGGGTCCCGGATGACAACCTCGGGCCGGACCCCGTCCGGAACTCCTCGCACCGCGAGCGTCGCCTGGCTCAGAGCTTCAGGCCGTATGCCGATCTGCCGGTCGCTCCATGTGGGCAGCGCGCCCACGGGAGTGAGCCGGAATTCGACGCGGGGCGGTCGGACTTTCAGCGTCGCCGATGCTGGACCGTTGGACAAACGGACATCGCGAGAGGAGGTACGCGAGTCGAAGTCCAGGCGCTGAGGTGACACGCGGAGAGTGTCCGAAGTGGTGGTGAGGGTGGCACCGAATTCTGACAGTCCGTCGCTTTCGGGAAGTCGCACGTCGTCGTCGTACTCGATCTGCAGTCCTTCGGCGACGTAGACACTGTCTTCGAAACGAGCCCCGTCGGGGCCTGTGACGGCGATGTCGAACCGGCCGAGGAGCTCGTGATCTTCTTCGAAAAGCTCCAAGGCTTCCAGCTCGTCGGGGGAGTAGGTGCCCTGCACGATCCAGTCGTGTGCGCCGGAACGCCTGTACCTGACAGTCCACGGCACAACATCGAGTGGACCAAGGGGCGGCAGGGCGATGTAAGGCCTGGATCCAAAGACCGGAAGACGCTCGTGAAACACCCCGTCAAGCAGATCGAGCGGGTCGTCGTCGGTCCAATAAAGGTATGGCAGCTCGCGCTTGCCTACAGCGAAATCGACCGGTGGGTGGGTGCGGTGTTGTAGACGCACATGGTCGGTTTCCGATAGATCCCACTGGTGAATGTGCCACCCGGCCCACCCATTGGGCGCGCCGTATTGTGCGGCTACGCGCGGGGCGAGACGGCCTTCGCCTTTGATCTCCAGGTCATTGGGCTGGACCACCACCATCTCGCCGCGCGGTAGACGCTGACTGATGGGGATGTGGGCACCGTCGGTGGTAAAGGCGATAAGCGGCTGCGCGGGTTCGTAGAGGCGCATCTCCACCGGATCGTTGAACGAGGGGTGGGAGACGACGATACGACGAGTCGGCCGGTCGATGGGGACGTCCACTGACTCGTCCCGGGCGAATCGATCCGGAGAGACGTGGATCACGTCCGAGTCCAGGGTCACAGCCCACGGCGAAGACGTGTTGCTGATCGGCGCAGGTAAACGGATCACGAGCCCGTCATCGCCGCCGAGATGCAGCGTGGGCGTCATCTTGGACGATCGACGCCGGGCGCGGACCTCCTCGCCGATGTCCTCCCGCAGGAATGCGTCGCGGAGTGCGAGGCGGATCAGCTCAGGAAGGCTGTCGGCGGCGGCAGCCACGGCGGCTTCTCCGCTGATGTGTTCGTCAGCAACGGACGAGACAATCGATGCCAGCGAGCTCAGGATCTCGTGGCCGCGGGGCCCGGAGTGATCAATGAAGATCTTGATGGATGCGTCGAGTTGGTCATAAAGCGCATCATGGCTGGGTTCGACGATCCACGACGGGAACGGGCGGTCCTCCTGGTTGTCGACCAGCGCTACGTAGGTCGTGAGCGCGTCCAGTAGCTTGCCGAAACTCGATGCTGGAATGCCGGCGTGAATAGTCAGGCGCTGTACGTGCCGGTCCTTGGGAAGACCCGCTATGGGATCGAGGCCGAATCGTTCGAGCAAGGGTTGCACGCTCTGACGGAACGCGTTCTCGTCAGTTTGCCTGCGTTCGATTTCGAGACGTTCCCAGAACTTGGACCAGTAAGTGTTCTGCTCGAACCCGACCGACCCCATCCCAACTAAGGCCAGCAATGTGGCGGCAGGATAGAGACGGATGAACTGAGCCGTGGAGGTCTGGCGGCGGCGAGAGAGGCGGTAGCGCTCACCGAATGTGTCGAGCAAGCGAGTGAGGTCGGCTGCCGACAAGTCGACGTCGGCGGCCAGGACCGCGCCGGTCAACTGCCCACGGAGGACTTTCTCCCACGTATCCAGGTTCGAATCGGGCGGTACCAGGGGTGCGGCCGCCGGGGCCTCGTGCTCCTGGACAGGCGCCGGTTCGTCAGTGTCCGGTGCTGGCGGGGAGGGTTCGGTGACAGCGGCGGGCTCATCTGCTGAAGGCGTAGCCGGCTCGTCGATTCGCGGCGGAGCAGGCTCCACCGCGGGTTCCGGGCCCGGAACCGGTGTCGGTGTGGGCGTCGACTCCGACACAGGTGCAGGGTCGGGCGTTCGAGCAGTATCGGAATCAGGAACCGGTGCCGAAGCCGGTGCCGAAGCTGGAGCAGGTGCCGAGGGCGCAACCGAGCCGCTCGCCGGTGCCGGCATGGTCCGTACCCCGGTCACCGCGTGGCTGCGGAGAACACGGTTGACGTCCGCAGCGGGAAGTCCGAATCCCTTGCCAATCTCGGTGAGGATCGCGTCGGGATGCTCGATGACCCATTCCAGGATCGCGTGGTCGTCCGCGGACAGGCCGACGGGCGCAGTCCCGTTGATGTCCGTGACGAGCTCTCCACGGTTCAGGGTCAGATCAGGGGAGATCGCTGCCACTGCCTCCATGAGCGTCACCGGAAGGAGCGGGATCTTCCGCAGCAGTTGGGGGTGCGACGAGGTCAGAGCATCAGCGGTGCGGCGACCGGTGTGGGCGTGGATGCCGGCGATCCAGTCCTCCACTGTCGGTGTTCCGGCGAGGTCGAAGGCGCGAGCCGCAGCCTGTCGGATGAACGCGTCGAGATCGGGGACGTCGAGGTCTCGGGCTGCGTACTCCTCGGCTTTCGTGCGGTCGCGCCCGCCGATGGCGACGTCGACCAGAGCGTAGAACTCCGTGGGGTAGAGAGCGAAGAGAGCGGAGCCCACTGCGGACAGGATGTCGTCGGTGGGCCAGCTGATCGCACCGGTGGCGCCCGCAGCGGCGTTGGCCTGGGCAAGAGTCAGATGGATCTGCCGGACCCCCTGACGGGAGCGGACGGGGAGAACATCGACGGCGGCGACCGACGCGACTGCGGCGAATGTAGCGGGATTGGAGTCTTGGCCTAGTCGCAACGGAAACCGCGCCGGGATGAGCGGATAGAGCTCGCCGAGTGAGAGGTCGCTGACCGACCTGTATGCCGAGGCGATCTCGAGGATCGTTTCGGTGCGGTCCTCCGGACTGGTGCTGTGGATTGCCTCACGCGGACCGACAGGCACGTGGTCGGCGATCGGCTCCCAGTGCGGGAACGCCTCGATCCACCAGGTCCCCGCACCTCCCGATGCGCGCCTCATGCGGCCGCCTCGATGATCGAATCGGCGGGTAGGAGGGATGAGGGCTGGGCTCCGGTCGTAATGACGAGCTGGTCACGTGCACGCGAAGCCGCCACGTAGAGCAACGAGCGCTCACGGCGCAGCAACAGTTCGCGGTCCTCCTCGGTCAGTGCCTTGTTGCGGACCGGGCCGGGCATGGTCCCCTCGGAGACCCGAGCGAGAACGACGTGAGAGAACTCCATTCCCTTCGAGGAATGCATGGTCATGACGTGCACGCCGGGTCCCTCGCCGGTCGAGACCGTGATGCCGCGCGCGGAGAGGCCGTCGGCGATCCTGTCGACATCGCGCTTGTTGTGCGTGAGAACGCCGATCGACACGCCCTGGGCATCGTCGTCCAACCATTCCCGGATCTTCTTCTCAGCAACGGACAGTTCGTCGGCCAGGGTTTCGCACTTGGTGATCTCTGGGACCGGGCCGCTGCGGGCTGAGCGGTAGCCCTTGGTCGTGTCTTCCTCGCCATCGGTGTTCACGAAGGTGGCCCCTTCGAGGATGCCCATGGCGAATCCCAGGTTCTCGGCAGTAGTCCGGTAATTGAGCTTGAGACGGTTGGCACGGCCCCTGATGTTGATTCCAAAGTGCGAGAGGCGGGTGGGCCGACCGTAGATCCGCTGGTGGCCGTCCTCTGAGATGAACAGATCGTTGGGCCCGTCCGACACTACCGCCCTGAGGAGTCGCCAGTGGCCCACGTGGAAGTCCTGAGCTTCGTCCACCACTGCGTGGTCGACCAGTCGCCCGCCGCCTTCCTCGGCCTTGAGGTCGAGCACCGCGGCGGCGAGGCATCCGAGGACGGGGAACGTGTGCTTGTTCTCCCGCCGGGCGATGGCGAGGTACGCCTCGATCGCCGACCACACGGCGATACGCGCTTTGCGATTGAGCGCGGTGCCTCGTCCCGAACGATCGGCCTTGAGGTAGCCGCCCTTGGAGGTGATGCGCTGGGCCAGGACCACGGCCTCGAATTCCCCGCGGAGGAATTCCGGGGTGGCCGCTGCGCCTTCAGGAGCCGTCTCGGTCCGCTCCACCGCTTCCAGCCAGAGGTCCCGGTCGTCTTGGTCGCTCAGCGGTGCGGGAGCGGCCGCCAACGGTTCGCCGAGCACCCGTTGCCCAGCCTGCGAGATCTGGTCCCTGGAGGCTCTGCGCAGCGCAGCCATGGTCACCTGGTCGATACCGGCGACGCACACGCCCGGATCGCCCACCTTCGTGGCTTTGGGCAAGGAGGCGTCGAGGACAGCAAGCTGCCGTTCGAGGGATGCCGCGAGTGTCTTGGTGAACGTGGTGAGCAGGACCCGGGGTGGATTGCCGTCGAGGCCGGGCCCATCGATGGTGCCGTCGACCAGCGCCTTGGTGCGGTGGAGAGCGACCACGGTCTTACCGGTCCCCGCTCCTCCGGAGACTCTCCACGACCCCTTGCGGCTGCGGGTGGCGAGCGCACGCTGGGTGGGGTGGAGGAAGGTGGTCCAGGCCTGGAAGTCCCGATTCTCGATGATGTCCCGCATTGCGGCGTCGGCATCCTCGGAATCCCCGAGGTAGATGAACTGCATGGACGAGGCCGGCCGCCTGACGGCCTCGAGGAACTTCTCCTCGGTCAGCTCGTCGTCCTGGTCGGTAGGAGCAGGTTCGTCGCTGACGTCCAGTCCTAGCTCAGAGCGGACCTGCTCGATGCTGTAGCCCACCGCGAGGCCCAAAAGCGCGTCCCGTTCCCACGGTGCTGCCGTGGCGAGCACACTCTCGAGCTCGTTCAGGGTCTCTGCCGCCAGTGCCGGGGCGGCCACGGCATTCTCGATCCCCAGTTCTCGCTTCAGGGCGTCGGCATCGATCCCCGACTGGGCGAACTGCGGTGCGGGCGAGCGCGGGCCCGCCTGGGGCTCACCGGCTGCCAGTTCAGCCTCTGCAGCCTTGGCCTGTGCCTCGGCGATCTCGGCTTTCCGCTTGTTGGCGGCCGCGATCCGGGCGTCGATGACCGGGTCCTGTTCCCGAACCAGCGTGAGCACACCGTTGACCGGGTTGACGGTCAGTCGCTGGGTGGCGGCCTTGGCGTACGCGTCGTCGTGCGGGAACGTGCCGACGTAAACGTAGTGGACCTGCTCGCCGCCGCTGATGCGGAACAGCAGCGCCCGGAACTTGTCATTGACGCGGACCGAACGGATGCGCGGGTCGATCGCGTTCTTGATCGGCTCCACATGCGCGCCAACGGTCGTGTCGTCCGCCCGGAGCTTGGCGAGCATGTCGTACACACGCTTGGACAGAGAGCCGTCGAGATCTTCCTTCTCGTCGATCATTGTCATGGTTGCCATGTCAGTTCCCCTCTCCGCTCTCGCCGCTCAGGGCGGCCTGTAGCTGCCCGGCAACGTCGTCAGCCGACCCGTCGATCACGTACCAACCACCCGATGTGAGCGACCGCACCATATCTTCGGAGTCCGACACGATCACCGCAATACGCTTGTCCGGCCACGAGAACGAGGCGATCTGCCCCGCGAGCTCCTCGCCGTAGTCGGGTATTGGCACGTCGAGTGGGGCCAGCAGGTCGATCAGTTCCCGCTCGCGGAGGGACTCGTCGAGGTCGGGCTCGATCTGCTCGGCGATCTCCTGCCATTCGGCGGGCAGGATGACCGCAGTGGATTCGGTGGATACCGCCACCTCCGGTTCGGCGGCCGCCGCGACTTCTGGTTCGGTGACGACGACGAGCTCGTCGACCACTCGGATCGTCGACCGGGTCTTGCGCAGAGAGAGCAGATTGGACCATCGCAGGAACCAGCGCCAGTCGGCCAGGTATCCGTCCGATGCGACGGCGTCGTCCGAAGCATCGATTGCCAAGTCCACAGTGAGGCTCGACGGTTTGCGTGGATCGCCCGTGAACGTGGCGCGAGCGTGCGGGCGGATTGTCTCGCGGACGGCACCGTTACGGGTGCTGGTGGCAAGTCCGTACGCGGCGCTGACGTCGCCGACCGAGCGCCATTGATTCACGTCGGGGTCGAGGAGATACTTGACCAGGAATGTCACCGGGTCGCCCGCCGCGACCTCGAACTGCGCTTGTGTAATCCCCAGTGTCGAGCTGAGGTTATTTGCAAGAGCGGGGTTCCCCCAGGTGACGGCACTGGCGTTTGACTCCAGTTCGTTGAGGTCCTCATGGGTGATCGCCCACGGGACCCACCTTTCGATGTCGCGGATCGCCTCCCGCTTGTCCACGTCGTCGGCAACTCGGTTGTGTTGTGGGGTCGCGTGGTATTTGGCGCCGTCGGCGTAGATGGCGAAGGTGTGCAGGTTCTGGTTGTCGGGTCGTAGGACGTAATCGGGCCGGGTCAAGGCGCCCGGGGCGTCCACCTGGGCTTGGAGGTCCCAGGTGACTTTGGATCCGGGCATGCGGATCTGCAGTTTGCTGTATTTGCCTGCGGGCAGCTCCGTGATCTTGGCCCGGGTGTTCTCGAGCGCGGTCCGGAACGCGTGCCGGAAGCGGACCTCCAGCGCGGAATCTCCGAGTTTGTCCTCTTCTTGCGTCTCCACGATCGTCCAGTCGTCGCGGGAGGGCGCTGTGTCGTCGTGCCCTCCGCCCGATAGGAGCGCCAACAGCGCGGTCTCCGCTGCGGCGCGGGAAGTCCGGTCCACGTCGCCTGGGGAGGAGTGGGGCAGGAGGCACTTCGGACAAGCGAGTCGGTTCTCTTCGGCGCACGGGCAGTCACGGACCGCCTCCCACGCGGCGTGCAGCAGTTCCCACACCTGGTGGGGTGAGGTGAAGCCGGCAAGATATCCGGTCCCTCCGGGTACGCGGTCGTGCATGAGAAGCGCGGGGGAGGGTGTGCCCAGCTGGGGGACCAGGACGGAGGCCACGTCGAGGTGGCTGGGGTCGCCTCCGAGTACCCGTTTGAAGCCGAGCTTGAGCGCGGCGACGAGGCTGGGCATGGCGAATCCGTCGTAGGTGGAGACAGTGCTGGGTAGGTAGAGCAGTACCCCCTCTGTGGCGAGTGTGCGGCCGAGGGCTACCTGGACGGAGTGTTCTTCGGTCGCTGTGGCGTGGACGCACCAGGGCCGGTGGTCGCGGCGTGAGTTGTTCCCGGCCTCGGAGTCGAGGTGCCCGCAGTACTCGCACAGGCGGAACCGGGGGGCGGCGGGTTGGTCACCTCCGACCATCAGCTGCGCTCCGTGCCCGGTGCCGAGGTTGAGCCAGCGGACATCGGCTTTGCGGAGGTAGCGCGCGCCGAATCCGTTGTTCTCCACGAACCAGGCGGAGCTCGCGTCGTCGGACTTCCACGCCAGGGTCCGTGCCACGGTGAACCGGCGACGGTGCCGGTCCTCGTGGCGTTCGTCGACGGTCGCGGAGTCGCGCGTGACCTGGGCGGCGACCCGGCGCAACGGGATCACGTCGATCAGCTGGTCCGTGTCCGCGTAGCCGGCGGCGCCACACGCCGGGCACGAGCCGGGCGCGGCCCCGGCCAGAACGGTCTCGGAGTAACTGCAGGCGGGGCACAGGCGCCATTTCTCCAGGGCATCGCCGTCGGCACCCATGTCCACGCTGCTGATCTCGATCCGCATGCGGTCGGCGTAGAAAGAGTTCCCCGGCGCCAGCTCGGTGAGTGCGGAGGAGACGGACCGCGTGAAGGTGGACGACGTGGCGTCCCACTCGAGGGTTTCGGGATCGTAGGTGGAGATGGAGGCGGTGAGGTCCACCGTGTCGTCGAGGAGCTGGTACCCGGGCAGCAGCCCATACCGCTCGAAGGCGGAGATCCAGTACTCCTGGACATGCTCGCGACGCTGACGCAGCGTGGCTTTGAGGGACGCCTCGGCGGCGCGATGGTCGTCCTCGTCCTGATCGCTCGCTCCGGGGCTGTCCACGCGCTCACCCAGCACGACCAGGACCGCGTCGAGCGAGTCGAGGCGGTTCGACAGTTCCTTATACTCGTCGCGCCAGCGGTGCGCGGCGAGAAGCAGCGTGGAGGTGAGTGACTGGGGCGCGGGTGTGCCGTCAGAGGTGGTACCGGTTGCCCACCCCCGCAGGTCAGCGGCCGCGGTCTCGCTGACAAAGGTGCCGAGACTGCCCAGGAATTTCTCGAGCAGGCCCTCCACGCGCGGCGGGATCTCGGTACCGAGGACGGCGATAAAGGCGTCGGGTTGGGTGGACATCACGTCCCGGGCCCTGCGGCCCTCAGGGTGGATGCCCTCGAGCAGGAGCGAGTCGATCGCGTGGGCGAGGAACTGCCGGCGCAGGATCTCGGCGGCGGACAGGAACGCGGCGGGGGGTTGGACGGCCCCGTTGATCATCGAGAGTGGGTCGTGGACGACGGGCAGCGTCTTGCCCCGCCCACGCACCAGTGCCACCACGAGCGAGTTGCCGGTCAGGCGTCCGGCGCGGCCCACGCGCTGAACGTAACTGGCCACCGAGTCCGGCAGGGACGAGAGCATGACAGACGAGAGGTCTCCAATGTCGATGCCCATCTCGAGGGTGGGGGTGGCAACCAGGACGTTGGGCGCGCCGGGCTCGTCGGCGGCGGACTTGAACTGCTTCTCGATCCGCGCCCGCTCGGCGTTCTCCAGAAGGCTGGTGTGCTCTCGCGCGACCACGGCTCGGCTGTTGGCTGAGTGGTAGAGACGGCGGTAGTAGTTGCCTGAGTCGATGGGGGCTGTCTGTAGCTGCCCCCGGCATTCCACGGTCAGGCACGGCGCGCCGGCCACATGGGCACGCACGGATTCAGCGGCGGGGGTGGCGTTGTGGCAGACGTCGCAGCGCAGCTCTGCGGGATGTTCCTCGGCGGTGACGACCACCTGCTTGGGGTCGATCCCGTATACCTTCGCGTTGGTTTCGGTGGTGGTCGCGGTGAGCACGTCGGCCTCCGCGAGACCGTCCATGAGTGCGGTGACGAGCTTCGCTCCACTGTCGGGTGTGACAGACAGGTGCCGGGCGGTCCAGCGCGCGTACCAGCCCCGGCTGCTGGCCACGGCGTCGGTGCCGTTGCGGTAGGAGTCGCCGGTGAGTGTGGATCCGACTCGGGGGAACATCGGTGTTCCGCCGATGGGAAAGCCCGGCACTCCCTTGGCGCGGGCCGCGCGCTTGTTGAGGTGCCAGGTGTTTCCGTCGGTCTGTACGAACTCGCGCACCCAGGCATGATTGATGCCGCCGCGCTGGAGGATCCGCTCCACCACTACTCGGGCCCACGTTAGGAGCTCGGTCGCGCTTGGCTCGGACTCGGTCAGCGTGGACTCGACGGTCGTGACGTCCCACGCGGCCTTGGCGGCGGCTGTAAGCACTGCGGGGGAGGCGTCGACCTCCGCGATCGCAGCGCCGGTGAGCGAGAGGGTGCGGCCGACGGTGGACCGGAGTCCGAACTCGAGGGAGAGGTCGAACAACAGTCGGTCTTCGACGGACCTGGTGGCTTTGCGCTTCTGGGCAGCGGGTGCTTTGGGGTCCCAGAAGGGGGCGAACGAGCGGCGGTCGGCAAGGGAGGGGTGGAGCAGATGGTAGCGCTGGACGGGGGTCTGAGCCATGCTCTGGACGCGCCCTGCGAGCAGATCCAGTCGGATCGAGTCGCCGTCGAGTGCCGAGGTGATGGCGGTGCGCAGCGCGAAGGCGTGGGATCGGGCCTGGACGAAGCCGGCGCGGTGCGAGGCGTCCTGGACGGAGTCGCTGAACACGAGGGTGCGCTTGTCGGCGCTGTCGAGTCCGCGGGTTCCGAAGAGGTTGGACAGTGCCACCGAGAGCAGGGTGGCCACGGCGGATCCGATGAAGCGGATCGAGTCGCGGGTCCCGCAGGCCGGACACGTCTGGCGCTCGGAGAGCTCCTTGGCGGCGGCACCGGTGTGCAGGAGTACCGGGACGATCCGTGGGTCCACGTCGCCTGTGGGATCAAACGATTCCGCGGTCCGGAGCTGGGATTGGGGGGAATCGAGCCACATCAGCGAGGTGGTCGAGTCGCGGGAGCCACGCACCTGGGACAGCGGTACATCGCTATCCAGGGCCGCGTTGACCTCCTGGTCGGCGGAGATGAGTGCACGGGTGGAGGTGCGGTCGTTGAGAGAGGCGCGCCGGATGGTGTCCGGGGTGAAGGTGGGGGTCTCGGTTCCGGGCTCGAACACCGTCATCCAGCCGGCGCGTCCGCAGTGTCGGCAGTAGATCGCGGGCAGGTGGTCTCGGGACGACTGGAGGTCGGCCTCGGCTGCGTCCTCCGGGTAGGCGTCGGGCCCGTCGTCGTGCCAGCGGTAGGCGATGTCGGTGGCCACCGCGCGGTCGAGGCGGGACAGTTCACGAACCCAGAGGTGTGATTCAAAAGACGGCAGGGTCCGGCCCACGATCGGGTCACGCGAGGTGATCTCGGCCCGAAGATGGCTGAGTGCGCCGAGCACGTGGGCGAGGAACTGCTCTGTGGCCTGCCTGCGGCGTGAGTGCTCGGCGGGTAGTGTCAGCGCGGTGAGCTCACTCAGGCTGATGGCATGGGCGGAGTGGGTGAGGATCCGGGCGATGAGATCGTGCGTTCGTGTGGCGTCCAGCGCCGCGTCGAGGGCGGCCTCCTCGGACAGTCCCAGAATTTCGGTGCAGTACGCGGCGTAGGTTGCCTCGGCGGTGTCCTCGCCGCGTTCGATCCGCTCAGCGATGCTGGCGTTGAGGATCTCGATCTGGGCGGGACCCGCCGAGGTTCCGGTGGGCACCCGGTCTGTTGCGGGCACGCCCATCCACTGGTCAACGGTGAGGCGGGATTCAGTGAGGACGGCCTCGGCGGGGAAGTGTTCGCCGAAGATCGTCTCGGCGAACTCGCGGACGGCCTTGGTGTCGCCGTCGTCGCCGAGGGTGGCGGAGGTGGCGACGGGCGTGATCCGCCCGAGGGGGCGGGCGCGGTCGACGTCGGTGCGGGCGATCGGCGCGGCGTCGGTGGAGTCGAGGTGGTTGACGACGACGAGGCCGAGCCGTCGCAGGAGGAGCGCAACATCCGTGCCTTGCGCGGCATCGTAGGTGTGGAATTCGTCCAGCACGACGTATTGGAGCGCCGGTGCGGAGATGCGCCAGATGTCGGCGTCCTCGGGGCGCAGGAGGAGCTGGTCGAGCATCTTGTAGTTGGTCAGCAGGAGATCCGGGGGATCCTCGCGCATGGTGGCGCGGTCGGTGATGAGCCCCGCAGAACTGACGGTGGTGCGGCCTGAGCCGGAGTGTTCGCCGGTGTAGAGACCTGCGGTGATCCCAGCCAGCCCGGGCTCGGTAGTAAGGAGCCGAGTGAGGCGTTCGGCCTGGTCAGTGGCCAGGGCGTTCATGGGGTAGAGCAGGAGTGCCTTGACGCCCCGCAGGCCCTGCTTGCGGGCGCGCACGGCGTGGTCGAGGACGGGATAGAGAAAGGCCTCGGTTTTACCGGACCCGGTGCCGGTCACTACGAGTGTGGGGTCGGGGCGCCGCCACGGCTCGGGGGAATCCGGGCCGGGCCTGCTCGAGAGGCGCTCGAAGGCGGCGGCCTGATGAACGTAGGGCCGGAACGGGAAGGTCGTGGGGGCCCAGTCCAGCACCTCGGAGGCGCCCTCGGCGGCGGGTTCGAACGGCATGCGGGTACGCACGAAGGGGCCTTGGAACATCCCGGTGCTGCGGTTGCCGACGAACGCGGTCAGCGCGCTCTGGGTGAGCGTGTCGGCCAGGGCGAAGGTGGTGGAGAGATATTCTCCGATCCCTTCCTGGAGTTGCTGGGCGGCGGCCAGGGGCAGCAGTGCGCTCATGCGTTGTCCTCCGTGAGTTCGCGTGCGAAACGTTTGTAGGCGGCCCGCATATCGGCCTCGCGGTCGAGGATCCGGAAGGGATACTCGAACACGTAGGTCGCCCCGGATTGCGGGTGCGTCCAGGCGCGCTGATCCTCACCGAGTTCCTGCCCAGGCTTGAGCTTGCGTTCAAGCTTCGCTACGTCGTCGGCGACCTTGCGACCGTTGGCGTCGAAGAGGTCCTGGGAATCGTATTTGCGCATCACCGGGAATTGGGTGCGGTAGATCATGCACAATTCGTCGGCAGTCACGCCGAGGGCCAGCGCGACAAGCGCGTCGATCTCGACTTGTGCCTGGCGGCGTTCTTCGCCCTTGCGAAGCGAGAGCTCGGGAGTCCATTCGATGCCAGTGACTTCTTCCCAGAGAGGAGCGTAAGCAGAGGTGAGGCAGTTGAGTCTGAGCGATCTTGAGATAACAGGAGATCTTGCAGGGCCCGGCGGAAGGCTAGGGAGAAAACCGACAGCATCGCCGTACAGATGTGATTTACCGGCAGTCCGAACAGTGTAATCGATCAGAATGGAGGAAAGTGCACCAGAAATCAAGGCTATTGTTTCGGGCTTGGCAGCGACGAGACAGTCGACGGCGTTTACATTTGCAGTGCCTGGTGGGATAATTGCGGGATAAAGAGTCCGGAACCCAGTAGTGGAGGCCATGTCGCGCCAAACGACTCGGAAAAAGTTCCGCAAACTAGCGGGTGGCCCGTTCGCGATACGAATTTTTTTGTATGAGTCTGCGTAGGTTGCTGGATCGACTATCCTGCGGTATGCGGTCGCAGGTATAAACTCAGGCGACGCTGCCTCTAGATCAATTTCCGACCAGTCAAGATTATTTTTGAGAGTCGGGTTGGGCTGTTTTGATAGTGGGTTTAATACTCCTAGGTGTGGACCTTGGATAATTACTTCGGCCCAAGATTCTGGTATGGACCACATCGTGTCGAAGTATCCCCGCTTCTTATCGGCCGATTCTTCCCAGCCGTTAGAGAAACCCGCACTGTACTCGCGGACTCTTGGGGCTACGACTAGTTTCCGAAGAACGCCCTCTGCCTCGCGAGTCACCGAATAGATCATGCGCGATTCTAGGGCGGGCGTGTCCTCGTCCTCAAGAATCGACTTCCACAACTCGAGAGTGGATTCGTCGATGTGGGTGATCCGGTCTCGATGGGGGCGTAGGTCCCACTTGCCCTCGTCATTTTTCAGGCCGGGCAGTGGGCCTGTTCCGTCATGAAGCAGCGAATCTGCGACGGTTGCCGGATGATATAGGTTCGTGGCCGACGAGAATGATGGAAATTCCTGGTGGCGACCGTACGTGTTGATGCCATAGGTGACGAGATGATGAACGTCGAATAGTGCCAGCTCGTTGATGAACTGCCAGTGTCTCCGAAGCCTCAGGTAGGCTTCACGCCTCAGTGGTGCCGCCTTCTTCTCTGTAAAGTGCGACTCAGGGTGGATGAGCGTGACTACACCATTGTCGCCAGCTGAACGCCAGCTTCGCTGGATGAACGCTCGGTAGAGGTCGGGTTTCTGTCCGGCGAGGAGCGGGTACTGAACGGTGCTGCTGAAGAAGGCTGAGGTCACAAGCGTCTCTGCTAGGCCTTCTACTAGAATGTCTAGCGCCCCTGGCCTGCCTAATGTGAGGTCTCGGCGGTCGCTTTTCGCGGCCTGTGTCGGCTTGTGCGCCAGAATCCACCACGGGTCGGACTCGCCAAGGAGTGCCTCGATGTCCGATTGCGGCCGCACCCACGGCGGGTTTCCCACCTGCAGATCGAAGCCGCCAAGAGCGAAGACGGGGGAGAAGTCCAGCTCCCAATGGAAGAAACCACTGTCATCGGCTACCCGCTTGCAGATCGTCAGCCACGGATGGTCGCGGAGAACCTGATCGATCCGTGCCTCCTGCGCGAGGGAGCGGTCGATGTCTTCAGCAGAGTCGATCTCCGCCCACGTCAGGTCGCCGCCAAGGCGGGCCTGGTCGTCGCTGTGGCCGTACTTCCTGCTGCCCTTCTGCGCGTCGGAGTACGACTTCCCCAGCAGCGCCTCGAGACCATCGATCCACTGGTCCAGGTTTGGGGGAGTGATCACCTCGCCGCCGACGGTCGTTCGCTCCTCCGTGAGGGGCCAGAACCACATCGCGCACCACGCGTCCATCGCGCGGCGCAGCCGCTGGAAGGCGCTACCAGGATCGGCGAACGATTCCTCGATCACCGCGCGGGACACCGGGTTGGCGGGTGTGGTGACGTCGGTGCCGTAGACGTCGATCTTCCGCCGCACCTGGTCGTCGGCGATCCGCATGCGCACCAGCGCGATCTGCCACAGGCGTTCGGTGCGCTCAGCGAGATCCGTGAGACGCCGCACCTGGGTCTTGGTGGGCTTGACCGTGACGGACTTGCGCCACGACTTGAGTTCGGCCTGCGCCTCCCCGACATAAGGCTTGAGGTCCTTGGCATCGGCAGCCGAACCCCAGCCGGCGGCGGGCAGGAGGAAGTGATGGATCCGGCCGCGCAGGGACGGATCGACTCCGGTTTCGCCGTCGACCGCAGCGGCCAAGGCCTCCATCGGTGCATCCTGAGGCTCAGCGGCCAGCCACTGCTTCTTCTCCACCTGCGTCGGCGAGTACGTAGCGCGCCGGGCGCCGATCAACGAGTTGCCGCGGCGCAGGTGCAGTCCGAACCACGGCGCCTGGAGGCCCGGCGTCATGGTGTCCAACCACAGAGCGATCTCTGCCAGCTCAACGGCGGTGGCATTGAGGTCCACCCCGTACACGTTGTGTAGGGCGAGGTAGGCCTTGACCTTCTGCAGCTCCGCCGTGCGAGTTTCCGGGTCGATCTCGTCGTCCAACTCCTGCTGGCGCCGGTCGAGGTACAGCTCAGCGAGCTGGCGGACCGCCTCCACGGCGAACGCGCCCGAGCCCATCGCCGGCTCACAGATCGAGAGCGAGAGGATGTCCTCGGCACTGTCGATCCGGCCAGTCGCGTCCAATTCCTCGATCGCCTGACCCACCACAAACTCACTGAGCACCTGTGGCGTGTAGAACGACGCCGACCGCTCCCGGTCCCGCGAAGACTGGCGGAACACGAACGACCCGCGCGGGTGCGTGACCCACCGGTCCTCGCCGGTCACGGGATCGCGGCGCAGCACGCGATCGCCCGCCGGAACCTCAAGCGAATCGTCCCGACCGACCACCCACGACCCCTTGGACGCATCGCCACCGCGGGCGACCTCCCACAGGTCCTCGGTAGCGATAAACCCCGAGTACGACATCAAGCCCTCATAGACCTGGCCCAGCTCGGTGACGCCCAGGGTGGCGTAGGAGATGAAGCCGCGATCCCGACCCGCCTGCTCAGGGGTCAGCAGCAAGTTGGCGAGCACCCGGTACAGCGCGATGTTGGACAGCCGCACCTCGTCGATGAGCGCCGTGGCAGACGCGGAGAACAGGTCCGCAGAGAGCTCGTTGAACTCCAACCCCGGCGCCAGCGCGGGATCCTCGACGGGATGATGCCCGCGATCGACCAGACGGAACAACAGAGCGAGCGACTCGTACAGATAGGTGCCCTGCTCCTCACGCGGCGTGGCCGGCGGCGCGAGGATCTGGTCCCGTAGGCGGGTGAGGCCGTAGCCGTCGTCGTACTCGGTGGAACCCACCGGCAGAATGCGCAGCTCGGGTGAGGCCTCGGCGAAGAGCAGGAACAGGATTCGGTACAGGTAGCGCAGCGACTGGCGGGCCAGCAGCTGGCCATCCACGTCGTCGGCACTCAGGCCATTGCGCCGTCGGCGGGTTAGCACGTCATTGGCGATGAGCTCAATGGACTCGCGGACCGCCTCGCGCAGAGACTCGGACACCTTGACCGAGTGCTGGCGCGAATCCTCCAACACCTCGGACCACCACACCGTGCCGTCGGGACGACGCTCGGAGGACTCGCGGCTCGCCGCCGCCACTACGCGCTCGACCTCGCCACCCGCGCGGGTGTCATTGCGCTCCAAGGCAAGCAGGAGGTCGATCGCCAGCGAACGACCCAGCGGCCACGACTCGCGCTCGGCCAACAGGAACCAGCGACCCGCGAGCACCGCGACGAACGCCGGCGGTGTGTCGGAGACGAACAGCTCGCCGACCAGCTTCCCGATCTGTGAGGCGTTGGATTTGCCGTCCAGAGTCACAGAGCCGAGGGCAGTAGCGCCCCGCAGGTCCTCGACCGTGTCCACCGGCTCGGCCTCAAGCAGCACCATACCGTCGCCTGCCCATGCCTGTGCCGTCCACGACGCGTCCCCGCGCGTCCACGCGAACTCGGCAGGGGTGCCATAGCCGAGAGCTCGGCGCAGGCGAGTGCGTTCGGCCTCGTCCGCCGCAGGAATCCGTCCGTCCTCATCGGGAGCGAGCTGCGACAGCGATGCGAGAAGCGCCTGCCGCTCGCCGGTAAGGCGCTTGAGCGGCGATACCGCGCCGTCCGCAACATCCTGCTTCCACCCCTTGACCAGGTTCTTGACCTGGGCGAGATAGGACTGCTTGGTCTCGTCGGTGGTCAGGTAGTGCTCGCTGATCCACTCCTCGACGTTGACGATCGCGCTGTCTGCCGCCATGTCAGCGATCCTTCCGGTCGGTGGTGGCCTCGGCGGCCACGGGATGGTCGTGGGGGACGACGACGACGAGGGGCCGCACCAGCCGTTGCTCGGGACGGAGCTGCTCGGCGAGCTCGGCCTCCTCGCGGACCCGGCGGGAGCGGTCGCGCCACTTGGCGGAGTTAAACAATTCTCCGGCCTCGGTGCTCCACTCGTCGGAGCGGTTGTGCCAGTACTCCACCCTCGACTCGGCCTCCGCCGATGCCGAGGCGAACATGCCGTCCAGACTCGCCCCGGTCTCCTCCACCGCAGTGGGGATGAGCGCAGAGAACTCGTCGGACTGAGCGACGGGGCCAGGGTTGGTGGCCGACCCGTCGAGCCCCAGATCCCGCAGCCAGGCGTACACGTCCGGGATCGTTCTGCCAGCCGGGAACGTGGGCGTGCGGAACTCCACCACGTGGAACGCTCGGGAGACCACCTGCCCGCGACGGTTCATCAGCGTTCCCATCACAAGGACCGTGGGGTGGTCGACGCGGCCGCGGATTGTCGGCACCTCCAGCCGCGCCATCGACGACAGCGCCCGGTCGGCTGCCCAATCCGTGACCGGATGCAGCGGCCCGAGGAAGTGCGCGATCGGCCACGTGGTCTCCGAGGCGCCCTCCCGTGCTTCCAGGAGCGAATCCGTTGCCCGTTGCGGTGAGGTAGCCAGCGTCAACTGCTCGCGGACCTGTCGCTGACGGACATAATCTTCGGGAAGCAGGTCGAGACGGCGAATCAGGTCGTCAGTCGGCTCAAGCTGAGCGACGTCGTTGGCGTGACGACGCCACGCGATGCCCCCGGCCCGCCTCGGCGCCTCGGGCGTTCCGTGGAAGGCCTCGTTCACAGCATCCTCGAGGTAGGAGACCTCGGAGGAGTAGACGCTCCGGCGGCCCTCGATATCTGAGTTCGTCCCGCTGGTAGTGGTGGCCTCGTCGTCGTCATATTCACTGGCGCTGCCACCGGCACCTTCCTCGGTGCCGCCCGCCCCCATCAGCTCCAACCAGGCGTCGATGTCGTCCAAGTCCACCGCCTCTGCGGCGCCCGCCTCGCGGACGGCCTCGGTGACCTGCTCCGGGCTACGCACCGCGTCGTCAAAGTCGCGGCGCCGAGCCAGCACCTCGCGAATCGCGTCCTCCTCGCCGCGGACCGAGTGCTCACCCATGAGCGACGCCACGTCGCCGAGCTGGGTGTGCGCCTCGTATTCGCGCTCCATCAGCCGCTGCAGCACCCGCAGATCGCCCGGGGCCGCGGCCTCCGGAGGGTCGAGCAGCAGCGTGGTGATGACCGGTGAAGTCCGCTGCCCGTAGCGGTCCACGCGGCCATTGCGCTGCTGGATGCGGATCAGCGACCACGGGATGTCGTAGTGCACCAGCTGGTGGCACTGCGAATGCAGGTTGACGCCCTCCGACGCCACATCGCCAGTGACCAGGACACGCAGCGGACTCGACGAGCGCTTGAACGCGTCCACCACATCCATCTGCTCCTGATCAGACAGGCCACCGTGCATCACCTCCACCGCCTCGAGCTTGAGCTTGAGGTCCCGTGCCAGGTTGGACTGCAGCCAGTGCAGCGTGGCCACGCGCTCGGAGAAGATCACCACCCGCTGCGGACTCCTGGGGCCGATCCCTATCGAACCCAGGTGGCGCAGGAGTTCCTGGTACTTGGCGCTCGTCGCCGGCGTGACCTCGGTCGCGAGTTCTGCCAGCCGGTCAAGCGCCGCCCGCTCGGCCGGTTCGCCGGTGGTCTTGCGGCGGTTGGCCACCGACTCCGAGAGTGCAGCAGGGGAGGAGAGGTAGGCCTTGGCCAAGGTCCACGGGAAGAGCCGGTTGTCGCCCGAAGGCGGGCGCACCCCGGGGCCCGTCCACGTGTCACGAATCTCCCGGGCCAGGGCCGACTCCTGGAGAGACGCCGGCACCAGCACGTTGTTCGGTTCAGCACGCTCCGCCCACGCCGCACCCACCTCATTGGCCACCTCCGGGCTGTGCCGGTGCCGACGAATGATGAGCCGCTCCAGATCCTCGCGCCGGACACTGCCGTCCGGGTGGACCACCGTCGGGTCCAGCAAGCTGAGGATCTCCTCGAAGCTCTCCGCCTTGCCGTTGTGCGGCGTGGCCGAGGCCAGTAGCAGTGCCTCCGTGGTGGGGGCCAGCAGGCGGGCGAGCTTGTTGTTCTGCGTGGAAGCGTTAGTGGCGTTGTGGATCTCGTCCATCACGATCGCGTCCCACCGCACCCGCTCGAGTTGGGCCTTGTACTTGGCGGACTTGAGCGTGTCCATCGAGACGATCACCCGAGGGAAGTACGTGAACGGGTTGCGCGTAGCCGGGAGCGTGCGGCGCACTTTCTGGATACCCACCGAGTCCAGCCGGACCAGCGGGATCGCGAAGCGAGTCCAGAGCTCCTGCTGCATCTGCTCCAGGACGTGGCGCGGGGTCACCACCAGGATCCGTTCGCCTCTGCCGCGACGGATGAGCTCGGCGAGAATCATTCCGATCTCCAGAGTCTTGCCCAGCCCCACAGCATCCGCAATCAGCAGGCGAGGTCGCAGAGCCTTGTTGGACAGCGCCTTGCGGACCGCACTGAGCTGGTACTCGAGATGGTCCGCGAGCATCTGCGGGGCGACGTGCAGCGACTCGTCGTAGAGGGGGACCGGCGTGCGCCGCAGTGTGGATTCGAGCCACAGACGCGAGCGACGGTACCCGGGGGAGTCGTCGGCGACGACCGTCGAGTCCCTCGGGTCGAGGGGTCGTACGTCGTCCAGATCCGTGTAGAAGGACGCGGTGGTGTCCCGAACGTAAGGGCTCACCCCACGCACGTGGAGGAGATAGCTCTCGCCCCCGGACGAGGGCGTCGCCGCCCGCTCAACTGCCGTGATGAGCCACTCCTCGTCCCGCACCACCACCGTGACGCCGGGGGCGAAGGGGACCTGACCTGTATCGACGATCTGGGCGGTCTGAGTGCTGGGCACAGGCGAAGTCCTTCGTCTTGATCCTCGGGAAAGGAACCCCTGAGGTTAGTGGTGATCACACTTTTCCGCACGGAATCCTGGACAGGTGTCAGGCGCGAAATGGCAGGATCCTGCGGAGAGGAGCTCGAGTGCCCGGTGTTTACATCGGCGCCAAGCACCTCTGGACCCGTCGTTGTCTGAGCAGACTCTTATGATCTTTGTCGACGACAACTTCTGCCTACACAGATCGGCCGACCTTTGACTTCGAGGACTGAGAACAGCGTCGTGACGACCGAGATAGAAGACCGAATTTCTCACCAGCTTCGCGGGTGGCGCGAATCGCTGATCGACCTGAGCAAGCGGCAGAAGCTGCTCTACTTCAAGCACCTGCGCGTGGGGACCCTGGAGATCCGGTCCGATTCCCTCGCCGACCTGTACGGCCGGGTCAACTCGACAAACCTGGTCCTCACGTCCGGCAAGGATGAGGATGGAACTGTCATAGCCCCCCGCGGTGGTGACACGCTGTACTGCCCGAACGTAACTGAGAAGGCGATTCAGAACGCCGCCACGGCGCTTCTGAACAAGGCTCGGGACGTCTCGACCGGCCAGGGTGTGTGGTCATTACATCTCGGCCTCGGGATGCTTCACTGGAACGATCCGGTGGCGGGCGAGAAGCCGGAATCGCCCGTCCTCATGATCCCCGTGGACATGAAGCGCGACGGTGTGGGGAAGCCGTGGAAGGTCGCCATTCGCGACGAGGAAATACAGTTCAACCCTGCACTCCGCCTGAAGCTCCGAGAGTTCGACATCACCGTCTCGGACGACGATGAGGCTGAATCCCCTGTGGATCTTCTCGCCGAGCTCGCCAGCAGTCTTCCTGCGGGATGGGAGCTTCGCGAGCGGACGGTGTTGGCAAACTTCTCATTCCCCAAGCTGGCGATGTTCTACGACCTGCGTGACAACTATCAGCAGATCTTGAACCATCCCCTGGTCCAGATGCTCGCGGTGGGATCGGACGCTCCGGCCGCCCACGAATTCCCCTTCGAACCCCGGCCCCTCTCGACCCTCGATACCTATCGCCCACTCGGGTCGTCGATGAGCATTCTCGATGCCGATTCTTCGCAGCGACAGTGCGTTGCCGCAGCTCTCGACGGACAGAGCTTCGTGATGGACGGTCCTCCCGGTACCGGCAAAAGCCAGACGATCACCAACATCATCGCCGAGCTGATCGCAGCGGGAAAGTCGGTTCTGTTCGTTTCCGAAAAGGTGGCGGCCCTAGAGGTCGTGGAGAAGCGCCTGGCCGAATCCGGGCTGGGGCACCTGGTCCTCAACCTCCACGGGGATCGAACCAGGAAGGAAGTCGCACAACACCTGGCTGAGACTCTCACCACGTCGGTATCCGAGCGGAGCCGGATGAATTCCGGTGACTTGGGGGCCCTCGCCGATTCGATCGACGATCTCACCAGTTTCGCCGCCGCCATGAACGAAAATCGTCAGCCACTCGGCAGGTCGCTCATCTCCGCCATCGGCGAGGTAGACCGCCGGGTGCAGGGGATCGCGCTGCCTCCCCTGAGCTCTCCGGTTGATGTCGAGCACCTGGACGACAAGGCGCTGAGAGAAGCGGAGAAGATCGCCGGCAGGTACGCCGAGAGTCAGACAGAGTTCAATGAGTTGACGGATCCGGTGTGGGTTGGGCTCGCGACCTCCACCCATTCCCGCAACGAGATTAACCTCGCAAAGCTCAACACCCGTCAGGCGGTCGATGCGCTCACCACCGTCCTGGACGCTGTGAGCACGCTCGACGAGGATTTCGACCTTCCCCCGGCAGCGAACATCGACGAGCTCGGACAGCGACTACGGCTCGCGGACCTCATGTGGGCACCACGGAGGGTGCCCTTCGAATGGTTCGCCAACGAGATGGCTTCCATCGCCGATCGATTGAATGAGTTGCTCGCGCTTCGCGACACGTGTGCAGCAGAGAGCCGGAAGCTCGACGCGATCGTCAAGGACTCCTGGCGGACGTGTGATGCACGTAACCTCCACGAACGGCTCACCGCCGCACTCGAACCGCTCAGCGGTCAGTGGAACGCGGATTCCGCCCGTGCTGCTGCAGCCGAGCTCGGCTCGTGCGCCCAACACCTCGCGGAGATGAAGGGTGCGCTGGGCTTACTGGTCCGGGCGTTCGGCCTCGACGAGGCGGCGGTGACCGGAGCCCAGGTCGCGCACCTCGTCGACCTGGCCGGACTCGCCACAAACCCGAACCGACCGCCCGCGACATGGTTCGACCCGGCGCGTCTGCCGCAGATTTCCGCCACCGTGGCGGCGATCGGAGAGGCGGCACGCGCAGAGGAGGACGCGCGGGCAAAGGCCTCGGAGTTCTTCCTGCCGTCGCTCCTCGGCGAGGACTTGCAGTCACTCGTACAGCGGTTCGCCGCGCACAAGGGGAGCGTCTGGTCGAAGCCCGGGCGGGCCGATCGCAAGCTGTTGAAGCAGCACACGGTCAGCGGCAAAGTGCCGAAGCGGATTATCGAGCAGTTGCCCAGTGCAGTGCAGTGGGAGGCGGCCGCGAACCGATTGTCCGCCGAGTGCGAGAAGGCGGCACTCGTCCTCGGGTTCGCTCCCGATCCGAGCGCTGAGTCAATCGAGAACTACATGTCGGCTCTCGATCTCGGCGAGACCGCCGTTCAGATCGCGGGACTCACCGTGCCGTTGGCTTCGGTGGCGGAACAGTTGGCGTCGGATGGGACTCCCGCTCCCACCCTCCTCCCGGCCGCACAGTCGGTCCATGAGCATCGATCAGCCGTCCATTCACACCTGGAGAACTCGGAAGTCCGCAGGCTCGTCAAGGCCTGGAATACCCTGCCGATCGATGCCACCGCGCAGGAGGTTCGTCGGACCCTGGATTCCCTCTGGAATCTCGCAGGCGTGTTGGCCGAGTCCTACGAAGCGTTGAGTCCTGGCGACGAGCCAGGTGCAGATTCGACCCGCGTCCTCTCGCTGCTCGTCCGCATCATCGAGTTGGGCGACAACGAGGCGGAACTCCAAGGGAAGCTCGACCAGCTGGGACTCAGCAACCCGCAAGGGCTCGATCGAGATGAACTGTTGGCTGATCTCGAGTGGGCTGAAGCGATCCGCGCTGCGGTCGGGCGGAGACTCGAGCGTGAGGACTACGAGGCGCTATACAGGGTGCCCCGCTTCTCGGCCGATGTGAACGACGCGCTCGCCGCCTATCGCGCCGCCGTCGGGGACTTTTTGGCGATGTTCGCAGCAGAGCGTCGGGACGAGCTCGCAGAGGAACTGGCCGGGACTCCGTCCCACTGCATCGATCTCCTTGCCAATGCTTCCGACGAGGCACCCCGGGTCATCCCCCTCGTGGACAACCTCGTTCAGTGCCGCTCGTTCATCGACGAACAGGGGTTGGGTAGGGTTGCGGACTTCTGTGTGGACAAGGACATGGAAGCGTCCAAGGTCTCTGACATCCTGGTGGGGGCGCTGCTCGATTCATGGATCGATCAGGTATCGCTGTCCGACCTTCGGCTCGAGCGGTGGCGCTCCTTCGAACGTAACCAACTCGTCGCCACGTTCGCGAATCTCGACCAGCAGCTCCTCAGGAGTGCCTATTCCAGGATCATCCGCGCGTACAACGGCAGAATCCGTGGCGTGTTGCAAGAACCCGGGGCACAGGTGATCATTCGCGAGTCCGAGAAGAAAACTCGTCACCTTCCGATTCGGAAGCTGCTTGATCGGTCCACGGATGTCGTCCAATTGATCAAGCCCTGCATGATGATGAGCCCCCTGACGGTGTCGAACTATGTCCCGGCCACGACGAGGTTCGACGTCGTAGTCTTCGACGAAGCGTCCCAGGTCAAGCCCGAAGATGCCGTGAACTGCATTTACCGCGGCCGACAGCTCATCGTCGCAGGTGATCAGAAGCAGCTACCTCCCACTTCGTTCTTCTCGGGTACCGACGACGAGTCCGACGAGGAATTGGACGACTTCGAGTCGGTCCTCGATTCCGCGAAGGCAGCCGGCCTGACTCCGCTGCCGCTCACGTGGCACTACCGATCCAGGCACGAGAGTCTGATCGCGTTCTCGAACCGAGCTTTCTACAAGGGACGCCTCCTGACGTTCCCGAGTGCCACCTACGAGGCCGACGACCTCGGTGTCAGCTTCCACCACGCGCATGGCGTCTACCGGCGGGGAACCTCCAGAGACAACCCCATCGAGGCCGCGAAGGTCGCCGAACGCGTGCGGTTCTTCGCAGAGAACTATCCTGACCTATCGATCGGCGTCGTCACCATGTCCGAGGCGCAACGGACCGCGGTTCAGGGCGCCATGGAGCGACTCGCGCAGGAAGCCTCCGCTATCGGGTCACTGCTGAATTCCGGAGCGGGGATCGACGACTTCTTCGTGAAGGCATTGGAGAACGTCCAGGGTGACGAGCGTGATGTCATCATCATGTCGATCGGCTACGGGCCCGATGAGCACGGCAAGTTCACGATGACGTTCGGGCCGCTCAACAAGAAGGGCGGCTGGAGACGGCTCAACGTGGCCATCACCCGTGCTCGCCGACGCCTCGAGGTCGTGGCCTCTTTCGAACACGACCAGTTGACTCCGGGGGACAACGAGACGCTTCGTCACCTCCGGCGGTTCATAAATTACGCGCAGAACGGTCCGGGCGTCCTCGCTATCGATTCCGAGGACAGCTTGGGCGGAACCGAGAGCGTTTTCGAGGACCAGGTCCTCGCTCAGATCGAGTCCTGGGGGTACGAGGTGGTGACCCAGGTCGGTGTGGCCGGGTACCGGATCGACATGGCCGTCCGGCACCCGGATCGGCCCGGCACGTATGCGCTCGGAATCGAATGTGATGGGGCCGCCTATCACTCGGCCCCGACGGCGCGTGATCGCGACCGGCTTCGTCATGCCGTCCTGGAGGGACTCGGGTGGCGTCTCCACCGGATCTGGGGCCTCAGCTGGTGGCGTGACAGGGACAATCAGGTTTGGGCATTGAAGCTGGCGATCGAGAACGCCATCGCCGACTCGGCCCCTGCTCACGAAGTCCATGTGAGTAGCGTGGGCGGCAGCGCGGCTGTTGACTCGGTGGAACTCGACTTCGGCGCATCGACCGATCGAGACGAGTCGGCCGACGAGCCTGACGGTGACCGATCGGTCGGCCAGGGTGGAGACACTGGCTCGCTTCCGACGTGGGTCCAGCCCTACGAGTTCGCCGAAGTCGCGCCGACCGTTCGAGATGGCGTCTCCTACAGTGCGTTTCTCGCGGCGCTTCTCGAAGAGGCTCCGGTGAGCGAAAACCGGATGCACGAAATGCTGAAGGCCTCGTTGGGCGTCGCCAGGGTGAAGCCGGAGCAGCAGGCACAGGTCATCGGAGAGATAGACAGGGATCCACGTTTCACCCGTGATGAACGAGGGTTCGTGCACGCCGTCGGTAAGCCGGTCGACTTCTTCCGCACGCCGGTCAATACCGGGGCGCGCACGGTTGTCACGGAGATCTCCGACCCCGAACTAAAGTTTGCAGCTATCCAACTAGTGGGCGAACACTTAATCATCGATCGCGAACGACTGGTGGAGGAACTCGTTCGCATCGCGGGGGATTCACAGGTGACCCGACCTGCCCGCCGAATCATCGAGAACGTCATGGAGCAATGTCATCTAGAGGGCTCCCTGACCATCGACGACGACGGGGCAATCTCCTGAGCTCCGCAGGACCGCGCCTCGGGTGGTTCCAGATACCGGGCGCAGCGATTATGGACCGGATACGGACCACGCTGAGGAGCGGCCCAGCCAATGAAGCCCACACCGGCAGGAAGGTCGTGGCCAGAGGCAGCGCAGCTCAATTCGAGTGATGAGGTTCATTCGACATCGCCCCGCCGCGACCTCCTCACCCCCCGCTCCTAGACTGTCCCCTCGGTGCCCGAGCCGCCGTCACCTACAGTCACCCACCCCGAGGAGCCCCACGTGGAGTACGCGCAGATCGAGGCGCTCCGCGAGCGGCATCCCGCCTGGCGGATGCTGCGCGCCACGCACGCGCCGCTGCTGCTCACGGTGCTGGGCCGGTTCTTTGTGGATGAGGGCCGGGGCGCCAGCCCGGAGGGCGAGCTGGTGGCGGCGCTGGACGACCAGCTCTACGCCATCAACGCCCAGGATCCGGAGAATCCGCGGTTCCTGCGCACGGCCGCCGAGTACCTGGCGGACTGGGCCGGCCCGGAGGCGGGCTTCCTGCGCCGCTTCTACCCGCTGGGCGCGGACGAGATCCACTACGACGCCACCCCGGCCCTAGAGAAGGCCTACGCCTGGGTGCAGGGCCTTGCCGAAACGTCCTTCGTGGGCACCGAGTCGCGCCTGCAGACCGCGGTGGACCTGCTGCGCCAGATCGCCCAGGGCACCGAGTCCGACCCCGCCAAGCGCCTGGACCAACTCGAGCGCCGCAAGCAGGACATCGAGCGCGAGATTGACCAGCTCCGCCAGGACCCGGCCTCCGGCCTGTTGGACCGCACCGCGGTCCGCGAGCGCTACCAGCAGTTCGCCACCACCGCCCGCGAGCTGCTGGCCGACTTCCGCCAGGTGGAGGAGAACTTCCGCGCCCTGGACCGCTCGGCGCGCGAGCGCATCGCCACGTGGCAGGGCAGCAAGGGCGAGCTGCTGGCCGAGCTCGTCCACGGCCGCAGCATGATCGACTCCTCCGACCAGGGCCGCAGCTTCCAGGCCTTCTACGACCTGCTGCTGTCCACCTCAGGCCAGGAGGAGCTGTCCATGCTGCTCGAGCGCCTCACCGGCATCGACGAGCTCGGCGCGGACCGGCGCCTGCGCACGGTGCACCACGGCTGGGCGGAGGCCGCGGAGCGTACGCAGCAGACGGTCCGCAACATCTCCGAGCAGCTGCGCCGATTCACCGACGACCAGGTGTGGCTGGAGAACCGGCGGGTGCTGGACCTGGTGCGCCAGATCGAGACGTCCGCGCTGCAGGTCCGCGAGGGCGAGCTCCCGGAAATCGGGCTGGAGCTGGAGGAGACTGCCGTCGACGTCGCGCTGCCCACGGATCGTCCGCTGTTCACCGCCCGGCCCGCCGCGGAGGTCAACAGCCTGCTCGATCCTGTGGACACCGAGGAGGTCGACACCTCGGTGCTGACCGACCAGGTCGTCGTCGACCCCGCCCGCCTGGCCTCCCGCATCCGGGCGCTGATCCCGGTCCGCGGCACCGCCCGCCTGGAGGACATCGTCACCATGTACCCCCTGCAGCACGGGGCGGCCGAGATCGTCGGCTACCTGGCGCTCAAGGACGACGACCTCGAGGTGACCACCAACGAGCACGAGGAGACCGTGATCCAGTACCACGAGGCCGGCAGGTCCATGCGTGCAGTGATGCCGCGGGTGGAGGTCAGGCGCCGATGAGCGAGGCACACCGCGCCGCCCCCGACCGCAGCGCATCCGACAGTGCTGGACCCGACCGCGCCGCCCCCGAACGAGCGGTGGCCGTCAGCGCCATCCGCCTCATGCAGGGCGTGGTCTACCAGGAGACCGACGCCTGGGACGACCTCGTCCGCCACCAGGGCGCCGTCCGCGACCACTTCGCCGTGGTCGGCCTGGAGGTGGTGATCGACGACGACGAGGGCTACGCCTACCTGCGCACCGCCGACACCCCGGAGGGCGAGGACGCGCTTCCCCGGGTGATCCGTCGCCGCAGCCTGACCTACGCCGACAGCCTGCTGCTGGTCCTGCTGCGCAAGCGGCTCGCCGAGTTCGAGTCCGCCGGCGATCCCGGGCAGTTGGTGCTCACCCACGACGAGATCGTGGAGATGATCCAACTCTTCCTGGCGCGCAGCACCGACGAGGCCCGCGAGGCCCATCAGGTGGACGCCTCCATCAACCGGCTGGTCGGGATGGGGTTCCTGCGCCAGCTCAAGGACCGCAAGGGCACGTGGGAGGTCCGCCGGATCCTCAAGGCGTACGTCGACGCCGAGACCCTGTCCGATTTCTCGGCCAAGCTCGCCGAGTACGCCGAAGCGGGGGCACAGAATGACTAGCGGCCTGACGAGCGGCACGGCCAGCGGCCTGTTCTCCCCGGTCGAGCTGGGGGTCAAGGGCCGGCCCGGGTTCCGCCTGGCCCGGCTGGAGGTCCTCAACTGGGGCACCTTCGACTCCCGGGTGTGGCACCTGGATCCGGCGGGGGAGACGCTGCTGCTCACCGGCGACATCGGCAGCGGCAAGTCCACCCTCGTGGACGCGGTGAGCACGCTGATGCTGCCCTCGCACCGGATCGACTACAACAAGGCCGCCGGCGCCGCCCGCAAGGAGCGCACCCTGCGGTCCTACGTGGAGGGCCACCACAAGACCGAGCGCAACGAGGCCACCGGCACCGTCCGGCCCGTGGGGCTGCGCGACGCGCGCTCGTACTCGGTGATCCTGGGCGTGTTCCGCAACGAGGGCTACGGCGACGAGGTCACTCTCGCGCAGGTCTTCCAGCAGCAGGACGCCACCGGCCAGCCGTGGCGCCGGTTCGTCACCGCCGACCGGGCGCTGTCGATCGAGGGCGAATTCACCGACTTCGGCACCGACCTGTCCACGCTGCTCACCCGGCTCAAGGACTCCGGCGCCGCGGTGGAGAAGGACTTCCCGACCTACGGCCGGGCGATGCGCCGGCTGCTGGGGATCCGGTCTGAGCAGGCCATGGAGCTGTTCCACCAGACCATCTCTATGAAGTCGGTGGGCGACCTCAACGAGTTCGTCCGCACCCACATGCTCGAACCCGCCGACGCCTCGGCGCGGATCGAGGGCATCCTCCGGCACTTCGAGGACCTCACCCGCGCCCACGACGCGGTCAAGCGGGCCCGGACCCAGCTGGACGCGCTGGAGCCGCTGGTCGAGTCCATCGAGACCTACGACGCCGCCCTCCGGCGCCGGGAGCGCCTGCGGGACGAGCGGATGGCGATCCGGCCCTACTTCGCCGAGCTGCGGCTGGCCCTGCGCCAGTCCGAGATCGACACCCTGGGCCACGAGGTCGCCACCGCCACCGCCGAGCTGGCGCGCATGCGCGAGCGGACGCAGGAGCTGGCCACCGAGCGCGATGGCCTGGTCACCGTGCGCGCCGAATCCGGCGGTAACCGCGTGGGGGATCTCGAGCGTGATGCCGCCGCTGCGCGGGAGCAGTTCGAGGAGCGTCGTCGTCGTCGGGACAGGTTCACCGACGCCCTCCACCGCGCCGGACTGGACCCGGTGACCGACGAGGCGGGGTTCACCCGCCTGGCCGAGCACGTCGCCGCCCGCCAGGCCGAGCTCGACACCCTGGCCGCCGATCTCAAGACCCGGCACGACGCCCTGGTGATGGACCACGGCGAGCGCCGGCGGCTGCTGCGCGAGGTGACCCAGGAGCTGGAGAGCGTGTCCGGGCGCTCGAGCAACATCCCCGCCGAGCAGCTACAGGTCCGCGACCAGCTGTGCACCGAGCTCGGCGTGGACGCCGCCGACCTGCCCTTCGCGGGCGAGCTGATGGACGTGGCCCAGGAGCACGCGCAGTGGCGCGGCGCGGCCGAGCGGGTGCTGCGTGGGTTCGCCCTGTCCCTGCTGGTGCCGGAGAGCCTGTACGCGGGCGTGTCCGAGTGGGTGAACTCGCGCCGGCTCACCGCCCGCCGTTCCGACGGCCGCGAGGTGGGCGTCCGGCTGGTCTACGAGCGGGTGCCCGAGCGGCACGTGCCGCTGCAGCGGCCGCAGGCGGCGGGGTTGCTGCTGGCCGACACCATCGAGATCGCCGACTCCCCGCTGCGGGGCTACCTGGCCAAGGAGCTCTACGCGCGCGCCGACCACCGGTGCGCGGAGACCATGGAGGAGTTTCGCGCCGCCGACCGCGCCGTGACCATCCAGGGGCAGATCCGGTCCCGTGGCTGGCACGTCAAGGACGACCGGCAGTCGGCCACCGACGCCCGCGGCTGGGTGCTGGGCTGGCGGACCGAGGACAAGGTGACCGCGCTGCGGTCCCGCCGCGCCCAGCTGGAGGGCGAGGTCGCCGAGCGGGCCACGAGGCTCGACGCCGCCGTACGCGACCAGGCCACGCTGGGGGAGGCGCGCACCGCGCTCATCCGCCTGGCGGAGTACACCACGTGGCGGGACCTGGACTGGGTCGAGGCCAAGGAGCGCGCCGAGTCCGCCGAGGCGGAGCGGCGCCGCCTGGTCGAGGGCAGCAGCGAGATGGCCGAGATCGACCGGCGGCTGGCCGACCTCGACAGCCGTAGGGCCGCGCTGGCGGAGGACGAGCGGGAACTGGCCGATCACCGCAGCCGCTGGCAGAGCAGCATCGACCACGAGACCCGGCAGATGGCGCGGGACCAGCGGGCCCTGGCCGAGCTCGACGACGAGCTGCTGTACGCCGCCCGGGAGGTGTACCCGCAGCTGCGCGAGCGCCTGGGCTACACCGAGGACAAGGGCGCCGAGTACGCCCAGACCGCGGACGAGGCCCACACCGCCGAGCAGGCGCTGGGCGACGCCGTGGACGCCGACGTGGAGCGGGCCCAGCGGGAACTCAACGCGCTGACCACCCGCATCCAGCAGGCCATGGCCGAGATCTGCCGGCGGTGGCCGGACCAGACCAAGGAGATGGACGCCTCGATCGCCGCGCGGGACGAGTTCGTGCGGTTCCACGCCCGCCTGGCCGACGACGACCTCCCGCGGTTCGTGGGCGAGTTCGAGGAGCAGCTGCGCAAGAACACGATCCGCGAGCTGGCCGGCTTCCACAACTGGCTGCTGCGCCAGGCCGACGACATCGGTCAGAAGATCGAGAAGACCAACGAGGCGCTGGGGGCGATCGACTTCAACCCCGGCCGCTACGTGCGCCTGGACCGGGAGCACACGGTCAACCAGGAGGTCCGCCAGTTCCGCGCCGACCTGCGCGGGGTCACCGACCAGGCATTCGGCGGCGAGGGGCAGTACTCCGAGGAGCGGTACGAGCAGGTCCGGGCCATCCTCGAGCGGCTGCGGGGCCGAGAGGGCCACAGCGACGGCGACCGCGCCTGGCGCTCCCGGGTCACCGACGTCCGCAACTGGTACACCTTCTCCGCCTCCGAGCGGGATCGCGAGACCGATCAGGAATGGGAGCACTACCGGGATTCCGACGGCAAGTCCGGCGGGCAGAAGGAGAAGCTGGCCTACACCATCCTGGCCGCGTCCCTGGCCTACCAGTTCGGACTGGAATGGGGAGCCGACAAGGCCCGCGACTTCCGCTTTGCGGTAATCGACGAGGCCTTTGGCCGCGGCTCCGACTCCTCGACCCGCTACGCGCTGGAGCTGTTCGCCAAACTCGGCATCCAGCTGCTGATCGTCACCCCGCTGCAGAAGGTGCAGGTGATCGCGCCCTACGTGCGGTCGATCGGGTACGTGGACAACGTGGACGGCCGCTGTTCGCGGCTGGTGCAGATGACGACCGAGGAGTATCACGAGTTGCGCGGGGGGCAGTGAGAAACTGGCCCTTCCGGATTTAGAGTGCGTTGATCCGGTTCTAAAGCTGTCCGGAGTGAATGAGCGACCGCAAGATGTAGTGCTTGAGGTTGCGGAAACCTAGGGCGATTCCGCGGAGGTGCTCGAGGCGCCCGGCCCGGATCGAGCGCAGGAGCTTGTACATCGCGATCTTGCCCTCCCGCTTGCCTGCGGCTTCGTAGGCGGCGATGAGTCGCTGGTAGACGCTGTAGGTGACCTCCACCGCCGCGTGCGCGTCATTGGCGGTGAACGCCTTGAACAGACGGACCTTCTGCTTGTCGGTCAGCAGCTCAGCGCGGGTGCGCAGGGTGCGGCGGATGCCGTACAGCGGATCGCCGGTCTGTCCCCGGTGTCCGGTGGTGGCCTGCTGGATGCGTTCGCGGCACACGGTGAGCTTGTCGGCGGCCAGGTGCACGACGTGGAAGGGGTCCATCACCGTCCGTGCTTCGGGGACGGCTTTGGCGGCGGCGGTGTGGTAGCCGGCGAATCCGTCCATCGTGACCACCTTGACTCGGTCTCGAAAAGCCTGGTCGCGGGCGTCGAGCCACTCGGTGAGGACCTTCGCCGAACGGCCCGGGACCATGTCCAGCAACCGGGACGGGCCGGTGCCGTCCACGACCGGGGTGAGGTCGACGAGAACGGTGACGAACGAGCTGCTGCCGTCGCCGCGCACGTGCTTCCATTTATGCTCATCGACCCCGAGAATGCGGACGCCGTCGAAGTGTCCGGGCTGCTCGTAGACCATGGAGCGGATCTTCGAGACCGCCAGGTCGTTGACCAGGTCCCAGCCCAGCCCGAGGGCCTTGGCCACGGCGGACACGCTGGTGCGGTCGATCGCCAAGCGCTGCAGGATCCAGCGGCTGCAGCGGCGGGTGGTCTTGGCCCGCGGCTCAGCCAACGCCGGCATCCGCTGCTGGAAGACCCTCGTAGCGCACTCGGTGTTGTCGCAGGTGAAGCGCGGTACCCGCACGTGCAGTCTGGTCGGGTGCCCGACGATCGGTAGATCCGTGACCTTCCGCTGGACGTGGTCCCGCAAACGGCCCGCCATCCCGCACTCGGCGCAGGTCGGGTCGAGTGTGACCGGGGCGCAGAACAGGTGCGTGAGCTCGTCAGCCACAGCGGCGTCGGTGATGGTCACCCCGAGTTCGACGGTGCGGCAGATGGTGTCGGCGAGCAGGCTGGCGGTAGCGTTCAAAGCGGGTCCTGGGGATGCGAAGTGCTGGTGTAGGAACTTGCATCTTCACACGCCCCAGGACCCCTACATCTTGTGCCTCACCGCATCACCGGCGAACCCCAGCTATGCACTCCGGATCCGGAAGAGCCGAGAAACTAACCGTCCGCACCCGCACATATTCGTTAGTGTTGTCTAATCGGGCCGGTGGAGAGTAAGCACGGCCGGTGAGAATGCACTGATGGAACTCAGGAGAACGTCGTGCATCGCCGCGGCTAATTGGTGTGGTAGTCAGCTGTTTTATAGGAGCCCGTTCTGGTTGGCGTACTCGAACGCCTCGCGTCCGTCAAAGAACTTCGTCCTCGGTCCCTGTCGGACAAAGAGGCCGCCCTTCTTCCTATCAACTTCCTGTTCGCAGAAGATTGCTTTAGGGCTCGCTTCAGCGTCTATTCGAATTAGCTGCCTGCCGCGAGGAGTGGGCCAACTGATCGAGAGCAAAGCAACCCCGGCCGCGCCGAGGTGAAAATTAAGCTTCTCGACCAGGAATAGGCCGAGTTTATCCCGAGATCCTTTGCTTTCTATGTCGGGCTCGATGCCGCGAACAGTTCCGTCGTCTTCGACTCCAATGAGGAGTGTTCCACCTCTTGAATTTAGGAACCCCATCACCGACTTTATTACCTGGTCGACGATCACTTTTTCGGGTTGCCCTTCGTGGACTGGTACCACTAGGGACGTTTTGAACTCGACGGCGTCACCCTCGCCGGCTTCAATTAGGTCACTCACCTCGACGGCGGAGCCGGATGCCAAGGTTGCCCTACGCCGAGCGAACTGGTGGATCTGGACTAGCGCTGTGAGTAGGCCACTTTCTGCGTACCGGCCCGACCTGAGTTCGACCAAACCGAGGCGCTCGAGTTCAAGATGCGCGAACTCGGGGTTCTCAACCAGGTCTGAAAAGTCGACCTCCTTATCGAGAAGCATGTCAATCGCCGCACCCTCGTCTGGGTATCGGTCTGCAATGTACTTTCTTGCCTGTCGTAAATAGGGTTTTGAAGCGCGCAAGTATTCGGCGGAGACGTCGTTTACCTCTGCTGCGGAGATGTGCTGGACTTCGATCGCCGTCTGATCCTTCCGCTTCGCTACTGCGGACGCCAAAGTTCGAAGGAGGGTGACATTGCCTCCTGACACTTGCGCAGCTTGCCGCACAGCTTCGCTATCCCAAATTAGACCGCGACGAGACCCAATCTGATTAAGAAGGGATGCCGATTCTTCCAGCGAGAGAGGTTCAAGATAGAAGGTGCGCGCAAATCGAAAGAGAGGATTCTCTCTGCCATATAATGTGTGTTCTTCAATGATTGCGTTCGCGAGTCCAACGAAGCCGAGATTGAATGATCCGAAGTTGGATCCTTGGTACTCTGACTGGGAGTAGTCCTTGCTGATCTTCCGCAATACCCCCAGGAATTCCACTACCTTCCTTTCTGTCTCGCTGCCAACTATATGCGGCGCCTCGGGCGAGCAAATGTGTTCAACTTCGTCGAGGACCAATAGTACGCTTACGCCCTTATAGCTCCTCGATTGAAGAAGGTGTCTGAGCGCGTTGTCGAACTCGTTGATTGTAGGCTGCGCGCTTAAGTTCGAAAGCTCTTCTACTCGGAGGCCCTTTCGTCGCGCCGCTAGTTTAATTCCTTTCGCAACTTCGGCAACCAACTGGCCAATTTTGAGATCTTGGATCGCAGGGAGGCCTTCGAGGTCTGCGTCGCAGACTAGCTGCTCCCTTTCTAATTCGGCAGTCTTCTCGAGCTTTTGTCGAAGCATATTGACTACCGATGTCTTGCCAGTCTTTCGCATCCCAAAGAGTCCGAACGCCGACCCCGAATTGACGCAAGTTTCGAGGTTGGTCAGTAGTTGGTCGCGGCCAAAGAACTGGTCGCCTTCTACCGGGTTCGTAATATCGTAAAGCTCTGCTTGGGCAACTCTTTGGGCGGTGATTTGGAATATCTCGCGGCCTGATTCGGGATCGGATAGCGGAGGAAGGGGGATGAAAGTAGTGGTCATGGCCCGGGTGACGTTATCTACCGATGCGACGAGCCGCGGCGTATTGGCGTTCAGATAGCAAATCCATTTCGTGACTTGTCTATCTCCGACTTGAGACAAAATTGAGGGGAGCGCTTGGGGCAACCGCGCTTGAACATCGTGATGCGGGGAATACAGGATCGGAACTTCGGTGTGTATTCCAAAACGCTTCTGCATGCCCTCGGAAAGTCTAAGGAGAACCAGCCAAACACCTTCGAACTGTAGTGGCTCCTTGATGGGGCCTGCATAGGTGAAACGGCACCCTAGCTGCAAGAAAGAAGCATGGTGATTCTTAGCGTGAGGGAATCTACTCTCCAATTCTTCAATTTGCGCACGAACGCGGTAGTTGTTCGGAAAGGGAACGCTTCCGATCCGCAGGGTGTCTACCGAATTGGTGTTAGCTTCTGGTGTCATAATATTTCTTTCGGTCCGAGTTGTTCAGGACTTCGTCATATTAAGCCCGAGAGCTCGATTCTGACGCAGATATCGAGCCTACAAGTACTGAGTACGTTCTAACCCGCCGCAGTCAGCTCATCCCGCACCGCCTTGGTCAGCCGCACGTACTCACCCGTGTCGGGATTGCGGATCCAGGTACGCGGGCCGGCCTTCGGAAGTCCCCGGGCTGCGAGCGTCCTGGGGTCCGGCCGGAACCAGTTGGTCACCCGGATGTCTTTGACGACGTGGACGATGTCCGGTTGTCCGGCGGGCGGGACCGAGGCCAGCGCGCCACCGATGTCGGCCGCGGTAATGGGATCTGAACCCCATAGGTTCACCGCGGCGACGGCGACCGGGCCCATAGCGCCATCCACCTCGTACAGCACGGCTAGGTCTACCTCGGGCAAATCGCCGAGTGCGTCGGCGACCTGGATCGGGTAGACGGGACCATGCTCGGTGTGGACGACCGAGCTCGCTGAGCCGAGCAGCCAGAAGTCGCCGTCCCTGTCACGCTCGAAGATGTCATTGGTCGACACCCACGTGTCGCCGGGGCGGAACACCCCACGGAGTTGGCGCACGGAAGCGTCCAATCCGACCCTGGGCCGGGTGAGAAGGACGCCGGGTGCGTCGACCTCACTGGGTACGGCGAAGCCATCGGGGCCGGCGAGGATCGCGCCGGTGTCGGAATCGACCTCGACGAGACGCACGTCGGCGGTGCCGGGCAGTGGGCGTCCGCGCGCGCCCGGCTTGGAGGTGGTGAGGTTGGCCAAGACCACATCGGACTCGGTGCCGGCATAGAACTCAAGGACCCGCGTGCCCGGGTAGCGGTCCAGGACCCGCCGCCACAGCCCACGGGGCATGCCTGACCCCATGAAGAGTGAGAGTGTCGGGAGCGTCTCGCGCGGATGCACCGGCCGGCGCACCAACTCGCGCATCATCGCCCAGGTGTAGGACACCACCGTCACGCCGTAGCGGCGGATCTCCTCGTCGAAGGTCGCCGGATCGAAACCGCGGGACAGCGCGATTCGGGCTGCTCCCGCCACGGCACCGCCGACGGTGGTGAGCAGCCCCGATGGGTGGTGGAGAGGGCTGAGGCAGTAGACGGTGGACTCGGTGGTGAGACGCGCGGCGCTGGCGGTGCCGAACGCGGACGCCGCCCACCGGTGGTTGGTGACGAGCTTGGTCTGCCACGTGCCCGTGGAGCGGGTGAAGAACACAAAGGCCAGGTCGCCCCCTCGGCCGGGGTTCGGCCGGTACCAGCGGGGCAACTCGACCGCCTCGGGGTCGATGCGCTCGAGGTCGACGACGTCCTCGCCGAGGTCCGCGGGCAGGTCGCGCTCACCGCCACCACCGCCGAGCACGAGCGCCCGCGCTCCGGCATCGGTGGCCTTGGACGCGTGCTCGGGGTCGGCGACCACGTCGGTCACGGAACTCAGCTGGAGAAGTTCGGGCAGTGACTGGGACGGGGGCAGCAGCACGGCCACGGCACCGAGACGCGACAGCGCGGCGATCGCGACCAGCGCCGAGGGGCGCGTCTCCATGACCACGCCGACGTGGTCGCCCTGGCGCACGCCGACCGTGATGAGGCCCTTGACCACGTTCGTGATCCGGGTGTCAACGGCCGAGTACGTGTGGACGCGGTCGGAGAACAGGAAGCACGCGTCATTCGGCTGGTTCCGGGCGCGTTCGCCGATGATCTTGGCGAACGAGATCCGGGTCGCGGGCTGGATCTGCCCCAGCCGGATGAGACGCGGTGCCGCGCGCACCGCCTCGTATCCGACGGCTCGCGTCGTCTGCAGGGCGCCCAAGGCGAGCTGCCCCGCACCGCGCACCACGCCGACCCCGAGTCCGGCGGCCTGGAACGCCCCGTCCGCCGCGAGCATGATCGCTTTGGTGGGGGAGGAGTCGACGACGGTGTCGGGGTCGACCTCGGTGACGCCGTCCGGTGGAACCCCTCGGTCTTCGATCCAGTCGATCCAGTGAACGACGGTGGGCCACGTCAGCGAGGCGGCGGTCGAGCCCACGACGAGGCCGAAGTGCCCGGCGCGGACCGAAAAATCGTAGACATCGGCCGCGGGAGCGACGGACGCGATCTTGCGGACGCCGGCCGGGACGCCGATTTCGTCGACCTCGCCGAAGACGGCGAGGACCGGACAGGTGATGTCCGCGAGTGAGACAACATGGTCGCCGACGACGAATCCACCGACCATCATCCGGTTCTGGATGACTACCTGTTGCATCATGTCGACGATCGCGGGCCCGGACCAGGCCACGAATCCCTCGCCCCCGATGAAGCGGCGCTGTCGCTCGTGGCCGAGAAGCGCGTCGCGGTCATGGAGTTGGCGCAGGAAGTCCACCTGCGAACGGGCGGTCTTGATCGGGTCGAGCAGGCGGAAGGCTGCCGAGGCCAGCCACCCGGGCAGTGGACGTTCGTTGAAGACGTAGTCGGCGACAAGGCGCGCGATGGTGACGACCACCTGCTCGGGAATGCCGAGCGGGGCATTGGCGCGCCAGTCGACGGGGGAACCGAACGTCACGATGCTCTCGAGGTCGCGTGAGCGTCGGTAGGCCGCAGCCTGGTAGCAGAACATGCCGCCCTGGCTGTACCCACCGAGATGCACCGAGCGGCCGGTGGCCGCGGTGGCGAGGTCGACGGCGTCGCTCACCGCCACCACGTGGTCGGTGAGGGTGCGTTCGAGACCGCCGGTCTCGAGGTCCGGGGCACCGAAGTCGACCACCCACGGGTCCATGCCTGCCTCGTGCAGTGCGGCCACTGCGCTGGTCGAGGGGGACACGTCCCAGACTTCCGCGGAGATCATCATCGGCGGAACGAGCACGATCGGCGGCCGCGGCACCTCGTCCTCATCGATGTGGACGCCACTATGCCCAGCGTCCCCCGCCGCCGGCGGGTAGTAGCGGCGCAGTCGGAACATCGGGCGCCGTGCGACGATCTCGAACGGAGACTGCTCTTCGTCTGTCTGAAGGCCGCCGAAACGCAAGACCTCGACCGCGTTGAGAACGTAGGACGTCGCGGTCTTGAGTGCGGCCGAGACGATGTCAGGGGTGGGAGGCATGGTGAGTCCGAGGGTAGAGGGTGCAGCACGGGCACCGAGAAGATCCAGCGGATAGCTCCGCGACTTGCGGCTGTCCGCCCCCGCCGGGCCGATCTCGTCGTCGCTCGCATCCCCGCTACAAAGCCGGGATCCTTCAGCATGGCCAGACCCACTTAGACGCTTCTCCCGAACGAGTGTCTTACTGAGAAGCTACTCTCCACCAATGGCCTCTCTTAATAACTCGCTTATCCCAAACTGGGTGCCCGATCCCGCTGTCGCCACGTGGGCAGATCAGCAGGGCTTCGGGCCGGCGACCCAGATGTCTGACAAGTCGCTCAGAGCTCTAGCGAAAAGGCGGAGCGGTAAGCCGGCGGGTCTGTACATGTGGGAGGGTGAGGCCAACGAGGTGTACGTAGGAATCTCGAGCACGTCGGTGGTGTCGAGGCTGCGGCAGCACGTCAAGGACTATGATCACGCGAATATACAGTCGTTCCGATATATGCCAGAATCTGCGAACACGGCAACCTTGAGGGCGGCAGAGCGCGAACTGATCTACGACCTCTGCCGAAACGGGTTCACCTGTTTCAACCGAGAGCACAGCGCGGTGATCTACGGGACGTCCGTCTTAGACGAGCTCGTCTCGGTGGAGGAACAGAAGGCATGGTTCAACAGCCCTGCGGAAGCCAATCTCGCTGATCTTCGGTCTGGCGAAGCCGATCGGTCTGTCCTCGGCGGAAAATCGGCGGAGGTGCGCTCGAAGGTCAGGTTCGAAGAGCTTTCTTCGCACCCTGAGTTCGAGTCGATTCTGGAAGCGCTTGCGACGTATCTGCACGGGTGCGTGCTCTTCCCGAGGCGCACGCAGGGCCAGTTCTGGTCCCTGTCTTGTCTCCCGAGCCTGAGAATGGGAGGCGGAGTCAAGCGTCTGGTGACGCTCAATATGGGGATGCTCGAGGTCTTTTACCTCAACGAGTTACCGGGCGGGAGGCTGGAACTCGGTGTCGCGACGGACAGCACCGTACTTCCGGCCCGCATGACGTGGTGGGCACTGAAGCATCGCGGTGCGTCGATGGCTGGTCCCGTGCACAAGTCCTCGGGACCCAACGCGGAGTATCTCATCTTTAAGTCCCCAACTGCGTTCGTGAAGGCGATGAAGAAGTCGGACAAGATTCGCTCCGCAGCGGCGAGGTACTCCCTGGACAGAACTCGTAGGGGGCGGGTTTCTGGGCGGTACGCCGATGCGCACAACGGGTTGCTGGCTGGGGCGGCGATCGACCGGGCGGCTGGAATTGGCTTGCCGACTGTGGGTCTGCGTGATGCCCTCGGTGCCGATGACGAGTAGTTGCTCGTAGCCGACTGAGCCGGCAAGGCAGCACCTGGTAGGGGATTGCAAGACGCACTCGCTGGCTTCGTCGTCGTCCCCCACACCCCGTCGACCACAACCCACCGCTCAAAAACTGGAACCTGTTATAGACACCCGTCAACTCGGGCGTATCATGATTGACGTGACGACCCTCACCTCATTCCCTCGCCTCTTGTCGCCCGGCCGCATCGGCCCCATGGAGACACCCAACCGCATCGTGCTGCCCGCCATGGACATGAACGTGTCCGAGGACGGCGAGATCGAGCAGCGGGAGATCGACCACTACGTCGCCCGCGCCGCCGGCGGCGCCGGGCTGATCATCACCGGCGCGTGCGCGATCGCGTTCCCGGTGGGCGCGGCGTCGTTGAAGGAGCCGGGGCTGTCGGATGACAAGTACATCCCGGGCCTCAAGGCGCTGGCCGACGCGGTGCATGCGGCCGGGTCCAAGCTGTGCGTGCAGTCGACGCATCACGGCAAGGTCGCGCGCGTGGACATCGCCAACGACCGCCCCCTCATCGCGCCGAGCACCCCGGATTACGACTACGACTACTCCGCCCTGGCCGACAGTACGGGCGAAGAGTTGGGTCGGATGGGCGCGGCGACCGGCGGCAAGAAGACGGTCTACAAGGAGATGGACCACGACGACATCGCGTGGCTCATCAACACGTGGGCCGACGCCGCCGAGCGGATAGCCAAGGCCGGCGCGGACGCGATCGAGATCCATGTGGCGCACGGCTACATCCTGGGCGTGTTCCTCAACCGTCGCGACAATTTGCGCACCGATGAGTACGGCGGGTCGCTAGAGGATCGGGCGCGGCTGGCGTGCGAGGTCATCGCCGCGGTCAAGGAGCGGGTGGGGGACACGCTCGCCGTGCTGGTGCGCGTGTCCGGCGAGGAGTACGGCCAGGACGGCGGGCTGACCCTGCCCGAGGCCACCGAGGCCGCGGTGCTGTTCGAGCGCGCGGGCGCCGACGCCATCCACGTGACCGGCTGGGGCCGCAACCCCTTTGATAACTTCACCGACGGCCCCCTCCCGGACACGATCGGCGCGTACGTGGACAACGCCGCGGCCATCAAGAAGGCCGTGTCGATCCCCGTCATCGCCGTGGGTCGCATGTTGCCGGAGGTGGCGGAAAAGGCGATCGACGACGACAAGGTGGACTTCGCCGCCATGGGCCGGCAGTTGCTCGCCGATCCGAACCTGCCCAACAAGTTGGCCGCCGGCACGCCGGAGCGCGTGCGCCCGTGCATCAACTGCTACCTCTGCGTGGCGGAGAACTTCTTCGATGACACCCCGTTCTGCGCGGTCAACCCGGCGCTGGGTAACGAGACCCTGCTGCCGCTCACGCCCGCACCCAAGCGCGAGCACGTCGTGGTGGTGGGCGCCGGACCCGCCGGCCTCGAGTCGGCCCTGGTCCTGACCGGGCGTGGGCACCGCGTCACCGTGCTGGACAAGGCCGACCGTCTTGGCGGCACCATGTGGTTCTCCACCCTCACCACGCCCGACAATGAGCCGCTCATCCGCTTCTTCGAGGCTGAGGTGAAGCGGCTGGGCATCGACGTGCGGTTGAACACCGAAGCCACGGTGGAGTCGATCCGTGCCCTCGGCGCCGACCGCGTGATCGTGGCGACCGGCGCGAAGCGTCCGGCCCCGGCGATTCCGGGCGGCGACCTGCCCCACGTGCACACGGGCGACTCGCTGCGGGCCACCATGCTGGGCACCGCCACCGCCGACGAGGCCGGGGTCTTCCTCCGGACGGTCGGCAAGCTGGGCCGGCTGTCGACCATCACCAAGCGCCCGTCGTGGATTCGTCGCTTGACCAAGATCGCGCTGCCGATGGGCAAGAACGTCGTGGTGATCGGCGGCTCTCTCGTGGGGCTGGAGTTGGCGGAGTTCCTCGCCGAGCGCGGCCGCAAGGTCACCCTCCTCCACGAGTCCCAGCAGCTCGGGCTGCCGCTGGCCATGCCGCGTCGTTGGACCGCGGTGCGCCACGCCAAGGAGCACGGCGTCGACATCCAGCGCAACGTCACGGTCTCCCACATCACGGACTCGGTCGTGGCTTGGGCCGACCGTAAGGGCCGCGCTCAATCAACCCCCGCCGACATGGTCATCTACGCCGACGGCACCACCGCCGCCGCGCCACTGGCGGACGAGCTGCGCGCCGCCGGCATCGACTGCGAGGTCATCGGCGACGCCGGCGAAGTGGGCTACATCCACGGCGCGATCCACTCGGCGTGGAAGGTTGCGGCTGTCGGCTGAGCGTGCGAGATGGCCCCGCCTCGAGCTGATCGTCGAGGTCGGCTAAGCGTCGTCGATCAGCGACAGGACCGCGTCTCGAAGGCGAAGGTCATTACGTTCGAGCCCGTCGAGCACGCCTGAAAGGCTGACATCCGTCTGCGCGATTCGCGAGATCCCTTCGCCGGTCGGGGCCTGAAGGGTGATGAACACCCGGGAGTAGTCCGGGTCGTCGAGCGGTAGGGGAAGGCGGGCGTTTTCCACCACCGCAGTGGGGCCGAACTCGAGGAAGACCGCGGGCAGTTCGTCGCGCCGCTGCAGTTCAACGCACCACTCCCATTGCCCGACGAACCTTGTTGCCACCTTATCGATCGTCCCGTGACTGAGAGACGCATTGAGCTGGTCTGTGAGCACTGTACGGGCGAAGGTTCGCAGCCTGTCCTTGACCGATGCGAGCGTTGCCCGGCTGTCTTCAAACTGCCGCCGAGCGTGCTCCGCCACGAGATCCGCGAACTCCTGGGCTGCTCGCTCCTGGGGCCGGTGCCCATATCGCGCGGACTCTCCGGTCTCGCACATCGTCTTGATGAAGCGGATTTGCTCGTCGACGTTCACTGCGGCTGGACCTTCCACGAAGTGCTCGATCATTTGGCGGAGGAAAAAGTGTTGGTCAGGGTGGCGATCCTGCCATTGCCGATCGCCGTCAACGTGCGCGTGCAACTCTGTGAGCAGATCGGCGTAGGTGACGACAATGGCTTGCTCCCAACCGTCACGAAGGCGGTGGATGTCGTGCCTGTGACAGAGCAGCACGACCGCCGCCGGTCGTCCGCCCGCGGTTCCGTGGGCGAGGTAGCGCTGGTAGTCGTGCCCGTGTCCGTCGGAGGTTTCGAAGTTCTCCACCACCACGGCTGCATCAGGCCGGGAGAGCACGATGTCGGCGATGTCCATGACTGCGCCAGCCGGGATCTCATCACTTGCTCGTGTGTCGACCTCCTGGACAACCCGGTATCCAGAGTCCGGCAGCGTGCCTTGTACGGGGAGCGCAGCATTGATGCGGGCGAGAAATATTCGCTGGAAAGTGTCTTCGAGACCGTGGGTCGCATCAGTGGTCAGCAACCAGGCGAAGACGTTCGAGAGCTGCTTCTCGTGGGTGCCGTGGTGCATCACCCGGAAGATGTTGAACTGCTCGGCCAAGCTCTTCGAAAGCGAGGGCAGGAGAGCCGTGACGAAGCCGCCCATGCTCGTCGAGTGAGGAGACATGGCCCGATGCTATGTCGAAGCAATGGGGCTGGCGCGGGAGGCGATCTCCCCGTCGTCATCAGAAACTTCATCCGAGTAGCCCCCGCTGTGCCCCGCCCGGCCGCAATTACCGCTGGTGATACCGCAACGATGCGCAGCTACTCGTCTATCGATTTGGAGCTTCGAACGGTCGCACGTACTGTCGGTGAAGCAATCGACGCGGGGTGGAGCAGCTCGGTAGCTCGCTGGGCTCATAACCCAGAGGTCGCAGGTTCAAATCCTGTCCCCGCTACACATTCACTCAAGCCCGGTTCCCTGTTGGGGGAGCCGGGTTTGAGTGCTTTCCCCGCCCCGGGCCCCGATCTACCAACGAGCGGAGGCGGTCAGTGCTGGGCAATTAGAGACGACTGCGGCACGCGCGCTCGCGCGGGAGGTCGACGACGGCCTGTGACCTGGGGTGCCCTGCACGGGGCGTTCAGGGCGCCCCTGGTCAGCGGCCTGGCGCTACCCCGCGACGATGAACCACCCCCAGAGCCCGGCGGCGGCGACCGCAGCGAAGGACACTATCGCGGCGAGTGCAGTAGCGAGGGTCGCCTGTCCCTGCCGATTGCCACGGATTCTTATCACCACGACGCCGACGAGAGCCCCGAGTGCCATCGCCGGGAAAACCGGGGCGCTGACGTTCGCGGCCCCGTGAGTAGCGATCTGCCACGCCGTCCACGCGGTCGTGAGGAGAAAGAGGATCCCGTAGGTGCCCGCGAGCGCCGCGAACGTCTTCTTCCTCAACGCTGTGTCTCCTCCGGTCGGGTCCATGTCTGTGTGACGCTAACAGCGCCAGGTCGGTGCCTTCCGACAATGCGGACGGATCGCGAGGGAGTACTCCTCGTCGTCGTCGCCCATTCCCGACCCCGTGCCCGCGGGCGCGAACCGTGTGGCTCGGCTGCCCTCCCAGGGCCAGTGGGACGACATCGCGGTCGCCCAGGGCGCGCGTGCGGTAGATGGGTGTGGAATCGGCGGAGTGCACCGCCGCGGGCACGGGTCGACATCCAGCGTCGTGTGAAGAACAGCGGTGGCGAGGTTGAATGCGCCCACGGGTCTATCCATTCTGCTTGCCGCTGTGCCTGCCGACTGATGGCCTCTTCTGAGTTAAGGGACGTCGGCTCGAACAGCGGCTTCTATAGTGCGGCAATGGGACCCGACGATTACCTTGAGAAGTCCCCGGACTCTGGACGAATGGGTAAGGCGGCGGAGCTGCTCGTCGCCGCCACATGCATCCTGCAGTCCCGCGCGAAGCTCAACGTGTCGACGTCGATCATCGACGACGAGGGCGTCGACCTGGTTTTCCACCTGCGCGAGCACACCGCCACTCTGGCCGTCCAAGTGAAGGCGCGAATGTCGGATGGGCTTGTGGTGCAACGCGGCCGTTTTCAGGCTGTTGTCCGCGACTCGTCCTTCTACCCACGCAGCGACCTGGACATGCTGTTCGTCTACGTAGACGTGACGCGGGGGTCGATCGCGCAGTCGTGGATGGTGCCGAGCCCCGTTTTCGAGGCGAACACGACTGTGAACGCACGGGGTCGGCGCGTCTTCTCGGCTTCGATGTCCGCCGAGAGTGGCGACAAGTGGTCGAAGTACAGGCTCGCGGAAGGCGAGTTGGCTCCCCGGGTGGTGCAGCGTCTGGAGTCAAGCGACCTGTGACTGCCCGGTGGCGATTCCGGCGACGGAGGCACAGGCGGTAGAGCGCATGGGTCTTCCGTCAGCAAATGCAGCCGATATCCTGAGGCTATGACGAGCACCGCCCCGACTCCCGAATCGCTCGCCTTGCGTGAGCTCATCGAGGCGCGTCGAGACGAGTTCCGAGCCCTCCTTGCCAAGTACGCTGCGACGAATCCGATGCTGTTCGGATCAGTCGCCCGCGGTACTGCGAATGGCGGGAGCGACGTGGACATCCTGGTCGATATGGACCCAGCCGACGGCAACCTCCTCATGCGAGCCTCTGGCTTGTTGGAAGAAGTTCGTATGCTCTTCGGTCGCGAGGACATCGACATCTTCCCCGAGCAGTTGCTCAAGCGACCTATCGCGGACGTAGCGCTGAGGCAGGCGTCGGCGTTGTGACGCTGCGCGCCCGGCGAGAACCTACGAGCTGAGAACGACCAACTGCTGCGTCGCTCGCGTCATCGCCACGTAGTGGTCGACTGCACCGGTGACGCCCGAGCCGAACGAACCCGGGTCGACAAGGACCACCAGGTCGAACTCGAGGCCCTTGGCCTGCGCGGGGGTCAGCGAGCGGACGCGGTCGGATCCGTTGAATTCGGAAACGGTAGCGCCGGACCCGCAAATAATGCCGACCGTGCCCTCGGAGTGGGTAGCGAGCCACCCGTCGATCACGTGCTGGAGATCCTCGACGTGGCCGTACTCGACGGGGATCCCGCTGCGGCGCACCGATTCGGGGACGTTGGCGTCGGGACGGACCGACCGGATCACGGGTGCAGCGGCCTCCATGACCTCGGCGGGGGTGCGGTAATTGATGCTCAGATGCACGGAAGTGATGCGGGCAGGGGAGAGGCCAATGCGCTCCAGCCGGCCGGGCCAGGACTCGTCGAAGTCGCGGCGGGACTGCGCGCGATCGCCGACCACCGTGAGGCTGCCCGACGGGCAGCGGCGCAGGATCATCCGCCACTCGGCATCGGTGAGCTCCTGAGCCTCGTCGACGATGATGTGTCCGAACACGCCCGCGAGGCGGGACACGCCAGCAGTCGGGTCGTCGTCGGTCGACGGGTCGAGCAGGGATTCCTGCAGATCGGCGTGGCGGAGCATGGGGGAGACCCCCTCGGGATCGTCATCGGCGGCGATGAGGTCGTCGATCACCCGCTGGCGCCTTGCGAGTTCTGCGGATCGCTCGGCCCGGTGACGCTGCGTTCTGCGCTTCCGGTCGGCATCACCCAGCCGGTGGTGGGCCGCGTCCAGGAGCGGCAGGTCCGCGGTCGTCCATGAGTCGGCCGCGGGTCGCTGAAGGAGTTGCAGCTGCTCGGTGGTCAGCCACGGTGCGCACAGGCGCAGGTACGCCGGGACGGTCCACAGGTCCCCGACAAGATCGGTGGCGTTGATCATCGGCCATGCCCGGTACAGGGCACGGTGCAGGTCCGGGTGTGCTGCGAGCTCTGCGCGGAGGATGTCCGCCGGCACGCCACCGCCTGCACTGTTATGGAGGGCCCGGTCAACGAGGATCTCGGCGAGCGTTTCGCGGATCTGCGGGTGAGCTTCGTTGTGTGGTGTGCCGTCCTCCACGGAGGCGAATGCCTCGGCCCAGTCGGCCGGCGTCAGGCGCAGGTCCAGCCACTCGGTCTGCATCACCATCGACTGCTCGGGCGGCTGCTCGTAGAAGCGCACCGCGGCCTCGATCGTCTCGACCATGCGGAGCTCTGACTTCAGTCGGGCGACCTCGGGATCGGGTTCGTCGGGCAGTCCGCCGGGCGGTGCCGCGATCGTCCCGCCGAGCGCGGCGACGCCGAGATCGGCCACGGTCGCCGTCTGCACGCTGTGCTCACCGAGGGAGGGGAGTACATCCGCCACGTAGTCCAGATACGGCCGGTGCGGCCCGACGAGGAGCAGGTTGCCGCGCCGCAGCCCCTCACGGGACTGCGCGTGCAGCAGATACGCCGCCCGGTGCAGGGCCACGACGGTCTTGCCGGTGCCGGGCCCGCCGTCCACGATGAGGGCTCCCCGGGAGTCCGCGCGGATGATGGCGTCCTGATCGGCCTGGATCGTGGTGAGCACATCGCGCATTCGGCCGGTCCGCGCCTCGGACAAGCTCGAGACGAACGCCGAGAGGTCGTCGGGGCTGACGTGAGCGAAGACCTCGTCGTCGTCGCCAAAGACCTCATCCCAATAATCCACGATGCGCCCGCCCGACCACCGGTACCGCCGGCGATACGTCACACCCCTCGGATCGGCGAGCGTCGCGGCGAAGAACGGCTCCGCGGCCGGGGTGCGCCAGTCCACGAGGAGGGGAGTGCCGGCCGCATTGGTGAGGCCGATGCGGCCCACGTGCACCGGCGCGGCCTCGGCTGCGGTGGGGCTGGAGTCGGCGGGGTCTGACATGGCCACGGCGTAGTGACCGATGCACACGTCCAGCCCGAAGCGGCGCAGTGTGGCGAGCTCGGCGACGAGGCTTCGGATGTCGGCGTCGCGCTCGATGGTCTGCGCGCCCCGGCCTGCGGGGTCGCGGCGGCGCACGTCCAGACGGGCGGACAGCAACGCGACCTTCTGGTCGAGGGCGCGGGAGACGGTGGCGAGGTGGCGGTCGTCGTCGGCGATGTGCGCCGGGGCAGCCTTGTGGGCGAGGTGATCGGGGAGGGCGAAGATGCGGCGTGCCTCGGGGGACATGGCGCCAGTGTGCGCCCCCACCGGGGTCTTGCCGCAAGGCCCCCTACCAGCTATAACTTGAAAAGGGGAGGGGTTTCCGGCAGGAGTCTGGTTGTCTGAAGGCTGCCAGATCGACGCCGCGCCTCGCAGTGGCTCGCCCTCACGCTTGGCGTCAATCACGCTCTCGACATCGACCGGCCGGATGGTCACGGTCTCAGGGTGGTCACTGGGTCTATACTCGTATAGCAGCGGAAGGGGTGTCATGACGGCCAAACAGCTGAACACCAAGTTGGACGACGAGACCATCGCCCGTCTGGACCATCTGGCTCGAATCACCGGCAGGTCCAAGTCGTTCTACGCGAGCGAGTTCATCCGCAGCGGACTCGACGAGATGGAGGACTGGTACTTGGCCCGGCACCGTCTGGAGGAATTCAGGCAGTCAGACGATTCCGCGATCCCGTTGGACCAGGTGGACTGGTCCTGAGGTGGCGTATCTGGTCGAGGTCACGCCGCACGTCCAGAAGGTCATCACCAAACTCGGTCGACAGGATAGGACTGCGCAGCAGAGAATCCGGGCATTCCTCGAGGAGCGAATACACGGGTGCGAAGACCCCGGGTATCTCGGGAAGGCACTTCGCGGCGACCAGCACCTCTGGCGGTACCGCGTGGGCGACTACCGGATCATCTGCTCGATCGAGGATCAACGGGTGACCGTCCTCGTTGTCGATATTGCCCATCGGCGCGAGGTCTATCGATAGCGGCCCTTGGTGCTTCTGCCCTGTCACGCCCCGGGGGCACGGGCTTCTACGACCCAGGTTCCGGCGCCCAGACGGACCTCGCCGTCGGTGACATGTTCACCCAGCGCGGCCGCGGCCGCGGCGACAGCGGAGTCGCGGGCATCGGGGTTGGCGGCCATCGCCATCATGGCCTGGGGGTTCTGTTCCAGCGCCTGCCGGGCGAGTTGTTCGAGGCGGTCGGCGGGGCCGAGGGTGACCTCGTCGGGGCCGGGGTTCACCTCGACGGACTGGAAGCCGGCGGTCTCCAACACGCTGCGCACGCGGTCCGGGTCAGCGAACGAGAACGGCCCCGGCGCGCCCGGAGGTGGCACGGGGGCACCGGCGAGCCGGGCCAACGCGGCGCCGGTGGGGACGGTGATGAACGGGTTCGCGGCGGGCGCGGCAAAGCAGACGAACGCGAGCCGGCCGCCCGGTTCGAGGGCCGCCCGGACGGTGGAGAACGCCACCTCGGGTTGGTCGAAGAACATCACGCCCATCCGTGAGAACGCGGCGTCGAACAGGCCGGGCAACGGCTCGCTCTCCACGTCGAGGGTGAGGAACTCGACGTTCTCCGCATCAGCCTCATCCACCAGGCGAGCCTGCGCGCACTCGACCATCGGTCGGGACACGTCCACGCCGACCGCCGACCCGTTCGGGCGCACCCGACGTCCGATCTCCAAGGTCGTTGTCCCGGTCCCGCACCCGATGTCCAGCACCCGCTGCGGTGGGCCGAGGTCCAGGCGGTCGAGGGCCGCGCGACCGAGCGGCTCGAGAATCGTGTCGTACGCGAGCGCATTGCGCACCCACGACTGCCCCACGGGACCACTCCAGAGGTCGGCCTGCGATGCACTCATGATGAGCTCCAATGCCTCGACTCCCATCGTAGAACCGGGGAGAGGCGACCGGAACCCTCAAGGCAGCGGCACCACACTCACAGGGCACGCGACTCTCCACAGGCTGCGGTCCCGGGGACCGTGACGCGGGCGAGGAAGCCGTCGAGAGGTGTGACGCTGTCGGCCATGCACATCGCCACACCCATCTCTGGCACTCGCTACGACACCGTGCTCCGCCAGGCCCTCGCCTACGTTCGCGCCGGGGACTACCGCGCTCGCCGAATCACCCTGAGGGGAGCGCCCGGGGTCTTCGCCGACAGGACCGCGATCGTCACACCCCATCGCGACAGCTCCGGCGCATTCGATGCCGATGATCTCGCGGCCCAGCTCTACGCGCTCGCCCACGGCATCCCGTCCGACACGGCCACCTACACCGACGGCTACTTCATCAGCGGGGGACGGATGCACTCGGCCCGGGCCGAGCCGTATGAGATCGACTGGCCGTGACCGGTCGGCGGCGGAGCTGAGACACTGGGTGCGGCCCGGTTCACGGGCAACCTGCTCTTGCGCGTCATTCCTCCCCACGGTCGAGTGCGCGCCTGTTCGAAGGACTCACGTGTCTTCTCCTGCCGCCCCCGGGTCGCCTGTGACCACCGTCAGCTGGCGCGAAAAGGGCGAGGACCGCACTGCCGGGTGGCACTCCGAGAACGGCGCGCCGCCGCCGCGGGACATCGTGGTGATCCACGACGACATCGCCGCGGACAAGGCGCTTCGGATGATCCGGCGGGGCACCGGCCTGCTGTGGCGGGGCGACTTCCACAACGCCCGCCAGCTCATGCGCGCCCTCGACCGGCGTCTGCAGAAGCGGGCGTCCCGGGCTCCGCAGAGCTCCGACCCCGGCGAGGTCTTCCTCGCCAACCGGAAGGCACGCGCGCAGCGGGCGGAGACGCTGGGAAGGGTCCTCATCCCACTCGAGCAGGATTACTCGGTCAGACTGCGCCGAGCGCCCGACGTGCGCGACGGCTGCACCCATGCCTACGGTCCGCCGACCGACTCGGGCAACGACTCCCCCGGTCGGGAGACGCTGGTCTCGCTGCCCGAGCTCCTCGGCGTCATCAGCGCCTACGAGTGGCACCTGGGCGGCATCGAGGTGGCCGCGTTGGGGGCTCGGATCCATCCCGCCTACGGCGTGTTCGCGCCGACCCGTGACGAGTACATCGACCTGGTCGCCGACGCCCCCTGGCCGCAGGGTGTCGAGAATCCGATCGTGTGGGACATCGGCACCGGAACCGGCGTGCTCGCGGCCGTCCTGGCCCGGCGCGGGGCCCGGCAGGTCGTGGCGTCCGACATCAACTCGCGCGCGGTGAAGTGCGCGCGCGACAACGTGGGTCGGCTGGGGTTGGCGGACCGGGTGGACGTGGTGGAGGCCGACCTGTGGCCTTATGACGACGACGACGACGACGAGGTGGGCGACTCCGGGCGGGCCGACGTGGTGGTGTGCAACCCGCCGTGGATTCCCGGTCATCCGACGTCGGCACTGGAGCAGGGGATCTACGACCCGGGCTCGGACGTGCTCAGCCGCTTCCTCGGTGGGCTCGCCGACCACCTCACGCCGCAGGGCGAAGGGTGGCTGATCCTGTCCGACCTCGCGGAGCAGCTCGGCCTACGAGCCAGCGACGAGCTCCTCCACCGCATCGCCGACGCCGGGCTGACGGTTCTGGGAACGCACGAGACGACGCCTCGCCACCCGCGCGCGGCCGACAGCGCCGATCCACTGCACGCCGCCCGGTCCCGCGAGCGGACCATCCTGTGGCGACTGGCCGCGCGGCCCTCGTGACGGCCCGCGCGGGGGCGGCTGGGTGACTTCGTCCGCCGGCAGCGGGACAGCAGAGGTATTCAGTCGCCGGCGTCGATGTCAGGCGGGCCCGACGGGTGGTTCTTGCGGAGAAGCCCGGTGGTCGTCCTGATGAGGACATCGGCCACCAGCAGCGGCGCGATGACGAACACCGCGCCCCACCCGGTGGCCGCGACCGGCACCCAGTTCTCCCACCACATGCTGGCGTCGCGGGCGTAGTTCCGGCGCCGGGACAGCGTCAGCAGTCGCCGCGAGGTGGTGCCGTCGTTCGGATCGTGGGCGCGCCCAGCATGCGGTGAGCCCGCGAGCAGGCCCGATACGTCCGATTCGGACGCTTTCACGTGGAAGCTCGCCTGCCGAGGAGAGCGCGGAACCGTGTCCATGATGAGGATTCGACACCGGACGGACATCGGATGGGGAGGCGGGCGCCCGTGGTCCCGACCCCGGGCGCCCCGCCATCAGTCAGTCGGGGTACCGCGGATCGCGTCCGTCGAAGAACGCCGCGGCACCCTCCTGCAGGTCACCGTCGGGAATGAGGTCGATCCACAGTTCGCGCTCGAGTTCGAGCCCGGCGGGCAGGTCGACGTCCAGGCCGCGGTCCACGCACTGCTTGACGCTGCGGATCGCTCGCGGGCTGTTGACCGCCATCGTCTCGGCCAGTTCCAGGGCGAGCGGCAGCGGGTCGTCACCGTCGGAGACCGCTTCGACCAGCCCGATGCGCAGCGCCTCGGCAGCGTCGACGGGCCGGGCGGTGAACATCATCAGCTTGGACATGCCCGGCCCCACCAACCGTGCGAGGCGTTGCGTACCGCCGGCCCCGGCGAGGATTCCCCACCTAACTTCGGGCTGGCCCAGCTTCGCGCGCGCGCCGGCGACCCGCACGTCGCAGGCCAGGGCCAGCTCGCACCCGCCGCCGAGGGCCGTGCCGTTGACCGCGGCGATGACGGGCATCGGTAGCGCGGCCACGCGGTCCATGAGCCCCTGCACCCGCTCCACGAACTCGCGGGCGGTGGTCTCGTCGGTGATCTGCTGGAACCGGTGGAAGTCGCCGCCGGCGCTGAAGTGTCGGCCGGTGCCGGTGATGACCACGGCGCGGGCCGCCGAGGACTCCAGTTCGGTGAGGGCCGCTTCCATGGCCTCGACGAACGGGTCGGTCCAGGCGTTGACCGGCGGGCTCTGCATCCTCAGCACCGCGATCTGGTCCGAGTGCGGGAAAAGGTCGACCAACGGCATGGTCTGGTCAGCGTCTGTTCTGTCAGTGCCCGTCACGTCAGCGTCCCTTCCGCGCCACGCGCTGAGACTCGTCGGTGGGCCTGGCGGTGAGTTCGTTCTTGAGGATCTTGCCGGAGACGTTGCGGGGGATCTGGTCGACGAACTCGATGAACCGCGGGGCCTTGTACCCGGCCACCTCGGTGCGGACGGCCTCGTCGAGTTCCGCGCGGGTCAGCTCGACGCCGGGCTCGGGGATGACGAACGCCTTGACCGTCTCGCCCCACTCGGCGTCGGGGATTCCGGCCACCGCCACGTCCGCGACCTTCGGATGCACCTTGAGGATGTTCTCCACCTCCTGCGGGTAGACGTTCTCCCCGCCGGTCTTGATGAGGTACTTGGTCCGGTCCACCATCCGCAGCGTGCCATCGTCCTGGAGGACAAAGACGTCGCCGGTGTGGTGCCAGCCGCCGGCGAGGGTCTCCGCGGTGGCAGCCGGGCGGTTCCAGTAGCCCTGCATCACCGTGCTGCCCCGCAGCAAGAGCTCGCCGGGCTCGCCGGGCGCCACGTCACGGCCGGCGTCGTCGACGAGTCGGTAGGCCAGAGCCGGCATCACGGTTCCGTACGTCGACGGGTTGCGGTCCACCTGATCCTGGGTGGCCCACGTGGTCTTGGTCCCGGACTCCGTCTGACCGTAGATGCCCATGTACTCCACGCCGAGGCGGGTACGGGTGGCCTCGATGACCTCGCGTGACTCCAGCCCGACGGCCGAGACGAGCAGGCGCAGTGTCGTGTCCCCGGCCGGGGCCGCGTCGGGGTGGGTGACGAACGGGCCGGAGATGCCCGGGACCACCATGACGATGGTGACGCCGTGCTTCTTCACGGCGGCGTGCATCTGCGCCGGGTCGGCGGCGGCCTGCGTGACCACGGTGCCGCCGAGGATGAGCTGCGAGTGGAGCAGTCCGAGGCCCGCCACGTGGAAGAGCGGCAGGAACGCGAGGTAGGTGTCGTCGCGGTTCATCCGCAGGGAGCTCGTCATGTTCTGCGCGTACCCCACCCACGTGCGTTGGGCGAGCATGCAGCCCTTGGCGCGGCCAGTGGTCCCACTGGTGTAGAGGATGGTGGAGGTGGCCTCGCCGTGGGACTCGTCCGGCACCGGGGTGGCGGCGAGGGTCGCCGTATCTACGGTGGCGGCGGCGCGATCGAGCGGGGTCCATCCTTCCGCGGTGCCGTCCAGGAGGAACCGGGCGACGACGACGAGGTCGTCCGCGATCGACGTCGCCGCCTCCCGGTGTGCCGAGTCGGCGACGAGCGCGGTGACCCCGGCATCCTGCAGGTTGGTCGTCAGCTCCGCGGCGTGGAGCCGGGTGTTCTGGGGCACCGCGATCGCGCCCACCTCGGACAGGGCGAGAAGCGTGACGGCGTAGGGCAGGGAGTTCACCCCGAGGATGCCCACGCGGTCGCCCGGTGCGATGCCCGCCGCGCGGAACTGCTCGGCCTGGGCCAGGACCCGGCCGAGCAGGTCGGGGTAGGTGAGCGACTCGCCGGTGGCACCGTCGATCAGCGCGGTGCGCCCCGGCTGCTCGAGGGTGTGGCGACGAAGGAACGAGGTGACTGCGGGCGAAGAGAGGGCGGGGGAGCCGGGGCCCGGGTGTGTGGTGGCGATGCCAACCTCCTGAAGGTGAGTGTCACGTCAGGTTAATCCCAATTCCCGGCGTGCCCCGGCCCTCGTGCCCCGTTCAGGGCTGGGGCGCGCCCACGAGGTTGCCGCCCCGGAACCGCACCTCGCTGCGCTCGAGGACCCCGTTGCAGCAGTTGCACGTGAACTGCGGGAGGAGCTCCGCCCCGCATGCGCGGTGGATCATGGACAGCCCCGAGTGGCCGTCGTCGGCCAGCCAACTCCTCGACCAGTCGTTGAGCATCGCCGAGACGGGGAAGAAGTCCTGCCCGGCAGGGGTGAGGCGGTAGACCTGCCGCCGCCCGCCCTCCCGGTGCGACTCCCGGGTGAGGATCCCGGCGTCGACGAAGTCCTTCAGCCGGCTGGTCAGGGTGGCGGGGGAGATGTCCAGGCTGTCCTGGAAATCCTGGAAGTGGACGTCGCCCATGAGGGCGCACGCCAGGACGAGCGAGGCCCAGTGGTCGCCCAGGACGCGGGAGGAGTCGATCGGCCCATCCGAGCGGGTCGCGCGGCGGGAGCGGGTGGCACGGACGTCGCGCAGCAGGTTCGCGTCCGGCCGGGCAGTGATGTCGCGGGCGCGGAGCCCGATGGCACCACACGCGCCGCAGCCCAGGACCGGATGGGTGGCCTGCCCGCACGGGCGGTGTAGCAGTTCGATCTCCGAGTCGCCGTGTGCGGGGCCGGCCCAAGACTGATCCCACGAGCGGATGGCGACCATCACGCGCCACAGGTCCTTGCCGGCGTCGGTCAGCCGGTACTCCCGCGATCCGGGGTCGGGATCGTCGTCCGGATGGGTGAGCACGCCGTCGGCCACGAGGTCGGCCAGGCGCCGCGCCAGGACGGCGTCGGAGATGCCGAGCGCCTGGCGGAGCGCGCCGAAGCTGCGGTGGCCCACGAAGATCGCGCGCACGATCCGCAGGCCCCACGAATCGCCCACGATCACCAGGGCCCGCCCCAGGGCGGGGACGGACGCGGCCTGGTCCTGCGCGGTCGGGACCGCCATGTCGCCACCACCTCCCGATTCGCGACTCGGGCCAGCGTATCAGCCGCGGTGCGGTGCTCACCCATATGAAGTGATCGGATCGCGTTGGGGGTATGAACTGGACTTACGGTGGCCATAGCGCTCTCACTGTTGTAGTAATGGCCGTGTGGCGCTACATTAACGACAGGCGTGACCTGCGCCACTCTCGTCCGTGTCGGGCCGGGCGTCGGGTCACGGAGCGAAGAGACGAACAGATGCGGGCGGGACAGCGTTCCCGTCGGGTGGAGGTAGGACCAGATGAGTGAGCCCGTGTACGTCCTCGGCGGCGGCCGGACCGACTTCGCGCGCAAGTGGTCGTCGGAGGGCCTGGGCCTGTTCGACATGTTCACCGAGGTCATCCCGGCCACACTCGCCGGCGCCCGGATCGACGCGAGCGACGTGGACGTGATCCACGTGGGCAACCTCGCCGGCGAACTGTTCTCCGGACAGGCGCAGCTCGGAGGCATGGTCGTGGCCGCCGAGCCCGCCCTGGACGGCGTGCCCAGCACCCGGCACGAGGCGGCCTGCGCCTCCGGGTCCACCGCCGTGCTCGCCGCGAGCGCGGACATCGCCTCGGGCCGATACGACGTCGCCCTCGTGCTGGGCATCGAACTCATGCGCAACGTCTCCGCCAAGCAGGCCGCCGACAACCTCGGCACCGCCGCGTGGGCCGGCCGCGAGGCACTCGATGCCGAGTTCGCCTGGCCGGCCCTGTTCGCCGAGATCGCCGCCGAGTACGACACCCGCTACGGCCTGGACCCCGCACACCTGGGCCGGTTCGCGGAGATCGCCTTCGCCAACGGCCGCCGCAACGCCCAGGCCCAGACCCGGGCCTGGGACCTCGAGCCGGCCGCGTTCACCCCCGACGATGACGCCAACCCGCTCGTCGAGGGCATGCTCCGCAAGACCGACTGCGGCCGCATCACCGACGGCGCGGCCGGCGTCGTCCTGGTCAGCCGCCGGTTCGCCGAGGCCTGGGCCGAACGCACGGGCGCGGATCTGGGGAACGAGGCCGTGCTCGCGGGCTTCGGCCACCGCACCTCCACCCTGCTGCTCGCCGACAAACTCGCCCAGAGCGCCGGCGCCGAGCACATGTTCCCGCACCTCGCGGGCGCGGTCGAGGACGCCTACCGCCGGGCCGGTCTGGACGGGGTCGACGACCTCGACGTGGCCGAGATCCACGACTGCTTCTCCATCAACGGCATCGTCACCATCGAACACATGGGCCTGGCCGCACCCGGCGCCGGCGGTGCCGCCGTCGCCGAGGGTGCGATCGACCGCGACGGCCGGCTGCCCGTCAACCCGGGCGGCGGACTGCTCGCCGACGGCCACCCGGTCGGTGCCACCGGCGTGCGCATGGTGCTCGACGCCGCGAACCAGGTCACCGGCCGCGCGGGCGAGCAGCAGATCGACGGCGCAAGCACCGCCATGACCGTCAACGTGGGCGGCTCGTTCACCACCGCCGTCGCCACCGTCCTCACCCGGGGTGTCCGATGAGCGCCGGTCGCGAGGTCTACATCCTGGGCTCGCTGCGCACCCCGCGCGGCAAGGGCCACGCCGGCGGAGCGCTCGCCGGGATCACCCCGCTGAGCCTGGTCGAGCAGCTCCTGAACGGACTGGTCGACAGCGTGGGCCTCGACCCGGCGGCGGTCGACGACATCATCCTCGGCTCGGCCACCCAGACCGGGGCCCAGGGCGCCAACCTGGCCCGCACCGCCGCGCTCACCGCCGGCTGGGACCACTCGGTCGCCGGTCAGACGGTCAACCGCTTCTGCGCCTCCGGCATCGACGCCATCAAGAACGCGGCCGGGCTCATCGGCTCCGGGCAGGCCGACCTCATCGTGGCCGGGGGAGTGGAGTCGGTCTCCCAGGCGCCGATGTTCGCCGATCGCGGCCCTCTCTGGGCGGATGCGGAGGTCATCTCGTCCATCGGCAGCGTCCACATGGGCATCGCCGCTGACATCGGGGCCACCGAACTCGGGCTGACCCGCGAAGAACTCGACGCCTACGGTGTCCGCACCCAGGAGCTGGCGGCCCGCGCGTGGGACCGTGGGTTCTTCGACTCCACCCTGATGCCGGTCCGCGACGCCGACGGCCGGGTGGTGCTCAGCCGCGACGAGCTGATGCGCCCGGTCACCGCCGAGCAGCTCGCCACCCTGGAGCCCGCGTTCGCCGCCCTCGGCGCCGACGGACAGGACGCCCTCGCCCTGGAACACCTCCCGGAACTGGACAGGATCGACCACCTGCACACTCGGGGAACGTCGCCCTCGCTTGCCGACGGAGCGGCCCTCGTCGTCGTCGGCACCCTCGCCGCCGCCGTGCGCGCCGGCCTGACACCCCTGGCGCGCATCGTCGCCGGCGCCTCGGTCGGCGCCGACCCGGTGCGCATGCTCGGCGCCGGACAGGCCGCCATCGGGTGCGCCCTCACCCGCGCCGACCTCACCCCGGACCACATGGACGTGGTGGAGTTCGCCGAGGCGTTCTCCGCGTTCTGCCTGAAGATCCAACGCGAGTGCGGCTTCGGTGACGACCGCTTCAACGTCAACGGCGGCACCATCGCCATGGGCCACGCCTTCGGAGCCACCGGCGCGATCCTCACGATCCAGGCCGTCGAGCAGCTGCGCGTGGGTGGTGGCCGCTACGCCACCGCCGCCGTCAGTGGCGCCGCCGGGCTGGGCACCGCGCTGATCCTCGAGGCCGCCCGCTGAGCGCCGAACCGCTCGCACCACCTCGCGCCGACCGCCGCGCGCCGAGCCCGCCGCGCACCCCCCACTTCTCTGACCGAAAGGACCACCCATGGAGACCGAGGTTTTGGGCCGCATCCTCAGCACGCTGCCCGCCGACGACGACCACCCCTACCGCACCGGCCCCTGGCGCCCTCAGCACACCGAGCGCGCGGCCGACGACCTCGAGGTGATCGGCGACCTTCCCGCCGACCTCGACGGCGTCTACCTGCGCAACACCGAGAACCCCGTGCACAACGCCCTGTCGGGCATCTACCACCCCTTCGACGGCGACGCGATGATGCACGTCGTGGGCTTCCGCGACGGCGAGGCGTTCTACCGCAACCGCTTCGTCCGCACCGACGGGCTGATCGCCGAGCAGGAGGCCGGCGGGCCGCTGTGGCCGGGCATCGCCGAGAAGCCGTCCGCCGCCCGCGTCGACCACGGGTGGGGCGCGCGCGGCCTGCTCAAGGACTCCTCCAGCACCGACGTCACCGTCCACAACGGCCGGGCGCTGTCGAGCTTCTACCAGTGCGGCGACCTGTACCAGCTCGACCCGCTCACCCTGGAGACCCGCGGCAAGGCCACCTGGGACGGGGCGTTCCCCACCGACCTGGGCGTGTCCGCGCACCCGAAGGTCGACCTCGCCACCGGCGAGATGCTGTTCTTCAACTACGGCACCGACGCGCCCTACATGCATTACGGAGTGGTCGACTCGAACGAGAAGCTGGTCCACTACACCGAGGTTCCGCTGCCCGGGCCGCGTCTGCCGCACGACATGGCGTACACCGAGAACTACGCGATTCTCAACGACTGCCCACTGTTCTGGGACCCCGAGGCGCTGGCCCACGGCAAGTACGCCAACCGGTTCTACCCGGACATCCCCACCCGCCTGGCCGTCATCCCGCGGCGGGGCACCGCCGCGGACATCGTGTGGTTCGAGGCCGACCCGACCTTCGTCTTGCACTGGACCAACGCCTACGAGAGCGGCGACGAGGTCATCCTCGACGGCTTCTTCCAGCAGTTCCCCCTGCCGGCGGACGACGGCCGCGGCTCCGGGTACGAGCGCGCCTTCCGGTACCTCGCCGCCGACCGCATGGGCGCCCGCCTGCACCGCTGGCACCTCAACATGCGTACCGGGCAGGTCCGCGAGTATGACCTTTCGGATCGCGTCACCGAGTTCGGGATGATCAACGACCGCCTCCGAGGGCAGGAGTACCGCTACACCTACGCCGCGCAGAACAAGCCCGGCTGGTTCCTGTTCAACGGCGTGGTCAAGCACGACCTGCTCACCGGCGCCGAGACCTCCTACGAGTTCGACGAGGGCGTGTTCTGCAGCGAGACCGCCATGGCCCCGCGCGTCGGATCCACCGCGGAGGACGACGGCTACCTCATCACCATCACCGTCGACATGAACCGCGACCTGTCCGAGTGCCTGGTGCTCGACGCGCAGCGGGTCGAGGACGGACCGATCGCCCGCGTCCGCCTGCCCGAGCGCGTGTCCTCCGGCACCCATTCCACGTGGGCGTCGGGCGCGGAGATCCCCGGCTGGCGCACCCACGACTCGATGGCCGACGCGCTCAAGCTCTGACCAGCCCCACCAACGCACGTCCGATTCAAGGAGACAGACAGATGGTCCAGTTCACCGAGGGGATGCACTCACCCGAGCGCGTGGCCGACTACCGCGCCCGCGGCTGGTGGGACGACCGCACCCTGTACGGCGAGTTCCTCGCCCGGGTCGCCGAACGCGGCGACGCCGTGGCCGTGGTCGACCCCCTCAACCGCGAGTCCCTGGTGGGATCGCCGCCGCGGCGGCTCACCTGGAACGAGGTCGACGACGAGGTGGTGCACCTGGCGGCCCGTCTGCTGGAGCACGGGGTGCGCGCGGGTGACGTCGTGGGGATCCAGATGCCCAACTCGGTGGAGCTGGCCGAAGCCCTGCTGGCCACCTGGGCGATCGGGGCGGTCGCCTCCCCGCTGGCGATGCAGTACCGCGAGTACGAACTGAGCACCATGGGCCGCAAGGCGGGCTTCCGGGCGATCCTCACGGCCAGCCGGTTCCAGGACCGCAGCCCCGCCGCGGAGTCGATCGCCGCCCGCTCGGCCATGTCCCCGCAGCCGGTCGTGCTCACCGTCGGCGCCGCCTCCGAGGCAGGTGAGGTCGCCGACGCCCACATCGTCTCCGGCCCCGCGAGCGACGCGGACCGCGCCCGCGTCGAGGCATGGCGCGCCGAGCACTCCCACGACCCCAACCACTGCGTCACCCTGTGCTGGACCTCCGGCACCGAGGGCGAGCCCAAGGGCGTCCCGCGCGCGGACTACGAGTGGGTGTCCATCGGCGACGGCACCACCTCCGGGCCCAAGGTCACCGTGGACAGCGTCCTGCTCAACCCGTTCCCCATGATCAACATGGCCGGGATCAGCGGCATGTTCCTGCCCTGGCTGTTCACCGGCAGTCTGCTGGTCCAGCACCACCCGTTCGACGCGCCCACCTTCTTCGCGCAGATCGCAGGCGAGCGCGTCACCTACACGTTGGCCCCGCCGGCGCTGCTGTGGATGCTGCTCAACAACGACGCACTGTTGGCCAAGGTCGACCTGTCCAGCCTCGAGCAGATCGGCTCCGGCTCGGCGCCGCTGCAGCCTGCCATGGTCCGCGGTTGGCAGGAGCGGTTCGGCCTCAGCGTGATCAACAACTTCGGCTCGAACGAGGGCCTGGCCCTGCAGTCGCTGCCCGAGGACTTCCCGAACCCCGACGAGCGGGCCCGCTTCTTCCCGCGCCACGGCGCGCCGGGCGTGGAGTGGGAGGTGTTCCTGGGAGACCGCGTGGGCGTGCACCTGGTGGACCTCGAGACGGGGGAGGACATCACCACCCCGGGCGTCCCGGGTGAGCTGCGCATCGACGGGCCCACCGTGTTCGCCGGGTACCTCGACGGAGAGAACCTCTCGAGCCCCTTCGACGAGCAGGGTCGCCTGTGCACCGGGGACGTGTTCGAGATCGCCGGCGAGGACGGGAGGTTCCTCGTGTACGTCGACCGCAACAAGGACCTCATCATCCGCGGCGGCATGAACATCGCCCCCGTGGCGCTGGAGGCCATGATCGCCGAGCACCCGGCCGTCGCGGAGGTCGCCGTGATCGGCGACCCCGACGAGGTCCTGGGGGAGCGGGTCGCCGCCGTCGTCGCCCTGCGCGAGGGGCAGAGCCTCACGCTCGAGGAGCTGGTGGAGTACCTGCGGGACCGCAGGATCGGCTCGTATCAACTGCCCGAGCGGCTCGAGGTGCGCCCCGAGCTGCCCCGCAACGCCGTGGGCAAGCTGCTCAAGCGTGACCTGCGCCGCCAGCCCGTCGCCGTGAGCGGTGAGGCGAAGTGAGCTGGGCAGTGCACGTGGAGAGCGAGCAGACGGAGAGCACGCACACGGCGCTGCTGTCCCGGCTGCGGATCCCCGTGGTCGCCGCGCCGATGTTCCTCGTCTCCGGACCGGAACTCGTGGTGGCGGCCTGCCGGGCCGGCGTGATCGGCTCGTTCCCCACCCAGAACTGCCGCACGGTCGACGAGCTCGACCGGTGGTTCCGCGAGATCACCGACCAGCTTCAGGACGCCGGCCCCGCCGCGGCGCCGTGGGCCGTCAACCTCGTCACCCACCGCAGCAACCGCCGCCTCGCCGACGACCTGCGACTGGTGGCCGAGTACCAGCCGCCCATCGTCATCACCGCCCTCGGATCACCGCGCCCGGTCATGGAGGTGGTCCACGGCTACGGCGGCATCGTGGTCGCCGACGTCGTGAACATGTCCCTGGCGCACAAGGCGGCCGAGGCCGGCGTCGACGGCATGGCCTGCATCTCCGCCGGCGCCGGCGGGCACACCGGCCACATGTCCCCGTTCGCGTTCATCTCCGCCGTACGCGAGTTTTTCGACGGACTGGTGATCATCGGCGGCGGGATCGCCGACGGCGCCGGGGTGGCCGGAGCCGTCGCGGCGGGCGCCGACCTGGTCTACATGGGCACCCGCTTCCTCGCGGCGCAGGAGAGTCAGGCGCAGCAGCCGTACAAGCAGATGGTCGTGGACCACGGCCCGGATGATCTCATCGTCAGCAACGCCATCACCGGGACCCCGGCGTCGTGGCTGCGACCCAGCCTGGTGGCCAACGGGATGGACCCCGACGACCTGCGACCACTGCTCGCCGACCGCGACTACACCTCCGGCGACGAGGGCATCAAGAGGTGGAAGGACCTGTGGGCGGCCGGCCAGGGGCTGCAGTCCATCCGCGCGATCGACCCGGTCGCCGGAATCGTCGACCAGCTGGCCGGGGAGTACGAGGACCGCCTCGCCGCCGTCGCGGAGAGGCGGGCGCTGACCGTGCGGTGAGCGGGACTCCGGCCGGCCGGGGAACACGTCGTCGTTGTTGTCGTCGTCGCCCCCCGATCCGCGCAGTGACCCTAGTTGGACGGCGCCGGTGAGGTGGCGGCGTCGCGGGGCGCGGGCTCCGGGGCCCTCGACTTCTGCCACGGCCACCGGCCCGAGATCTCCAGCTCCAACGACCAACTGAGGAAGGTCCTGATCACGACGATCGCGGCCAGCACCGCCACGCTCTCCAGCGTCGGGGTCACCGCGACCGTCTTGATGATGTCCGCCGCCACGAGGATCTCCAGCCCGAGCAGGATCGACCTGCCGAGGAACCGGCGGAAGTGCCGGTAGGTGTCCGGCTGCCGGCTGAGCAGACGCCACCCGGCGATGAGCGTGGCCGCCAGGATGCCGATGACGATCGCGGCCACCCCGAGCGCATCGATCACCTCGCCGACGGCCTCGATGGTCTCCTGAAGGTTCATGTCGCTCTCCTCGCAGTCGGGTCCCGCCAGGGCGGTCGACCTCTCGCCGCAAGCCTAGGGAGCACGCCGCCGCGTCCCCCGGGGTTCGGTGATTCGCGACCAGTTGCGCGTGCGCTCCACTTGGGTACGTTTGTGGCCCACGACCCCCGCGCGTCATCCGCCGCGCGTCACCCGCCGCCCACTACCAACCGAGGAGACCACCGGTTTTGCAGACTCCCACCGCACTCGCCACCGACGCAGCCGTGGACACGGCCGCCCATCCCGTGCAGGACCCCCACGAGCATCTGCGCGACCCGGACAAGGGCTACGTGGCGTTGCTCGGCTGGGTGCCCAACGCCGTCGACGCGCTCAGCCGCTTCGACCGGCGCTACGTGGTGGTGGCCCCGATCTGGGCGGCCGACTACTGCCGCGAGCACCAGATCCCGTTCGTCCCGTGGGACTTCGAGCGCCTCAACGACCGCTCGATGGAGATCGCCGAGACGCTCCGCGACATGGGCGTGGACGTGGCGATCCCGCTGTTCGAGGAGACCGTCGAGTGGGCGGGCGCCATCAACTCCATGCTCATGGACAACCCGACGCTCTACGGCCAGTCGCTGCTGCTGCGCGACAAGGCCCTGATGAAGCGTCGCGCGCAGCTCGGCGGGATCCGCGTGGGGATCTTCGAGGAGGCGCACGAGCGGGACGACGTCATCCGGTTCCTCAAGCGCGTCAACCAGACGCTGCTCAAGCTCGACGGCGACCCCAACGACCCCATCCACCTCAAGGCGTTCGACAAGGCCGGCTGCCTCGGCCACCGCGTCATCCGCACGCCCGACGAGGTCGACACGATCCCCGACGAAGAGTTCCCGGTGCTCATGGAGTCCCACCTCGACGGCTGGGAGTTCGCCGTGGAGGCCTGGATCCACAACGGGAAGATCGTCTTCCTCAACATCTCCGAGTACGTGACGCTCGGGTACTCGGTGTTCGTCCCCGCCTCGCCCGAGCTGGAGAAGTACAGGCCCGAGATCACCCGGCAGATCGAGAAGCTCATCAAGACCTTCGACATCAAGTTCGGGTTCGTGCACCCCGAGTACTTCGTCACCAGCGACGGCGAGATGTACTTCGGCGAGGTGGCCTACCGGCCGCCGGGGTTCAAGGTCTTCGAGCTGCTCGAGCGCGTCTACGGGTTCAACGCCTACCAGGGCCTCGTGTTGGCGTTCGACCCCAGGACCACCGAGGAGGAGATCGAGGCGTTCTTCCCCCGCGAGGTGGTCGACGCGAAGGGTCACGCGGGCTGCTGCGGCGTCTACCCGCGGCGTCGGGTGGTCTCCACACTCGCGATCCCCGAGGAGACGGAGGACCACGAGTACTTCGAATCCCACGAGCTCACCGCACCCGTAGAGGAGACCGTCACCAAACGCACCGCCTTCGGCACCCACTGGGGCCTGGTCTACTTCCACGGCGACGACGCCTACGAGATGCGCTCGGTGCTGCGGCGCCAGGAGGACCTCGACTTCTACGTGTGACGCCTCGGCCGGGTGCCCGCGCGGGTACGGTACCGGCGAGCGGACGTGGTCAGAAGTCGGGCGACGTGGCAGACGCCGCCGCGAAGGACGGAGAGTGGACCAGTGGGAGACGACGAGCCCGACACGGCGCGAGTGCTCGACAAGCGGGTGGCCTCGCTCGTCGACGCCGCCCGATCGCTCGCCGAGGCCGGCGACGTGGCCAAGGCGTCGCGACTGCGACGGGTGTTGGACGGCGTGCGTCTGGTGCTTCTCCGGGACGGGGGAGCGCGGGCCGTGCAGTCGATGGCGCACGACCTCGAGGCCGCCGGCTTCTTCGACGGCACCGACTGGGCGTCGCCGGCGTCGCTGATCCCCGCACTGAGTGCGGGCACGCTCCGTAGTCCCGACTCCGACAAGGTCGTCATCGAGATCGTCAGCGACCTGCGGCTCGTCGCCGTGGCGCTGGGCGAGTACGAGCACCCCGAGGTGACACCCGAGCAGGCGCGGCAGCACCTCACCGAGGTCCTCGCCGTCAACGCCTCATTGCTGTTCACCGTCGCCACCGAGGCCGAGCGCAGCCAGCAGGGCCGCATGGCGACGGTCACCCGCACCGCGCTGGCGCACATCGCCGCGGAGATCGGCCTCGACGGCGTGCTCGACCAACTGGTCGAGGAGATCTGGCGCATCCTGCGGCAACGCCCCATCCAGGTGGACCAGATCAAACACACCATCACCCAGATCGCGATCGCGCGCCGGGACCCGCAGGTCGACACCAGCGGCGGCGGCGTGGGCATCGACCGGCTCATCAGCAGCATCTACGGCACCACCGAGGCCAGCCGCGAGGATCCCGGGGTGGAGGTCTACCTCTCCCGGCTGGAGTCCATGGACGAGGGTTCCCTGCAGTACGAGGCGACCGGGTTCGCCCGGTCCATGCACGACACCGGGCTCGTCTCCCCGTACCACCCGGTGTTGGTCCGGTTCCTCCGGGAGAAGGGCAGCTTCCTGCTCAGCGAGGCGCTGGGACTGTCCAGCACCGGGCGCGAGAGCTTGCTCTGCTTCCACGCTCTCGTCGACGCCCTCATCGACGCGGCCGTCCACCCCGAGACCGCGCAATCCGTCTACGGGCTGGCGCTGCTTCTCGAGCGGGGGATCCTCTTCCAGCCGCCCGTCGCACCGGCGCTGTGGCGGCTGTCGGCACTGCCGTTGTCCGACTACGCGGCCGAGCGGCTCGCACTCTCCTGCGGCTCCGCCCACGAGGGGCGCGTCTGGCTGCTCGCCGGGACCCTGTCGATGCTCGGCCAGCCGCTGGGCGTGGGCCAGGGCGACAACCCCACCTGCCAGTCCGCCCGGGCGCTGTCGATCTGGGCGTACAACGACCCCGACTACCTGCTGCAGATCATCGCGTGGGCCGCGCGGGACAACGAGGTGGTCATGCACTTCGAGGGCCGGCCGATCTCCTCCCGCGAACTCGACGCGGGCCTGGCCACCACGCTGCCCGTGGACCTGGACCCCGTGTCGCTGCTCGTGGTGCCGCACCTGGACCGGATCTACGCCGAGATGGGTCGGCAGTGTGCGGACCGCCCGGGCGACCCCCACCGATGGGTCAACCCCGAGTTCCACGGCTGGTGGGCGGCCCGGGGCTTCCGCATCAACGTGGACGTGGAGACCGGCAGGCTGACCGGGCTCGAGGACTTCCTGCGCCACTTCTACGGCAGCTACCACCCTTTCCACAACGGCAATCAGCCGCTGATCCACCCGCAGCCCGCGGGCGTGGCCGTCACCGATTCCTCCGCGAGGTTCGTGGGGTGGCACGCCATCACGATCCTGCGGGTCGCGCTGGACCCGGACGAGACCATGCGCGTCTACTTCTTCAACCCCAACAACGACAGCGGGCAGGACTGGGGCAACGGAGTAGTGGTGAGCACCGCCGGGAGCGGCGAGCGGTTCGGTGAGTCGTCGCTGCCGTTCGAGGAGTTCGTCTCGCGGCTGTACATCTTCCACTTCGACACCCTCGAGCCCGGCGAGACGGCATCGGTCACGGCGGACGAGATCTCGCGGGTGACCGAGCTGATCCACGGCAGTTGGGGCGCCGACCGGCTACCGGAGATCTGACGAGCCGATTGTGGTGTGGCTGGCGCGATTCAGCGGGGGCTTCCTCCCCGTGGTGCCACCGAGCATCCGGGCGTGGCCGTGTGCGGGCATTGCGGCATCACACCACCGCCGGGGTGCGCTGCCGCCCTGACCTGCGCTGCGGGAATGGTCCATTCTGCCAGCATGAGCCCGGTCGACACGTGCATAGAGGCAGCACACGGCAGAGGGGCAGCGTATCCGGCGGCACTCGCGCGGCTTCTCTGTCGAGCCCGCCCGCCTCCCTGACGAGATCCCCGCTCGTGGCTCAGGTGTCCCGCGCCCCAACCGCGTGCGTCCCCGCCGCGGCTGCGCCCGCATCGGGCATCACCCCGTGCCGGCCCAGAGGCAGCATGAGCGGCCGGCCCGAGGTGGGGTCGTCGATCACCACGGCGTCGAGCCCGAACACCGCGCGCACCATCTCCGGGGTGAGCACCTCGTCGGGCGCACCATTGCAGTGCACGCGGCCGTCGGCGAGCGCGACCAGGTGGTCGGCGTAGCGGGCCGCGAGGTTGAGGTCGTGCAGCACCATGACGATGGTCGTGCCGCGGTCGCGATTGAGGTCCACCAGCAGGTCCAGCACCTCCACCTGGTGCGCCACGTCGAGGAACGTGGTCGGTTCGTCGAGCAGGAGCAGGTCGGTGTTCTGGGCCAAGGCCATGGCGATCCACACGCGCTGGCGCTGGCCCCCGGACAGCTCGTCCACTGCCCGGTCGGCCAGTTCGAGCGTGCTGGTGGCCTCGAGGGCGGCGGCGACGGCCTCGTCGTCGGAGCGAGTCCATCGCGAGAGCATCCCCTGGTGCGGATTGCGGCCGCGCCCCACCAGGTCGGACACGGTGATGCCCTCGGGCGCGATCGGCGACTGGGGGAGCAGCCCCAGGGTGCGGGCGAGCTTCTTAGCGGGGATGTGGTGGACCTGCTCGCCGTCGAGGAGCACCTGCCCGCCTCGGGGCCGCAGCAGCCGGGACATCGAGCGCAGCAGCGTGGACTTGCCGCACGCGTTGGCGCCGACGATCGCGGTGATGGCCCCGGGCGGCACCTGCAGGTCCAGGTCGCGGATGACGGCGCGGTCGCGGTAGCCCAGGTCCAACCCGGTGGCCTCGAGCGAGTGGTCGGCGGTCACAGTGAGCCTCCGGTGCGGTTGGTGCGGGCGATGAGGTAGACGAGGTACGGCGCGCCCAGGGCCCCGGTGATCACGCCGACGGGATAGCGGGAGCCGAACGCGTACTGGCCCACCAGGTCCGCCGTCAGCACCAGCACGACGCCGACCAGCGCGGCCGGGATGAGCGGCGAGCCGTGCGGACCGACCAGCCGCGCGGCGATGGGCCCGGCGAGAAACGCGACGAAGGCGATGGGTCCGGCGGCGGAGGTGGCGAACGCGATGAGGCCCACGGCGGCGATGATGAGCACGATCCGGGTGCGTTCGGTGCGCACGCCCAGGGCGGAGGCGGTGTCGTCGCCCAGGCGCAGCAGCCCCAGGTCGCGGCCGAGCAGCAGCAGCACGGGCGCCAACACCACGGTCGCGGCCAGCACGGGTCGGACCTGCTCCCACGACGCGCCGTTGAGGCTGCCGGTCAGCCAGCGCATGGCCTCCTGCAGCTCCCACTGCGGGGCGGTCTTGAGGATGTAGTCGGTGACCGCGTTGAGGGTGGCGGCGATGCCGATGCCGATGAGCACGAGCCGCGTGCCCGCCACGCCGCCGCGGTAGGCCAGGGCGTAGATTCCCAACGCCACCGCGATACCTGCGACGATCGCGAACGCCGACACCTGCGCGCCGCCCAGGCCCAACACGACGATCGCGAAGGCGGCCGCCGCGCTGGCGCCGGAGCTGATGCCGATGATGTCCGGGGAGGCCAGGGGGTTGCGCAGCATGGTCTGGAACGTCACGCCGCCCAGCCCGAAGCACGCGCCGGTGAGCACGGCCAGCACCGCGCGGGGCAGCCGGAGGCGTCCGACGGTGAACGTCGCGCCGTCGACGTCGTGGCCGAGGATCACCCCCAGTACCTCGGCGGGGGAGTAGAAGGTCTTGCCCACCATGAGGGAGGCGGCGAACAGGCCGACGGCCGCCACGACGAGCAGGCCCATCACCAGCCGGCGCCGGCGGCCGCGGGCGCGGCGACCGGCAACCACGACGTCGACAGCGGACGAGTGCACGGGGGCGAGAGCCCGCGCGCCGCGACCCACGACGGCGGTCACAGCTCCCTGACCTTCTGCCGGCGCACGATCGCGATGAGGAACGGCGCTCCCACCAGCGCGGTGATGATGCCGACGTCGATCTCGGCGGGCCGGGCGACGATCCGGCCGAGGACGTCGGAGGCGGTGACGAGCACGGCGCCGGTGAGCGCGGAGAACGGCAGCAGCCAGCGGTGGTCCACGCCGACGAGCAGCCGGCAGGCGTGGGGGACGATGAGCCCGACGAAGGCGATGGGCCCGGCCACCGCGGTCGCGGCGCCGCAGAGCAGGACCGCACCGAGGGAGGCCACGGCGCGGGTGGCCAGCACGTGCTCGCCGAGTCCGGCGGCCAGGTCGTCACCGAGCGCGAGCGAGTTGAGGGGCCGTGCGGTGAGGACGCAGATCAGCGCGCCCACCGCGAGGAACGGCAGCACCTGCTCGATGGGTTCGAGGCTCGCCCCACCGACGCCGCCGATCTGCCACGAGCGCACGCCGCCGGCGATGTCCCCGCGCGGCAGCACCACCGCGCTGATGAACGACGACGCCGCCGCCGAGGTGGCCGCCCCCGCCAGCGCGAGCTTCAGTGGCGTCGCACCGCCGCGGCCGAGGGATCCCACGACGTAGACGAACACGGCGGTGATCGCGGCGCCGGCGATCGCGGTCCAGATGTAGCCGGTGAAGCTCCACAGCCCGAACCACGCGATACCCACGACCACCGCGAGCGAGGCGCCCATGGTCACGCCGAGGATGCCGGGGTCGGCGAGCGGGTTGCGGGTCACGCCCTGCATCACCGCGCCGGCCACGCCCAGGGCCGCGCCCACGAGCACGGCGAGGACCGTGCGCCAGACGCGCTTGGTCACCGCGGCCTCGCCCAGGCCGTCGGTGGATCCGCCCAGCGCCGCGACGATCTCGTCGGGGGAGACGGTGCGGGAGCCGATGGTCACCGAGGCGATGACGACGACGACGAGGACCGCGATCGTCACCATGAGCCACAGCAGACGCACGCGCGCCGGGCGTCGCACAGCCTGGACGGCTGACCTCGCGACGCCCGACGCGGGGGCTGCGGCCGGGGCCGTGGCCGGGTCGGCGGTCACCTGCTGGCGGCCTCCGCGAGCTGCGCGACGTAGTCGTCGAGCACCCACGAGATGGCCAGCGGCGTCGGGTTGGCGGCGGTGCCCATGGGGCCGTTGCCGTCGAGGAACACGATCGCGTCGTTCTTCACGGCCGGCATCTGCGACAGCAGCGGGTCCGCGCGCAGCGTGTCGACCAGCGACTGGTCGCCGTAGGTGACGATGAGCTCGACGTCGTCGAACATGTCGAGCTGCTCGGCGCTCACGCTGCCCGAGAACTTCCCGCCGGCCGACGCCTTGGCCACCGCCTTCGGGGTGGTCAGGCCCAGATCCTCGAAGAACGCGGCCCGGGTGTCGGCGGCGGTGTAGAAGTTCACCGTGGACAGGTCGGTGGGGTCGACGTGCGTCATGAACATGGTCGCCGTGCCGTCCAGCTGCGGGTACTCGGCGGTCGCCTCGGCGATCTCGCCCTCGATCCGTCCGATGAGCTCGTCGCCCTCGGCCTCGAGGCCCAGGCCCTGGGAGTTGAAGCGGATGACGTCGCGCCACGAGGTGGCCCACGCCTCCTCGGGGTAGGCCACGACCGGCGCGATCTCGCTGAGCGTGTCGTAGTCCTCCTGCGTCAGGCCCGAGTAGGCGGCGAGGATGACGTCCGGGTCCGTGTCGGCGACGGCTTCGAAGTCGATGCCGTCGGTCTCGTCGAACAGCACCGGGGTCTCGGCGCCCAGCTCGTCGAGCTTCTCCTCGACCCACGGGAGCAGGCCGTCGCCGTCGTCGTCGCCGAAGTTCGCGGCGGCCATGCCCACGGGCACGACGCCGAGGGCGAGCGGCACCTCGTGGTTGGCCCACGCGACGGTGGCCACCCGTTCGGGCGCCTGCTCGATGGTGGTGGTGCCGAGCGCGTGCTCGACGACGACGGGGAAGGCCCCCGAGTCGCCTGACGCGGCGGCACCGCCGGGGGAGTCGGCCTCGGACGATGACCCGCAGGCGGACAACACCAGCGCGGTCGTGGAGGCGATCAGGACAGAGGCAATACCGCGAGAACGCATCAGGGCGGCTCTCTCACTCTCGAAAGGTCGACAGGGCTGCCCACCCGACGCCACCATCGGCGTTAGGTGAGGCTGGCCTAAGACGTTACGACCCGGCTGGTCGGGGGCGCAATCGCTTGATCAGGACGCCGGATATAGCGCTTCGGACAAGGGTGAGCCGGTCGCGGGCCCGTCCGCGTCGCCCGACCCGTCGACGCCGCCCGCCTCGTCCGAGTGTCCCGCCCCGCGGAACCGGCCCGGGGTGAGGCCGGTGGTCCGGCGGAACGCCGCGCCGAACGCGCTCGCTGAGCTGTAGCCGACCCGCACCGCGACCTCGTCGACCGGCATCCCGCCGCCGAGCATCACCGCGGCGTGCTGCGCGCGCAGCGCCGCCTGCCACGCACCGAAGCTCAGCCCCGTCTCGGCGCGGAACGTCCGGGTCACGGTCCGTTCGCTCACCCCGAGCCGGGCAGCCCACTCACCGAGCGAGCGGGTGTCGCCGGGGTTCACCTCGAGTGCGTCGACGATCGGGCGGAGCAGCGCGGAGTCCGGGCGCTGCACGAGCAGGGCGTGCGGTGAGGGCTCGAGCAGGTCGAACACCATCTGCTCGGTGAGCTCCCGCGACTTCGGTTGCAGTGCGTGGTCGACCAGGCGCTCGAGCAGCAGGGTCAGCAGCGGGGTCACCTCCACCGCCACGGGTTCTTCCGGCAGGGGCGAGCGGGTCCGCGTGTCGACGTGGGCCGTGCGGTACCACGTGCCCGCCGGCGCCGTGGCCGAGTGCAGGACCCCCGCGGGGATCCACAGACCGATCGACGGGGTGATGGTCCAGGTGCGCGCGCCGATGGTCGCGGTCGATGCCCCGGCGCGATTCCACAGCAGCTCGTGCGTGGGATGCGAGTGCGGCTCCCACACGGTGTCGCGGGCCACGCGCTCGGCCATGCCCGTGATGACGAACGGCATCACCACCGCGCCCGCCTGGTACACGGGCAGTGTGCGTGTCTCCACGCCGCCAGGGTAGACCTGATCTGATCGGCGGGGACCCGGCGGCTGGCGTGAGGAGGAGCATGCGCGCGAGCGTGGAGTGGATGGAGCGGCACCAGGTGTTGCTCTACCTGGCGGGACTCGTCGTGGGCGGGGTCGTCGGGGTGCTCGCGCCCGCGGTGGCCCGCCCGGCGGGGCTCGCGATCCAGCCCGTGCTCGCGCTGCTGTTGTACGCGACGTTCCTCGGCATCCCGTTCGCGCGCATCGGCGGGGCGTTCCGTGACTGGCGTTTCCTCGGCACGATCCTCGCGGTCAACTTTCTGCTGGTGCCGCCGATCGTCTGGCTGCTGACGCGGATCGTCGCCCACGACCGGGTGCTCCTGGTGGGCGTGTTGTTCGTCCTGCTGACCCCGTGTATCGACTACGTCCTCGTGTTTGCCGGCCTCGCCGGAGCCGACGTGCACCGGCTCCTGGCCGCGACCCCGCTGCTCATGCTCGCCCAGATGGCGCTAATGCCGCTGTACCTGTGGCTGTTCGTCGGCACGGAGTTCGTGGACACGGTGGAGTTCGGCCCGTTCGTCCGGGCGTTCGTGCTGCTCATCGCGCTGCCTCTCGCGGCTGCGGCGCTGACGCAGTTCGTCGCCGGCCGCGGGGAGTCGGCCCGGGCCGGCCGCGTCAGCCGAGTCGGTCGGGCGGTGGCGCAGGGCGCGGTCGCGGCGATGGTCCCGCTCATGGTCGCCACGCTCGCGCTCGTGGTCGCCTCCCAGATCAGCGCGGTCAGCGAGCGGCTCGGCGGACTGGTGCAGGTGGTCCCGGTGTACGTGGCGTTCGTCATGGTCATGGTGCCGGTGGGCATGGCGGCCGGGCGGCTGGCGGGCCTCGATGTGCCGGGCAGGCGGGCGATCGCGTTCAGTGGCGCGACCCGAAATTCCCTGGTCGTCCTCCCGCTGGTCCTGGCACTGCCCGCGGCGTTCGATCTGGCGGCCCTCGTCGTCGTCACCCAGACCCTCGTCGAGCTCGTCGCCATGGTCGTCCTCGTCCGGCTCGTCCCGCGACTCATCCCCGAGGTAACGCCGGTCACTTGACCCGCCATCCGAACCGTGGTTCCGGTAGCTTCAGAGGGTTCCCGTGCGCGGCTCCGCCGGCGCCGGATTCTGCTCTCTGCTCACACCGCAATCCCAGAGGACGACCGTGACGTCTGAAGTCTCCGCCACCCCACATTCCGCACAGGCGGCCCGGGCCCCGCAGGCCTCCCCGCCGATGCCCGCCGCCACCGTGCGGCTCATCGCCCTGCTCGTCGGCGCCGCGTTCGTGGTGATCCTCAACGAGACCATCATGTCCGTGGCACTGCCCGAGCTCATGGGCGAGTTCGCGGTCACCGCCGCCACCGCGCAGTGGCTGACCACCGCGTTCATGCTCACGATGGCCGTGGTCATCCCGTTCACCGGCTGGCTGCTCGTGCGCCTGCCGCTGCGGTCCGTGTTCGTCATCGCGATGAGCACGTTCACCGCCGGCACCCTGCTGGCGTCGCTGGCCATGGTGTTCCCCATGCTCGTCGCCGGCCGGGTCGTCCAGGCCGTCGGCACCGCCATCATGATCCCGCTGCTCATGACCACCGTGCTCAACGTGGTGCCCGCCGACCGTCGCGGCCGCACCATGGGCGTGATCTCCATCGTGATCGCCGTCGCCCCGGCCATCGGCCCCACCGTGGGTGGCCTGGTGCTCGACGTGCTCAGCTGGCGCTGGATGTTCTGGTCGGTGCTGCCCATCGGTGTGCTGGCACTCGTGGCCGGAGCGGTGCTGATCCGCAACGTCACCGAGCCCCGGCGCATCCCGCTCGACATCCTCTCCGGCGTCCTCTCGGCGATCGGGTTCGCCGGCCTCATCTTCGGTCTCAGCTCGATCGGCGAGGCCGCCAGCGACAACGCCCTCATCTCGCCGTGGATCCCCGTGGCGATCGGTGTGGTCGCCCTGGCCGTGTTCGTCTGGCGCCAGCTCTCGCTCAAGGACTACGCGCTGCTCGACGTGCGGGCGTTCGCGTTCCCGACCTTCACCGTGAGCCTGGCCCTCATGCTCATCTCGATGATGTCGCTGTTCGGCACCCTCATCCTGCTGCCGCTCTACATGCAGCAGGTCGTGGGCACCAGCACCCTGAACTCCGGGCTGGCACTGCTGCCCGGCGGCCTGATCATGGGCGTGCTCGGCTGGTTCGTCGGCCGCGCGTTCGACCGGATCGGCCCCCGGCCGCTCATCATCCCCGGCTCCATCCTCGCGTCCGCCGGCCTGTGGGGGATGTACACGTTCTTCTCCGCCGACAGTTCGCTGGTCACGGTCGTCGTCTGGCACATCGTGCTCAGCGTGGGCCTGGCGTTCCTCTTCTCGCCGCTCATGACCTCCGCGCTCGGCTCCCTGCCGCCGCACCTGTACTCGCACGGGTCGGCGTTGCTCAACACCCTGCAGCAGGTCGCCGCCGCCGCGGGCACGGCGCTGTTCATCACCGTCATGACGCTGGGAATCGTCTCCGGCGCCGAGTCCGGCCTGGGCGACGTCGCCGCGCAGATGACCGGCGTCCACAACGCACTTCTGCTGGGCGCGTGCATCTCGCTCATCACCGTGGTCGGCGTGTGGTTCGTCCGCAACAGCGCGCAGACCGAGGGGCCGGCCTCGGTGCCGAAGGCCGAGGGGTCCGAGAACGACACGGCGCAGGAGACCGCCTCGGCGTAACCGGCAGTTCGGGTGTAGCCGGCAGCCCGGGCGTAGACGGTCGATCGCCCGCCGGAGTGACCCACGCCATACCCTGGATGGCGTGAAGGTTGATCTGACGGTCCTGGGCATCCCGGCGTTCGTCGGGGCGATGGCGGCCGAATACGCGTGGCAGAAGCGCAACCCGGCCGTCGGGGAGCGGGCGGGTGACTACGAGTTCGCCGACACCATGGCGAGCCTCTCGATGGGCGTGGGACGTCTGCTCGCCCCCTACATCTCCGCCGCGGTGCTCTCGCCGCTCACCCCGCGGACAGGCCGATTCGCGAAAGGCGTGATGGGCCTGTCCCTCGGGGCGGCGGCCGTGGCCACCGCCGGAGACGTCATTCGCCGCCATCGCGGGTCGGGTCTGGGTGAGGCGGGGTCGTTGTCGTCGTCGTCATCCGGCCCCGGACCCGACGCCGACGGTGCCACCGGCGCGGCGGTCCCGCCCGCCCTGCGTCGGATCACCGGCGGGTCGGCGGTGACCGCCGTGGCCTCGACCGTGGTGATGGTCTCCACGCTGTGGAGCGCCCAGACCGCGAGCTCGCGGCTCTTCCGGACGTCCCCGCTCGACCTGGGGTCCGGGCCACTGGCGTACGCGGTGGGGATCCTCGGCTGGGACCTCATCTACTACTGCAATCACCGCCTCGCCCACGAGTCGCGGTGGCTGTGGGCCATGCACGTTGTGCACCACTCAAGCGAGCGCTACAACCTGTCGACGGCGCTGCGCCAGCCCGTCGCCGAGGCGCTGACGATCTACGTGCCGTACGGGTTGCTCTCGCTGCTCGGGGTGCGGCCGGCGATCGTCATGGACGCCCGCGCGATCAACCTCATCTACCAGTTCTGGGTCCACACCGAGGCGGTGCGGTCGATCGGGCCGCTGGAGAAGGTGCTCAACTCACCCTCACACCACCGGGTGCACCACGGCAGCAACCGGCGGTACCTCGACCGCAACCACGGCAGCATCCTCATCATCTGGGACCGTCTGTTCGGTACCTACGAACCCGAGAGCGACGACGTGGTCTACGGGCTGACCGCCAACATCGACACGTTCAACCCGCTACGGATCGCCACGCATGAATGGGTCGCGATCGGGCGCGACATCTTCCGCGCGCAGACCTGGCGCGACCGCGCGGGGTACCTGGTGCGCGGGCCGGGGTGGGCCGGGGCGCGGAGGGCGTAGGGCCGCCGGTGATGTCGGGGACGGCTCGGCGGGGTCCGCATGCAACGTCTCCCCTGCGGGCAAGTAGTGATATCTCGTCGTACCGCTCCCGTAGCATCTCGCGGGTAACGACGGACGGGGAGCAACACGGTGACTGATGACGCTGGCCGACGAAGTGTCGACGGTGATGTAGGACTCGATCTCTACATCGAAGACGGTGAGGTCGTCATAGCGGGCCCCACGGAAGCGGCCCTGGCCTACGTGGAGCAGCTGAGGGGCGCCGGCGCCCAGGTGTCGACCTCGATGCTCAGCGGACGACGGGCTGCAGACGCGGCGGCCGCACTTGCCGTCGCCGACGGAGTCCGGCGGGCCGCGCAGGGCGGCGTCTACATGCAGGTCGCCAAAGAGAGCCTGCCGCACCTCGCCCGTGAAGGGCTCATCCCGGCCAAGAACGGTGCTCATACGTACCTCGGTATGACGAGGTCGGGATCGAAGATCGCGCACCACGTCCGATTCACCGGCAAGCCGGTGAATCCCGCCCAGTTGGTGAACGTGCAGATGCTCGCCGTGCAGTTCGCCCTCCGCATGGCCATCGCGGAGGTCGTGAGCGCCGTCAAGCGCGTGGAGGGCAAAGTTGATGCTCTTCTCAAGCTCGCGCGAGCCGACCAGGTCGGCAACGTGTTGGGGCTGCACGAGATGCTCACGCACTACTGCCACCTACTCGACGAGTCGGGAGTCGTGACGACCTCCGATTGGAATGCTGTCGCTGCGGTCGGTTCCCAGTTGTCGGTGACGATGAACCAGCTACGTAAGCACGTGTCCAACGCGTTAGCCGAAGTCGTTGTCTCCGCGCCGATCAATCAGCGCGCCAACGCGGTCAGCGCCCTGGTGAACTCGCATCGTATCGACGAGACGTTGAACCTCCTCGTAGTGGTTGAAGACGCGATGTTCAAGTTCCAGCAGTTGCGCGTGGCGCACGTCCAGCGGACGGAGCCGGAGTTCCTGGAGTCCACGGTCCTCTCCGCGCGGCAGATCTTGGCAGACTCCGCCCGGCTCGACGAAGAGCTCTACAGCTCCGTGAACGCCACCCTGAGCGCGGCGTCAGTCGTCCGGCCGCTCGAGATCCACCGGGTGATCTCCACGAACAAGCTCGAGGAGTCAGCAGAGGTCCTGAAGAACGCCCTCGACGAATTCTCGCGGGCTCGTCAGCTGCAGGCCGTGGGATGGCACGACGCCGAGCGGCCGACGCTGGGGGACGCCGCCGGGGAGCTGGGCAAGCGGATTCAGGCGACCGCGCAGAGAATCGATGCGGCCGGAGACCGGGCGGTCGATAGCAGTTTCTCTCGTCTCGGTGCACTGGGTCGCGCGCTTCAGAGCGCCGCGGATCGCAGGCTCGACACAGGGGGGTCGGCCGAGTCCGAGGGCGGTCCTGATTCTATTGAGACCCAGGTGAAGGTGGACACCCCGAAAGAGGTGTCCGAACCGGCCTCAAGCGCTCACTACCCCGGAGGCAATCCGCTCCGGGGAAACTGACGACGGAGCATGCGTTCCGTGACGAGCTCAAGCCGGCTGGAGACGGTGCGCTGAGCTGAGCGGACCAGGCGACTCAGACGAGTCGGCGACCGACCATCCCGGCGGCATCGTCGAGCACCGCCCGGAACAGGGCGTCGTCGCGCAGTTCGAACCAACCCAGCGCCGCCCCGAACATCAGCGTCATCGCCTGCTCGGCCACCAGCAATACGTCGGCGTCCCACCGCAGGCCCGCACGCTCGGCCAGGCTGCTGAGCAGGGTCACGATGATCCGTCGGTACTCCTGGTGGGACTGCGCGGCGAGAGCCCGCAGCTGCTCGTCGCGGGCCGCCATCAGAGACAACTCGAAGTAGGCGATCTCCGTCTTCGGATCGGCGAGGACGGAATCCGCGTAGGCCGCGAAGAGCTCGGCCACGGCGGCGGTCACGTCGTCGGGTCCGTATACCGGCCGGTCCTGCTGCGTCTGCACCAGGTCCGACAGGTGCGTCAGGTCCAGACGCAGCACCGAACGCATCAGCTCGTCCTTGGAGGAGAACGCGTAGTGGACGGACCCGTGGGGCACCCCGGCCTCCTTCGCCAGGGCCCGAGTCGTGAGCGCCCACGCCCCGTCCCGCGCCATCACCGTCACCGCGGTCTCGGTGAGTTCCCGGCGGCGCTGTTCGATCGGGACCTGTGCTCGGCGAGAGTCAGCCACGGTTCACCTCCGACGTGGCGGTGTCCGCCCGCGCGGCTGGTGGCACGTATGGAAGGTTCGCCTCCGGCCCTCCCGTCGCGTGGGCGGCCTCGGTGTCGTAATCCTCTACCGGCGCCGCCCCGGCTGCTCCGGGCGCCCCGACCGCTCCGGCCGCTCGCGACTCCGAGCGCAGGCCGCGCCAGGCCAGCACCAGGGTGATCGCCGCCGTCCCGATGCCGATCGCGGCCACGAGGTCCATGCCCGCCAGGAAGGCGGAATCGGCGACCTCCAGCAGACGAGCGCCGCCGCCGGGCAACGTCTCCGCGACCTCGTGGGCGCCCGCCAGGGTCTGGGAGGCGGCGTTCGCGGAGTCGGCATCCATGCCGGGCAGGGTAGCGGTCTCGACCACGCGGCTCGAGTACACGGCCATCCCCGCGGTGCCGAGTACGGCGGTGCCCATCGCGCCGCCGAACTCGTAGCCGGTCTCGGAGATCGCCGCGGCGGCGCCGGCGCGGTCACTCGGGGCGGCAGTGAGGATGACGTCGTTCGTGAGGGTCTCGGCCAGACCCACTCCGATGCCGAACAGGGCCGACAGGAGCGTGAAGAGGACCATCGTCTCGGCGGTGTCCAACCGGGTGCCGATGACGAACCCGACGATCACGAGGGACAGGCCCGTCATGATCACGGTGCGCACCGAGACCGTCCGCGCCAGGACCGGGGCCAGCAGGGTGCCGACGACGGCGGCCACCGCGAGCGGCAGCATCCACAGACCGGCCTCGGCCGAGCCCATGCCGCGCACGAGCATGAGGTACTGCGGGAGGAAGAACATCAGTCCCATGAACGCGAACACCGAGATCACGTTGATCGACACCGCCGAGGAGAACGCGAAGTTCCCGAACAGGGTCACGTCGATCATGGGGTTCTCGCGGCGGCGCTGACGGGACACGAACCAGACCAGCGCGGCAGCACCCAGAACGAAGGCGACGAGGACCGCCCCGTCGATTCCCTTCACGCCGGTCTTGAGGGCGTAGACCAGCGAGATCATGCCCGCGATCGACAGGATGACGGAGGTCGGGTCGAACGGACCCGGGTTGGGGTCCTTCGCCTCGGGGAGCAGGAACGGGGCGGTCAGGAGAAACAGCGCGATGACCGGGACGTTCAGGAGGAAGACCGAGCCCCACCAGAAATTCTCCAGCAGCAGCCCGCCGACCACGGGGCCCAGTGCGGCGCCGCCGGAGAACGCGGTGGCCCACACGGCGATGGCGGTGCGTCGCTCGGTGCGGTCCGGGAAGATCGCGCGGATCAGGCCGAGCGTGGAGGGCATGAGGGTCGCGCCGCCGATGCCGAGCAGCGCACGGCCGACGATCAGCATCTCCGGACTGGTGGAGAACGCGGCCACGAGGGAGGCGACGCCGAACAGGGGTGCGCCGATCATGAGGATCCGTTTGCGGCCGATCCGGTCTCCGAGGGAGCCCGTGAAGATCAGCAGGCCCGCGAGCAGGAACGAGTAGAGGTCGATGATCCAGAGCAGCTGGTTCGACGTCGGCCGCAGGTCTGCAGACAGCGCGGGCACGGCGATGCCGAGCACGGACATGTCGATCGAGATCAGCAGAACGGGAAGGACGAGGACGAGCAGGGCCGTCCAGCGGCGTGCGGGGGACACGAGTGCCTCTCCAGGGCGGTCGGACTGCGGGCGGTGTGCACGCAGCGATGCCGGGGCGATCCGCACCCGGCGAAGACCATCCTGACACGAGGTTGGCCAACTGGCCAACCCTTCTTGGCCAGGTGGCCAGAAGTGTGGGGAGTGCCACCGTCGGGAGCGCTCGCGGTTCGCGCACTTGGGTCATTCCGCTGCCGTCCGCGAGGGTGCTTCCTAGGGTTCACCCATGAGCGGACGCGCGCGAGGGGCAGGACATCCGACGATCATCCGGAGGGCGCTTCTACTGCTGCTGGCGCTCGTCCTCGCCGTGGCGGTGGCCCCGCAGTTGCAGCCGAGCGCAGCGGCCCAGCCTGGTGGGCGCCCGGCCGCACCGGGCTCCGGCTTCCACTGGGGCGTCGCCACGTCGGGCTTCCAGGTGGAGGGCTCGAACCCGGACTCCAACTGGAAGCGGTATGTCGACGCGACCGCGCCGACGGGTCAGACCGACCCGGTGGGTGACGCGGTGGACTTCTGGAACCGCTACGAGGAGGACATCGCCAACGCCGCGGCGATGGGCGTGAACACCTTCCGGCTGAGCGTGGAGTGGGCGCGTATCGAGCCCGCGCCGGGGGAGTACGACGACGAGGCCCTCAGACACTACGACCGGATCATCGACACGGTCCGCCGACATGGCATGACCCCCATGATCACGATGGTGCACTTCGTCTACCCGGGGTGGCTGGCCGACCGGGGCGGGATGCTCGCGGACAACGCAGTGGAGTCATTCGGCCGCTTCGCCGAGCTCATCACCGACCGGTGGGCCCGCGACGGCACCCTCTGGGTGACGTTCAACGAACCCCTGGTGTTCTTCAAGCACGAGATGACCATCGGCCGGGTCGCCTTCACTGACTTCTCCCGCTTCCTCGACACCATCGAGGCCGCCCACCGGCTCGGCTACGCGGCCGCCCACCGGGCGGACCCGGACGCGAGGGTCACCATGAACGAGGCCTACCTGCCGCTGGCCACCGAGTTCACCGACACGCTGATCGGGGACCGGGTGGCCGATGTCGTCGACTACGTGGGCATCGACTACTACTACGGCGTCGCGCTGAATAACCTCACCGCCATCGACGCCGCGTGGGACGACTTCGCGGCCGTGCGGCCACAGCCGGAGGGCATCTACGAGGCGGTCACGCACTACGCGCAGGCCTACCCGGGCAAGCCGATCTACATCGTCGAGAACGGGATTCCGACTCTCAACGGTGGGCGCGCCGACGGGATCGAGCGGGGCGACTTCCTGCGCGACACGGTGTTCTGGCTCCAGCGGGCCGTGGCCGACGGGTACCCGGTGATCGGCTACAACCACTGGTCGCTGGTCGACAACTACGAATGGGGCGACTACTCCGCCCGCTTCGGGCTGTACCGGGTGGACGTGCTCGGAGACCCGACTCTGACACGCCAACCCACGTCGGGGGTCGACGCCTACCGCGAGATCATCGCGGGCGGGGGAGTGCCCGACGGATACCGTCCGGTGCTGCCGGCGGCGTGGTGCTCGCTGGCCACGATCCCGGACAGCTGCATCGGGCCGGTGTCGGCAGAAGGGCCCTTGACGACGCTGGCAGGGCGATAACAGGATCGACCTCACACGCGATTGCCCTAGTGGACCCGCCCGTTGACGACGAGAGGACCGATGAGATGTTTCCCGCCGGCTCGATCGAGAATCCGCTGCGTTTTCTGTTCGGCCCCGGGCCGGATGACTCCGCGTGCCTCGCTCTCACCCCGGAGTGCATGGGCCTGATCCCGTACCTGGCCTCTCGGTTCGGTATTGCCAGCTGACGAGCCCCGACTGACGGCCCCCGGCCGACCAGACGCGGAGCCCTTGGCAGCACGCATTAATCCGCCCCTCGGATGTTCGTCCGCTCGCGGGGGCCGCAGCGTGGATCGAAATCCGAGGGGCGGATCGAATGCGGGTCGAAATCCAAGGGGCGGATCGAAGACGGATCGAACTCCGCCAGGCTCGACGGCGGCGGCGGCGGCCGAGACTACCTGCTGAACATCTTCGCGAAGAAGCCGTCTTTGACGGCGGGGACGTCCGACTCGTGGCCCGGGCAGCGGTCGGCCTTGGGCACACCGGCCATCACCTGGTCGACGTGCATTCCGCATCCGGCCCAGGTGGTCTTGCCGCACTTCTTGCAGGTGGCGGGACGGCACATGATGAGACTCCTCAGGGGGGGTGGGGTTGTCGTCGGCGTGAATCGCGCCGACCGCCGGCCGATGATCCGACTGGCTGATGCCCCGAGATTACATACCCCTAGGGGTATCGGTCAACCCTGCCGGTTCGCCGGGTCCGGTCCGGCTCACCAGTCGCCGCGGGTCAGGCCGTCGCCCCATGCTCGCGCCCGTTCCAGCTCGCCGGGCAGGAGTGGGCCCTCGTAGCCGTCCACGTAGAAGGTCTCGGCATCCGCCACCGGGTGACATCCGAGCTTGCGCAGCTTCTTGGCGGCCTTCCTGCCGGCGTGACCGGGCAGATCGGGGTGGCGAACGTGGGTGTCGAAAGTGGCCACGGCCAGGGAGGCGGAGCCGGCGGCGTCGAGCCACTCGCGCACTCCGGACGGGATCAACTCGCCGCCGCGGGCGTGCGCGTCCTCGCGGGTGCCGTCCCGGGGCAGTCCGAACGCGTGGGTCGGCGCGCCCACCACGAGCAGGTCCACGTGTAGGTCGGCCAGTGGCGGGGCCTCGTGTGCGGCCACCACCTCCGCCGGCAAGTGGGGGGACAGGCCGTCGCTGATCGCCTCGGCGACGAGCCTGGTGTTCCCCCACGCGGATTCGTACACGACGAGCGCGCTCATGGCTGGCCCTTTCCGCAGGTCCTGCCCTCAGTCTGCGCCTCGGCCGAGCCTCGCACAACGGCTCGTCAGAAACCATTTATTGACAAGCGCCACCGGTGGATGTCACTGTATTAATCACCTAATACAGCAACACGGAAGAGGGGCGATGATGCAGTTCGACAACTCGTCCCCGATCTGGGTGCAGCTCGTCGAGGAGTTCTCGCGGCGCATCGTGACCGGGGAATGGGAGGCCGGGGACAAGATGCCCGGCGTCCGGGAGTTGGCGGCCGATCTCGGCGTCAACCCCAACACCGCCCAGCGGGCCCTCGCGGAACTGGAACGGCTCGAACTGTGCCGGTCCGAGCGGGCGACCGGGCGGTTCGTGACGCTGGACTCCGAGCGGATAGACGAGGTCCGCGCCGACCTCGCCACCGACGCCGCCGACGCCTATATCCGACGCGTCCGCGGCCTGGGAATGGCGCACGACAAAGCCCGAGCGCTGCTCGACAACAGATGGGACACCCATGAACACGCCACTGCCGATGAGCACGACGGAGGTGCCTGACATGAGCGCCACCGACCACGCCTCCACCGCGAGCCCCGCCACTACACTCGTTGAGGCCACCGGGCTCCGCATGACGTACGGCGCCACCACCGCTCTCGACGGCCTGGACATGGCCCTGGCCCCGGGGCAGATCGTGGGCCTGCTGGGCGAGAACGGCTGCGGCAAGACCACGCTGCTCAAGATCCTCGCCGGCGTCCTGGCCGGGTACTCCGGCGACGTGCGGATCGCCGGTCACGTCCCCGGTCCGGAGTCCAAGGCACTGGTGTCCTACCTGCCCGACACCAGCTTCCTGCCCGACGCCGCGCGGGTGAGCTACTGCCTCGAGCTGTACACGGATTTCTTCGCCGACTTCCAGCCCGAGAAGGCGCGCGACCTCATCGGCTTCTTCGGCCTGAGCGAGTCCGCGCGGCTCAAGCAGATGTCCAAGGGCATGCGCGAGAAGGTCCAGATCGCACTGGCCATGTCCCGCGACGCGCGCGTGTTCCTCCTCGACGAGCCCATCTCGGGCGTCGACCCGGCCGCGCGTCAGGTGATCCTCGACGGGATCGTACGCAACCTCTCCGAGGACTCGCTCCTGCTCATCACCACCCACCTCGTCCACGACCTCGAGCCGATCCTCGACGCCGCCGTCATGATGCGCCACGGCCGCGTCCTGCTCTCCGGCGACGCCGACGACCTCCGGGGCAACCGGGGCGCCAGCCTCGACCAGATCTTCAGGGAGACCTACCGATGACGACGACGACGACAACACTCCTCAAGCACGAGTGGCTGCGCACGCGCGGGCAGCTCGCGGCCCTCTTCGGCCTGGTCGCCCTGGTCGGGGTGCTGGGCAGCCTGCTCGGCGCCTCGGGATGGCCGCTGTTGTCCGAGCTCGGGCTGGCCGCGGGCATCCTCGCGGCGGTCGTCGCGGTCCCGGCTATCCAGCTGGCGCTGGCCGCCGATTACTGGCGGTCCGGCTATGGCCGCACCGGGTACTTCACGCACTCCATCCCGGTCCGTGGGTCCCGCATCTTCTGGGCCAAGCTGGCGTGGACGATGCTCGTCTCGCTGGTCGCGATCGTTCTGACGGTCATTCTCGTGGTGCTCGCGTGGTGGGCGAACGCGCAGCGGTCAGGGGGCGCCCCGCCGTCGTGGTCGATGCTGGCCGACGCGTGGGCGACCCTCACCGCCGTGACCCCGGCGTGGATGATCGTGGCGGGCGTCGTCCTGTTGGTCGCCTCGGTCCTGGTGTGGCCGGTGTACTACTACTTCTCGATCTCGGTGGGGCACGAGCGGCGACTGGCCGGGCTCGGCGCCGGCGGACCCGTGGTGGTGTTCGTGGTGGTCTACCTGGCGACCCAGGCGCTCGCCCTGCTCGGCATGCTCGTGCTGCCGTTCGGGGTGGGGGAGGCCGACGGCGAGACGCTGGGCCTGGTGAGGTTCGACCTGGTCGGCGAGCTCTCGGCGGGGAACGCGACCAGCGAGGTCATGCCGATCGGCTTCGTGGTCTCCCTGGTGGCGCTCGCGGCGTACTGCCTGTGGCGCACCGCGCGGTCGTGGAACCGCAAGGTGGCCCTCGGTTGACGGGGATGGGCTGTTGACGGGGATGGGCTGACGCGTCCGGGTTGATAAGGAATCTTTGGCGGACGGCGCGCGGTGGAGTAGTGTTCACATTCTCACCGCGCGTCGTCCTCTCGCTACCGCGGGCCCCTCACCTCCCTCGAAAGTCCGCGAACATGCCGATCGTCCTGCCCTCCATGGCGCGTCCCACCCTCACCGAACCGGCCTACGTCGCGCCCCCGGCCTGGAAGCCGGTCCTGGCCTGGGCCGGCCTGGTCGTGGGTGGGCTCGTCGTGGTGGCGGCGCTCGGCACGCTCGGCAGCGGCGTCATCGAGTCGGTCGCGATGGCGCTGATCGGCCTGGCCATGGCAGTGCCCGGCGGTTGGTGGGTCCACTGCGAGCGCGAGGACCGCACGCGCGCCGAAGACGACTTCCTGCTCGACCGGCAGTCGGCGGAGGCCGCCCGGTCGATGTCCGGCTACGTCTCCCCGGATGCGCTGAGCCCGTTGACCTGGAGTACCCCGTTGGCCCCGTTCGTCCGCCGCTGGCCGGTGGTCGGCGCGGTCTCGGTCGCCTTGCTCGTCCTCGGCGCGGCACTGATGCCCACTCCCGAGCCGGCAGCGACCCCGGCCTCGAGTCCGGTGGCCGCGACCAGCACCGTCACCACCACGGCCCGGGCCACCGCGCCGACCACAACCGCGCCGACCACCCTCGCCCAGCCCCCGGCGAGCTCACCGGAATCGGCGACGCCGATCGCAACCGTCGTCTCTCAGTCCACCTACGCGCCGGTTCCGGAGCCCGCCCCCGAGCCGACCTATGCGCCGCCGCAGACCTACGCGCCCGCCCCGCTGGCGGAGCCGGTCCAGCAGGCGACCTACTACCCCAACTGCTCCGCGGCCCGCGCGGCCGGGGCAGCCCCGCTCTACCGCGGCCAGCCCGGGTACGCCTCGAAGCTCGACCGCGACAACGACGGTGTCGCCTGCGAGTGACGGCGGTGCGCGAGAACGCCGGGGCCTACTCGCCGGCGTCCGCCAGCAGGCCGTAGAGGCGCTTGCGCAGTGCGACCAGTTCGTCGGTCGCGGCGGAGCCGGCGGCAGCGTCCCCGGTCTGCACCACGGCCCGCACGGCCACGGCGGCATCGCCGAGCGCCTTCCACAACTCCACGCTCCCGCCGAGTCCGGCGGTGGCTTCCTGGGTGGCGTCCTCCCAGGGCGCCGGGCGGTCCTTGAGTGCGTCGACCTCGTCCCGACCGGCGTCGGTGAGTCGGTAGTGCTTGGGGCCGGCGTCCTCTGCGGGTTCGATCAGCCCCTCGTCCTCCAGTAGTGACAGGGCGGGATACACGGCGCCGGAGCTGGGTCGCCAGGTCCCGCCACTGCGCTCGGCCAGCTCGCGGATGATGCTGTAACCGTTGCGGGGGCTCTCGGCGATCAGCAGGAGAGCGCCGTGTCGGACATCTCCTCGTCGTCGTCGTTGATGGGGGCCGCGCCGCGACCCTCGTGGCTGGTCGAACGAACCGAACGGACCTCCGGGTCCGAAGGGGCCGCCCGGGCCGAACGGACCCCCGGGGCCGAAGGGGCCGCCCGGACCGAACGGGCCTCCACCGTGCCCGTGGTCGTGTCGACGGTCGCGCTGGTGGCCGCGGTGGTGGCCGGGCCTTGCGCCGCGGCGGGGGTGGCCTCCGTGTCCGCGGGGTCCCGGACGGTCGTACTCGCCCGGGTCATGACTGATGTCGTAGTCACGCATCGTCGTCTCCTCTGGGGTGCGGACTCGGGAGTCGAGTCCTCCTGGCGACGAGTATCCACGCCATGACAAAGACTGTCAACGACATATCGTTAGCGCAGGTCTCGATAGAGGACCATCCGCCCGTCGTGCTCGTGCGGCAGGATGGGTTCCGGCGCCGGGAACACACAGGTGGGCCCGCGCGTTGCACTGGTACGAGTGATTCGTCGGTGACCCGGCGGGGACTCTCGATCAACGACCTTCCCCGACAATTCCGAAGGGACCTCGATGCGCACAAGCAGCAACCCGGTCTTCAGTTCACTGTCCACGGACAGCGCCCGTGGCGCCACTCACCTCGGTGGTGCCGGCCGCGGCGCGTTCCAGCAGGGCCAGTACGGCCAGCAGGGCTTCGGCGGCCAGGCCGGTTACGGTGCACCGCAGGCGCACCCGCAGTTCGCCGCCGACACGCGGCCCATGACGATCGACGACGTCGTCGCGAAGACCGGAATGACCCTCGGTCTGCTCAGCATCGTCGGCGCGATCGCCTTCTACCTGATCACCATGAACCCGGGACTCCTGTTCCCGTTCATCCTGGTCGGCGGTATTGGTGGCCTGGTCACCGTGCTGATCGCCACCTTCGCGCGCAAGATGGACTCGGCCCCCGTCACCCTGACCTACGGTGCCCTCGAGGGCCTGTTCGTCGGAGCGGCGACGTACCTGTTCACCATCGACCTGCAGGGCACCGGCGGCGTCCTCGGCGCGGTGGGTGCCGCGATCCTCGGCACCATCGGCGTGTTCGTGGGCATGCTCTTCGTCTACAAGACCGGCGCCGTGCGCGTCACGCCCAAGTTCACCCGCTTCATGTCGGCGGCGTTGATCGGCGTGCTGTTCGCGGCCCTGGGCAGCATCGTGCTGAGCCTGTTCACCGGCACCAACCCGCTGTACAACGGTGGCCCGATCGCGATCGGCTTCTGCCTCCTGTGCATCGGCCTGGCCGCCTTCAGCTTCCTGATGGACTTCGACAACGCCGACCGCCTCGTGCGCGCCGGCGCCCCGTCCAAGATGGCGTGGGGCGTTGCGCTCGGCCTGACGGTCACCCTGGTGTGGCTCTACGTCGAGATCCTGCGTCTCATGAGCTACTTCCGCGACTGAGTTCGCGTCTGGCGCGGGTCTGACCCGCGAACACCACGGCCCCGGCCCCGCGAGGGGAGCCGGGGCCGTCGGCATTTCGGGAGCAGTGTTCCGGCGCGGCCCGAGAAAACCCGTGCGCCGCCGCCCCGGGTCAGTCCCGGAGTGCGGGCTCGATGTACTCCCATCCGGCGTCGAAGTGCCGCATGAAGGTCGCCCAGTTGTGCAGGCCGTTGTCTCCGTAGTCCGCACGGTGGTCGACCCCGGCGTCCGTCAACGCCCGCGAGAACGCCTGTGTCGCCTCGTGCACGCCACGCTCCAGGACGATGCCGAACCACATCGCGAACTTCTCGCTTCCGTACTCGCCCGGATCCGCCGGACCGATGTCACCGGTGCCGGCCGACATGTAGACGGCCGTGTCCTGCAGCTTCTCCGGGTGCGAGATGGTGTCGTGATACCGCCACCGCTCACTTCCGTACGGCCCCCACATGTTGTCGAGATCGCCGCCACGGGTCACGACGCTCAGCCGCACCGTTTGATATCCGAGCGGGTCCATTGTCGAGTAGTTGCCGCTTAATGCCATCACCGCGTCGTACAGATCCGGATGTTGGGCGGCCAGATGCATCGCCGCCTGGGCGCCCATCGAGTTGCCCGCGATGGCCGACTTGCCGTTGGTGTCCAGCTCTTCCGCGACGATGGGCGGCAGCTCCTCGGTGAGGAAAGTCTCCCACTTGTGGTTGCCGAGCACCGGGTCCACTTTCTCCCAGTCCGAGTAGAAGGAGGCGAACGCGCCCGCCGGGTTGACGATATGGACGTTCTCGTCCGCCATCACCTCGTGGATGTCCGCGACGTGGTTCCAGCCCGTGCTGTACTCGGGTGCCCCGACGCCGTCGAGCATGTACAGGACAGGTGCCGGCCCCGTGCCGCGGGACCTGACGACCTCCACGGTGACCACCCGCTGCATGGCTGCGGACTGGACGGACCAGTACTCGTACACGTTGTCCGGGCCGTCGTAGCGATCGACGCCGAGGAACTCGGTCGTCCTGATGGAAGGGTCGACCCTCGTCGGGACGCCGACCTCCTCGACGGACGCGGGGACGATCGGGACGTTCGCCGATCCGACCGAGCCCAACAGTTCGGCGGTGGAGCCGACGGGAGTCTGCTCGAGGCTCCCGGCGACCGCGTCGAACGCCACCTCGCCCACGGAGGACGAGGATCCGGCCTGCCCGTCCTCGGCTACGGCCGGCATGACCGAGCCCGCGACGAGGGCGAGGGCGAGTGCGCTGGAGCCGAGGGCGCGGTGGGGGAGGGAAGAACGCGGGGACATGGGACTCCGATGTGAATGGCGGTGACTGATAAAAGAGTAATACGCACCTGCGACATTCCGCCCGCCCGGTCTGTGCGAACCTCCATCGGAAAGCTCCGACGCGACGGCCATCGGGCGACACCGCCGCCACAACGAGAAGAGCGTCCCGACCACGTTCCTCTGGGGAATCGTGGTCGGAACGCTCTTCGCGTGGCCCCGCGAGAGGGGGCGTGGGATCAGCTGAGGCGCTCGAGCACCATCGCCATGCCCTGGCCGCCGCCGACGCACATGGTCTCGACGCCGAACTGCTTGTCCTCGGCCTGCAGGTTGTTGAGCAGCGACGCGGTGATGCGGGCGCCCGTCATGCCGAAGGGGTGGCCCAGCGCGATGGCGCCGCCGTTGATGTTGAGCTTGTCCTCGTCGATGCCGAGCTCGCGGGCCGAACCGAGCACCTGCACGGCGAACGCCTCGTTGATCTCGAACAGGTCGATGTCGGAGATCGACTTGCCGGCGATGCGCAGGGCGTTCTTGACGGCCTCGATCGGGCCCAGGCCCATGATCTCGGGCGACAGGCCGGACACGCCGGTGGAGACGACGCGCGCGAGCGGGGTGAGGCCCAGCTCCTTGGCCTTGGTGTCGGACATGATCACCAGGGCGGCGGCACCGTCGTTGAGCGGGCAGCAGTTGCCGGCCGCGATGGTGCCGTCGGGGCGGAACACCGGGTTGAGCTGCGAGACCTTCTCGTAGGTCGTGCCGGCGCGGGGGCCGTCGTCGGTGGTGACGACGGTGCCGTCGGGCATCGTGACCGCGGAGATCTCGTTGGCGAAGTGTCCACGCTCGATGGCCTCGATGGCCCGGCTGTGCGAGCGCACGCCCCAGCGGTCCTGCTCCTCGCGGGTGATGCCCGTCATCTGGGCGACGTTCTCGGCGGTCTGGCCCATGGGGATGTAGACGTCCGGGAGCTGGCCGTTCACCCGCGGGTCGGTCCAGGTCTCGGCGCCACCCTCGGCGCGCTTGGCGGTGCGGGCCTCGGCGTCGGCGAAGATCGGGTTGTGGGTGTCCGGCCAGTGGTCGGCGGTGCCCTTGGCGAAGTTCGAGACGGTCTCCACACCGGCGGAGATGAAGACGTCACCCTCGCCGGCCTTGATCGCGTGCAGCGCCATACGGGTGGTCTGCAGCGAGGAGGAGCAGTAGCGGTTCACGGTGGTGCCCGGAACGGTGTCCAGGCCGGCGAGCACGGAGACGACACGGCCCATGTTGAAGCCCTGCTCGCCACCCGGCAGGCCACAACCCAGCATGAGGTCGTCGATCTGGGTGGGGTCGAGCGCGGGGACCTTGTCCAGTGCGGCCTTGACCATCTGGGCGGTGAGGTCGTCGGAGCGGATGCCCACGAGGGAACCCTTGTTGGCGCGCCCGATGGGGGAACGGGCGTACGAGACGATCACGGCTTCCGGCATGGAAAGCTCCTTCGTTGCGGGTGAGTGCTGCTGTGGTCGGATCAGTCCTGCCGGTCCGGGTCGTCCCGCGTCGAGCGGGTCAGCCTCAGGATCCGGCTACGGCGGCGGAGAGTGTCCGCGGCCACGCGGGCGTACCCCGTGTTCTCTGGGTCACCGTCCACGCCCTCATTATGCAGGAACGTGTTCCGTTCCCCGTCGTCCGCATCCTCGTGGGTGCGGACGAAGTCGGTGAGGCGTGTGGTCAGACGGGCGACCACGGACTCGCGGTGCTCGACGGGGGCGCCGGTGTCGGCAGTGTCGGCGGGGGCGCCGGCGTCGTCCGGCTGCTGCTCCTCGGGCACGTCCTCCCACACACCCAGCGCTACGCACACGGCGGGCAGCAGCAGCCCGGCGGCGAGCTCGTACCCGGCGGAGTTGGGGTGGAAGCGGTCGGGCGAGAACAGGCTCTCGCCGCGTCGGTGGAACTCGGGCGCGAGCGTCTCGGCCAGCGAGACGGGGACGCCGCCGGCCTTGCGCGCCTGCACGGCCTGCGCGGCGGCGAGACGCCGGCTCAGCCCGGACATGACCGAGCGCAGCGGCTGGGGGACCGGTTTGATGATGCTCAGATCGGGGCAGGTTCCCACCACGACGTGGGAGCCGTTCCCGCGCAGCGCCTGAACCGCCTCGCCCACCCGGCGAGCCGACGGGCCGATCGCGTTGCGGGAGGTGATGTCGTTCCCGCCGATGAGGATCACCGAGATGTCAGGGTCGCCGTGGGCGATCTGCATGGCCTCGACCTGCCCGGGCAGTCCCTTGGAGGTGGCACCCACGATCGCCTTGATGCTCAGCCGTACGTTCCAGCCCGATTCCTCGGCCAGGCCGCGCGCCAGCAGCACGCCGGGCAGCTCGTCCGGGGAGTCGGCACCGAGGCCGGCGGCGAGCGAGTCGCCGAAGATCATCATGTGCACGTCGCACGTCATGCCGGGCCGCCACGGTTCCGGGGAGCGGGCCCCGGGTCGGTAGAGCCCGTCGCCCTCATAGGGCCGGGAGGTGGGTTTGGGGATCACCCGGCGCGCGATCCTGGCCTGCTGAGCCAGCACCTCGTACGCGCCGCGGTACGCCCCCACCGTGCCCACGGCTGCCAGCCCGAGGCTCATCCACATGCGTCGCGAGGCGTCGTCGGCGTCGGTCATCGGGCGTGTCGTCTCCCTTCGGCGTCGTGTGACCCTGTGCTGTGATCTGACCCTGTGCCGTGACCTGGCTCCGTGCGGTGACGTGACCCGGTGCGGTGCCGCGATTCGGTTCGGTGGCGTGCGGGAGACGGTGCGGCCAGCTCGCGGGCGTGCTCGGCCAACTCGACGATAGCCCGTCGACTCTCGGCGGGGCCGCGGGAGAGGTCCACCGGGTACTCCACGATCGAGATGTCGGTGTGCACGATCCGCCGCGGCTGGGGGGCGTCGTCGCGCCGCTGGGCCGGGTAGACCAGGTACGCCCGATCCACCCCGAGCGCGGTGCAGGCGGCCAACAGTCGATAGTGCTCGGCGGCGCGGGCCCGGCGGTCCGTGGGATAGGTCGGTACGAACGTGGTGACCGGCTCGCCGTGGACCTCGTAGACCAACCCCGTGCGCACGGAGATGTGGTCACCGTCGTCGGGCGGCGCGCTGTGGCGCCCCGACGGCGCGTCACCGGCCTCGGTACCGGAGTCCAGATTGACGACGGGGTTCTGCAGCAGTCGACCTCCGTGGCCGTCGAGGGCGGCGGTCAGTTCGGCCTCCACGAAGCGTTCGAAGAGCGACGGCATCTCGGTGACGAAGGCCGCCGAGGCGGCGTGGCCGTCCTCGACCTCCACCGAGATCCGCCGCACGATGCGGTCCGCCAACGCGAGCGCGTCCTGGTAGCGGGCGTTGAGCCGGCTGGGCGTCCACGCGGGCACGGGTGCGCCCTGGCCGATGAGCGTGGCATCCGACAGTCGAGCGTCGACCATGGCCAGTCGGCGGCGGGTGGCGTCGGGCAGTTCGGGCAGGAACTGCAGGCGGTGGGCGGCCGTGCGCAGGATGCGGTTCTCGGCGATATCCGGGGTGAACTCGGAGTAGGTGACCTCGAGTGGGATGGTCATGCCCGGATGGCGGCGGATCTGGTCACCCAGGCGGATCCTGCCGCGCACCGTGGTCAGCGCCTCGTCGACCCTGCGGTACCCGCGCAGAAGTCCGGGGGCCAGCGCCTGGTGCGCCAACCGGGCCATGGACTCGGCGACGGAGGTCCACAGCTCGTCGTCGTCCCTGGCCTGCACCGACGAGGCGAGGAAGGGGTCGTCGGCCGCGTGGTCGAGCAGGAAGAACAGCTGCGTCAGCCCCAGGCTCGCGGCGGGCATGACCCGCACTGACAGGCCCTCGACCCGGACCGAGCCCACGGCGCCGCAGGGGATGAGCCGCCACGTGTCGCGGCCGGCGGGCATCACCTCCACCAGCCCGGTCTGCGAGAGGTGCTGGGCGCCCTCCCAGCTGAGCGTGACGAGCCGGCCCCGGCGGTCGAACTCGTCGAACTCGAGGGCCACCGTGGACGCCGTCGACTGTGCCGGCGCCGTCGACGCCCCCGGGTCGGTCGAGGATGCGGTCACGCCCGTCCGATCTTGCGGCGCAGTGCCGCGAGACCGAATCGCTCGTGCACCTCGGCGCGGGTGAGCCGTCCGTAGTAGTGCTCCTCGAGCAGCGGGAGCAGGTCGAAGCGCCAGATCGCCTCGAGTCCGCCCGGCTCGGTGGCCTGGTCCTTCATGAAGTACGACGGCCCGATGCGCAGGTCGCGGTCGGAGTCGTCGATCTCGGAGTTGAGCGCCTCGAGCAGCTCGGCGGGTTCGGTGGTCGCGCCGCGGGCCTCCAGGTGGCGGCGCAGCACGCCGGCCACCGGCGGGGTGTCGGGGTGCAGTTCCATGAACGCGAAGCGTCGCCGGATGGCGGCGTCGACCATGGCGATCGACCGGTCGGCGGTGTTCATGGTGCCGATGATGAACAGGTTGCGCGGCAGCCGGAACGAGGTGTCGGGGGAGTACTGGGGCAGCACGGTCCGATCTCGGTACTCGAGCAGGAAGTACATCTCGCCGAACACGCGTGCCAGGTCGGCGCGGTTCATCTCGTCGATGATGAGGAAACTCGGGTGCTCGCGACCCGACTCCGAGGTCGCCCGCGCGGCCTGGCGCCGCAGCGGCCCGGCCTGGAGGGCGAAGCCCGGCTGGCCCGACTCGGTGAGCGTGGGCCGGTAGCCCTCGAAGAAGTCCTCGTAGGCGTAGCTGGGGTGGAACTGCACCAGCTGGACGCGGCTGGGGTCGTCGGGGCCGGCGAGGAAGCGGGCCAGCTCCTGGGCGAGGAAGGTCTTGCCGGTGCCGGGCGGGCCGTAGAACACGATCTGCTGTCGCTGCTGCAGGGTGTCGACGATCTCCTGCAGCTCCGCGCGGGGCATGTGAAGGCTGTCGGCCAGCTCCTCGGTGACCTCGGGCAGGGTCGGCACCGCGCCGGCGGCGGGTGCCTCGGCGACCTGCGACTCCGCGGAGTGGCGGCCGGGGTGCATGGCCGACAGCATCGCGTCGAGTCCGTCGGTGAGGTCGACGACCGTGCCGGGCTCGCCGATCAGCTCGGACAGCGGGCTGGGCAGTGTCTCCAGGTCGAGGGTGACGGCGCTCCACAGCACCGAGCGCTCGAGTTGCTGGCCGCCGTCGTCGACGTAGCCGAGGTCGTCGGTGAGGGTACCCAGGTGCAGCTTGGCGTCGGCGACCGTCGCCACCACGTCCTGCGGGTTCATCCGGGACAGGAACGTGTGCAGCTCGGCGGTGAGCTGGAACCGGGCCTGGTAGTCCAGGTGGGGGTAGCCCTGCTCGACGGCCTGGGACACCTCGAGGCGACTGGCGTGCGCGGGGATCCGCGGCAGGTGCGAGGCGGGCAACGCGATGCGGTTCTGGGCGACCCACTGGCCCGCCTGACCGACGCCGCCCCGGCCGGGCCGTACGAGCCAGGCGCGCCGAGAGTGGTCGTCGCGGTGGCGCTGCCACTGGTTGGCCACGGACCCGCGGTACCAGTCGACAGGTTGGCCGAGCTGCGCGGACAGGACCTCGGAGATCCGGTGCAGGTCCTGGTCGATGTCCAGCTCGTCGATGCCCGACGGGCCGCCGATGAGGTCGGCGAACGCGTCGCGGATGCGGGTCTTGTGCTCGTGCTTGACGATCGGCTGGAAGTACCCGGGCCACACGAGGTACTGGAGGCTGTAGCGGATGGCCCGCCAGTCACCGGGAGTGGAACGGGCGGCGCGCTGGAACTCCCACGGGTCCGAGAGCGCGGCGTCGCGGACGGACGCGTCGAGCTCGGCCCAGTGGATGACGAACGAGCACAGCCAGCGCAGGTGCTCGCGCATCTGCACGTTGAAACCCAGCCCGCCGGTGAGCGGGCCCTTCTCGCTGAGGACCTCGTCCAGATCGGCCGGGATCTCGGGGGCGTCCTCGATCCAGGACAGCACGTCCCGGACACGGCCGCGCTTGAGGCGGGCCGTGACCGTGGACAGGGGCAACTGCTGGATGAAGAGCAGTTCCGCGGCGAGCAGGACCACGGGGCGCGGGGCGCCCTCGAGCTGATCGTGCAGGGCCTGCATCACGGGGGAGCGGGTCGACCCCGATGCCGCGGCACCCGCCGCGCCCGCCGTGCCTTCTTCGGGGTCCGCGTCGAGACGGCGGGCCAGCTCCTCGGCCACCTCGGGCGTCCAGGTGTAGAGGTCGTCCTCGAAGGGGGACTGACCGGTCCGCAGTGCCGGTCCCAGGACCCGCCCGGCCGCCGCTTCGATAGTCGGGGCCGGGCCGTGGGGTCTGTCCTGGGAACCGTCTGACACGTGGAACTCCTGCTGACGCCGGGGCGGATTCGGGCCCGCCAGAAGGCGACCCGACATTCGTGAAGAACCTACCACCGGGTCCGGTCGGGGCCGGTCAGCTCTGGTACGGCTCCGCGGTCACGATGGTGACGGAGACCGTCTTGCCGTTGGGGGCGGTGTACTCGCGGGACTCACCGTTCTTGGCGCCGAGCACGGCCTTGCCCAGCGGGGACTCGGGGGAGTAGATCTCCAGATCGTCCTTGCCGGAGCCCTCGCCGCGGGTACCGATGAGGAAGGTCTCCTTGGTGTCCTCGTTGCCGTTGTAGTAGGCGCGGACGACGGAACCGATGAGCGCGACGCCGGACTCGGTGGGCGTCTCGCCGACCTGGGCGTTGGCCAGCAGGTCGTCGATCGTCCGGATGCGGGCCTCTTCCTGGCCCTGCTGCTCACGCGCGGCGTGGTAGCCGGCGTTCTCCTTGAGATCGCCCTCTTCGCGCCGCTCGTTGATCTCGGCGGCGATGGCCGGACGGTTGGCGATCAGCGCCTCCTTCTCGGCCATGAGGCGGTCGTACGATTCCTGGGTCAACCAGTGGACCTGGGTGTCGTTCGCCATGAGCGCACTCCAATCTGTTCGCGTGCGTAGATGTAAGAAAAACACGGCCCCGCGTAGATAGGGGCCGTGCTGATGCGCCGATTCTAACACAGGGCCCGCCGCCGGTCGGCCGGCGGAGCTGGACCCGACGACGGTCCCGTCCCTGGCCCTACCGGCGCAGGTAGTCGGGGACGTCGTCGCCACACCCGTAGACGTCGGCGACGAACGCGCGCCCGGTGGTGAAGACGGAGGCGTCGATCTGGATCGTGTTGTTCTCGGACGGCGGGACGTACACCTCGCGCCGGCCGAGCTCGCCCTTCGACTCCTCCTGGGCCCGGATGATGCAGTAGGCGGGCGTGCCGGGTTCCTCCCGGGTGACGGTGAACGACAGATCGACCCGGGTGTCGTCGACGACCTCCACCCCGATCGCCTCGCCGGTGATGTCGGGTGTCTGGTTGACCCTCCACATGGTGTAGACGCCCGCGACCAGGAGGCCGCCCACGAGCAGCGCGAGCACCACGGCGATGACCTTGCCCATCACGCGCGACCCGCGGTCGGCGTCTCCGTAGCGGTCGGCAGGCGGGCCCACGGGGTGCTGCGACGGGGCGTCCGACCTCGGCTCACTCATGGGAGCCAGGGTATCCGGGCGGCGCGCGGTCAGCGGTCGGGGGTCGTCGCCGGGGCCCGCCGCGGGCACCGCCGACCTCGCCGCCCATAGAATGGTGCGGTCATCCACTACGTGAAGAGAACGGCAGGTGCTCCGATGGCCGGTCTGCGGCTGATGGCGGTCCACGCCCACCCCGACGACGAGTCGTCCAAGGGCTCGGCGACCATGGCCAGGTACGCCGCCGAGGGCGTCCACGTACTGGTGGAGACGTGCACCGGGGGTGAGCGCGGTGACATCCTCAACCCCGCGATGGATCGCCCCGACATCACCGCGGACCTGCCCGCCGTGCGGGTGCGCGAGATGGCGCGCGCCGCCGACATCCTGGGGGTCGACCACCACTGGCTGGGGTACGTGGACTCGGGGTTGCCGGAGGGTGACCCCACGCCACCCTTGCCGGAGGGGTGCTTCGCACTGGCCGACGACGACGAGGTCACCGAGGCCCTGGTCCGCAGGATCCGTGAGTTCCGCCCGCACGTGATGATCACCTACGACGAGAACGGCGGGTATCCCCACCCGGATCACCTGAAGGTGCACTCGGCGTCGATGGCCGCGTACGAGGCCGCCGCCGACCCCGCCCGGTATGCGGATGCCGGCGAGCCGTGGGCGATCGCGAAGGTCTACTACACCCACGGCTTCCCCAAGAGCCGCCTCCAGCTGCTGGACGAGGAGCTGTTCGCCCGCGACGGCGTCCGCCACTTCGAGGAGTTCCTGTCCCGATGGGGCGACCGCCCGGACATCATGGAGCGGGTCACCACACGGGTGGAGTGCGCGGGCTACTTCGAGCAGCGCAACTCTGCTCTGCTGGCGCACGCCACTCAGATCGACCCGAATGGCTGGTTCTTCGCCGCACCCGTGGAGATGCAGCAGCGGGTGTGGCCCACCGAGGAGTTCGAGCTCGCCGCCAGCCGGGTGGGCTTCCCTGAGCTCGGTGAGGGAGAATACGAGACAGACCTGTTCGCGGGAGTCGACCCGTACGTCGCGCTCCCCGTCGGCCCGAGCACGAGTGAGGACGCACGATGATCACCCTGGGACCGGACGTCCAGATTCTGGCGTATCAGTCGGTGATGGTGCTCGCGCAAAACCAGTCGCCCGGTACGCCGGGGTACAACGACAACCCGGTGGGGCCCGAGTTCGGCAAGGCCTCGCCGATCGGCATTCCCGTGATCCTGCTGCTGCTCATCGCCACCGTGCTGCTCATTCGCAACATGAACAAGCACATCAAGAACCTGCCGGAGAGCTTCGACGCCGAGCACCCCGAGCCGGATCAGCTCGCCGACGAGGGCACCGACCGTGGAGCCGTCCCGCCCCTGTCTCAGTCCGACGGGCAGCCCGACCCCCGCTGAGCCCGACATTCCGAATCCAGCACACGATCCGCCCCTCAGATGTCGATCCGCCCTGCGGGTCCCGCGAGCGAATCGACGTCTGAAGGGCGGATCGTGATGGGGCGGGACCTGCCCGCCGGTTCAGCGGCCCAGGAGGTCGCCCATCGGGACGAAGTCGCTGAACTCGTCGTCGTCGGTCTTGCGTCCCCGACCGGAGTCCGCGCGCGTCGGTGCCACCGCGCCGGCGGTGACCCCCGCGAACCTCAGCATGTAATCGGAGAGCTCGGTGCCCACCCGGGCCGTACGGGTGCGCAGTGAGTCCTCCTCCCCGTCGGTGGCGACGGCGCCGAAGTCCTCCGCCGCCGCGAACACGGTGGTGGGGACGATGTCGGCCTTGAGGTAGGCGAACATCGGCCGCAGTGCGTAGTCGACCGCGAGCGAGTGCCGTGCGGTCCCGCCGGTCGCTCCGAGCGCGACCGGTACCCCGGCGAGCGTGCCCGGGTCAATGACGTCGAACAGTGACTTGAACAGGCCCGAGTACGACTGGTTGTAGATCGGCGTCACCGCGATCAGTCCGTCCGCCCGGCCGATCTCGTCGATCGCCGCGGAGAGTTTCTCCCCGGGAAAGCGGGTGAAGGTGGCGTCGACGACCTCGTGCGCCAGTTCGCGCGCCTCGAGGACCGTCACGTCGACCGCCCGGCCGTGGCGTGCGAGGGCGTCCCGGGTCGCGACGGTGAGTTGGTCGGCGAGCATCCGGGTGCTGGAGGGCACGGAGGTTCCGGCGGCGACGACGACGAGGTTAAGCGGTCGCTCGGTAGTGCTACCGGGATGGTCGTGGTGCGTGGTGGTCACTTGGACTCCTTCCCGGCCGGCGCCTCGGCGAGGCGGGCCTGGTTCCGGCGTGCGCGGGCCAGCGACTGCTCCTGGGCGAGCTGCCCGCCCTCGGCGGTGAGGCCCGTCCAGTTGTCACCGGTTCCGAAGCGGTAGGCGTCGGAGTAGGCGGGATCGCCTGCGGCGGCCAGATCGGCGTCGCGGGCGGCGACCCGCGCCGAATGGGTGGGGCCGTCCGGCACGTGGGCCGGGCGCAGGGCGTCGAGCTCGCGGCGGAGGGTCGGCACGATCTCGGTACCCAGGATCTCGATCTGCTCCAGCACGGTCGTGCGGGGCAGGCCGGCGTGGTCGATGAGGAACAGCTGGCGCTGGTAGTCGCCCACGTGCTCGCGCATGGTCATGTACCGGTCGATGATCTGCTGCGGCGAGCCGACGGTCAGCGGGGTCTGGGCCGTGAAGTCCTCGAGCGACGGGCCGTGGCCGTAGACCGGGGCGTTGTCGAAGTACGGGCGGAACTCGTTGACCGCGTCCTGGCTGTTGGCGCGCGCGAAGAACTGGCCGCCGAGGCCGACGATCGCCTGGTCTGCGGAGCCGTGCCCGTAGTGCTCGTAGCGGCGGCGGTACAGCTCGACCATCTGCTTGGTGTGGTGGATCGGCCAGAAGATGTTGTTGTGGAAGAAGCCGTCACCGTAGAACGCGGCCTGCTCGGCGATCTGCGGCGAGCGGATCGATCCGTGCCACACGAAGGGAGCGACGCCGTCCAGCGGGCGCGGGGTCGAGGTGAACTGCTGGAGCGCCGTGCGGAACTTGCCCTCCCAGTCCACGACGTCCTCGTGCCACAGGCGGTGGAGCAGCTCGTAGTTCTCGATCGCGATCGGCAGCCCCTGCCGGATGTCCTGGCCGAACCACGGGTACACCGGCCCGGTGTTCCCGCGGCCCATCGTCAGGTCGACCCGGCCACCGGACAGGTGCTGCAGCATGGCGTAGTCCTCGGCGATCTTCACCGGGTCGTTGGTGGTGATGAGCGTGGTGGCAGTCGACAGGATGATCTCGGAGGTCCTGCCGGCGACGTAGCCCAGGGTCGTGGTGGGGGAGGACGTCACGAACGGCGGGTTGTGGTGTTCACCCAGCGCGAAGACGTCCAGGCCCACCTGCTCGGCCAGAGTGGCGTACTCGACGATCGACTCCAGCCGCTCGTGCTCGGTGGGTATCCGCCCGCTGGTGGGGTCCGGGGTGATGTCGGCGATGCTGAAGATTCCGAACTGCATGATGATGGCCTCTCGTCTGTTGGTGATCCCATCGTAACTTGCTGACATGTCAAACAAAAGGCCGGGACGTGGTATTCCCCTCACATGGCGGGTGCCGCCCGGCCTCGACTCTGCGCGAGTCCGGTGACCCTTTGTCGCGCGGAACGACTTCGGGCCGCGAAGACACCGTCATGGTGAACGGTCGACGAGTCCCCTATGTCCGTAACAGCAGGTTCGAGGCGAAGCGGGCGTCCCGAATGCTCGCAGAGCACGTCGGGTTCCCGGTGCCGGTTATCGGGTTGATAGCGGTCGTGGGCGCGCGACGCGGCTTCACGGTGAAGGCCCAGCCTGCAGACGGTGCGGTTGCAGTTGTCCCGCGACGGGGGATCGGCCGATTCCTCACGACTCAACCGCGTCGCCTGGGCTTGCGCGAGATCGACGCGATCCATGAGGTGGCCCGGCGGTCGACCACCTGGGAACGCTGACGCCCGGTCGGCATCAAGCCGCGCGGGCCGCGGCGTGCCTGGCGGCCCCGGCGTGGACGGATTCGCAGCCGCCCGTGGGGATGGCGTCTCGCCTGCGCATCGGTACACGCCAGACGCCATGGCGGCGGGCGGCTGTGCCCTGGACGATCAGGCGCGCGAGCAAGACGCCAGGCGCGGGAGCGGCTGCGGGGTGACTCCGGCCGGCCCGGGTCCGTCTGCTACGGTGTCAGCCATGTCGAACGCTCGCGCATATTGGCGCTTTATGTGGGCTCCGGGTGGAGCCCGCGCCGCGAGCGCACGCGTCCGCTAGTCGGACGTCTCGACACCCGGAGCCCAGAGGCGGTGACCACCATGGTCGCCGCCTCCCGCCTTTCCAGACGGCGGGTCCGGGTGCGCGAGTCACAGGGCACCGAAGAGATCACGGCATCCGGCCCGCCACGACCACACCGCCAGGAGTGCACAGCCGTGACCATCACCGCCGAGAATCCCACCCAGACCGCCGACCGGCGCGTCCTGTCCTACTCTCCGCTGCCGACGCCGACCGAGATCCTCGGCGAGCTCCCGCTGGGCGAAGCCCGTGAGGCGTTGGTCGAGCGCAGCCGCGCCGAGGTCGCCGATGTGCTGGCCGGCCGCGACGACCGTCTGATCGTGGTCGTCGGACCCTGCTCCGTCCACGACACCGAGGCCGCGCTCGACTACGCCGCGCGACTCGCGGCGCTGGCCGAGGAGACGGCCGAGGACCTGTTGATCGTCATGCGCGTGTACTTCGAGAAGCCGCGCACGACGGTGGGATGGAAGGGTCTCATCAACGACCCCGCGCTCGACGGCAGCTACGACATCCCGCGCGGCCTGCGCACCGCCCGCAAGCTGCTGCTCGACGTGCTCGACCTGGGCCTGCCCGTGGGCACCGAGTTTCTCGAGCCGACCAGCCCGCAGTACATCGCCGACGCCGTGTCCTGGGGCGCGATCGGCGCCCGCACCACGGAGAGCCAGGTGCACCGCCAGCTCGTCTCGGGCCTGTCGATGCCTGTGGGCTTCAAGAACGGGACCGACGGCGAGGTCCAGGTCGCGGTGGACGGCTGCCGGTCGTCGGCGGCGCGGCACGTCTTCTTCGGCACCGACGCCGAGGGGCGCGCGGCGGTCGTGGAGACCGCGGGCAACACCGACTGCCACGTGATCCTGCGTGGTGGCACCGCGGGGCCCAACCACGATCCCGAGTCCGTCGCCTCGGCGGTGGCGGCGGTCGGGAAGGTCGGGCTGCCCGGTCTTGTGATGGTGGACGCGAGCCACGCCAACTCGGGCAAGTCGCACGAGCGGCAGGCCGAGGTCGTGGCCGAGCTCGCCGAGCGGATCGGCGCGGGGGAGCCGGGGATCTCCGGGTTGATGATCGAGAGCTTCCTCGAGCCGGGTGCCCAGTCGGTGGAGGCCGACGAACTGGTCTACGGCCAGTCCGTCACGGACGCGTGCATCGGGTGGGACACCACCGCCGACAGCCTGCGCGCGCTCGCCACCGCCGTCCGGCGGGGCCGACGCGGCTGAGCCCCCGCGGGCCGCTCGCCGGCCGCTCCCCGGCCGCGCCCGGACCGGCGAGGGGCACGACGGGGCAGGCGGCGGCGCGCGGTACCCTTTTCGCGTGGCCGTCTCCTTCCCCCTGTATTCGATCTACGAGGCGCGACTGCGCTCGTCGCTCGAGGGTGCGAAGCTGCCGCGTCACGTCGCGGTGATGTGCGACGGCAATCGCCGGTGGGCCAAGGAGGCGGGGTTCACCGACGTCGCGCACGGTCACCGGGCGGGCGCGGTCAAGATCGCCGAGATGCTGGGGTGGTGTGACGACCTCGGCGTGGACGTGGCCACCATCTACCTGCTCAGCACGGAGAATCTCGGTCGCGATGCCGAGGAACTCGATGAACTGCTGCAGATCATCGCGGACGTGGTGGACGAGATCACCGCCCCGGGCAAGAACTGGGAGGTCCGGATCGTCGGGCGCCTGGAGGTGCTCCCGGACTGGCTGGCCGATCGGCTGCGCCACGCGGAGCAGGTGAGCAGGGGCCGGCCGGGCGTCAAGGTCAACGTCGCGGTGGGGTACGGCGGGCGGCAGGAGATCGCCGACGCCGCCCGCGAGCTGGTCCAGGAACTGATCGACAAGGGCTGCAACGGGCAGGAGCTGGTCGACGCGATCACCGTCGACGGCATCGGCGAGCACCTCTACACCTCGGGCCAGCCCGACCCGGACCTCGTCATCCGCACCTCTGGCGAGCAGCGGCTCTCGGGCTTCCTGCTGTGGCAGAGCGCGTACTCGGAGATCTGGTTCACCGAGGCGTACTGGCCGGCGTTCCGGCGGGTGGATTTCCTCCGGGCGATGCGCGAGTACGGAGCCCGCAACCGCCGGTTCGGACAGTGATGGCCGACGCGGAGGCGACGCGGGCACCGGTTGGGGTGGGCGACGTGTTCACCGTCCGCGCCGTGTGCGTGGTCGACCACCTGATCGAGGTGCCCGGCCGGGTCGGCGTCACGGCGATCGACAAGCGGCCCGTCGACGGACCCGTCCAAGTGCGCGAGTACGGACTCCACGGTGACGTGCAGGCCGACCGCCAGCACCACGGAGGGGTGTGGAAGGCCGTCTACCTGCTGTCGGAGTCCGACGTCGAGCAGTGGGAGCCGGAGTTCGGCGGCCCGATCCCACCCGGGTTCTTCGGTGAGAACCTGCGCGTGACCGGCGTCGACACCTCGCAGTTGCAGATCGGCACCGTGCTGGAGGTGGGCCGCCTGCGCATGGAGGTCACCACCCCGCGGATCCCGTGTCAGACCTTCGGCCACCACGTGGGCAAGCCGCGCTGGGTGCGTCGTTTCACCGAGGGCGGGCGGCCTGGCGCGTACGCGCGGGTCCTCACCGCGGGCCCAGTCGGGGCCGGGGATGAGATCCGGGTGGTCGCCGTGCCCACGCACGGGGTCACGATCGGGCGGGTCTTCGCCGGGGTCGACGACGACGAGTCCCGGCGGCTCCTCGACGAGTACGCGCTGTCCGACCTGGCGCCCAGTCTGGTCCGGAAGCTGGATCCGGCCACCGACGACAGGCCCGTGGACGCGGACTGACCGGGCCTGCGCCCGCGCGGAGTGGCTCGGCCGCGGAATCGCTCAGCTGCGGGGCTCGGCCAGGTGGTCCCACACCGGACCCGCGGTACGCCACAACTCGGGCGCCTGCTCGAGGCCCACGTCGGGTAACCGGAAGGCGCCGCCGCCACCGGCAGCTGTGACGACAAGGGTGGCCAGTCCGGCGCGCCGCTGGAGAGGTGAGCGCCGGATGTTGCAGCCGAGTATCCCCTCGCGCTCGAGGATGTCCGTGCGCCGCAGCAGCGACCCCTTGCGCAGGGCTACCACCCCTCCGGTGACCGCGTGCCCGAGCCCTCGCGCGTTGTCGACGGCGGCCCAGAGCGCCACTGCCGCGCTCGTCGCGAACGCGAGCACGGGGACCGACCAGAGCCATACCCAGATCACCGCCGGCACCAGCCCCACGGCCGTGAGGACGGCGATGACCGCGGTCGCGCGTACGAGTCGGCGGCGGCGAGCGGCGGACGGATGGGCGACGAGACCGGTGGGCACGGGCTCCCGGAGAACCTCCCGGGCGACGCCGGCCGGTACGTCGCGCGGCGCGGCAGGTACGAGCCCGGGGCTCTGCTTCTGCTTGCCGTCCTCGTCCTTGCCGATACCGACGCCCGAGGCGATCACATCGAGCCGTGCGGCGCCCAGAGCGCGGAACCCCGGGGGTTCGTGGAGCGTCACTCCTCGGATACGCCGGCCGTCGAAGGTGGTGTGACGACCCACCACCAGACCGCGCCGCAATTCCAGTGATCCGTCCTCGTGATGGTCGAGTCGTAGGTTCCACCAGTTCTCGATGAACAGGGCCACCGACGCGATCGTCCCCGCCAGGAGGGCGAGCACCAGGACCCCGACAGCGATGACGGGGATCGGCAGGCCGCCGATGCGGTTCCAGATCCATGCCAGCACCTCGGGGACGGCGCCGAACCAGTCGGCGACCTGCAGCACGAGCCCGATCCCCAGGAGGCCGAACAGCGGCGTCATGACGCTGGCGGGGGCGTAGCGGACCCACCGCGGGTCGAGGCGGAGAATCTCGCTGGTGTCGGTGGTGGCCCGTTCGGCGAGCAGGCGTCGACGCAGGTCCTCGGCGGCCACGCGGTCGAGCGCGCCGAGGGTCATACGCGATCCGTCGGTCTCGCCGCTGGCCAGGCGGACCGTGGCGATGCCCAGCCGGCGTTGGACGATGTCCGCGGAGATCTCGACGTTGCGCACCCTGCTCGTGGACAGTGTCGTGGTGGTGCTCGACAGGAAGCTGACGCGGCGCTCGATGCGGTGGGGATCGACCCGGTACCGGGTGACAGCCAGACGGACGGTCTCGCCGACGGCGGCCGCGGCGGTACCGACGAGGGTGCCTCCTACCGTCCAGAGCAGTACCCAGCCGAGGCCGAGGCCGCTGAGCAGCATGCCCAGGGCGACTGGCACCGCCGTGGCGGCTAACGCGGCGGCCGCCACCGTCGTCGTGGCGGGGATCGTTCGGGGGTCCAGGCGTACCCAACCGTCGTCATGGGTGGTCATGTCGCGTCCCGCTGATCGTCCTCGGCGAGGAGGGTGAGTCGGTCGGCCATCTCATCGGCCTGCATTGCGTCGAGGGCGCTGATGCGCACCGCGCCCTTGGACGAGGCGGTGGTGACCACCACGGTGGCGAGGCCGAACTGTCGTTGGAGCGGGCCGCGGGTCTTGTCGACGGTCTGGACCCGCGACAGGGGAGCCGCCCGCCACTCCTCCCAGAACAGCCCACTACGGCTGTAGACAGCGGTGTCGGTGGCCTCCCAGCGGTGGATGGCCCACCGGACCCGCGGGACCACGACAAGCGCGGCGACGGTGAGGACCGCCCACACGGCCGCCGCCGCGAGCAGCCACGGGGTGAGCAGCAGGCCCAGTACGAACAGCACAGGCAGGGGCCAGAGCGTCCACAGCGCGACCTGCGCCGTCCACCATCGTCGGCACCGGGGGTCGACGTGATTCCGGGGCGGACGGAGGCCGAGTCGAGTCCCGAGTTGAGTCGCATTCACGGCTCCACCCTAAGCCGATTATGGGACGCTGATCCGCATGGGACTCCTCCGGCGATACCGGGCGACCGGCGCAGACCTGCCCTTCGGCGATCCGCTCCGCGCACACGACGTGGCCATGGAGGGGTACTTCCTCCGCGTCACCGACCGCGAGCGCGGGCGCGTCGTGATCGCCCTCATCGGGGTCAACCGGGGACCCGACGGGCACTGGGCGACGCTCGGGCTCGCCTCCGACGAGGCGCCGATCCCGATCGAGGCCGGTGGGTCGCGCAGGGACGGAGACGGGGGTTCGTCGTCGTCGTCGTCGTTCTCGTCGTCCTCCACGCTGCGCCTCATGGCCGCGCCCGACGGCTGGGCCGACCCGGGCCGGATCGGCGCCCGTTCCGGCGAACTGTTCGAGTACCGACCCGACTGGGTCCGCGTCGACATGGGGGAGGGCGCTCGCCTGCACGTGGACATCACCGACCCGGTGCAGTGGCCGCACCACGCCGTCGGCGGCTCGAGCATCTTCCAGTCCGTCCCCGCGCTCAACCAGTACTGGCATCCCTGGTTGCTCGGCGGTCGCGCTTCCGGGTGGGCCGAGCTCGACGGCGAGCGCTGGGAGTTCGCCGGCGCCGAGGTGTACGGGGAAAAGAACTGGGGTGCCGAGGGTTTCCCCGACTCGTGGTGGTGGGGGCAGGCGCAGGCGTTCTCCGAGCCGAACACGTGCGTGGCGTTCGCCGGCGGGCAGATCCACTCCGGGCCCCTGCGCACCGAGGTGACGGCCGTTGTCGTGCGACTACCCGGCGGGAAGGTGATCCGGCTGGGCAACCCGGTGGTCTCGCCGGTCCGCGCCGGGGTCACCGATGAGCGGTGGGAGTTCGAGGGTCGCGGCTACGGCTGGCAGGTGCGCATCAGCGGGCGTTCGCCCCTGGATCGTGCGCACGTGTTGCCGGTCCCGCTGCCGTCGGAGAAACGGAATTCCGCCGGGTCGATCGAGCACCTCGCTGGAGAGCTCGAGGTGGAGGTGCGACGGCACGGTCGGCTGGTGTGGTCGGACCGGAGCTCTCTGGCCGCCCTCGAGCACGGTGGACTCGACCGGGCCGAGGCCGAGCTGCGGCGGCGGGGTGTTCCGGAGGGCGAGACGGGGGCGCCGCCGGTGTAGGCGGCCACCTCGCCCGCGGCGTCAGATCTTGCGCAGGCGCAGCCGCTGGATGGAGTGGTCCGAGTTCTTGCGCAGCACCAGCGTCGCGCGCGGCCGGGTCGGCAGGATGTTCTCCACCAGGTTCGGGCGGTTGATCGACATCCAGATCTCGCGGGCGGCGAGCCGGGCCGCCTGGTCGGACAGGTCCGCGTAGTGCGCGAAGTGCGAGTTGGGGTTGGAGAACGACGTGCTGCGCAGTTCGAGGAAGCGCTCGACGTACCACTGCTCGATGTCCTCGATGCGCGCGTCGACGTAGAGCGAGAAGTCGAACAGGTCCGAGACCATGAGGCGCGGCCCGGTCTGCAGGACGTTGAGGCCCTCCACGATGAGGATGTCCGGGCGGCGGACCTCGATGAACTCGTCGGGCACGATGTCGTACTTGGTGTGTGAGTACACGGGGGCACGCACGACCGGTGCACCGGACTTGACCTCGGTGACGAACCGTAGGAGGGCGCGTCGGTCGTAGGACTCCGGGTAGCCCTTGCGGTGCATCAGCCCACGCCGCTGGAGCTCGCGGTTGGGGTGGAGGAAACCGTCGGTGGTGATGAGGTCCACCCGGGGGTGGGAGTCCCAGCGGGTGAGCAGCGCGCGCAGCACACGGGCGGAGGTGGACTTACCGACCGCCACCGATCCGGCCACCCCGATCACGAACGGCATGGGGGCGTCCACGGTCTCGCCGAGGAACAGGTTGGTCGACTGGAACAGCCGCTGCCGGGCGGAAACCTGCAGGTGGATGAGTCGACTAAGTGGCAGGTAGATCTCCGCGATCTCGTCCAGATCGAGGTGCTCGCCGAGGCCGCGCAGGCCCTCGAGGTCCTGTTCGGTGAGCACCATGGGCATCGCACGACGCAGCCGCCGCCAGCTCCGGCGGTCGAACTCGACGTACGGCGTGTAGTCGCCGGCATGTCTGCTCACGGTTCCCGATTGTGGCAGGTGGCCACGGGGGAGGGGGTGTCAGGGTGGCGTGGCACTAGACTGACGACGACGACGACGAGACGAGCCGTGGCCCCACACGATTCGTACGCAGTGAGAAGCCCACGCGCGAGGAGCAACGATGACCGACCCGAACACCGACGTGTTCACTGCCTCCCTGTCCGAGCTCGATCCGGAGGTCGCCGAGGCGATGGCCGGCGAGCTCGCACGACAGCGAGACACGCTCGAGATGATCGCGTCGGAGAACTTCGTGCCGCGCTCGGTCCTGCAGGCGCAGGGTTCCGTGCTCACGAACAAATACGCCGAGGGCTACCCGGGCCGGCGCTACTACGGCGGGTGCGAGCACGTCGACGTGGTGGAGAACCTCGCGCGGGACCGCGCCAAGGAGGTCTTCGGCGCCAAGTACGCGAACGTCCAGCCCCACGCGGGCGCCCAGGCCAACGCCGCGGTGCTCATGGCGCTCGCGAAGCCGGGCTCCAAGATCATGGGCCTGTCGCTGGCTCACGGTGGGCACCTCACGCACGGGATGAAGCTCAACTTCTCCGGCCAGCTCTACGAGGTCGCCGCCTACGAGGTGGACCCGGAGACCATGCAGGTCAACATGGACACCGTCCGTGAGATGGCGCTGGCGGAGAAGCCGGATGTCATCATCGCCGGCTGGTCGGCCTACCCGCGGACCCTGGATTTCGCCAAGTTCCGCGAGATCGCCGACGAGGTCGGCGCCAAGCTGTGGGTGGACATGGCCCACTTCGCCGGCCTCGTGGCCGCCGGCCTGCACCCGAGCCCCGTCCCGCACGCCGACGTCGTGTCCACCACCGTGCACAAGACGCTCGGCGGGCCGCGCTCGGGCATGATCCTCACCAACGACCTCGACCTGTTCAAGAAGCTCAACTCGTCGGTGTTCCCGGGCCAGCAGGGAGGCCCGCTCATGCACGCGATCGCCGCCAAGGCGACCGCGATGAAGATCGCCGGGACCGAGCAGTTCCGCGAGCGTCAGCAGCGCACCCTCGAGGGCGCCGCGATCCTCGCCGAGCGGCTGACCGCCCAGGACTGCCGTGACGCCGGCGTCTCCGTGCTCACCGGCGGCACCGACGTTCACCTGGTGCTGGTCGACCTCCGCGACTCCCAGCTCGACGGCCAGCAGGCAGAGGACCTCCTCCACGAGGTGGGCATCACGGTGAACCGCAACGCGGTGCCGTTCGACCCGCGTCCGCCGATGGTGACCTCGGGCCTGCGGATCGGCACGCCCGCGCTGGCCACCCGCGGGTTCGAGACCGCCGACTTCCGTGAGGTCGCGGACATCATCGGCACCGCGCTGGCCGCGGGCTCGGGTGCGGACGTCACCGCCCTGCGCGAGCGCGTGTCCGCGCTGGCCGCGTCGAAGCCGCTGTACGAGGGGCTCGAGGACTGGAAGATCCTGGGCTGACGCGCCCACCACTCCGACGAGAAACCCCCGCAGCCCGGCTGCGGGGGTTTCTGCCGTCCCGGAGATGACCCGGTGGCGGTGGTTCAGTCGGTGAAGCGGACCTTGGGGCTGCGGCAGATGAGCAGGCGCCGGACCTTGTCGTCCTCGGTGAGCTGGGCGCTGGCGTTGAAGCTCGCCTCGAACTCGCCGTCCCTGCGGGTCTCCCCGAGGCACAGCTCGGTGTCCCCGACGCGGGTGCCGCTGAGGATGTGGTGCGTCAGGACGCTCTTCTCACGCTGCTCGAGGTAGACCACCAGTCCGGCGCGGTCACCGTCGAACTCGGCCGCGGACTCGCCCTTGGAGAAGAGGATGGACAGCTGGAAGTCGTCGGTGATGTGGTCGAGCACCCGGTCGGGGTCGTCCGAGTCCATGATCTCGAACCAGGCGTGCAGCAGGGGGGTGTCGGTGGACATGGGTGGTGCTCCGTTCATCGGTCGAGGGTGGGGGAGACGAGCCCGAGCTCCGGGTCGAAGGCGACCTGGTACCCGGCGATCAGTCCGTCGTCGCCGATCCTCGCGGAGGCCAGGAAGTGCCCGGTGATGGTCACCCCGTCCTCGACGACCGCCCCGTAGACGAACTCGAGTTCACCCTCACGGGTCGCGTGGGTGGGGACGTGGCGACGATCCACCGGGCCCCGGCCCTCGAGGTACTCGCGTACCCCCTGTCGGTTCTCGCCACGGACAGCGGCGCCGGGGAGGATGATGGCGAACGAGACCCCGGGCGCCAGGAGTTCCAGCCCCCCGTCGAGGTCGCCCGCGTCGATCTTCGCGTAATAGGAGACGAGCGTGGATTCGGTCAGCGACATGAATCGAACTTAGTTCAGTTGGCACCCGGTTTTCAAGGGGCTTGCGTGACGCGGCTCACCGTGTTGTCATGGGATGAACTGAACTCGGCTCAATTGCAGCGTTAGTGGAGGAACCCCGTGACCCAGCACCGTCGGACGGCCCAGCCAGAAGCTGATCCCTCGATCATCCTCCCCTCCGAGGAACGGGAGGAGCTGAGGTCTGTCATCGCCCAGTTCGTCGCTCGCCACGCCACCCACGAGCAGGTGCGTACCTCGACCGAGACGGACCCCGGTTTCTCCCGGGCCAGGTGGGCCACCCTCAACGACGAGCTGGAGATCTCCGCCCTGGCGGTCCCCGAGGAGCTCGGCGGGCACGGGTTCGGCTTCGGCGACCTCGGGGTGGTGCTCGAGGAGACCGGTGCCGCACTGCTGCCCGAGCCGATCCTCGCCAGCGCGGTGGTCGGGTGCCGGGCCCTGGTCCGGGCGGACGACACCGACGCGATCTCCGGGCTGCTCGGGGACGTCATCGCTGGGCGGGCCACCCTCGCGGTGGCGCTCGACGCGACCGTGGCCCTCGACGGCGACGGCGGGGTGGGAGCCGAGCAGAAGATCGAGGGGGTGCTCTGGGGTGCCGCGGCCGACCACCTCGTCGTCGTCGCCACCGACAACGGTTCCGACGTCCTCGCGGTGATCGACCTCGCTGACGCCTCCCGTCACCCCAGGGAGGTCATGGACCTCACCCGACGGCGGGCCGACGTGGACCTCGCGGGCGCACCAGCACGAGTCATCGTGGGTCCGCAGCGGCTCGGGGAGGTGCTCGCCGAACTCCGACGCGTCCAGTCCGCGGCCCTCGCGGCCGAGCACGCCGGGATCGCCTCACATCTGGTGGACGCCACGGTCGCCTACGTGCAGCAGCGTCAGCAGTTCGGCCGGACCATCGGGTCGTTTCAAGCCATCAAACACCGGCTCGCCGACATGCTGGTCGACCGCGAGCGGGCCCGCGCCGCCGCGATGTACGCGATGGCGATCCTCGACGAGCCCGACGCCCCCGATGCCGAGATCGCGGTGGCCGTCGCCTCCTCCGTGTGCGCCGACGCCGCCACCCGCAGCGCCTACGAGGCCATCCAGCTGCACGGCGGGATCGGGTTCACCTGGGAACACTCCGCCCACTTCTACCTGCGTCGCGTCCTCGGGGACGAGGGGGCGTTCGGAGGGGGCCGGGAGGCCCGCCGCGCCGTCGCCGACCTGGTCGGGGTCTGAGTCGTGGCGGCCGGGCCCGCGGACACGAGCGGGAGCGCGCTGGAGCACATCGGCGCGCACGAACTCATCACCACGACCCGGGCCGTCCGTCTGCGGCTCGACCTGGACCGTGACGTCGACCCCGACCTGCTCAGAGACTGTGTCGCCGACGCGCTCCAGGCGCCCCAGGGGTCCAACCTCATGCGCACCGAGTTCGTGATCGTGCGCGACCCGGACCGGATCGCGGCCATCGGCGCGATCTACCGGGAGGAGTTCGACCGGTTCTACCGCACCAGCGAGGCCGGACTGTTCAACCGCGTCGATCCCGACCCCCGACACGCGGCCCAGAGCCGTCGTACCCGGGACTCGGCCGAGCATCTCGCGACCGTGATGTCGCGAGTGCCGGCCATCGTGATCCCGTGTCTGACGCCGCGGCTCGCGGACGGGGACGTGCTGGCAGCCAAGCATCGCCTGGGGACCGTCTACCCGACCGTGTGGAACTTCATGCTCGCCGCCCGCCTCCGCGGACTGGGGACCTGTTGGACCGGGATGACGCTGGGCCGGGAGGCCGAGGTCGCACGGATCGCAGGAATCGACCCGGCGGTGGTCGAGCAGGTGTGCATGATCCCCGTCGCCCATCACACGGGTACCGCGTTCAAGCAGGCGTGGCGGCCCCCGGCGGAGGAGTTCATCCACTGGGACACATGGTGAGTTCCGGGCCCGGCGCTCCGCCGCCGCACCCGGCCACATCCCCTGCCTCGGCGCTCTGGCGCGAGCGTGCCTTCCGGGCGCTCATGCCCGTGCAGCTGGCCAACGCCGTCGCGGTGTGGATCCACGTCGTGTCGGTGCAGTGGGTGCTCACCGAGCGCGGGGAGCCGGCGTCGGTGATCTCGCTCGCCCCCGCCGCCATGGCGGTGCCGTTCCTCGTCCTGGCGCTCCCCCTGGGAGTGGTCGCGGGCCACGCCTCCAGGACCCGGCTCATGGCCGGGGCCACCGCGTTGTCCACCCTCGCGGCGCTCACCGCCCTCGTCCTCACCGTGACGGGCGCCGACGGCTCCGCGCCCATGATCGTCACGGTGGTCCTCGTGGGGGTGGCGCTGGTCGCGGTGGGCGTGTCCTGGCAGTCGCTGCTGCCCGAGACCGTGGACCGGCGTCTCATCCCCACCGCCGCGCTGGTCGACGGAGCCGTGTTCAACACAGCCCGGTCCGTCGGGCCGCTCCTCGCCGGGATCGGGCTGGGGATGGTCGGCGCCGCGTGGACCTTCGCCGTGGTCGCCGTCCTGTCCGCGGGCTGCTGCATGGCCCTGTGGCTGCGGGAGCGGGGTTCCCCCGACCGGACGGCGCCCCGCCGGCCGATCCTGCCGGAGCTGGCCGGGGCCCTGCGCTTCGTCACCTACTCCGCGTGGACCACACGCCTGCTGTTCCAACTGTTCCTCTTCGGCATCCCGTCAAGCGCCTTGTGGGCCCTGATCTCGCTGGCGGTGCACGAGCGGTTCGGCATGTCATCAGCGGGCTTCGGCGCGATCATGGCCCTGATCGGGGCCGGCGCCGTCGTCGCGGTGGTGGGGTTCGGCGGGCTCCGGCGCCGCCTGCGCGTCACGGTGTTCGCCGCGATCGGGGCGCTGGTCTACGGCCTCGCCCTGGCGGTCCTCGCGCTGTCGACCTCGACCGCGTTGGTCGCCGTGGCGATGCTCTTCGCCGGCGCGGCGTGGGTGAGTGTGCAGAGCACCTGGATGTCGATGGGGCATCAGTTCTTCCCCGACTGGGTCCGGCCCCGGCTGATCGCGTTCATCCTGCTCATCTTCCAGGGCACCCAGGCGGTGGGGTCGCTGTTGTGGGGGGTGGTGACGGACGCGATCGGGCTGCAGGGTGCACTGCTCGCCGCCGCCGCGATCATGACTCTGAGTTGCGTCTCCCTGGCGGTGATCGGCCTGGGCGCGGAGTCCGGGATCGAACCCGTGCTCGCCGCCGGAGACGGCGTCACCACGCCGCCGGGGCTCGGCTCCCCGGAGTCCGGGACGCCCGCGACCGGCGCCGCGGCGTCGCACCGGGTCCTCGTGACGTACGAGTACCGCGTCCCGCCGGCGGTGGAGGCCGAGTTCCGGGCGGCGATGAGGGACCTGCGTCGGTCGCGGTTGCGACTGGGGGGCCGCCGCTGGCGTCTCGAGTGCGACCGGACCGATCCGTCGCTCCTGGTGGAGACCTACGTCGTCAGCGGCGTCGCCGAGTTCACCGAGCAGGAGAGCGATCGACTGACGGTTCCGGAGACCCGGCTGCGTCTGCGGGTCGCGTCCCTGGCCGACTCGGTCTCCGGCCCCCGGCTCACCGCGGTGGATGCGAGAAACCGTTGACCCCCACGCGGGAAACAAAGTGAACTGACTTCAGGTTGGTGCTAGGGTGGGGGCCGTCACAGTCACGATGCAACCGGGAGTGCCCATGGATAACGCCGTCGATCTTCTCGTCATCGGGGCCGGCATGGCCGGCCTCACCGCCGCCGCGCGGGCGACGTCCCGCGGCGCCCGTGTGGTCGTGATCGAGAAGGCCGGGGAGATCGGCGGATCCGCGCGATTCGCAGGATATGCCTGGACCGCGCCCACCCGGCAGATCATGGCCGAGATCAACCCCCACGGGGAGGAGGACCTGCGCAACGCGGTGGTCGACGACTTCCCGGCCGGGCTCGACTGGATCCGCGGCCGCGGGGTCGAGTGCGCCGACGGCGTCCCGGTCCTGCGCTACGGGATCGGCCACGCCTTCGACACCAACCAGTACCTCGACGCCTGCGCCCGGGAGGTGAAGGCGGCCGGGGGAGAGATCCACCCGCGGACGACGGTGGAGGGCCTGCTCACCTCCGACGGGGCGGTGGTGGGGGCGACTGTCCGGTCCGCCGACGGCGGATCCCGCGAGATCCGGGCCGACCACGTCCTGCTCGCCACCGGCGGGTTCCAGGCGAACACCGAGCTGGTCGAGAAGCACCTGCATCCCCTGGCCTCGTCGTTCCCGCTGCGGTCCAACCCCCACAGTGACGGCGGCGGACTGGCGCTCGCCGAGTCGGTCGACGCCGCGATCGGCCTGCCCGACGCCGGCTTCTACGGCCACCTCATCCCGTCGGGCCTGCCGTTCCGCGACTCCGGCGACTACGTCGGCCTGTCCCTGTACTACTCCGAGCACGCCCTCCTGTTCAACCTCCACGGCGAGCGGTTCGTCGACGAGACCCAGGGGGACCACCTCACCGCGATGGCGCTGATGGAGCAGCCCGAGGCACGCGGCCTGCTGATCGCGGACGAGCGCGTCTACCGCGACTGGATCTGTGGCTCCTATGTCGAGGGCGCGGTCGCCGTGGACAAGTACACCGAGGCCTCCAAGCGCGGTGGGCGCTGCGGTCTGGCGGAGTCGCTGGAGGAGTTCGAGTACCTGCCCGAGGAGTGGGGATACGACGGCGCGAAGATCGCCGAGGGGATCCGCCGCGTCAACGAGACCGGCCAGAAGGTCGTGCCCCCGCGCGAGTACGACTTCGCCCCGCTGGACCGGGGTCCGTACTACATCATCGAGACCACCCCGGCCGTGACGTTCCCGTTCGTGGGGATCCGGATCGGTGCCGACGCCTCCGTCCTGCGCGAGGACGGCACGGCGATCCCGGGGCTGCTCGCCGCCGGTTCGGACACCGGTGGCGTCTACCGACGCGCCTACGCCGGAGGCCTGGCCCCCGCGTTGGTGTTCGGGTTGCGGGCCGGCGACGCCGCCGCCGGGGCCTGAGGGGCCGCCGCGTGGACACCCCGTTCCCCTCCGCGTTCTCCCCGTTCTCGATCGGCCCGCTCACCCTGCGCAACCGCCTGGTGGCGCTGCCGGCCGGCACGAGCATGGCCACCGACGGCGTCCCCACCCACGGGGACCAGGACCACTTCGAGCGCCTGGCGCAGGGTGGGGTCGGCCTCATCGTGGGCGGGGCGACGGTCGTGCACCCCACCACCACGCTGCGCTCGCGCAAGCTCGTCGAGGCCTACATCGACGAGGTAGTCCCCGCGCTGGCCGACAAGGCGGCGGCGGTGCACCGTCACGGCGCCAAGATCATCGGCCAGCTCGTCCACCTGGGCCGCGAGTTCATCGGTGGGGAGTCCGACTCGCCGCCCAGCGCCCCGTCCGCGCTGAAGACCGTCCGTGACGCCTACCCCCCGCACGAGTTGTCCGTCGAGGAGATCGCCGACATCGTCGACGGCTGGCGGGTGTCCGCCGCGAACCTGGCCCGTGCCGGGTACGACGGCGCCGAGATCCACGCCGCCCACGGGTACCTGCCCGCCCAGTTCATGTCGGCCGCCACCAACCTGCGCACCGATTCCTACGGCGGCTCGTTCGCCGGCCGGATGCGGTTCCTCGACGAGGTCGTGGCCGTGATGCGCGACGCGATGCCCGCACACATGGTCCTGGGCGTCCGCCTCAGCGGGGAGGAGGAGATCCCCGGCGGCATGGACATCGAGGACTGCGTGCGGATCGCCCGCCACCTCGCGGACTCGGGGTCGGTCGACTACTTCAGCATCACCCACGGCACGCGCGGCAAGTACGTCAAGGACGCGTCCCACCCGGACGCCGTCGCCGTCGACTCGGCGGCCCGCGTGCGGGCGGAGACCGGTCTGCCGGTGCTGGTTGGTCAGCGCATCCGCGACGTCGCCACGGCCGACCACGTCGTCCGCAGCGGCAAGGCGGATCTGGTGGGCATGGCCCGCGCGCTACTGGCCGATCCCGAGTTGCCCAACAAGTCGGCCGAGGGCCGGCTCACCGAGATCCGCGGCTGCCTGGGCATCAACCAGGACTGCCGGGCGTTCGACCCGCACCTGCACTGCGCGGTCAACGCGGAGATCGGCCGCGGTCGCCACCCCGGCGTCGGCGTCCGTGCGGCCTCGCCCAAGGACGTCTTCGTGATCGGTGGCGGTCCCGCCGGGCTGGAGGCGGCGCGGGTGGCCGCGGGACGTGGGCACCGGGTGACCCTGTTCGAGGCCGCGGCGGAGCTCGGCGGCGCCGTGCGGGTGGCCGCCGCCTCGCCGCACCGGGCCACGATCATCGACGTGATCGATTACCTCGCCGGGGAGATGCGCCGCCTGCGGGTGGACGTCAACCTGGGAGCCGAGATCGCGCCCGACGATCTGGCCGAACTCGTGGACGCCGCCGACCACGTCGTCGTCGCCACCGGATCCCGCCCCGGCCCCGCGCCGACGGGCGGGCGCGGACCGGCCGTCGTCACCGTGGACGACGTCCTCACCGGCGCGATCCCCGGCGCCCCGGGGCGCGCGGTGGTCTACGACGAGAGCGACGGGTTCTGGCCCGCCTACAGCGCCGCCGAGGCCCTGGTCGCACGGGGCTGGGACACGCGCGTGGTCACCCCGCTCACCGCACTCGCCTCCCGGGTGCCGGCGGAGAGCGTCGGGCCCATGCTCGGGCGCCTGGGCTCGGCCGGGGCGCGGTTCCACGTGGCGACGGGGCTGGAACTGCCCGGCGCCGGCGGCGGTGGCGCCGACGATAACGACGACGACGAGGTGGGTCGACTCGTCCCGGTCTTCGGTGGCGAGGTCTCGCCGCTCGAGGCGGACCTCGTGGTGTGGCACCGGCCGCGCGTCGCGGTGGACGGCCTCGCCCGGACGCTGGGACGCCGGGACGACGTCAGCGTGATCGGCGACGCGCTCACGCCCCGTCGGATCAGCCACGCCATCGCCGAGGGCTACCGGCTCGGCGCGGAGATCTGACCGGGCCCGGCCCGGCACGCCCGGACGGACACAGACGACCGGACGGACACAGACGAGAAGGATGGTGGGAGTGGACACGAACGCGACGGGGATCCCCGCTCGGATGCAGGCCTGGCAGTGGACCGGAACGGGGCGGCCCCTGACCCTGGCGACGGTGCCGGTGACCGGGCCGAGGGAGGGCGAGGTGCTGCTGCGCGTGCGCGCGGCGGGGATGTGCCACTCCGACGTGGGGGAGCTGGACGAGCCGTCGTGGGCGGAGAACATCCACCGGAACCCCATCACGCTGGGCCACGAGATCGCCGGCGACGTCGTCGCCGTGGGGTCCGGGGTCACGGGCATCGCGGTGGGGGACCGGTGCGGCGTCCACCCGCTGGGCGCGACGGTGCCCGGATACGGCCGCGACGGCGGATACGCGGCCTACCACCTGGCGCCGGCCGCCGACCTCGTCCCGCTCCCGGACGGCCTGTCCTACGAGCTCGGGGCCCTGGGAACCGACGCCGGGATGACCTCGCACCACGGCGTGGCCGTGGTGGCGGGCGTGAAGGCCGGCGACCGGGTGGGGATCATCGGGCTCGGCGGTCTCGGACAGGTGGGCGCGCGCATCGCCGTGCTGCTGGGCGCCGAGGTGCACGCCGCGGACCCCAGCCCGGCCGCGCGCGAACTCGGGGAGTCCCTCGGCGTGACCCGGGTTGTGGGCGATGCCGCCGAACTCGCCGGCGCGGGCCTGGACTCCGTCATCGACTTCGCCGGGTTCGGCTCCACGGCGCAGGCAGCGGTCCGGGCCATCCGGGTGGGCGGAACCGTGGTGATGATCGGCATGGGCGCGCACACCTCCGAGCTCGTCACCGCGGACGTCATCCACCAGAAGGCCGTCATCCGCGGGTCCTCCGGCGGGACCAAAGACGACATCACCGCCGTGTACCGGTACCTGGCGGACGGACGGATCACGCCGGCCGTCGAACACCTGACCTTCGACAGGGTCCCCGAGGGGATCGACCGGCTTCGCGACGGACGAGTCACCGGACGTCTCGTCGTGTCGATGTGACCCGCTGACCCCTCACCCACCCCGACCCGGCGAGACCGGGCGAACAGAACAGGACGGACATCATGACCACAGCACAGCAGCAGCGATTCGAGGGCAAGGTCGCGCTAGTCACCGGAGGTGCCTCGGGGATCGGCGCGGCCGTCGCGCGGCAGCTCGCCGCCGACGGTGCCCGCCGCGTCCACGTGGTGGACCTCGCCGAGGACGCGGCCCGGTCGGTCGCCGAGGAGATCGGAGGCGCCGCCCACGGGGTGGACGTCGCGGATCCCGACGCGGTCCGAAGGCTGGTCGAGTCGGTGGTGGCGGCGGACGGGCGCCTGGACGTGGTGGTCCACGCGGCGGGGATCGACGATCCGATCGCCAAGGGCCACATCTACGAGGCGGCCGAGAAGGGCGAGCCCGTCGACGTGCTGACCCGCGTCGAGGATTCGACGTGGCGCCGTATCCACGCGGTCAACCTCGACGGTACGTTCCACGTCCTGCGCGAGTCGGTGCGGGCGATGCGCGAGACCGGCGGGGGAGCGATCGTGACCGTGGGGTCGTCCGCCGCCTTCGACACCCTCGTCGGCTACCCGCACTACGCCTCGTCCAAGGCGGCCGTGCACGCCCTCTGTCAGTCCGTGGCGAAGGAGGTCATCCACTTCGGCATCCGCGTCAACACCGTGGCGCCGGGCCCGGTCGACACGGCGATGGCGGCCCGGACCCCCGAGTCGGTCCGCAAGCGCATGAACGAGGGCAGCGCGTTCGGTTACGCGACCGCCGACCAGCTCGCCGACAACATCACCTATCTCGCCTCGGACCAGGCCTCGAACGTCGTGGGCGCGGTGCTGCTCAGCAACGGCGGGCGATTCACCGTCTGACGGGGGTGACGGCACCCGCGTGCCGCGCCAGCGTTCCGCTCCAGCGAGACCGCCCCGCGTGCCGCCCCGCGATCTCGCGGGGATCACGGCGATTCGCCCACCACGGTGTGACGGTTGTCATACTCTTACTGAAGTGAGTTCAAGTCAGTGGACTCGTGAGAGCAGGAAGGCCTCGGATGAAAGCCGACACGGGCGTGAAGAGTACGGGCGTGAAGAGTACGGGCGTGAAGAGCATGGGCGTGAAGAGTACGGGCGGGAGGGGCAGGGGCGTGAAGGCGGCGGCCGCCGCTCTCGCCACGATGGTGGCGCTGACCGCGTGTGGGTCCGCGGAAGGATCCGGTCCGGAGCTCGCGGGATCGTGGGACGAGATCGTCGAGGCGGCGACGGCCGAGGGGGCGGTCACGCTCTACTCGAACCACGCCCCGGCCAACCTGGAGGCGCTCAAGGCGGCGTTCGAGGCGCGGTACCCCGGCATCACCCTTACGTACGTCCGCGGCACCGACTCCGACCTCATCCCCAAGGTGGAGGTGGAGAGCCGGACCGGTAACGGGATCGCGGACGTGCACATGACCACCGATGCCGGGTGGATCCACCGGAGTCTGGACTCGGGGGACTACTCCGTCGAGGTGGTGGCGCCCGCGATCGACCAGCCGGACTACCGGGCGGCCGACGGGGTCCTCGACGACACCTTCTTCGTCACCAGCGCCACGTCGATCGGCCTGGCGTGGAACACCACCCACGTGCCCGACGGGTTGCGGGCCCCCGAGGATCTCCTCGACCCGCGACTCACGGGGAAGGTCGGGGTGGTCACGCCGGCCGGGTATCCGGCCGTCGTCCACATCTACCGCCGGATGGACATCGACTACGGGGCGGGCTTCGTCGACCGGCTCTCCACCCTCGACCCGAGGGTCTACACCAGTGGACCGGGCGTCACGCAGGCGCTCGCCTCCGGAGAGGTCTGGGCCGCCCCCGGGGCCTCCATGGACGTTCTCGTGGAGCGGGACAAGGGCGCGCCGGTCGACTTCGCGCTCCCCGACAACCCCATCGGGATCCCCTTCTACTCACACGTGCTCTCCGCCGCGCCCAGCCCCAACGCGGCCCAGCTCCTCGCCGACTTCATGATCACGCCCGAGGGGCAGCAGGCCCTGTCCCGTAGCTACATCGCGGCCCTCCCGGGCATCCCCGGAACAGGCGTCCAGGGGTCGGACGTCGTCGCCCAGGACCTCGATCTCGCCGACCCGGACACGCTCGAGGCCGAGGCGGTCGAGCAGTACGTCGCGCAGTGGGAGCAGAAGTTCCTCAGGTGACTCCGCACCCGTAAGTGGGTCCCCGCAAGTTAACGTCCGCTCGCTCTTGCATACGGGTGACACACGTCATATTCTCCATCTGAATCTAGTTCAATTCGACTCGCTCGGGTGAGTCGTGAAAGGAGGAAAGCGATGAGCTTTCCCAAGATCAAGGCCGCCGTCGCCAGCGGGGCTGCGCTCGCCCTCATCCTCACGGGCTGCAGCTCCGGCTCCGGTTCCGGCTCCGAACTCGCCGGCTCATGGGACGAGATCGTCACGGCAGCCCGGGACGAGGGGAGCGTGACGATCTACTCCACGCACTCCCCGGACAACCTCGAGGCGCTGAAGAAGGCGTTCGAGGCCGAGTACCCGGGCATCTCGCTCACCTACGTCCGCGGAACCGATGCCGACATCCTGCCCAAGATCGAGGTGGAGAACTCGACCGGGTCCGGTGTCGCCGACGTGCACATGACCACCGACGCCGGATGGATCTCCCGCAGTCTCGAGACCGACTACTCGGCCGAGGTGGTCGCACCCGCGATCGAGAACCCCGAGTACGACGCCGCCGAGAGCGTGATCGAGGACAAGTTCTTCCTCACCAGCGCGACCGTCTTCGGTCTGGGCTGGAACACGACCAACGTCCCCGAGGGGCTCAGCACCCCCGATGACGTCCTCAACCCGCGACTGCAGGGCAAGGTCGGCATCCAGAACCCCAACGGGATCGCCACCTACGTCGACATGTACCGCAAGATCGACGTCGACTACGGCGCCGACTTCCTCGACCGCCTCGTCACGGTGAAGCCCCGCGTCTACCCGAGCGCGGTGGCCATCACGCAGGCGCTCGCCTCCGGTGAGGTCTGGGCGGCCCCCATGGCGGCCAGCAACATCGTCACCGAGCAGGACAAGGGCGCCCCTGTCGGGTTCGCGCTGCCGGAGAAGCCGTGGGGAGTCCCGTGGTACTCGCACGTCCTGGCGTCGGCGCCCAACCCCAACGCCGCGCAGCTGCTCGCCGACTTCCTGCTCACGCCCGCCGGTCAGGCCGCCATCTCCGCCGATTACCTCTCCGTGCTCCCGGATGTCCCCGGAACCGGTGTGCCGGGGTCGACGGTGACCGCGCAGGACGTCGAACTCGGTGACCCGGACACGCTCGACCCCGAGTCGGTCGAGCAGTTCCAGGCCGAGTGGGAGCAGAAGTTCCTACGGTGACGCTCCTCAGTTCCTCGCAGCGGCCGGCAACTCCCGCGGGCCCGCCGCCCATGGCCGACACCCGCCCGCGCGCACGACGAAGCAGAGGTCGATCCCACATGACAGGTCTTGGTTCCAAGGCGATATGGCGCCAGCGCCTGATCTACCTGCCGCTGATCCTGGTGCTCGGGTACCTGGTGGTGTGGCCGCTGATCAAGCTGCAGACCCTGGCGTTCGAGAACGGTGCCCGGGGCTACCGGTCGCAGTACGGCCGCGCCGACATCCTGGACACCCTGCAGACGACCGCGGCCCTCGCGTTCTTCTCTCTGGTGATCGCGATGGTCTGCGGGACCGTCCTCGCCTTTGCCACCTCCCGGCTCCCGCGCCGGATGGGGTTCCTGCGGCTCGTGCCGATCCTGCCGATCGTCATCCCGTCGGTGGCGAACGTCGTGGGCTTCGCCTTCCTGCTCTCGCCCGGGCCGGGCTACATCAACATCCTGCTCCGGATGCTGCCCTGGTGGAGTGACCTCCAGTCCGGGCCGGTGAACGTCTACAGCCCGACGTGGATCATCATCATCACCGGTTTCAGCCTCACATCGTTCGTGTACCTGTTCGTCAGCGCAGGCATGCAGAACATCAGCGGCGAGCACCTGGAGGCCGCGCAGATCAGCGGGTCGACGACAATCGGGACGTTCTTCAAGATCGTCCTGCCGTTGCTGCGGCCGTCGCTCATCTACGGGGCGGGCGTCGCGCTGCTGCTCGGCCTCGGGCAGTTCACCGCCCCGCTGCTGCTGGGACAGAACGAGGGCGTCAAGGTCCTGGCGACGGAGATGTACCTCCGTGCGTCGGAGTCGCCCATCAACTTCGCCGCCGCCGCGGCCGCGGGGTCGCCGCTCGTGGTGGTGGGCATCCTCGTGGTGTTCGGCCAGAAGGTGCTGCTCGGCAACCAGTCCCGCTTCGTCACCCACGGGGGCAAGTCGTTCGCCCCGGTCGGTGGGTCCTCGCCGTGGGCGGCCGTCATCGTGGCGGTCTACGGGCTCGTGGCACTGGTGCTCCCGCTGGCCGGGGTCATCATCGTCTCGCTGACGCCGTACTGGTCCGGCGAGCTGTCCTGGGACCTGTTCACCCTCGCCAACTACGAGGCCCTGATCTCGACCCCCGGCATCGTCGACTCGGTCGTCACCAGTGTCGTGACCTCGATCATCGCGGTCCTCATCTGTGTGCCCATCGGGTTCGGCGTGGCCAACCTCATGGTCCGCCGCCAGGACCTCAAGATCCTGCGGACCCTGGCCGACCTCGTCACCGCCCTGCCCATGGGCATCCCCGCGGTCATCTTCGGCGTCGGGTTCCTGCTCACCTACACCGAGCCGCCCCTGATCCTCTACGGCACCAAGGCCGTGATCGTCCTGGTCTACGTGGTGCTGATGATCCCCTTCGCGACCCGGATGCAGCTCACCGCGCTCATCTCCATGGGGGACAAGTACGAGGAGGCCTCCGCGGTCTCGGGTGCCGGCCCGGTGGCCACGATGCTCCGGGTGACCCTGCCCATGCTCAGGCCGACCATCCTGAGCTCCATCGCGCTCATGTTCATCCTGCTCACCCACGAGTTCGCCGCGTCCCTCATGGTGCGCTCCGCCACGACCCAGGTCATGGGCACCCTGCTCTACGACCACTGGAGCAACGGCTCCTACACGCTGGTCGCCGCCATGGCCATCCTCATGTCGGCCGTGACCGGCGCAGGCGTGGCCGTCGCGATGCTCGTGGGCGGCCGCAACGTCCTGGAGAAGCTGTGAGCCCCGCCCGCGGGTCGACGCCCGCCCGGTACCCACGTCCCACCGCCGCGCCTCACCGCCGGCACGACTACGAGGAAGTCTGATGACCGCCAGAATCGAGATCTCCGGTCTCACCAAGAAGTACGGAACGAACGTCGTCGTGGACCAGTTGGACCTGGAGATCGACGCGGGGGAGTTCCTCGTGTTGCTCGGGCCCAGTGGGTGTGGGAAGACCACGACGCTGCGGTGCCTCGCCGGGCTCGAGACCCCGGAGGAGGGATCGATCACCTTCGACGGTGACCCGATGTTCGACGCGGCCAACCGGGTGAACGTCCCTCCCAACAAGCGCAGCATCGGAATGGTCTTCCAGTCCTACGCGCTGTGGCCGAACATGACCGTGCGCAAGAACATCGCGTACCCGCTCAAGGCGCGCAAGATGAAGGACGCGCTCAACGCCGGACGGGTGGAGGAAGCCGCCGGGATGGTCGACTGTGGCCACCTACTGGACCGGTATCCGGCCCAGCTCAGCGGTGGGCAGCAGCAGCGCATCGCGGTGGCGCGGGGGATGGCGGCGAGGCCCGACCTGGTGCTCTTCGACGAGCCGTTGAGCAATCTCGACGCACTACTCCGCGACCAGGTCCGCACCGAGATCCACCGGTTGCACTCGGAACTCGGGTTCGGCGCGGTGTTCGTCACCCATGACCATTCGGAAGCCTTCGCCCTTGGCGACAGGTTGGCGATCATGAAGCACGGCAAGATCGAGCAGCTCGCCACACCCCAGGACGTGTTCGACCACCCGGTGAGCGAGTACGTCGCGGACTTCATCGGGATGTCCAACAGGCTCGAGTTGCACCGCACGGGGCTCGAGTGGACCACGGCCGCGGGCACCGAGCTGCCGCTCCGCTGCGAGACCGGCGGCCACCAGGCCATCGCGGCCCGGCTGTGGCCGGACGACATCGTCCTGCACCGGACGGACGAGGACGTGTCCGACCGGGAGATCGTCCTGGACGCCACCCTGCTGTCCGCCGAGTTCGGTGGTCGACACTACGACGTGGTGGTGGGCGCCGGCCCGGAGAAGTACCGGCTCCGGGCCTCCTCCGCGACCCACGGAGCGTGGCTCCGGCGTGCCGAGCCGGGCGAGCCCGTGGTCATCAGCTTCCGCTCCGAGAGCCTCAAGATCTACCCGCTCCAGGAGCTCGCCGCGGTCGCCTGACCTGTGCGAACCGGCCCTTCGGGGCCAAATTGAACCAAGTTCGAGATATGGGTTGACGGACTCGCCGCGACCCTGTAGACATGAACTGAATCCAGTTCAGGAACAACGAAAGGAACGATCATGGTTGACACCGACCACGTGCTGTTGGAGAAGGACGGCGACGTCGCCCGCGTCTGGCTGAACCGCCCGCATGTCAAGAACGCCGTCACGGTGGAGCTCCTGCACCGCCTGGACGAGATCATCAAGGAGGTCGACGCCGATCCCGACCTCAAGGTCCTGGTCCTCCGTGGCGTGAACAACCAGTTCTGCTCGGGCTTCGACCTCAACGAGCTGCTGGGCGACTTCGTCGGCACCACCAACGCCATGGACGTCGGCGTCCTCTCGGCCCAGGTCTGTGACCGCCTCTACTCGATGAACACGCCGTCCGTGGCGGTCCTCGAGGGCTACGTCACCGCCGGCGGCTTCGAGCTCATGATCTCCTGCGACTTCGCGATCGCCGCGGATGACGCCAAGATCGGCGACTTCCACATCCGTCGCGCCCTGTTCGGCGGCGCCGGCCCGATCTACCGCCTCCCGCGGATGATCGGCCTGCGCAAGACCAAGGAGCTCATGCTCACGGGCAAGCTGCTCTCGGGCAAGGAGGCCAAGGACTTCGACCTCATCAACGACTCGGCCCCGGCCGACCAGCTCGACGAGTGCGTCGAGAACTTCATCGGACAGCTCACCGACAAGAGCCCGTTCATGATGAAGCTCACCAAGATGGCCGTGAACCAGGGCCTCGACGCCGACATCAAGTCGCTCATGATCATGGAGCACTTCGCGGTCGGCAACTCGCTGCAGTCGGCCGACGGCAAGGAGGGCGTCCAGGCGTTCCTCGAGAAGCGCGAGCCCAAGTGGGTCGGCCGCTGATCTGACGGTCTCATCACGGAGCGGGAAACGTCACAGGACAACAGGAGGACTGCACACCATGACCCAGAACGAGAACGAGTCGCCCCGGTTGCGGGGGAGTCGGTGTGACCACTGTTCGACCGTGGCGTTTCCCGCGTCCGTGAGCTGTCAGCGCTGCGGCGGAGCCGAGACGACCGGGATCGACCTGTCCACCACCGGGACGGTGTGGACCGCGACGATCCAGCGCTTCCCGCCCAAGTCACCCCCCTACGTCCCGCCGGCAGGCGGGTTCACCCCCTTCGCCGTGGGATACGTCGAAATGCCCGAGGGCGTCAAGGTCGAGGCGCGCCTCGACGGCACCTCTCCCGCCGAGCTGATCGGCAGCGAGGTCCACCTCGTCGAGGCCCATCCCGTGCCGCGCTTCTCCCTGGCGGCCACCACCACCGAGGAGAACTGATGTCGGACGTCTTCATCGTCGGCGCGGGACTGTCGAAGTTCGGACGCCAGGACGGGGTCACCGGCCGACAGATGGCCGTGACCGCCATCCGCACCTCGTTGGCGGACGCCGGCCTGGAGTGGAAGGACGTGCAGATCGCCTTCGGCGGCAGCGACGGCTCCGGCCTCGCCGACACCCTCGTCGCCGACCTGGGGCTGACCGGGATCCCCTTCACCAACGTCAAGAACGGGTGCGCCACAGGCGGTAGCGCACTGGTCTCGGCCATCAACGCGATCCGGTCCGGAGCCGCGGAGGTGGCCCTGGCCGTGGGGTTCGACAAGCACCCGCGCGGCGCGTTCGACCCGCGGGCCGAGGACTGGGGCCTCACCGAGGGGTACGGCACCCACGGGCTCATGGTCACCACCCAGTTCTTCGCCATGAAGATCACCCGGTACATGGCCCGCCACGGAATCTCCGAGACCACGCTCGCACGGGTGGCGGAGAAGGCCTACCGCAACGGCAGCATCAACCCCAACGCCTGGCGCCGCGATCCCAAGACCCTGGAGGAGATCGCCGCCTCGCCGATGGTCAACGACCCGCTCACCCAGTTCATGTTCTGCAACCCGGGTGAGGGCGGCGCCGCGATCCTGCTCGCCTCGGAGAAGGTGGCGGCCCGGATGGGCGGCCGCGCCGTGGCCGTCCGGGCCGTGTCCACCGGGACCCGCCCGTTCGGGTCGTTCGAGGTCTTCAGCCCCGCCGTGCAGGGCGACGGCGAGCCGAGCAGCGTGAGTACCGAGGTGGCCCGCCGGGCGTTCGAGACCGCCGGCGTCGCCCCGGCCGACATCGACGTGGCGCAGCTCCAGGACACCGAGTCCGGGGCGGAGATCATGCACATGGCCGAATGCGGGTTCTGTGAGGACGGCGAGCAGGAGTCCATGCTCGAACGCGGCGAGACCGAGATCGGTGGACGTCTCCCCGTCAACACCGACGGCGGCTGCCTGGCCAACGGCGAGCCCATCGGGGCATCCGGCCTCCGTCAGGTCCACGAGATCGTCACCCAGCTGCGCGGCGAGGCCGGCGACCGACAGGTCCCCGGGGCACCGCGGCTCGGGTTCACCCACGTCTACGGCGCGCCCGGGATCAGCGCCTGCACCGTTCTGGAAGGGGGCCGGCGATGACCGCCGCTACCGACACCCAGCCCGCGGGGCTGTCCGAGTTCATCGACTCCGCCCGCGACTGGCTGTCCACCGTCGCCTCGCCGCGCCAGGCCCGACCCTGGGGTGAGGGCTCCGACGCGGTAGTGGTGTTCGAGAACTGGACCCCCGAGCAGGAGCGCGAGGAGACCGACCGGCGCCGCGACTACGAGCAGGCCAAGTTCGACGCCGGCTTCGGCGCGCTGACCTGGGGTGCCGAGTACGGCGGCCGGGGCCTGCCGATCGCCTTCGACCTGGCCTTCCGGCGGCTGGAGGCGGAGTACGACCTGCCGCAGCGGACCGAGATGTTCCCGGTCACGCAGCAACTCATCGCCCCGACCATCGCGCAGTGGGGCACCGAGGAGCAGCGCGCCGAGTACGTCCGGGCACTCCTGCGCACCGATCTGATCGCGTGCCAGCTCTTCTCCGAGACCGAGGCCGGGTCGGACCTGGCCGCGGTCCGTACCCGGGCCGTCGAGCGCGACGGACGCTGGGTGATCAACGGCGCGAAGGTGTGGACCTCCGGTGCGCCGGTGTCCGACTACGGCGTCGCCGTGTGCCGGACCGATCCCGACGTCCCCAAGCACCAGGGGTTGACCGTGTTCATCGTGCCGATGGACGCGCCCGGTGTGACGGTGCGGCCGATCCGCCAGATGACCGGGGGCAGCTCGTTCAACGAGGTCCTCCTGGAGAACGTCGAGCTGGATGACCGCTACCGTCTGGGCCCCGTCGGCGCCGGCTGGAAGGTCGCGCTGACGGTCCTGGCCGCAGAGCGCCTGGACTCGGGCGGACTCGGTCTCGAGAACGCCGACCGGGCGGTCGAGCTCGCGCGGAACCTCGGACGCGATCTCGATGCCCTCGAGCGCGACCAGGTGGCCGACCTGATCTGCCGGAGCTTCGTGCAGCGTCTGGTGGGGATGAGGGTCGCCGCCGCGGTCGTGGCCGGACGCGAGCCCGGGCCGGAGGCCTCCGTGGGCAAGCTCCTGGCCACGGACACGATGGCCCGCACCTCCGAGACGGTACGCACCCTGCTCGGTCCCGAGCTCGCGGTGCGCGGCGATCGCTGGGGCACCTGGGCCTGGACGGAACACGTCCTGGGCGCCCCGGGTTACCGGATCGCCGGGGGGACCGACGAGATCCAGCGAAACATCCTCGCCGAGCGTGTGCTCGGCCTACCCAGAGAGCCGAGGCCATGACCGCCGCCGACACCACCGAGACCACCCACGAGACACAGCTGCGTGACCGCGTGGTCGCCGGGCTCGAGGCGGCCGGCGTGTCCGGGCCCTTCGGAGCGCTCGAGCCCATGCTCGGCGGGCATTCGGGCCTGACCTACCGGATCTCCGGCGCCGACGAGTCGTTCGTCATCAAGTCCGTCCCCCCGGGGCAGAAGGCCATCGGGCGCCACGACATGCTCCGTCAGGCCCGGATCATGACCGCGCTCGCGGGGACCGACGTGCCCGTGCCCGGAATCCGTGCCACCGACGAGACCGAGCCGGCGTGGTTCGCCATGGACCTGGTGCGGGGGGAGTCCCTCGAGCCGGTCCTGGACGACCCGGCCGTCGAGCCCACCCTGGCCGCGGCGCGGATGCGCCGCGCCGCGGAGGTCCTGCCGGTGTTGCACGCGGTACCGCTGGACTCTCTCCCGGTCGACGGCGAGGTCCTCTCGCCCGCCGACGAGCTCAGGCGTTGGGCCCGCACCATGGCCGCCGTGCCGCCGGAGCTGGTCCCCGACGCCGCGCGGTTCGAGGAGTTGCTGACCGCGCGGATCCCCGATGCGGTGGACCCCGTGCTGGTGCACGGCGACTACCGACTGGGCAACATCCTGTCCGACGGCACCGAGCCGGCCGCGCTCATCGACTGGGAGATCTGGAGCCCGGGGGACCCGCGGGTCGAGCTCGGCTGGTTCCTCGTCTTTGCCGACGGCACCAACTTCCCCGGCGTGGGTCGCGAGGTCGCCGGACTGCCGACGCCGGAGGAGCTCATCGACACCTACAGCGCCGCCGCCGGTCCACTCACCGACTTCACCTGGTTCGACGCGCTCGGCCGCTTCAAGATGGCCGCGATCATGGGCCACAACCTCCGGCGCCACCGCGAGGGCCGGCACCATGACCCGGCCCAGGAACTCCTCCCCGACACGATCAACCGCCTCATCGTCACCGGCATCGAACGCCTGGCCTGACGCGACACCCGAGAAACGAGACAGACCATGGATTTCGCGTATTCCCCGCGGACGGCGGAGCTCGCCGAGAAGCTGCAGGTGTTCATGGACGAACACGTGTACCCGGCCGAGGCAGTGTACGACCGCCAGATCGCCGAGAACGAGAATCCGCACGAGCAGCCCCAGATCATGCGCGACCTGCAGCGCATCGCCCGCGAGCAGGGCCTGTGGAATCTCTTCATGGCCCACGGTGACCTCGGCGCCGGCCTGACGAACCTCGAATACGCCCCCCTGGCGGAGATCGTCGGCCGGTCGCTCATCGGCAACGAGGCGATCAACTGCTCGGCCCCGGACACCGGGAACATGGAGATCCTCGCCCTGTACGGCACGGCCGAGCAGAAGAAGCAGTGGCTGGAGCCCCTGCTCAACTGCGAGATCCGGTCGGCCTTCGCCATGACCGAGCCCGCGGTCGCCAGCTCGGACGCCACGAACATCTCCACGAGCATCGTCCGCGACGGTGACGAGTACGTGATCAACGGACGCAAGTGGTACGCCTCCGGGGTGATCGACCCGGACTGCAAGTTCATGATCGTCATGGGCAAATCGGACCCGGAGGCGAGCACCTACCGCCAGCAGTCGATGATCATCGTCCCGACGGACACCGAGGGCGTGACCATCGTTCGCGACCTGCCGATGCTCGGCTACCACGACCGGCTCGGCCACGGCGAGGTCCTGTTCGAGAACGTCCGGGTCCCCGTCACGAACATGCTCGGGGAGGAGGGCGGCGGATTCGCCATCGCGCAGGGGCGTCTCGGGCCCGGCCGGATGCACTACGCCATGCGCGCCATCGGCATCGCCGAGCGGGCGCTCGAGATGATGTGCCAACGCGCCACGGACCGCGTCGCCTTCGGTGAACCGCTCGCCAAGCGCGGCGTGATCCGGGAGTGGATCGCCCGCAGCCGCATCGAGATCGACCAGATCCGGCTCGTCACGTTCAAGGCCGCCTGGCTCATGGACACCCAGGGCAACGCCGCCGCCCGGTCCGAGGTCGCGGCGATCAAGATCAGTGCGATGGAGACCGCCCACCGGGTCGTCGACCGCGCGATCCAGACGTTCGGCGCCGCGGGTGTCAGCGACGACAACGTCCTCGGCCGGTTCTTCGCGTTGACCCGTGCGCTGCAGATCGCGGACGGGCCGTCGGAGGTCCACCTGCGCACCATGGCCCGCCTGGAGCTGAAGAAGTACACCCCGTCCACCACGTCGGAGGCATCGGCATGAGCTACCCGTCCACTCTTCTCGCCGGTAAGGTCGCCCTGGTCACCGGCGCCACCCGCGGACTGGGCAAGGCCATGGCCCTGGCTCTGTCCGAGGCCGGCGCCACCGTGATCGTCTCCAGCCGCAAGGCCGACCAGTGCGAGGCCGTGGCCCGCGAGATCTCCGAGGCGACCGGGACCGCCGCGCACGCGTTGGCGCTGCACGTGGGGGACTGGGACGCGATCGAGCCCGCGGTCGACAAGATCGTCGCCGACCATGGTTCGATCGACATCGTGGTCAACAACGCCGGGATAGCGCCCCTCGCGCCGACCTCGCTCGACGTCACCCAGGGACTGTTCACCAAGACGATCGAGGTCAACCTCCAGGGCCCGTTCCGTCTCATGGCGGTGGCCGGTGACCGGATGGTCAAGGCCGGGGGAGGCTCGATCATCAACATCTCCAGCATCGGTGCCGAGCGACCCAGCCCGCAGGAGGCCACCTACGCGGCGGCGAAGAACGGGCTCAACGCCCTCACCCGCGCCTTCGCCCAGGAATACGCCCCCACGGTGCGGGTCAACTGCATCATGCCGGGGGCCTTCGCCTCGGACATGGCGGCGGACTGGGACTCCGAGTTCCTCGGGCTGGTCGTGGGCCGTCTGCCCGCCGGCCGCCTCGGTGACCCCCGCGAGCTCGCCGGGATGGTCGTGCACCTCGCCTCCGACCAGGCCGGGTACACCACCGGCGCACTCATCCCGGTCGACGGTGGACGGACGGCGGTGTACTGAGATGGCCTCACCTGCAGAGCTGTTCGACCTGACCGGCCGCGTCGCCGTGGTCACCGGCGCGTCCTCGGGTCTGGGTGACGGGTTCGCCCGGACCCTCGCCGCGGCCGGGGCGACCGTCGTCGCCGCGGCCCGCCGAGCGGACCGTCTCGCCGCGCTGGCCGCGGACCTGCCATCCGTCGTGCCGGTCGAATGCGACATCACGGTCCCCGCCGACCGCGAGCGCCTCATCTCCACCGCATCCGGCATCAACGGTGCGGTGGACATCCTGGTCAACAACGCCGGTCGTCCGGGACCGCCCGACGCGCTCACGGAGTCCGCCGAGGAGTTCGACGACATCCTGCGCGTCAACCTCACCTCCGGGTTCCACCTGTCGGTGTCCGCCGTCAAGGCGCTGCCCGAGGACCGGGAGATGTCGATCATCAACGTCTCGTCGGTGGTCGGTCTGGTCTCCACCGCGCCCATCGGGGGCGCCGGATACGCGGCCAGCAAGTCCGCCGTCATCGGCACCACCCGCGAGCTCGCCGGGCAGTGGGGACGCCGCGGCGTGCGCGTCAACGCCGTGGTCCCGGGATGGTTCGACACGGAGATGACCGACGGACTGTTCACCAACGACAAGTCCGCCGGGTGGGTCCGCCGGAACTCGATGCTCGGTCGTGGCGGTCGCGCCGGGGAGGTCGACGGGGCGGTGCTCTTCCTCGCCTCGGGCGCCTCGAGCTACGTCACCGGTCACGTCCTCACGGTGGACGGCGGGTGGACCGCACGATGACCGGGGCGACGGGGACCGCCGGCCTGCCCGAGGTCATGCGGGCGGTCCGCCTGCACGAGTGGGGATCGGCCCCCACCCTCGACCGGATCCCCGTCCCGACGCCCGGTCCCGGTCAGGTGCTGCTGCGTGTGGACGCCGCCGGACTGTGCCACTCCGACCTGCACATCATGGACTCGGCGGCCGGCGTCCTGCCGTACGAACTGCCGTTCACCCTGGGCCACGAGGTCGTCGGCACCGTCGTCGCCGTCGGGGACGACCGCGACGGGGACTGGGTGGGCCGCACCTGCGGCGTGCACGGCGTCTGGTCGTGCGGAAAGTGCCGTAAGTGCCGCAGCGGCCGCGACAACTACTGCGTCGAGCTGACCGGACCCATCGGAGGCGGGACGGGGTACGACGGCGGCCTCGCCGACTACATGCTCGTCCCGTCGCCCCGCCACCTCGTCGAGGTCGACCCGGCCGCGGGGCCGGCACTCGCGCCGCTGACGGACGCAGGACTCACCGCCTACCACGCCGTCGCCGACCAGCCGCTCGACCCCGAGGGGGCGATCGTGGTGGTCGTCGGCATCGGAGGCCTCGGCCACCTCGCGCTCCAGGTGCTCGCGGCCCGGTCCCCGGAGGTGGTGATCGCGGTGGATCCGCGCGCCGCCGCCCGCGACCTCGGGCTCCGGCTGGGGGCCCACCACGCGGTCGGCTCGGTCGCCGAGGCACGTTCGCTCGTCGACGAGTTGTCCGGCGGGACCGGGGCGGACCTGGTCATGGACTTCGTCGGGTCCCCCGACACCCTCGACGCGGCCCCCGGGCTCATGGCGACCGGCGGGGCGCTGGCCGTCGTGGGATCCGCCGGCGGGCGGTTGACCGTCGACAAGACAGGTTCGATGCCCCGCGGGTGGCGCGTGTCCGCGCCCTTCTGGGGCCCCCATCACCACCTGCGGGAGGTCTTCGACCTGGCTGCCGCCGGGAGCCTGAGCGCGGTGGTGGAGGTGCGGGGGCTGGACGACGTCCTCGAGGCGTATGAGGATCTGCGTCACGGCCGGGCATCCGGTCGCCTCGTCGTCGTCCCCTGATCGCGCGCCCGGCGCACCGCACCACACCAGACCGCAACCACACCGCACCCCAGCAGCACCGCCCCCGCCCGCATCCCCGCCGTCGCCCGCGGACTCCACCCACAACCCCCGAGGAGAACGTCACCATGAAGCAGTTGGCCCGCGACGTCGTCGAACGCGCCGCCCACACCCCCGACGCCGTGGCGGTCGTGGACGGCGACGGGACCCACTCGACCGACGCGGTCGTGCGCGCCGCCCGCGACCTCGCGCAGCTGCTGGACACCGCGGCGGACGCCCCGTCGACGGTCCTCATCCGCGCCGACAACTCGTGGCGGACCGTCGCGGCCGCGGTCGCGGTGGGCCTGTCCGGCGGGATGCTCGCCGTGATGAGCGGTCACGCGACGCGCTCCGAGTTCGACATCGCCATGGAGGACCTCCAGCCGGACATCGTGGTGGCCGACTCCCACGCCGCCGCGGTGTGGGGTCTGGCGGAGCAGGGTTTCGTCGCCGCCGGCGAGGCCCTGGACGGGTGGGGTGTCCACGGTCCGGCCGACGGGGTCTCCCGTGGGGTCGGGCGGTGGAACGGAGGGGCCGTCGCGGCCATGACCTCCGGATCGACCGGACGGCCCAAGTGCGTCATCCAGACCGAGGACGCCCTGCGCTACGCCGGGCGGTCCACCATCGAGGCCGTCGGGCTGGAAGCCGGTGACGCCGTGGGCGCCCTGGTGCCGCTGTCCTCGGCCGCCGCGATCTGCTTCGGGATGTACCTGCCGGCGATGCTCGGCGGACCCATGATCGCGTCCGAGAAGTGGAACCCCGAGGCGGCGGTCGCACTCCTGCGCGAGCACCGTGTGGCCTGGACGATGCTGGTGCCGACCATGGCGCTGCAGCTCACGCTCGTCGACGGCGCGGACGGGGCGCTGTCGGCCATGAAGGCCATGACGGTGGGCGGGGGTCCGATGAACCAGAACTCCCTGCGGGGCGCGGAGGTCAAGCTGGGCACGACCCTGCTGCGGGTGTTCGGGATGTCCGAGTGTCTGGGCCACACCACGCCGTCCCCGACCGACGACGTCGAGACCCGCCTGGGTCGTGACGGTCGCCCGTTCCCGGGGACCGAGGTGCGCGTGGTGGGCGAGGACGGGGCCGCGCTGGGCGCCGGGGAGACCGGATCCCTCCAGGTGAAGGGCCCCTCGCTGTTCCTGGGATACGCCCGCGGGGGAGTGCCGGTGGCGCCCGACGTCAACGCCGAGGGGTTCCTGGCGACGGGCGATCGCGCCCTCATCCACGACGACGGAAGCGTGAGCATCCGCGGCCGGGAGAAGGACCTCATCATCCGCGGCGGGCGCAACATCGACATCAACGAGGTGGAGGACGCCCTCGCGGCGATCCCCGGCATCCACCAGGTGTGTGTGGTCCCGGTGCCCGACCCCGTGCTCGGGGAGCGGGCGGCGGCCCTCGTCGTCTCCGAACGCGAGGCGCTGAGCCTGGACGAGATCCGTCAGCACCTCGAGGCGGCGGACTTCCCCAAGTTCAAGTGGCCGGAATACGTCCGGACGGTCAGCGCGCTCCCGCAGTCCCGGGTGGGCAAGCTCGACCGCCGCGGTGCGGCCTCGCTGGCGGCCGAGCTCGTCACCGACGAGTAGGGGCGGCGATCCGCCGCCGGATCTGTTGGTCGAAGACCGTGTGAGCTGAACTCACTTTCGCTTAACCTGGAACGACTACACCGAGCACGGGGGGAATGCACGATGGCGACCACCACCAAGTCCAAGACCGACGGGCCACGTTCCAAGAGGAAGGTGATCCTCGACGCCGCCGTGGCCAATTTCGGCAGCGTCGGGTATGAACACACCAAGTGGGCCACGGTGGCCAGCGAGGTGGGTATCGGCCAGACCGCGCTCTACCACTACTTCGAGTCCAAGGCGCACTGCCTGCTCACCATCATGAGCACCGAGCTGACCCGGTATCACGAGCGGTTCGCCGTGGCGGTGCAGGATGCACCCGACGCGGAATCCGCTCTCCGGGCCGCTATCGCGAGCGCGTACGACATCACCGAGAGCGAGGCGCTCCAGGCTCGGATCCTGCTGCACCACATCGACATGCTCGCCTCGCCGCGCTCGTCGGAGCGGGAGGAGGAGGAGCGGGTGCGCGCGCGCGAGATGGTGCGCGTCGTCGAGCGGGACTGGAGCGGGCTGCTCGCGCAGGGGATGGCGTCCGGTGACTTCCCGGAGCGGGATGAGGTCGAGCTGGGACGGTACGTCCTGGGTCTGATCAATTCGGTGTGGAACTGGTACCGGCCGGGCAGGGACCGGACCCTCTCGGAGATCGCGGAGTCCGTGACCGGCGCGTGCATCCGGCTGGTGCACTGACCCGGTAGCCCGGCAGGGGAAACGGCGCGGTGCTACCGTGGCCGCTGAACATGAAGTGAATTCAAGTATGGAGGACCACATGTACAACCTCATCGTCATGGCATCCAAGCCCTCGGAGTGGACGCACGAGCAGTTCATCGACTGGTGGCGTGGCGAGCACGCTGATGTGACCTACCCGCTCCCGGGCCTGCGCCGGTGGTCGCACACGGCCGTCAAGGAGACCGGAGGGAACAAGCACTCGCTCGGCTGGGACGGTGTGTCGGTGCTCAGCTTCGACTCGAAGGAGGCCTACGACGCGATGCTCGAGAGCCCGGAGTGGGCCAAGGCCGCCGAGCACGTGGGTTCCATGGGGGGTCGCGCCATCATGGTGATGGGCGAAGAGCAGGTCATGGTCGACGGGTCGTGACCCGCGTGGGTGCGGACTGGACCGAGCTCGGCTGCCACCCGGTGACCGACTCGGTCCACCGGATCCCCCTGCCCATGCCGCAGGACGGGCTGCGCGCCATCAACGTCTACGTGGTCGAAGGTGTCGACGGGGTCTCGTTGATCGACGCCGGCTGGAACGTCCCCGGCAACCTGGAGATCCTGCGCGACGGTCTCGCCTCCATCGACGTGGGTCTGGACGAGATCACCGACGTCCACGTGACGCACATCCACCGCGACCACTACACGATGGGTCCCGAGCTCCGCCGCCGGGTGGGTAGCCGGATCCATCTGGGTGGCGGCGAGCGCCCGGGCCTCAGCGCGCTCCATGAGCTGCGCAGCGCCGTACCGGAAGACTCGCTCGCCGTGCTGGAGCGGGCCGGCGCCGCGGAGATCGCCGAGGCATCGAGGATCGACTCACTCGCCGAGCCGTGGATCGCCTCGGACTGGGAGATGCCCGACGAGTGGACCGAGCAGGGGCCGGTCTCCGTGGCCGGCCGACAGATGCAGGCTCGTCAGACCGCCGGCCACACCAAGGGGCACCTCGTCTTCGAGGACCCCGGACTGGGTGTGACGTTCACCGGCGACCACGTCCTGCCGAGGATCTCCCCGTCGATCGGCTTCGAGCTCGGCGGGTGGGACAACCCGTTGGGCGACTACCTCGATTCCCTCGAGGCGATGTTGCACCGCCCGGATACCGAGATGCTGCCCGCCCACGGGGCGGTGGGGGGGAGCGTGCACGTCCGGGTGCGGGAGCTGCTGGACCATCACGACGCCCGGCTGCGCGCGACGCGCGACCGGGTGCGTGCTCGCGAGGGGGCCACCGGCGCGGACGTGGCGGCGGGGCTGCCGTGGACGCGCCGCGAGCGGGCGTTCACCTCGCTCGACGGCTTCAACCAGATGATCGCGGTGTGCGAGACCGTCGCCCACCTGGATGTCCTGGTGGCGCGAGGCGAGATCGTCGTCGACGAGGTCACGGTGGACGGCGTCCAGCGGTACGTCACCGCCTGACGGGCCGGGTCGACACGGTGAACCGGCAACGGGCCCGCGGGGAATCTCCCCGCGGGCCCGCTCGCGTGCTATCGGACCGGGGTCAGCGCGCAGTCCAGCCGCCGTCGGCGTAGACCTCGGTGCCGGTCATGAACCCGGCGTCGTCGCTGGCCAGGAACGCCACACAGCCGGCGATCTCGGCCGGGGTCCCGAGCCGACCCATCGGTGTACCCGCGAGCATCCCGCGGTGTCGTTCGCTGCCCTCGTAGCGCTCGAGCAGCTGCGGCGTCTCGATGAAGCCCGGGTGCAGCGAGTTCACGCGGACGCCCCTGGTGGCCCAGTGGATGGCCGCGTTCTTGGTCATGGTCCGGACCGCGCCCTTGGCGGCGTGGTAGGCGAAGCTGTTGCCGAACCCGCCGACGCTGCCCAGGATCGAACACACGTTGACGATCGAGCCTCCGCCGGTCCGTTCGATCATCGTGCCCGCGTGCTTCATGCCCAGCCACACGCCGGTCTGATCCACGTCGATGACGCGTTGCCAGTGCTCCGGCGTCTCGTCCTCCACGGACTTGATGCTCCCGATCGCGGCATTGTTGACCAGGGCGTCCAGGCGTCCGTGGGCCTCGGTGACGCGCTCGACCGCGGCGGTCCAGTGCGCCTCGACGGAGACGTCCAGTTCGACGGCCAGGTGGGGACCGGCCGGCAGGGCGGAGACCGCCGCGTCGAGGTCGGTGCCGGGGAGGTCGGCGACGACGACGACGGCGCCCTCCGCGGCGAGTCGGCGGCAGATCTCGGATCCGATTCCGCCGGTCGCGCCCGTGACCAGCACGACCCTGTCTGAGAAACGCTCCATGTCTTAGGCCCTTTCCGGCTGTCTCGGGGGATGTCCCGCCAGCGTAGCGTAGTTGAACTGAGTTCAGTACAGAAGAGGATGGGGCTCAGTCGCCGGGGGGAAAGACCACCATCAGGGCCTCTGCCACGCACGCCGGGGTGTCGCGCCCCTCGACCTCGATTGCGTAGTGGACGCATCCCAGGACCCCGTCGGCCGCCGCCTCTCGCGTCCACGCCACCCGCCCGCGCGCGCGGATGCGGTCACCGGGGCGGACGTAGGACGGGAACCGCACCTTGTCCAAGCCGTAGTTGACCGCCCTGCCCACGCCTTCGAAGGTGAACAGCTCGGAGCTCAGGCGGGGGATGAGGGACAGGGTGAGGTATCCGTGGGCGACCGTCGTGCCCAGGTCGGTGTCGGCCGCCTTCTCGGCGTCGACATGGATCCACTGCCAGTCCTCCGTGACGTCGGCGAACGTGTCGATCCGTTCCTGGGTGATGGTGAACCAGTCACCCGCCCCCAGGTCGAGGTCCGCGGCTCGGCGGAACTCGTCGACGGTTCTGAAGATGTGGGTCATGGTGCCTCCGGTCGAGGGGTGGGACTGTACTGAATTGGGTTCAGCTGACGAGAGGTTACCGTTGGGGGGTGAACGACGACAGCGATTCCGTGGCGGGCCGCCTGGCCGTCGGTTATGTCCCCGGCGTGCAGCCCGACAAGTGGTTGACCCGGTGGCGGGAGCGCAACCCCGGCGTCCCCGTCTCGGCGCGGCGTGCGGGCGACCCGCGAGCGGAGCTCGCCGACTCCGCCGGGGCTGACGGTTTCGACGTGATCTTCGTCCGCGAGCCCGATGACGCACCGCGGTCGGCCCCGCCCGGCCTGCTCCGGGTTCCGCTGTACACCGAGACGATGGCCGTGTTGGCCGAGAAGGATCACGAACTCGGCGCTTTCGATTCGGTCGCCGCCGCGGATCTGGACGGCGAGCATTGGCTCGAGCCGGTGGACCCGATCGGCGCGACACCCGACGAGGTCTCCGCCGCGGTGGATCTGGTCGCCGCCGGCGTCGGGCTGCTCGTGCTGCCGCTGCCGTACGCGCGATCACTGAGTCGGCGGGACGTGGTGGTGAGGCCGGTCGAGGGGGTCCCCGCGACGCGGATGGGCATCGCGTGGTCGCCGGCGCGGGAGGGTGACGAGCTGATCGACGAGTTCGTCGGCATCGTGCGGGGTCGCAGGGCGGGTACGTCACGAGGTGCGGGGGAGCCCCCGCGAGAGAAGCGGACCGCGCGCGAGAAGACCGCCGCCAAGGCGAAGTCCCGGGCAGAGCGTGCGCCCAAGCCCACGGGCCGGGGTGCGCGGCGGCGCTGACGGCGCGGGGGCCGGATAGGGCGCGGGGCCGGCTACGGGGTGCGGATTCAGGCCCGCGCCGCACCGACCATGCCCCGGGCGAACTCGAGGTGTCGGGCGACGACGTCGTCGGCGGACAGTGGTCCGTCGGGGCGGTACCAGGACGCGATCGACACGCACAGTGAGGCGATGGCGCGCGCCGCGTCCTCGGGGTGTGCGCACGTGAACTCGCCGGATTCGATCCCGGCACGGATGGCGTCCTCGAGCATCTCCTGCTGGGCGTCGCGTTGCGCGATGTGGTGGGCCCGCACGTCCGGATCCATGCTGCGCATCTCCGTGGACGCCACGAACGCGTGGTCGCGACGCGCCATGTGGAAGCGGGCCAGGCACTCGACGACATTCTCGAACCTGGTCACGGTGCGTTCCTCCGCGTCATCGGCGGCGGCCCGGGTGTGTGTGAGCATCTCCGCCATGGCCGAATCCACGACCGCGGCCAGGATCGCCTGCTTCGAGCGGTAGTGGTGGTACAGGCCCGGAACCGAGAGCCCGGCGGCTTCGGCGATCATCCTGATCGAGGCCCCGTGGTAGCCGTGCCGGGCGAAGACCTCCAGGGCCGCGCGTAGGGGAGTGGAGAGTTCGTCCGGGCCGAACTCCCGCCAGTCCGCCGAGGTCTTCTCACTCATCGTCACAACCCTATCCACCCTCTCGCTTGACACCTGATGTGGTGTGGGTAACACTATCGCACACCGAGCGATCGATCGGTCGGTAAACGGCAGAACGACCTGAACGAGAGGAGCGACGATGAGCCAGGAAGACCCGAGGCCATGGCGCACGCTGTATCGACCGGGGCTCGACGAGAGCCTGGTGACGCGGCGGGCGACGCTCGTGGACGCCTGGCGTGAGCGTGTCGCGTCCTCGCCGGAGCGGATCGCCATCGCGTACTTCGACAGCGGATTCTCCGCCCGCGAGGTCGACGCGATGGCGGATGCGCTCGCGACGGCCCTGCAGGTCCGCGGGGTCGCGCCCGGGGACCGTGTCGGCATCCACCTCCAGAACATCCCCCAGTACGCGCTGGCCATGCTGGCACTGTGGAAGATCGGCGCCGCCGCCGTCGTGCTCAACCCCATGTACTTCGGCCGCGAGCTCCGGCTCCCCGTCGAGGACTCCGGCGCGGTGGGGATCATCGCGACCGACCGTGACGTGCCCGCCATCCGCGACGCGGTCTCCGGCACCGCTGTGGCGTGGGTCCTCGGCACCAGCGAGCGGGACCTGCAGACCCGGAACGATCCCCGCGCCTTCGGCGCCGACCAGCAGGTCGAGCCCTCGGCAGACGGCGATCTGGTCTCCCTGATCCGCGAGTTCGAGGGGCGCACGCCCCAGCCCGCGGAGGGCACCCCCGACGATCTCGCGCTCCTCACCTACACCTCGGGAACGACCGGGCCGCCCAAGGGTGCGATGAACTCCCACGCCAACGTGATCGCCGTCGCGCGGAGCTTCGCCGACTTCGTGGGGCTCGTGCCGGGCGACGTGGTGCTCGCGATGGCGCCGTTGTTCCACATCACGGGTGCCGTCATCAACGCCACCCTCGCGCTGGTCAGCGACTCCACCCTCGTCTTCGCCGGACGTTTCCGTCCCGAGGTCATGCTGGACGCGTTCCACGAGCACGGGGTGACGTTCACCATCGGTTCGATCACCGCCTACAACGCGCTCATGCGCCTCGACGAGGCAGGCCCGGAACACTTCTCGGCGGTCAAGACCCTGTACAGCGGCGGGGCGCCCATCCCGCCGTCGACGGTCGAGCGCTTCGAGGAGCGGTTCGGCCACTACATCCACAACGGGTACGGCATGACCGAGACGACCTCCGGGGTCATCGCGGTGCCGCCCGGGCTCCGGGCGCCGGTCGACGACGCGAGCGGCACCCTGTCCATCGGCGTCCCGCTGCCGGGGATCGGCGCCGAGGTCGTCGGCGTGGACGATCAGCCGGTGGCACCGGGCGAGCAGGGCGAACTCGTCCTGTCGGGCCCGCAGATCGTGTCCGGGTACTGGCGCAACGAGTCCGCGACCGCGTCGACCATGCCCGGCGGTCGCCTGCACACCGGCGATGTCGCCGTCATGGACGCCGACGGCTGGGTCTACCTCGTGGACCGCCTCAAGGACCAGATCAACGCCTCCGGGTACAAGGTCTGGCCCCGCGAGGTCGAGGACGCCCTGTACGAGCACGACGCCGTGTTCGAGGCCGCCGTCGTGGGACTTCCCGACGAGTACCGCGGGGAGAAGGTCGCCGCGTTCGTCTCCCTCAAGGCCGGGCGGACCGCGACCGAGGACGAGCTGATCGCCTTCGCCGCCGAGCGGCTCGCCGCCTACAAGCGGCCGGCCGAGGTGCACGTCGTCGGTGAGCTGCCCAAGACACAGACCGGGAAGATCCGGCGTCGCGAACTCCGCGACGACCACACGCCACCCCACCCCTCCACTACCACCGAAGGACACTGACATGGCCGAGGCCACCATCAACCCCGACGACCGCGGGAGGGTCGGCGACACCGCCGTCGTCCCGAAGCAGTCCGACACGGGCAACCGCGGTAACGTCCGCTCGCTGGCCGCCAGCACCACCGGCCAGCTGTTCGAGTGGTACGAGTGGACCGCCTACGCGGTCTTCGCCCCGTACATCGCCGCGGCGATGTTCAACAACGAGAACCCGGTCTCGGCGCTGCTGGCGACGTTCGCCGTCTTCGCCGTGGGCTTCCTCATGCGCCCGCTGGGCGGCATCGTCTTCGGCCGCATCGCCGACGTCCGGGGCCGTAAGTTCGTCCTCATCACCACGATGCTCATGATGGCCGGTGCCAGCCTGCTCATCGGTCTGCTCCCGACCTACGGGACGCTCGGGATCGTCGCCTCGGCACTGCTGCTGCTGTGTCGCATGATCCAGGGCTTCGCGCACGGTGGCGAGTCGGCCACCGCCTACAGCTACGTCGCCGAGATCGCGCCCCCGCACCGTCGCGGCATGTGGGGCAGCCTCGTCTTCGTCGCCATCATGGGCGGCACGGTCATCGCCTACGGAATCGGCGGCACCATCACCGCCGTCCTGTCCGAGTCCGCGGTGGGCGAGTGGGGCTGGCGTGTCCCGTTCCTGCTCGGTGCCGTGTTCGCACTGTTCGTGCTGTACCTGCGGTCCGGCATGGAGGAGTCCGACGTCTTCGACAAGGCCGCCGAGGCCGCTGCCGCCGATCCGAACTCCCCGGTCGCCACGTTCTCGCGCCGCAAGCTCGCCGGTGCCATCGCACTGGTCGTGGCCATGGTCTCCGGCATCACGGTCGCGCACTACACCTGGAGTTCGTACGCCTCGACCTTCGCCATCACGCAGCGTGACATGGATTCACAGGCCGCGTTCTGGGCGATCTTCGGCAGCCAGCTCATCGCCCTGTGCACGCTCCCGCTGTGGGGCCTGCTCTCCGACCACATCGGGCGCCGTCCGGTCATCTTCATCTTCGGCGTCGGCACGATCATCACCACCCCGGTGCTCATGGGGATGATCGACGAGCGTCCCTGGACGCTGTTCCTCGCCTCGCTCATCGCCATGACCCTGGTGGCGGCCGCCGGTTCGATCCTGTCCTCGTTCATGTCCGAGGCGTTCCCCACCAAGATGCGCACTGCCGGCATCGGGTTCGCGTACTCGCTGTCCGTCGCGGTGTTCGGCGGCAGTGCGCCCTACCTCAACGCCCAGTTCATCCAGTGGGATCTGTACTGGATGATCAGCGCCTACATCATCGCCCTCTGCGTGGCGACGATGGTCGCGACCGCCTTCATGAAGGAGACCCGGGGCCACGACCTGCACCGTGTCGGCCACAACTGAGCGTCGGCCACAACTGACCCGAACCACCCGCCCGGTCGCCCATCAACCGCGAGGATCCACGCCATGACCACTTCATCGTCCGAGTCCACGGGACTGTCCGTCGACCAGTTGCTCCGCCCCGACGTCGTGGGGCCGAAGATCGCCGAGGCCACAGGGGAGCAGGCCTGGGCGGACTTCGACGCCGACCTCATCGCCGGCGGCAAGTCCAATCTCACGTTCACGCTCCGCTCGGACGCCGGGGAGCTGATCCTGCGGCGCCCGCCGACGGGCGAGCTCCTGCCCAGCGCGCACGACATGGGCCGCGAGGCGCGGATCCAGCTCGGGCTGGCGGGCACGGGCGTACCGGTGGCGAAGGTGGTGCTCAACGAGACCACCGGCGAGGACCTGGGCGTGCCGTACTACGTGATGGAGAAGGTGGTCGGTCACGTCATCCGTGACGTGCTACCGGCCGGCTTCGCCGAGAGCGACGACGACAAGGCGGCGATGGCGGACGCGCAGATCGACGCGATGGTCGCACTTCACGCGGTGGATCAGAACGCGGTCGGGCTGGGGGATCTCGGTCGCCCGGACGGTTACCTGGAGCGGCAGCTGCGACGCTGGATGGGCCAGTCGGAGAAATCCAGCGCCTCCGTTCGAGCCGACCGGCTGCCCGACCTGGCCGCGCGTCTCGGCGAGAGCATGCCCACCTCGCCGTCGTCGCGGATCATCCACGGTGACTACCGGCTCGACAACTACGTCGTCGACCCCGACGACCCGGGGCGGATCAAGGCCATCCTCGACTGGGAGCTGTCCACGCTCGGCGATCCGGTCGCCGACCTGGCGCAGACGGTCCTGTACTGGGGCGACCCTGACGGGCCGACGGTGCCGCTCATCCCGAGCATCACCACCGAACCGGGGTGGCCCGGCCCCCAGCGCCTCCTCGACCGGTACTGCGCGGCGACCGACACCGATCCGTCGCACATGCCGTGGTACCTGGCGTTCGCCGTCTTCAAGTTCGCGGCGATCGCCCAGGGCGTGGCGACCCGCTCCGAGGCCGGCGACATGGCCGGTCAGGACTTCGGTGACATCGGCCCGCAGATCCGCGAGCTGGTCGACCACGGCCACTCGATCCTCGACTCCAGGAAGGTGACCAACTGATGGCCGAGTCTTCATCCGCAGCGCCCACCCCGGTCGATCCCCGGACCGGACCGCAGTCGGCGCTGCCCGTGCTCGACCGCTTCCGGCTGGACGGCCGCGTCGTGGTGATCACGGGCGCCTCCTCCGGGCTCGGGGCCGGTTTCGCGCGGGCCCTGTCCTCGGCCGGTGCCACGGTCGTCCTGGCCGCCCGGCGCCGTGAGCGCCTTGACGCCCTCGCCGAGGAGCTCCGTGCGACCGGGGCGGTGGCGACCACCGTGGCCTGCGACGTCGCGGACCCCGAATCGTGTGCGGCGATGGTCCGCGCGGCGACGGACGCCCACGGGCGCATCGACGTGCTGGTCAACAACGCGGGCATCGGCACCGCCGTGCCCGCTCTCAAGGAGACCCCCGAGCAGTTCCGCAGCGTGGTCGACGTCAACCTGAACGGCGCCTACTGGGCCGCCAAGGAGTGCGCGGCCGTCATGGAGCCGGGCGCGTGCATCGTCAACGTCGCGAGCGTCCTGGGTCTCACCGCCGGCTTCGCCCCCCAGGCCGCGTACTCGGCGACCAAGGCGGCCGTGCTCGGACTGACCCGCGACCTCGCAGCGCAGTGGGGCAGCCGCCGTGGCATCCGCGTCAACGCGCTGGCCCCGGGGTACTTCGCCTCCGAGATGACCGACGAGATCCCGGAGAAGATGCTCGCCGACATCACCGGCAGCACCATCTTCGGTCGGCTGGGGCTGCAGCCCGAGCTCGACTCGGCGCTGCTGTTCCTGGCCTCGGACGCCTCGTCCTTCATCACCGGGACCACGCTCGTGGTCGACGGTGGGATGACTATGCATTGAACTGACTTTGCACTGAACCAACCCTGCACTGACGCAGGCACCTCTTCCCTCATCCCGCCCGCGGCGGGCAGCCGCGGATCGCTTCTACAGGAGTAATGACATGGAATTCGCTCACAGTCAGCGCAGCATCGAGCTGCAGGAGAACATGTGGGAGTTCATGCGGGAGCACGTCTTCCCCGCCGAGCCCGTCTGGGCCGAGTACCTGCGCGAGCACGGCGACAACGCCTACCCGCCGGTCATGGAGGACCTCAAGGCCGAGGCCCGTCGCCGGGGCCTGTGGAACCTCTTCCTGCCCGAGTGGTCCGGGATCTCCAACCTCGAGTTCGCCGCGGTCTCGGAGATCACCGGGTGGTCGCCCGTCATCGCCCCGGAGGCGATCAACTCGCAGGCGCCCGACACCGGGAACATGGAGACCTTCCACCTGTTCGGCACCGACGAGCAGAAGGCCAAGTACCTCGAGCCGCTCAAGGAGGGCAAGATCCGCTCGGCGTACGCCATGACCGAGCCGGACGTGGCCTCCTCGGACGCCACCAACATCCAGACCGTGATCCGTCGCGAGGGCGACGAGTACGTGATCAACGGTCGCAAGTGGTGGATCACCGGCATCGCCGACACCCGCTGCGAGATCCTCATCGTCATGGGCAAGACCGATGAGTCCGCGGAGACCCACCGGCAGCAGTCGATGGTCCTCGTGCCCCGGGACACCCCGGGTCTGACGATCGAGCGTAACCTGCCGCTGTTCGGGTACCAGGACCAGCACGGTCACTGCGAGATCGTGTTCTCCGACGTGCGGGTCCCCGTGTCGAACCTCCTCGGCGAGGAGGGTGCCGGGTTCGCGATCGCCCAGGCCCGTCTCGGGCCGGGCCGCATCCACCACGCGATGCGCGCCATCGGCATGGCGGAGCGGGCGCTGGCGCTCATGGTCGACCGCGCCAAGTCCCGGCACGCGTTCGGCGGGTCGCTGGCCAGCCAGGGCGTGGTGCAGGAGCACATCGCCAACTCGCGGATCGAGATCGACCAGGCCCGCCTGCAGGTCCAGCACTGCGCGTGGATGATCGACACCGTCGGCGCCAAGGAGGCGCGGTTCGAGATCTCCGCCATCAAGGTGATCGCCCCGCAGGTCGCCTGCGCGGTGATCGACCGGGCCATCGAGATCTTCGGCGGGGCCGGCGTCTCCGGTGACACCCCGCTGGCGTACTTCTACGCCTGGGCGCGTGCGCTGCGGATCGTCGACGGCCCGGACGCCGTCCACCGCCGCACCATCGCGCGGGGCGAGCTCAAGCGGACGCCGCCGTACATCGGCTGAGCGTGATGCGCAACACTGACAACACCCGGTCTTCCCGGACCGGATACTCACCGTTCAAGAGAGGAACACGCACATGGGTGCAGTGATCGTGGAGGCCGTGCGCAGCGCGGTGGGCAAGCGCAAGGGTGGACTGGCCGGGGTGCATCCCGCCGATCTGTCGGGGACCGTTCTCAAGGCGCTGGCCGAGCGCGCCGGGATCGACGGTTCGATCGTCGAGGACGTCATCTGGGGCTGTGTCACCCAGGCAGGCGAGCAGGCCGGGGACATCGCCCGGACCGCCGCCCTGTCGGCGGGGTGGCCGGAGACGGTCACCGGCGTGACGATCGACCGGCAGTGTGGCTCGTCGCAGCAGGCGCTGAGCTTCGCGGTGGCCGTGGTCGAGTCCGGGTATCACGATGTCGTGGTGGCCGGCGGCGTCGAGTCGATGACGCGGGTGCCGATGGGCTCGCACGTCTCCTCCGAGTCGTTCCCGTACGGGCAGTCGTTCCTCGACCGCTACGACGGCACCGCCCCCAACCAGGGCGTCGGTGCAGAGATGATCGCCGAGCGGTGGGGCTTCACGCGCACCCAGCTTGACGAGTTCGCCGTGGCGTCGCACGAGAAGGCCGCCGCCGCGCAGGACGCCGGCTTCTTCGCCGGGCACATCGTGCCGGTGACCACCCCGGACGGCGTCTTCGACACCGACCAGGGCATCCGCCGCGGCAGCACCGTCGAGGGGCTGGCCGGACTGAAGACCCCGTTCAAGGAAGACGGCGTCATCCACGCCGGCAACGCCTCGCAGATCTCGGACGGCGCCGCGGCGATCCTCGTGATGAGCGAGGAGGCGGCCGCCAAGTACGGCTGCACCCCGATCGCACGGGTGCACACCGCCACGCTCGCCGGCGACGATCCGGTCATCATGCTCACCGCGCCGATCCCCGCCACGGCCAAGGCACTGGCCAAGGCCGGACTGTCGATCGACGACATCGGGGTGTACGAGGTCAACGAGGCGTTCGCGTCCGTGCCGATGGCGTGGCTCGCCGAGACCGGGGCGGACCCGGCGAAGCTCAACCCCAACGGTGGCGCCATCGCGCTCGGGCACCCGCTCGGCGGCTCCGGCGCCCGGATCTTCGCCGACCTCGTCCATCACATGAAGAACGAGGGCATCAAGTACGGCCTGCAGACGATGTGTGAGGGCGGCGGCCAGGCCAACGCCACCATCATCGAGTTGCTCTGATCCGAGCCGGATCACCCGCCGCGACCCCCGACCTCCCTCACGGAGGCCGGGGGTCGCGGTGTTCGGTGGCTACTCCCCGGTGAGGACGACCGCCCGGCCGAGCACCTCGCCGCGATCCAGCGCCTCATAGGTCTCCGGTGCCGCCGAGAGCGGGACGCGCCGGGAGATCATCCCGCCCAGGTCGAGCTTCCCCGCGGCCAGCAGGCGCACGAGCGCCGGCACGTCCTGCCGGGCGCGGGCCCCGTAGGACCCCTTGATCTGGATCTTGCGACGCACGATGCGGGCCAGGTCCACGTCCAGCGAGGTGCCCGCGGGTGGGATCCCCACGACGACGACCCGGCCGCCCTCGCGGGCGATGTCGGTCGCCTGCCGGGTGGTGGCCGCCGACCCCAGGGCCTCGAAGGCGACGTCCACCCCGCGACCGCCGGTGATCTCCATGATCGCCTCGGTCGCGTCGACCGCCCGCGAGTTGACGGTGTGGGTGGCACCCATGCGGCGGGCGAGGGCGAGCTTGTCGTCGTCCACATCGATGGCGATGACCGACTCGGCGCCACTGACCGCCGACAGCTGGACGATGTTCTGACCGACCCCACCTACCGCCACCACCGCGACGGATTCCCCGGTCCGGACGTCGCCCACGTTGCGGACCGCGCCGTAGGCGGTGAACATCGAACACCCGAGGATGGCGGAATCGGTGAGGTCGAGCTGCTCGGGGAGGGCGAACACCGCGGTGGCGGGCGTGACGCTGTACTCGGCCAGCCCGCCCATCGAGTACATGGACAGAGGTTCGCCGGAGGCCCGGTGCAGGCGCGTCTCGCCGTCGTACAGGGTGCCGCGCAGGCGGTTGTACTCGAAGAACGTCGAGCAGATGTCCTCCATGCCGCGGGCGCAGTTCTCGCACGATCCGCACGGCATGATGAACGAGCCGACCACCCGGTCGCCGGGCCGGACGTGGGTGACCCCGGCGCCGACCTCGGCGACGACGCCGGAGATCTCGTGGCCCAGGACTCCCGGCAGCGGGAACCCGACCTCGCCCTTCATCACGTGCAGGTCCGTGTGGCAGACCCCGCAGGCGTGGTTGTGGACAAGGACCTCGCCGGCGCGCGGTTCCGGGATCGGGATGTCCTCGATCACCAGCGGGGACCCGGTCTCCACACACACCGCAGCTCTCATGGTGCCGACTGTACGCAGCCGTCAGCGGCCGAGGAGCTCGTCCGAGATGATCCGCATCTGGATCTCGCTGGTGCCCTCGAAGATGCGGGTGAGGCGGGCGTCCCGCCAGTGCCGTTCCACCTGGAAGTCGGTGGTGTAGCCGGCCCCGCCGTGGATCTGGACGCCCTGCGAGGTCACCCGCTCGGCCATCTCGGTGGCCACGAGCTTGCACATGGCGGCCTCGAGCGAACAGCGGCGGCCCGAGTCGATCGCGGTGGCGACGGAGTACATGAGCTGGCGCGCCGCCTCGATGTCGGCCGCCATCTTGGCGATCTCGAAGCGCAGGTACTGGAACTCGCCGATCGGGCGGCCGAATTGCTCGCGGGTGGTGACGTAGGCGATCGAGTCCTCCAGCGCGGCGCGGGCCAGACCGATGGCGCGGGCCGCGGTGTGCGCCCGGCCGACCTCGAGCCCGGACACCGCCATGTAGAAGCCCCTGCCCTCCTCGCCGAGCAGCGCGTCGGCGGGGATCCGGAAGTCGTCGAAGGACAGCTCCCAGGTCTGCCACCCGAAGTAGCCGATCTTGCGGACCGGAGTGCCGGTGATACCGGCGGGAAAGGAGCCGCGCTCCTTCTCCACCAGGAAGGTCGAGATGCCCCGGTACGGCTTGTCCGGGTCGCGGTCCGGATCGGTGCGGGCGAACAGGACGAGGTAGTCGGCCCGGTCTGCGTACGTGCACCACATCTTGGTGCCCTTGATGACCCATTCGTCGCCGTCGCGGACGGCGCGGCACGAGATGTTGGCGACGTCGGACCCCGCCTCGGCCTCCGACAGCGCGTAGGCGCCCAGCCACTCGCCACGGGCGACGCGGGGGAGCAGGCGGGCCTGCTGCTCGGCGGTGAACCCGCCGCCCATGCCGTTGCCCCGGGCGAGCAGACCCGACACGGACAGCCACCCCCGGGCCAGCTCCTCGGCGACCAGGCAGTACTCGAAGACTCCCAGTCCCAGGCCGCCGTGCTCCTCGTCGATCATGATCCCGAAGAAGCCCATGTCGGCCATCTTCTGCCGTAGCTCGTCCGGGATGTCGCCCTTCTCCGGGTCCAGGCGGTTCGCGACCGGGAGGACCTCCCTGGCGGTGAAGTCCCGGGCGAGGTCCCGGATCGCGAGCCGGTCCTCCGTGAGGTAGACGGGAACGTCCTCGCGGGCGGTGGGTTCGTGGGTCATCCGGATCGTCCTCCCGGGGTGAGTCGGTCGTTGCCCGCGCCGAGGGAGGGCGCCGGGCCGGTGCCGAGGTGGTCCCCGTCGAACGTCGCCGGGTACGCGGCGGCCAGATAGGGGCCGATGCCGGGTTGGTCGAGGCGGGAGAAGAGGGGGTTGGTCTCGAGCTCGCCCTCCGAGACGACCTCGGCGAACGTGCGGTAGCGCTCGTGGAGCACCACCGAGTCGGCGAGGGCGCGCGCGACCTCGTCGGTGCTCCGGGCGGAAAACCAGCGGGCGAACAGTGCGGCGAGGACCTCGCGATAGGAGTAGCGGTCGCCCTCTTCGGTGAAGTCGGCGCCGGTCGCGGTCTCGAGCGCGTCGACGGCCTCCCGGGTGCCCGTGAGGCGAGCCAGGTCGTGGAAGTGCCGGGTGGTCAGGGCGACGATCATGAACCGACCGCCGTCGCGGGTGGTGAAATCCGTGCCGAACGTCCCGTAGACGTGATTGCCCACCGCGGGGCGCGACGACCCGTCGAGCTGGGGTTCGGTCAGGTACCCGAGCGTCCCCGCGGTGGCCAGGGCGACGTCGTCGAGGGGGAGCACGATCCGCCGCCCGCGGCCGGTGCGTTCGCGCTCGCGGACGGCCGCCACCACGGCCAGCGCCGCGTGCAGTCCGGCGGCCACGTCCCAGGCCGGCAGGACATGGTTGACGACGGTCCCGCCCTCGGCCGGGCCGGTGATCGAGGGGAAGCCCAGGGCGGCGTTGACCGTGTAATCCACCCCGGGCCGGCCGTCGCGGCGGCCGAGCAGTTCGAGGGTGATGACGTCCTCGCGCTCGGCGGCCAGGACGTCGTGACTCATCCAGCTCCGACCTCCCGAGTTCGTCACGAGGATCCCCCCGCCCTCGCCGGGCGCGGTGACGAGCTCGCGGAATGCCCGCCGGCCGTCGTCGGAGCGCAGGTCGAGGGTGACCGACGCCTTGCCCCGGTTGAGCCCGGTCCAGTAGATCGACGTCCCGCCGGGCGCCAGGGGCCACCGGTTCACGTCCGCGGCACCACCCACCGGGTCGACCCGGATGACCTCGGCGCCGAGTTGCGCGAGCGTGAGTCCGCAGAGGGGTGAGGCGACGAAGCTCGAGAGCTCGACGACGCGGATCCCGTCCAGCGGTCGGGACGCGGAGGGCTCTGTCATCAACGGCTCCCGGTGGGGCGGCGGGCCAGTTGCCCCGCGGTGCAAATCCTGATAATAGTTTGAAGCATACAGCGTGGAAATGTGTTCCGCGACACCCATCGCCGGCGGACAGGGGCGAGACCATGAGCGAGCAGCCGAGCAGCCCGACCTCCGAGGTCGACGCGGAGGTCGACGCGGACGACTTCGCTGACATCCTCGCCACCACGCGTGAGTACATCCGCACGATGGTCGTACCCCGCGAGCGGGAGATCGCCGATAGCGACGCGGTCCCGGACGACATCCGCGCAGACCTGGCCGGAATGGGTCTGTTCGGGTACGCGATCCCACAGCGGTGGGGCGGGTTGGGCCTCGACCTGACCCAGGATGTCGAGTTGGCGATGGAGTTCGGGTACACGACGTTGGCCATGAGGTCGCTGTTCGGGACCAACAACGGGATCGCCGGGCAGGTGCTCGTGAACTTCGGCACCGACGCCCAGAAGGCCGAATGGCTCGAGCGGATCGCCTCCGGCGAGGTCATCGCCTCGTTCGCCCTGACCGAGGACGGCGCCGGCTCGAACCCTGCCGGACTGGCCACGAAGGCCGTGCGGGACGGCGGTGCGGGCAGTGAGGGCGGCGACTGGGTCATCGACGGCACCAAGCGCTTCATCACCAACGCCCCGCTGGCGGATCTGTTCATCGTGTTCGCGCGTACCCGCCCTGCCGACCGCAGCGGGACGGGGATCGCCGTGTTCCTGGTCCCCTCGGACGCCCCGGGCGTGAGTGTCGGCCCCAGGGACAAGAAAATGGGGCAGGAGGGCGCGTGGACCGCCGAGGTGGACTTCCGGGGTGTGCGCGTACCCGCCACCGCCCTGGTGGGGGGCGACGAGGACGCCGGGTACCGGGCGGCGATGACCTCGCTGGCCCGCGGCCGCATCCACATCGCCGCCGTCGCCGTGGGATCGGCGCAGCGGGCGCTCGACGAGTCGCTCGCCTTCGCGGCGACCACCACCCAGGGTGGCGAGGCCATCGGCGGGTTCCAACTGGTCCAGGGGATGCTCGCCGACCAGCAGACCGGCGTCATGGCGGGCCGTGCCCTCGTCCGCGAGGCCGCCGCCAAGTACGTCTCCGGCGAGGACCGCAGGATCGCCCCCTCGGTGGCCAAGCTGTACTGCACCGAGATGGTCGCCGACGTCGCGGACAAGGCGGTCCAGATCCACGGCGGCACGGGCTACATGCGGGGCGTGGCGGTGGAGCGGATCTACCGTGACGTCCGACTGCTCCGCCTGTACGAGGGCACGAGCGAGATCCAGCGCCTCATCATCGGCGGTGGCCTCGTGCGCGGGGCGATGCGGGACGCGGGTCCCCGGTGACCGCCGAGCCCCTTCCGCTGGCGGGTATCACCGTGGTCGCGGTGGAGCAGGCCGTCGCCGCGCCCCTGGCCACCCGGCACCTGGCCGACCTCGGCGCGCGCGTCATCAAGATCGAACGCCCGGGGGAGGGTGACTTCGCCCGCGCCTACGACGACGCCGTGCACGGGCTGGCCTCCCACTTCGTGTGGCTGGGCCGGGGCAAGGAGTCGATCGAACTCGACCTCGCCTCGCCGGGCGGCAGGGAGACCGCGCTGGCCCTGGTCGACCGGGCAGACGTGGTGATCAGCAACCTGGCGCCCGGGGCGATGGACCGGTTGGGATTCGGGGCGACGGCGCTACGTGAGCGACGGAAGGACCTCGTCGTCGTCACCATCTCCGGCTACGGAGACGGCGGTCCGTACACGGACCGCAAGGCCTACGACATGCTCGTGCAGGCCGAGTCCGGGCTGTGCTCGATCACCGGCACCCCCGAGGCCGCCGCCAAGACCGGGGTCCCGGTGTCCGACATCGCCACCGGGATGTACGCCCTGTCGGCGATCCAGTCGGCGCTCTTCCGGCGGGAACGGACCGGGCGCGGGGCCACCGTCGAGGTGTCCATGTTCGAGGCCACCGCCGAGTGGATGGGCCACCCCATGTACACCCGGATGTATGCGGGGAGACAGGTCGAGCGGATGGGACTGTCCCACGCGTCGATCTGCCCGTACGACGCGTTCCCGACCCGCGACGGGCAGGTGTTGATCGGCGTCCAGAACGACCGGGGATGGGCCGCGCTGGTGCGCGATGTGTTGGGGCGGCCGGAGTTGGTCGACGACGAAAGGTACGCCACCAACATCGCTCGCGTCGCCCGGAGGGCCGAGGTGGACGCGCTGATCGGCTCCCTGACCATGGGGTACGGCTCGGTGGAGCTGGCCGACCGGCTCGACGAGTTCGGCGTCCCGGCGGGGCGGCTCAACGACGTCGCCGGGCTGGTCGACCACCCGCAACTCGCGGCGCGGGATCGGTGGCGGGACGTCGAGACGCCCGCGGGTCCGGTCCGCGGCCTGCTCCCGCCGATGACCTTCACCGATGTAGAGCTGCCCATGGGGCCCGTTCCCGCACTGGGGCAGCACACCGACGCGATCCTGGCGGAACTCCGGCGTGACGGAGCACTCGGGAACACCACCGACCACGACACACGAGAAGAGGACACACACCATGGGCCTGCTCGAGGGTAAGACCGCAGTCGTCACCGGGGCCGCTCGCGGCATCGGGTTGGAGATCGCCCGGACGTTCATCGACCAGGGCGCGCGGGTGGTGATCGGCGACATCGACGACGAGGCGGGCGTCGCGGCCGTCGCCGACCTGGGCGGTCAGGACTCCGCGCGCTACGTCCACTGCGACGTCCGGGACGGGGCGGCGGTCGAGGCGATGATCGACGTGGCCGAGGAGGCGTTCGGGCCGCTGGGGGTGTTCGTCAACAACGCCGGCGTCACCCGTGACGCGACCATGCGCAAGATGACAGAGCAGCAGTTCGACGACATCATCGCCATCCACCTCAAGGGGACGTGGAACGGCACCCGCGCCGCCGCCGGCCGGATGCGCGGGCACGGGGGAGGGGCGATCGTCAACATCTCGTCGATCTCCGGCAAGGTCGGTCTCGTCGGCCAGACCAACTACTCCGCAGCCAAGGCCGGGATCGTGGGGCTGACCAAGGCGGCGGCCAAGGAGGTGGCGTTCGCGGGGGTGCGCGTCAACGCGGTCCAGCCGGGGCTCATCCGCACCGCCATGACACTGGCCATGCCCGAGCACGTCTGGGAGGAGAAGTTGGCCGAGATCCCCATGGGGCGCGCAGCCGAGCCGAGCGAGGTCGCGCAGGTGGTGCTGTTCCTCGCCAGCGACATGTCCAGTTACATGACCGGCACCGTCCTGGAGATCACGGGAGGGCGGCACATCTGAGTGCCCGGACCGCGGGCCGTGCGATGCCGTGCGCTCAGGCGAGGTCCCAGCGGATCGGCTGGGCGAGTTCGGACCGGAACCGCTTCTCGAGGTACGTGGTGTGCTCGTCGATGTGCACGGACATCAACCGAGAGGCGGTGTCCGCGTCGCGATCGGCGATCGCGGCGTAGATGTCCTCATGGATGTCGCAGGTCAGCTCGCGTTGGCGCTTCGGGTAGCTGATCCCCATCGAGGCCCCGGCGATGAGGCCCGTCAGCGCGTCGAAGAGGTAGCCGAAGAGGGCGTTTCCGGAACTCCAGGCGATGAGCTCGTGGAAGCGTTCCGAGTGCGCGGAGAAGGCTGCCGGGTCGGCCGACCGTGCCCGGGTCTCCCGGAGGTTCTCCGCGAGTCGCTCCAGGCCGGCGTCGTCGATGCGGGTGGTGGCCAGCCGCGCGATACCCGGCTCGAGGGCGGCGCGGGCCTCCATGATCGTCGAGAACGGGGCGTTCTCGAACTGCAGGAGCAGGCTCAGGGTGGCGGCGAGGGTGCCGCCGTCGGGTTGCTGCACGATGGGGCCGCCGCCCGGGCCGGGCTTGAGCATGATGACGCCCTGGAGCTCCAGGTAGCGGAGCGATTCCCGGAGGGTGCCGCGGCCGACCCCGTACTCCTCCAGCATGAGGTGCTCGGGCGGCAGCCGGTCGCCGACGGTGTTCCCGCGGCGGGAGATGTCCTCGACGATCTGTTGGGCCACGAGCAAAGCCGTCTTCTTGGGTCGGCCTACCGCCGGGCGGACCCCGCCGCTGCCTGAACTCATGGCCACCATTATCTCCGTCTCCCGTCTCAGGGCATGAGCACGGTGTAGGTCCAGTCCAGGACGGGCGCGTCGCCGTCCTGCCGGTGCGCGGTGACGAGCGACCGCAGGTCGAGCGCAGTCCCACCTCCTGCCGCCTCCACCGCCGCGCCCACCACGACGTCGCTGCTCAGGGTGTCGCCCTCGCGGACCGGACCCACGTGGTCGCACGAGTGCCACCCGAGCACCGTGAGCATGGACGGCAGGGCCCGGGTGGCCTGCGAGAGCGCGAGTCCGATGGTGTGGCCGCCGTAGACCAGCCGGCCGGAGCCCGAGACGCGGCCGTCGTGATGGGTTCGGGCGACGTTCATGGTCAGCCGCGCCAACTCGGGTGCACCCGACACCACGTCGGCGCCCGGTCGCAGGACGGTGCCGGCCGCGGGGATCGACGGTGGTCCGCCGGGGAGCGCGGCGCGGTAGGCGTCGAGGTTCCAGCCCTGCGGCGTCGCCCACGGGCGCTCGTGCCCGCCGCCGATGCGCGAGAGGTCGTCGTCGTGGACGCAGGACGTGGGGTCCACGCCCCCGGACATCGGCAGCATCGCGCACCGGTGGAAGTCCAGGACGGTCCGGCCGTCCTGGTCGGTGGTGGTGATCCGGAGCGCGGCCAACCCGGTGGCCGCGCGGCCGGGTCTGGGGGAGTTGGTCCTGAGACCGACCACCTCGGTCCGCGTCGAGAGGGTGTCACCGATCCGGGGAGCCGCGAGTAGGCGCAGGCCCCGATAGAACAGGTTGGCCTTGACCCGGTGGGTCACCACGGTGGACTGACCGATCGCGATGTCGGTCACCAGCCCGGGGTGCGCCACCGCGGCGCCGGTGACCGCGTGGGACAGGTGGCGGTCCAGCGGCAGGCGCAGGCGGTCACCGAGGATGGCCTGGTGCGCGGCCGCCAACCCGTCGGTGAGGGTGACCGAGGGGGCCTCGTCGAAGACCTGTCCCACCTCGAGCTGGTCGAAGTAGGGGCCGCCGATCTCCACGACGGGCCCCTGCGGGGTGGGGTTCTCGGTCATCGCGGCCTCCTTCCGGCCCGGGTGGCGTGCGTCGCGAGCCCGCGCCGGCGTCCGCTGACACACTACACAAAACCATGCGCATGATTATTGACTATTGGGCACGCGGTTGCGACGATGAGGTCCGGAGCCCGCCTGACCGGCGGATGGAGACGACGACGAGGTGTTCTGCGATGCCGGACCTGAACGATGACGAGGCCTACCTGGTCGCGACCGTGCGTCAGTTCATCGATCGCGACGTCACGCCGTACGTGCGCGAGATGGAACACGCGAACGAGTACCCCGAACGCTGGATCGAGCAGATGAAGGCGATCGGCATCTACGGTCTGGCGGTGCCCGAGGAGTTCGGGGGGACGCCGGTCTCGATGCCGTGCTACGTCCGCGTCACCGAGGAGCTGGCCCGCGGGTGGATGTCGCTCGCCGGCGCCATGGGCGGGCACACCGTGGTCGCCTCACTGCTCAGCGGGTTCGGCACCGAGGAGCAGAAGGCCACCTACCTCCCCCGGCTGGCGACCGGCGAGATCCGGGCGACCATGGCGCTGACGGAACCCGGCGGGGGCTCCGACCTCCAGGCGATGACCACCACCGCGACGGCCGAGGGTAACGAGCTCGTGATCACCGGTGCCAAGACGTGGATCTCCAACGCGCGACGCTCCGGCCTCATCGCCCTGTTGTGCAAGACCGACCCGTCGGCGCTGCCGAAGCACAGGGGGATCTCGATCGTCCTGGTCGAGCACGGGCCCGGTCTCACGGTCTCCGAGGACCTGTCCAAGCTCGGGTACAAGGGCGTCGAGACGTGTGAGCTGTCCTTCGACGGCTACCGCACCCCCGCCTCCCGGATCCTGGGAGGAGAACCGGGTAAGGGGTTCGCGCAGATGATGAAGGGCCTGGAGACCGGGCGTATCCAGGTGGCGAGCCGCGCGCTGGGCGTCGCGGCCGCCGCGCTGGAGGACTCCCTCGCGTACGCGCAGCAGCGCGAATCCTTCGGGCAACCCATCTGGAAGCACCAGGCCATCGGACACCGCCTGGCCGACATGGCCACCAAGCTCACCGCCGCACGCCAGCTCACCCTGTTCGCCGCCGAGAAGTTCGACGCGGGGCAGCGGTGCGACATGGAGGCGGGGATGGCCAAGCTCTTCGCCTCCGAGGTGGGGATGGAGATCGCGCTCGACGCGGTCCGGATCCACGGTGGCTACGGGTACTCGACGGAGTACGACATCGAACGGTACTTCCGCGACGCCCCGCTCATGATCGTGGGCGAGGGGACCAACGAGATCCAGCGCAACGTCATCGCATCGCAACTGGTGGCACGTGGCGGGTTGGAATGAGGAGAGGACTGTCGTGAAGGTGTTCGAGGGACTGGAGCAGCTCGAGGCCGAGCTCGGTCGGCACGTCGGGTACAGCGACTGGATGGAGATCACCCAGGAGCGGATCGACGCGTTCGCCGAGGCCACCGGGGACCACCAGTGGATCCACGTCGACCCGGTCCGGGCCGCCGACGGGCCGTACGGTCGCACCATCGCGCACGGGTACCTCACCCTGTCGCTGCTGCCGGTGCTCGGCGCCGAGGTGATGGAGATCCGGGGATTCGCCATGATGATCAACTACGGGGTCGACAAGGTGCGGTTCCCCGCGCCGGTGCCGGTCGGGTCACGTATCCGTGCGGGGATCGAGTTGACGTCGCTTCAGCGGAAGTCGTCCGGAGTCCAACTCAACAGTCTGGTGACCGTCGAGGTCGAGGGTTCCGACCGGCCGGCGGTCGTGGCCGAGACCGTCCGGATGATGGTCGAGTGAGGCGACAGGCCCCGGTGCCCGGATCCAGGATGGCCGAGGCACTGGCCGACGTGGTGGTCTGTGAACCCGTCCGGACCGCGGTGGGCCGCCGGGGCGGCGTCCTGGCGCCACTGCAGGCCGCCGACCTCGCCGCGGCCGCGATCGCGGGACTCATCGAGCGCACCGGCCTCGGAACGGCGGACATCGGCGACGTGATCCTGGGCCAGTGTTACCCCAACGGCGAGGCGCCCGCGATCGGCCGGGTCGCGGCACTCGACGCCGGTCTGGACATCAGCACGCCGGGGATCCAGATCGACCGACGCTGCGGATCGGGCCTGCAGGCCGTGCTCAACGCCGCCATGCAGGTCGCCGTCGGCGTGAGCGACGTGGTGATCGCCGGTGGCGCCGAGTCGATGTCGAACAGCGAGTTCTACTCCCTCGGGCTGCGCGGCGGGGTCCGCGGCGACCGGGTCGAGTTCATCGACCGGATCGCCCGAGGCCGGGTGACCTCCGGTGGCCGCGACCACCCGGTCGAGGGCGGCATGCTGGAGACCGCCGAGAACCTCCGGGCGGAGTTTTCGATCTCCCGGGCCGAACAGGATGAACTGGCGGCCGAGAGTCAGCGGCGCGCGGTCGCCGCGCAGGACTCGGGCGTGTTCGACGAGGAGATCGTGCCGGTGCGGGTCCCACAGCCGAAGGGCGACCTCGTCGTCGTCGACACCGACGAGCACCCCCGGCGAGGCGTCACGGCTGCCTCCCTCGCCGACCTGCGACCCATCCGCTCCCGCGTCGATCCCGACGCCACGGTCACCGCGGGCAACGCGTCGGGGGAGAACGACGGGGCCTCGGTGTGCGTGGTGACCACCCGACGCCGCGCGGAGGAGCTGGGACTGCGCGCCTTCGTCCGACCGCTCGGCTGGACCGTGACCGGGGTCCACCCCGCGCGGATGGGCATCGGCCCGGTCTCCGCGACGGCCGGGTTGCTCGACCGGCTCGACCTGCGACTGTCGGACTTCGATCTGATCGAACTCAACGAGGCGTTCGCCGCGCAGGTACTCGCGTGCCTGAGGGAATGGGAATCGGGCCACGGGTTCACCGCCGCCGATCGCGAGCGGCTCAACGTGCACGGCTCCGGGATCTCGCTCGGGCATCCCGTCGGGGCGACGGGGACCCGGATCCTCACCACCCTGTCGCGCGAACTCGCGCGGCGGGAGGGCACGCTCGCGCTGGAGACGATGTGCCTCGGTGGTGGGCAGGGGCTGGCCGCGGCGTTCGAACGAGTGGCGTGACGGGCCTCCTGATAGTTCACCCAGACTTAACTACAGGGATGTGATTCGGGCGTAGCGTCATCGGCAACGGTCGGTGGGGAAGCCGACCGTCGGGAGGTCCCAGCCGATGATCGTATGTCTCGATCGGGAGGGGGCCGGCACCCGGCCCCGTCACCACCGGGTGACCTGGGCCGGCCGGTCCATCCCAACACGCTCGCGGGTGCCGCGGGCGAGGAGCGCGCCGTGACCGACACCGTACGTACCTACGTCCTCGACACCTCGGTTCTGCTGTCCGACCCGTGGGCCGTCACCCGCTTCGCCGAGCACCGCGTGGTGCTGCCCATCGCGGTGATCAGCGAGCTGGAGGGCAAGCGCAATCATCCCGAGCTGGGCTACTTCGCCCGCGAGGCGCTGCGGCTGCTCGAGGACCTGCGCCTGCGGCACGGGCGCCTCGACGGCGACATCGCCGTCACCGCCGCCGGAGGGACCCTCCGGGTCGAGCTCAACCACACCGATCAGGCCGTCCTGCCGTCCGGGTTCCGCGATACGGGCAACGACTCCAGGATCCTCGCGTGTGCGCTCAACCTCCGGGCCGAGGGTGCCGACACCGTGCTGGTCTCCAAGGACGTCCCGCTGCGGGTCAAGGCGGGATCGGTCGGGCTCCCCGCCGACGAGTACCGCGCCCAGGACGTGGTGCTGACCGGCTACAGCGGGGTCGCCGACCTACCCGCCACCCAGGAGCTGGTGGACACCCTGTTCTCGGAGGGTGGGACGTCGCCGTTGGCCACCCGGGCCGCGGGGCTGGAGAGCGGGACCCCGGTCCACTGCGGTGTCCGGGTGCAGACCGAGTCGTCGTCGGCGCTGGCCCGCGTCACCGTCGACGGTGGGCTCCGGCTGGTCCGCGGCGATGTCGAGGTGTTCGGCCTGCGGGGACGCTCCGCCGAGCAGCGCATCGCGATCGACTGCCTGCTGGACGAGTCGATCGGGATCGTGTCCCTCGGCGGCCGGGCGGGCACCGGCAAGTCGGCGCTCGCGCTGTGCGCGGGCCTGGAGTCGGTCCTGGAGAGGCGTCGGCACCGCAAGATCGTCGTGTTCCGCCCGCTCTACGCCGTGGGCGGCCAGGAACTGGGCTACCTGCCGGGCAGCGAGTCGGAGAAGATGTCGCCCTGGTCCCAGGCAGTGTTCGACACCCTCGAGGGACTGGTGAGCGAGAACGTCATCGACGAGGTCCTGGACCGCGACATCCTCGAGGTGCTGCCGCTGACCCACATCCGCGGGCGGAGCCTGCACGACTCGTTCGTCATCGTCGACGAGGCGCAGTCACTGGAGCGGAACGTCCTGCTCACGGTGCTCTCGCGGCTGGGGACCGGGTCGCGGGTCGTCCTCACCCACGACGTCGCACAGCGGGACAACCTCCGGGTCGGCCGGCACGACGGCATCCAGGCGGTGGTGGAGAAGCTCAAGGGGCACCCACTGTTCGCGCACGTCACCCTGAGTCGCTCGGAACGCTCGGCGATCGCCGAACTCGTCACCACCATGCTGGAGGAGTTCCACCCGGAGGGCTCCTCCGGGGAGCTGCGACGGATCCACGCCGCCTGACGGGATGCCCCGGGCACCGTGGGATGATTCGGGTCCGGGCTCGTCGAGTCCGGGCCCGAATCATGCCGTAACGGAGGTCTCCCATGTCCCGTCGCCCGACACTGGTGTCCGCGCTCCCGGTCGTCGTCGCGTGCGCCCTCGTGCTGGGCGCGTGCGGCGAGCAGGTCCCCGGTGGCATGCCGGCCGAGGCGCAGTCCCAGACCGGTGCCGGGGCGGACGGATCCGAGCCGGAGGCCGACGGGGCGTCGGATCAGCCGGGCGTCGGGCAGGCGGCGGGGTCCGATGCGGACGACCCGATCGTCGTCAAGATCGGCGAGGACGAGTTCCTCACGAACATGGCCATCTACCGCCGGTACAGCGACGCCAAGGAGACTCCGCTCGCGCTGCAGGCCCCGGTCGCCCCGGCCGAGGAACTCGACGGCGGTAGGAAGCAGGACTTCATCGACGGGACCGTCTACTGGTCACCGGCCACCGGAGCGCAGATCGTGCGCGGGCAGATCCTCGCCACCTACCTCGACAACGGCGGGCCGGCCGGCCGGTTGGGGTGGCCCGTGAGCGACGAGACCGCCGCCGACGGGATCATCTACTCAGATTTCCAGAACGGGCAGATCCGCCTGGAGGACCAGTCCATCCGGGTCATCGAGCACTCCGGCTGAACCGGTACGCGCCGCTAGCCGCAGGTGCGATGCGTGTCGGGACCATTCCCGACGCGCAACTCCCCGCGAGGCGGGCATTCCGGGCGCGCAGCCGATCGGCGGTGGGAGGCCGAGCGGTGGGAGGCCGAGCGGTGGGGAGGCCGTGCGGTGGTCCGGTGGTCCGGCGGTGCCGTGAGGCGGCGCAAGGGTGAGGCGGTGTCAGCGCTCGCGGTCGAGGCCCGTCATCCCCAGGACGTCGAGTCGGCGGTCGAGCTCGGACTCGGACAACGGGTCCGGGACGAACCCCAGGGCGATGACGGCCTCGCGGATGGTGATCCCCTCGGCGAGAGCGTGCTTGGCGACCCGGGCGGCCTCCTCGTAGCCGATCGCCGAGTTCAGGGGCGTGACGATCGAGGGGGAGGACTCGGCGAGGCGACGCATACGATCGGCATCGGGCTCGATCCCGTCGATGCAGCGCTCGGCGAACAGGGTGGAGGAGTTCGCGAGGATCCGGACCGACTCGAGCACATTGCGTGCCATCACCGGGATCGCGGTGTTGAGCTCGAACGCGCCACTCGCGCCCGCCCAGGCGACGGCCGCGTCGTTGCCCACGACCTGGGCGGCGACCTGCGCGACCGTCTCACACAGCACCGGGTTGACCTTGCCGGGCATGATCGACGACCCCGGCTGCAGGTCCGGCAGGTGGATCTCGGAGAGCCCGGTCATGGGCCCCGACCCCATCCACCGGATGTCGTTGGCGATCTTGGTCAGCGAGACGGCGACGGAGCGTAGCGCCCCGGACAGCTCGACCAGCCCGTCGCGGGCGGCCTGGGCCTCGAACGGATCCGCCGCCAGACGGAGCTCCTCGAGCCCGGTCAGGGAGCGCAGCTCCTCGACCACGGCGGAGCCGAAGCCGTCGGGGGCGTTGAGCCCGGTGCCCGCGGCGGTGCCGCCGATCGGCAGCTCGCCGACGCGGGGCAGCGTCCCGCAGACACGCTCGACGCCGGCACGGATCTGGCGGGCGTACCCGGCGAACTCCTGACCCAGGGTCACGGGCACGGCGTCCATCAGGTGGGTGCGTCCGGGCTTGACCACCTCGCGCCACTGCTCCGCCTTGGCCTCGAAGGACTCGGCCAGGGTGCCCAGGGCGGGGACGAGATCCGCGATCACGACCTCCGTGGCCGCGACGTGGGTCGCGGTCGGGAAGGTGTCATTGGACGACTGCGACATGTTGACGTCGTCGTTGGGATGCACGGTGACACCCTCGGCCGCACACAACGAGGCGATGACCTCGTTGGTGTTCATGTTGGAACTGGTGCCCGAGCCGGTCTGGAACACGTCCACCGGGAAATGCTCGTCCAGCTCGCCCTCGGCGATCCGTCCGGCCGCGGCGACGATAGCGTCGACCTTGTCGGGGTCGAGCAGCCCCAGCCGGCCGTTGACGGTCGCGCAGGCGGACTTCAACAGGCCGAGCGCACGGATCTGCGCGCGCTCGAGCCCGCTACCCGAGACGGGGAAGTTCTCGACCGCGCGCTGGGTCTGTGCCCGCCAGAGGGCGTCCACGGGGACCCGGACCTCGCCCATCGTGTCGTGTTCGATACGGAATTCAGTCTGATCGGCCATACCGGCCAGACTAGGCGCGCCCGCCGCACCGTGCAGGAGAGTCCGGTGCGGCGGGCGCGGGTTGCCGGGGGAGTGCTCAGTTGCCGCCGGTGGCCTGGCCGTAGTCCACGGCGGAGAACTCGCGGAGCTTCTCCATCTTGTGGCGGCCCTCGACGTGGCGCACGGTGCCCGACTTGGACCGCATCACCAGCGAGCGGGTGACGGCGCCGTTGGAGCGGTAGCTCACGCCGCGGACCATGTCGCCGTTGGTGATGCCGGTGGCGGCGAAGAAGCAGTTGTCGCCCTTGACCAGATCGTCCGTGCCGAGGATCGCGTCGACGTCGAGTCCGGCGTCGACCGCCTTCTGGCGCTCCGCCTCGTCCTGCGGCCACAGCTGCCCCTGGATCTCGCCGCCCATGCACTTCAGCGCACACGCGGTGATGATCCCCTCGGGCGTACCGCCGATGCCCATGAGCATGTCCACCGAGCTGTCGTCGGAGGCCGCGGCCACACCGCCGGCGACGTCGCCGTCCATGATGAGCCGCACCTTGGCGCCCGCGGCACGGATCTCGGCGATGAGCTCGGCGTGGCGCGGCCGGTCGAGGACGCACACCGTCATGTCCCCGACGTCGATGTTCTTGGCCTCGGCGACCGACCGGATGTTCCACTCGGTGGACTTGGCGAGGTCGATCCTGCCGACGGCGTCCGGGCCCACGGCGATCTTGCGCATGTAGAACACGGCGGACGGATCGAACATCGAACCGCGCTCGGCGACGGCGATCACCGCGATCGAGTTGGGCCGGCCCTCCGCCATGAGCCGCGTGCCGTCGATGGGGTCCACGGCCACGTCGACGGCCGGCCCCTCGCCGGTGCCGACCTTCTCGCCGTTGTAGAGCATGGGCGCCTCGTCCTTCTCACCCTCACCGATCACCACGACGCCGTCCATGTCGACGGTCGAGATGAGCTCGCGCATCGCGTCCACCGCAGCGCCGTCGCCGCCGTTCTTGTCACCACGCCCGACCCATCGTCCGGCGGCCAGGGCCGCGGCCTCGGTCACACGGACCAGCTCCATGGCGAGGTTTCGATCGGGGCGCTTGGTGTGGGACATAGGTGGTCTGGCTCCTCGTAATGGCGTTCTCGGTGGGGTGTCGGCGCCCATTGTTCCACCTCGGTCACCCCGCCGGGGGCCACGCGCCGGACTCGCCCCGGGTGGGTGGGATACTCGCAGGCGTGGCCGAGTCGAAACCGAGAATCCTGCAGGGCAACCGCGACATGTTCTGGTCGGTGGTGGTGCTCATGGTGATCTGCGGCGTCTTCGCCGGAGTGGCCGGGCTGTGCACCTTCAGCCCGTCCGGCCCGCAGCAGGGACAGATCCCCGACTTCGACGCACAGGCCTCGCTGGAACAGGACGCCCGGAGTCTGGGTTTCCCGATCCGCTCGCCCGAGGTCCCCGACAGCTGGACCCCCAACTCGGGTCGCGTCCAGGGCTTCGCCGGGACCACGTCCAGCCACGTGGGCTGGGTGACCGGCGAGCGCAGCTACGTCGAACTCGTCCAGTCAGACGCCCCCGAGGACGCGTTCCGGTCCCTGGGCGGCGGGCCGCGGCCCAGCCGGACGATGGTGCCGGTCTCCGGTCGCGAGTGGGCGGTGTTCACCGGGGACGACGTCCGGCCGGTGTGGGTGCTCGACCTCGACGACGTCCGCGTCGCCGTCACCGGATCCGCGCCGACGTCCGATTTCGAGTCACTCGCCGCTGCGGTGCAGGGCGAGCAGCCACTGCCGACCCGGTAGCTGCCCGCGTGCGGTGCACGCGGTGATCGCATCGGGGCCGCGGTCGGTGTTCGTGCCCGGCCGGGCGACGGGCTCAGCCCCGGTCGGAGCCGCCCTCGTCGTCGTCGCCGAGGACGGCATCGATCCGCGCACGGGCACCGTCGAGGTGCTCGGTGCACCGCGCGGCGAGTTCCTCACCGCGCTCCCACAACGCCAGCGAGGCGTCGAGGTCCTGGCCCCCGGCCTCGAGGATGCGGACCACCTCGATCAGCTCGTCGCGGGCCTGCTCGTACCCCAGTTCGGAGACGGGGGTCTGCTCGTCGGACATCAGGACTGCTCCTCGGGATTGGGGGGCGCGGGTGTCTGGGGCGCGGGTGTCGGGGGCTCGGGTGTCTGGGGCTCGGAGGTGTCAGGGGACGGGGTCGTGCGGCCGGCGGCGGGTGTCGACCCGAGTGCCGCCGCGGAGATGGAACCGTCGGAGACGCGGATCCGCAGCTGCGAACCGGGTGGGGCGTCGGCGATCGACGAGACCACCCGGCCGTCGTGGCTCCCGGCGACGGACTGCACCACGGCATAGCCGCGGGCCAGGGTGGCGGCGGGCCCGAGCGTGGTGAGGCGCGCCGACAGGTGGCCCAGCGACGTGGACTCCGAGTCGATGATCCGGGTGATGTCGCGTCGGGCCGCGCGGAGGGCCTCGGCGACGATCTCCGCCCGCGAGTCCACGATCCCGTACGGGTTCGCCATGCACGGCCGCGACCGCACGGCCGCCAGCTGGTTACGCTCCCTGTCCACCCAGCCGCGAAGGGCCCGGGCGGTACGGGACCGGGCCTCGGCGATGCGGCGCCGCTCCTCGACCACGTCGGGGACCACGCGCTTGGCCGCATCGGTGGGGGTGGCCGCACGGAGATCGGCGACGAGGTCCGACAACGGCGAGTCCGGCTCGTGTCCGATGGCGGAGACCACCGGGGTGCGGCACCGCGAGATCGCACGGATGAGGGCCTCGTCGGAGAAGGGGAGGAGGTCCTCGACCGACCCGCCGCCGCGGGCGAGGATGATGACGTCGACGACGGGGTCCGCGTCGAGCCCGGCCAGCGCATCGAGGATCTGGGGCACGGCCGACGCCCCCTGCACCGGGGTGTTGCGCACGGCGAAACGGACGTCCGGCCAGCGGCCGCGGGCGACCTCGACGACGTCGCGTTCCGCAGCACTCGCCCGTCCGGTGATCAGGCCCACGCACGTGGGCAGGAACGGCAGGGGCCGCTTGAGGCGGGGATCGAACAACCCCTCCGCCGAGAGCGCCTGCTTGAGACGCTCGATGCGGGCGAGGAGCTCGCCCACGCCCACCGGGCGGATCTCCGAGACCTGGAGGGAGAACGACCCGCGGCCCGTGTAGAAGCGCGGGGTGCCCCGCACCACCACCCGGCTGCCCTCGGTGACGGGTACCGGCGACTCCGAGATGAGCCTGGGCGGGCAGGTGAGGGTCAACGAGTTGTCCACGGAGGGGTCACGCAGGGTGAGGAACGCGGTCCGGGTGCCGGGGCGCAGGCTGAGCTGGGTGATCTGCCCCTCGACCCACACCGCCCCGAGCCGGTGGATCCACGCCGCGATCTGGTCCGAGACCACCCGGACCGGCCACGGCTGCTCGGCGCTGCTGGGGGTGCGGGGAGAGGAGGCCGTCACGCGTCGCGGGGGGTGACGCGGCCGGTCGGCACGTCGGGGTCGTCGTCGCTGCCGCGGCCCCGACCGGCGGCGGAGGACGAACCGTAGACCCGGTAGGACACGTCCAGGACCTCGTCGGGGTCGGCCTCGTCCTCGTCGAACGTCGCCCACTCCGGCTGATCGGACCGGGCGGGGAAGACGGAGGCCAGTACCTTGTCGCCCTTCACGGCCAGGTCGGTGAGGGCCTGACCGGCGTGGAGGTAGGACTGCACCAGACCGCCGGCGACCCGCACGGGGATGCCGGGCAGCGTGGTGACCGCCTCGACCGCACGGCCGGGCAGGGCCACGACACGCTCGGCCGCGGTGGCGGCGAGTCCGATCGAGGCACGGGTCAGGAACAGGGGTCTGATCATGCGGACCTCTCTGCCGGGGGGCGTGAAGGGAGGCGTAATGGTCGAAATCCAGTATGAACCGTACCCTGGGGACATGACCGAGCAGACCGACATGATCGCCGAACCGGCAACCAAGCGGGTACTACTCGCGGAACCGCGCGGCTACTGTGCCGGCGTCGACCGAGCCGTCGAGACGGTCGAGAAAGCCCTGGCCAAGCACGGGGCACCGCTGTATGTCCGCAAGGAGATCGTCCACAACAAGCACGTCGTGGAGTCCTTCACCGACCAGGGCGTGATCTTCGTCGACGAGACCGACGAGGTCCCGCGCGGGGCGAACCTCGTGTTCTCCGCGCACGGGGTCTCGCCCGCCGTCCGGGAGAGCGCCCTCCGGCTCGAACTCAAGACGTTCGACGCCACCTGCCCCCTGGTGACCAAGGTGCACACCGAGGTCAAGCGCTTCGCGCGCGAGGGTTACCTCATCCTGCTGGTGGGCCACGAGGGTCACGAGGAGGTCGAGGGGACCGCCGGTGAGGCGCCCGACGTGGTGACACTGGTCGACGGGCCCGACTCCGTCGACGAACTGGACATCCCCGTGGACACCGAAAAGCTGATCTGGCTCTCGCAGACCACGCTCAGCGTGGACGAGACCATGGAGACGGTGCGCCGCCTCAAGCAGAAGTACCCCACGCTCATCGACCCGCCCTCCGACGACATCTGCTACGCCACGCAGAACCGTCAGGTCGCGGTCAAGACCATGGCCCCGCAGTGCGACCTCGTGATCGTGGTGGGTTCACAGAACTCGTCCAACTCCGTGCGACTGGTGGAGGTCGCGCTGCAGGCGGGAGCCCGCGACGCGCACTTGGTGGACTACGCCAAGGAGATCGACACGTCCTGGTTCGAGGGCGTCACCACGGTCGGGGTCACCTCGGGCGCGTCCGTGCCGGAGATCCTCGTGCGGGGTGTGGTGGACCTGCTTGCCGACCACGGCTTCGGCGACGTCTCCACGGTGCGGACGGCGCAGGAGACCATCACGTTCTCGCTGCCCCGTGAGCTGCGGGTCCCCAAGAAGGTCTGATCGGTCGCCCCCGCCGGAGAAGCGGCGGGGGAGACGTGGTGTATCCGGAGAGCGCCGCGGCGCCCCCTGCCTTCAGCGGCGGGAGTGCGCCGGGGCGCTCCGCTGTACGATGGGGGCCACCGGACGGGAGTTCCGGGGACGCGGTTCCCACACGAAGGCCCGGATCAGGGCGATCCCGACCACCACGATCGTGGTGGTCATCATCAGCGGGAAGCGGGTCGCCAACGGCAGGATGATCGAGACGAGCTGCGTCCGCGAGAAGACGTCCGCGCCGGCACCGACGCCGGAGGTGACGTAGACCAGCGGCACCAGCACGGCCATGATGATCGGCGGCTGAACCCCGGCGACGAACACCGAGCGACGGACGACCGCGAGCACGGACACGAGGCAGCCGAGGAAGAACGTGATCGTGAACGCCGTGCCGAGCTCTCCGGAGATCGAGTCGATCGCCACGCCGGTCAGTGAGATCGCCACCGCCAACAGGACCGCTGTCCAGGCGGGAAGCCCCCTTACGGAGGACACCACGGACCGTTCGTCCGCCGGTACCCGGCCACTCCTGCGTCTACTCACGGGACATGACTCTAACCTTCGAGGCGTCGCGCGAGGAATCGGCCGAAGCGTCTCAGGGGGTTGGTCCTGCCTTCCGACGGCGACGGGCGGTCGCCGGTCACGGCGTCGGGGTCGACCGGGCCGGTGGGCGGATCCGCCTCGTCCGCAGACGGATCGGTGGCATCGGGGGTCGGGGGGACGACCTCGTCGTCGTCCCCTCCGGTCCCCACCGCTGTGGCGCCCGGTCGGGGCACCACGGGCGGGACCATCCCCGGCGCCCCGACCCCGAGACCCGGGCGCGCGTCCATCATCCCGGCCATGATGGCGCTACTGCTCTTGCGCAGGGGGGCGAAACGCGAGCTCGACAGTTCACCCAGCCAGGCCGTCAGGCGACCCTCGTCTGTCGCCGACGCGAGGTCGGAGGCGGTGACGTCCCCGGTCCGCAGATCGATCTGTTCGCCCAGATACCGCAGGATGACCGCGACCACGGCCAGGATCGGGACGGCGAGGAACGCGCCGACGATGCCGAACAGGGTACTGCCGGCGGCGACGCCCAACAGCACCACGACCGGATGCAGGTTCATCGCCCGGGACTGCAGGATCGGCTGGAGGATATTGCCCTCGAGCTGCTGCACGGCGACGATCACGATCAGCACGATGATCGCCGTGGTGAACCCATTGGCGACGAGTGCGATGAGGACCGCCAGTGCGCCGGCGGTGAACGCACCGACGATGGGGATGAAGCCGGCGAGGAACGTGATCACAGCCAGCGCCCACGCCAGGGGGACCCCGAGGACGACCAGGGCGATTCCGATGAGGGAGGCGTCGACGAACGAGACGATCGCCTGCGTCCGGATGAACCCGCCCAGGGTGTTCCACGCGCGGGTGGCGACCTCGGTGAGGTGGCGGCCGGCGTTGCGGCCGGCGATCCGACGGACGAACGGGAGGAAGCGCGGGCCGTCCTTGATGAAGAAGAAGGTGAGGACCAGCACCAGGACGAGGGTGACGACGAGGGAACCCACCGCGGTCACCCCGGTGAACACCCCGTTGGCGATCTGGTCGCCGCGATCCTGGAGGGTCGAACTGAGCTGACCCAGGACACCGTCGAGTTGCTCGTCACGGATGTTGAGCGGGGGCCCGCGGAGCCAGTCCTGGACCTCGCCGATCGCGTCGGAGGTCTGATCCGCGAGCTGGACACTCTGCTCGACGATCGACGGGGCGATCAGCGCGATGACCCCGGCGACCACCCCGAGGGACCCGACCAGGGAGATGAGCGCGGCCAACGACTTGGGGACGCCGTGTCGGGTCATCCACCCCGTCGGGGGCCACAGCACGGTGGAGACGATGAGCGCCAGCAGGATCGGGAGGATCCCCACCCACAGTGCGCCGCCGATACGGGACACGAGCCAGCAGGCGACGAGCAGGATGGCCAGCCGCAACGCCCAGTCGGTGACCCAGCGACCCCCGATGCCGATGAGGACGGACCGGTCGACGTGCTCCTCCTCTGCACCCGGCGCGGGAGGCGGTTTCGGCTCATCACTCATGCCCCACATGATGACAGAGGCCACGCGGGCGCGCTCACTGTCGAGGGCCGGGGTGGCGGGGCGGGAGCCCGGGGGAGGCGGGACGTAGACTCGGGCCTCGTGAGCCTCACCCTCGGAATCGTCGGACTGCCCAACGTCGGTAAGTCGACCCTGTTCAACGCCCTGACGAACAACGACGTCCTCGCGGCGAACTACCCGTTCGCCACCATCGAGCCCAACGTCGGCGTGGTCGATCTGCCCGACCCCCGCCTGAACCGACTCGCCGAGATCTTCGGGTCCGAGCGGATCCTGCCGGCCGTGGTCTCGTTCGTCGACATCGCCGGCATCGTCAAGGGCGCCAGCACCGGCGAGGGCATGGGTAACAAGTTTCTCGCCAACATCCGCGAGGCCGACGCCATCTGCCAGGTCGTGCGGGTCTTCGACGACCCGGACGTGATCCACGTCGACGGCAAGGTCGACCCGATGGCCGACATCGAGGTGATCGCCACCGAGCTGATCCTGGCGGACCTGGAGACCATCGAGAAGGCGATCCCGCGGCTCGAGAAGGACTCTCGCAAGGACAAGTCCCTCGTCGCGACCCTCGACGAGGTCCGCAAGGCGCAGGCAGTTCTCGAGGACGGCCGGACCCTGTTCAAGGCGCAGGACGAGGTGGACCGTACCCTGCTCCGGGACCTGCACCTCATGACCGCCAAGCCCTTCCTCTACGTCTTCAACGCCGACGAGGCCGTGCTCACCAACGAGGAGCGCCAGGCCGAACTGCGTGCCGCGGTGGCCCCGGCCGACGCCGTGTTCCTGGACGCGAAGGTCGAGGCCGAGCTCCTCGAGCTCGACGAGGCCGACGCCATGGAACTGCTGGAGTCGATCGGTCAGCACGAGCCGGGTCTGAACTCGCTCGCCCGCGCTGGCTTCCACACCCTCGGCCTGCAGACCTACCTCACCGCCGGCCCCAAGGAGTCGCGCGCCTGGACCATCCGCAAGGGCGACACCGCCCCCAAGGCCGCCGGCGTCATCCACACGGACTTCGAGAAGGGCTTCATCAAGGCCGAGATCGTCTCCTTCGAGGATCTGGACGCGGCCGGGTCGATGGCCGCCGCCAAGGCCGCCGGCAAGGTTCGCATGGAGGGCAAGGACTACGTCATGGTCGACGGCGACGTGGTGGAGTTCCGCTTCAACGTCTAGTAGGCACTCTGATCGCCCCGAATCCAGTCAGCGGATCCGGGGCGATCGGCGTTCGATGGGCGGATGTACCCGGCGGGCGACTCGCGTTCGTGTGCGGGCATCCAGGAGTATGCTGACGTGGTGTCAGTAACCTCTGGCGCCGAGTGACTCTGCTTCGAGAACGAAGGACCACGTGGGCGAACCGCAGATTTTCCCTCATCCCAAGCGTTGGTATGCGATGGCGATCGTGTCGCTGGCCGTGTCGATCATCATCATGGACGCCACCGTGGTTAACGTGATCCTGCCGGTGCTGATCCAGGATCTCTCGCTCAACGTGTCCGAGGCCGAGTGGGCGAACTCGATCTACGCGCTTGTCTTTGCGGCGCTGCTGATCACGGTCGGCCGCATGGGAGACCTGTTCGGTCGCCGACGGTTCCTGCTCATCGGCATCACGGTCTTCGTGCTGGCGAGCCTCATCGCCGCCGCAGCACCGAACGGCTCGGTGCTTCTCCTGGGCCGAATGCTGCAGGGTGTCGGCGGCGCGATGATCCTCCCCTCGACCCTGGCCACGGTGAACGCCATGTTCACCGGGCGCGAGCGCGGCATCGCGTTCGCGATCTGGGGCTCGACGATCGGTGGCATGGCCGCGGTCGGCCCGCTCGTCGGCGGATGGCTCGCGACCTACGTCAGTTGGCACTGGGCTTTCCTCATCAACCTGCCGATCGGCATCATCATCGTGATCGGCACGATCCGCTGGGTGCCCGAGACTCGCGATCTCCACACCGAGCGCGGAATCGATATCGCCGGGATCGCACTGTCGGTGATCGGCTTGTCTGCGCTGGTGTTCGGCCTGATCGAGGGCCAACGTTACGGATGGTGGAACATCGACACCCCGCCCTCGATCGGCGGCTGGACCTGGCCGTCGTCACTGTCGCCGGTGCCGTTCGCGTTTGCCCTCGGGGTGCTGGCGATGGCGGCCTTCGTGTCCGTTGAACGCAGGCGTGTCCGCGCCGGACGCCCGGTGCTGCTGGACCTCGGACTGCTCCGGATCCGGAGCCTGCGCTACGGATCGATCGCCGCGCTCATCGTCTCGCTAGGCGAGTTCGGCATGCTGTTCGCCCTCCCGCTCTACGTCCAGGGCGTGCTCGGATACACCCCACTCAACACCGGCCTGCTGATCCTGGCCCTCGCATTGGGTACGTTCCTGATCTCCGGTGGCACAGCCCAGCTCGCCGGCCGCATGGGCGGACGCAGCATCGTCCGCATCGGGCTGTTGCTCGAGATGATCGCGGTGATGGGCCTGGCGCTGAGCATCTCGGCCACAGCCGACGCCTGGGTCCTGGCCGCGTGGCTTTTCCTCTACGGCGTGGGCGTGGGTCTGGCCACAGCGCAGCTCACCAACGTGATCATGGTCGACGTCCCGGTGGCCCAGAGCGGGCAGGCCTCCGGGTTCCAGAGCACAGTGCGGCAACTCGGCTCGGCTCTCGGCGTAGCCATCCTCGGCACGGTTCTGGTGACCACTCTCGCCAACGCGGCGTCGTCAAACCTCGAGGACCTCGGTGGATTCACCCCGCAGGAACAAGAGCAGATCGTCTCGGCGGTGAAGGGGTCCGCGGGTACGGCGATTCCGGGCCTGGCTGAGATGCCGGGCTCGAACGAGGAGGTGCAGCAGGCCGCGGAGGATGCCATGGTCACCGCCGCCCGCGTCGCGACCTTCGGTGCAGCGGGTGCCCTGCTGATCGGGCTCCTCGCCACCGTGGGACTACCGGCGACGCCGCCGGTGCGCCGCGGGGACGAGGATGAAGAGGAACTCGCTCCCGAAGCGCAGCCGCTCGCCGACTGACAGCGTCGGACCGGACGAGTCTGACGCTGGGACGACTGCGCAGACGCCGGGAAAGGAAGGACGAGCTCTCCGGGGACCGCCCCTGACCGACCGAACAGGGTCGCGAGCGCCGAGCACCGTCAGGCGCTCTGTGCTGCGCCGTGATCGTCTCGCGTCACCACTGCTTCGTCTCCCATCCCGGTGGGGGAGCGATGTCGACCTCCCCGCACCGCCACCCGTCGTGGAATTCCTGGAATGCCGAAGGGGGAATGCCGATCTCGTACGACAACCGACGTAGGTCAGCGAACCATCTGCAGTACTCAGAGTCGTTGAAGTAGATCACTTCCCTCGGCGAACCGAGATGGCGAAGGATCTCGTCCGCCACGTCATCCACCGTTGTCGATGACTCGACCACAAGGCCGCCGACACGCGGGAACCCACCCTCTGTCGTCCGGAAGACTGCGTCCGGATCACGCTCCGGGAGGTTGACGCCCGACCGGAGATTCGCCGCGGCGGTGACGTCGATACGCCAGTAGCCGACTGCACCGAAGTAGGGAAGGGCCCGGATTCCGGTGAATCCGCGGCCGTGGAGTTGTTCGACTGCAGCCAGCAGGAGACGCCAGACCCGGTCGGTCTCGCACTGTGCCGTTCTGCGGGGCATCGCTCACCTCATTGTGGGTTGGTGGACCGACGATGCCTGCCAACGTCGGCGCGGCACGGATCATGTCATCCGGGTCCGACAGTGCAGCCCCAGCCGATCTCAGTGGCGACGCGGTGAGTGGATTCGGCGATCGGCAACTGAGTTGCTAAATCGTCGTGGTCAGCGGCGTGTGACGGTTGCTCGCAAACGAGAGGCGGTTGATCTCCGGTCTGCCGTCGATGCCCGCACGCTCGCCGCCGTGGTGAGGAGAATTGCTGGTGGGAGCGCGAGCGACACCCGGTGGCGGAGAGAGGGGCCCGGTCACGACCCCGTGAGCCGCGATATCAGGCGGGCCACCCGTCGCTCGAGAGCGTCCTCGTTGGTAGCGGTGAGCAGGGGCAGGAGCGCGCTGAAGCGTTCGGCCCGGGTGAGTCGCGCGAAGGCCGCTTTGGCAGCTGGTGCCGCCTCGAGGGCGATGTCGAGCGATTCCGGGGGTTGCGCGGTCGCCTGCCCGGGGTAGGCGCGGTCCCAGCGACCGTCGGACTTCGCGCGGTCGATCTCCGCGACGCCCCGCGGCCGCAGTCGCTGGTCTGCAGCGAGGCGCGCGACGATCTCGACGTTCCGCAGAGACCAGAGCGAGCGCGCTCGGCGCGGAGTGAAGCGCTGCACGTACGTCTGCTCGTCGTAACCGACGCGCTGGCCGTCGATCCATCCGCTGCACAGGGCTTCTTCGAGAGCCTCCTGATAACTGAGTGAGGTCGGAGACGTCACTCCCTTCTTCGCGAGCATCAGCCAGATGCCGGCGGAACTCTCGTCATTCCTGCAGAGCCACTCGCGCCATCGCTCTCTGGTCGCCAGTACAACGGGGGACTGCGGGCCGTCCGGTTGACTCATGGGCCCAGCCTCGCAGGTGATGCGGACACGCCTCGTCCTCAATCAAGCCGGGTCGGTGACCCCGACCGGGCCCGGTCACCCGGGACTCTCGGGGTCTCATCGCGCTAGCCTCTCCCCATGGTCGAGAAGGCGACAACCGTCGAGGAGTATCTGGGGGCGCTCGACCCCGCGCGCCGAGCAGAGCTCGAACGAATCCGGGCGCTCGTCAGACAGCTCGTCCCGGAAGTCGAGGAAACCATGAGTTACGGGATGCCGACGCTCATGTACAAGAACCGGGCACTGGTGTACTTCACCGCGTCCAAGAAACACATGAGCTTCTACCCCTCCTCATGGGCGATCCGGGAGCTGGAGGATCAGCTGACGGACCACCGAACTACCGAACACTCGGTCCACTTCACCCTGGCCACTCCACTGGCCGATGATCTGATCAGCGACCTCGTCCGTGTACACAGGCGTGAGATCGACGCCGCCGAGTCGTGACAGGCATCCCCCGGCGGCCCTCCCCGATGGGCGGGAGCCGTCCCGGTCGTGACGACCTGACCCGTTTCGCGACGGACGACCCGCACGCTATCGACGACGTCCTGCCCGCCGACACCAGCGGGCTACGGCTGCTCATCGTCGGGGTCAACCCGGGCTTGTGGACCGCGGCCGTCAACGCACCCTTCGCGCGGCCCGGTAACCGGTTCTGGCCGGCGCTGCACCGGGCCGGTCTGACCGACCACGTCGTGGACGCCGCGGCCGGCTTCTCGTCGGAGGACGAGAACCAACTGCTCGCGCGCGGCATCGGCATGACCAACCTCGTCGGGCGGGCCACCGCGCGCGCCGACGAGCTCTCCCGCGACGAACTGCGGGCAGGGGCGGAGCGCGTGACGGTGCTGGCCCGTGAGATGCGTCCTCATGTCGTCGCCGTCGCGGGCATAACCGCGTTCCGCATCGCATTCGCGCGGCCGAAGGCGGGCTACGGGGAGCAGGACACCTCGGATATCCCGGGTTGGCCCGGTGATGTCACGCTGTGGGTCGTGCCGCAGCCGAGCGGGTTGAACGCCCACGAGACCATCGATTCCCTGGCCGAGCACTGGTGTCAGGTCTGGAACGCCATCGAGGCGCGTCACGGGTCGGACAGCGGTTGACCGGCCGTGGACCCGGCCTGGGTCAGGCCGGCTTTCCATCCGGGCGCTCGTCCACCGTCGGGCGGTCGGATGAGCGCCATGTCGTGACCACTGCGAGCGAGTAACCAGGATGTGAGGGTGTTGGAGTTCCACATGTCGCCGTTGTGCAGTTCGTCGCGGCCCCAGGTCGCCGCCGGGAACTCCGCAACCAGCTCCAGCACCTGTCGCGCCCGGTCCCGGCTCCCGCTGACCCGACGGGGGCCGTTGACCGCCGAGCCGACGTCGGGGATCGCGCCGTCTCGCCAGCAGCGGACCTCGTAGCGGAAGACCCTGCACCTTCCCCACGAACGGAACCCGACCGCGCCCTCGGAGACGACACCACGGTCGCTGTCACCGGTGACCCACACGGGCGCCATCTCGATGGCGTGATCGTGACCGTCGAGGTGCACTATCAGTGCCGAGTGGTAGAGGTCGGCGCGCCGCCTGTGCTGGTGAATCGCGGCGACGATCTCGTAGAGTCGTCCGCTTCCACGGACGCACCGGCCACCGGCGCCGGCCCCGAGTGGTATCCAGTACAGGTCGATGCCGGCCAGCATCGGTCCTTCATCCGTGATCACCTCACAGATCCGATGTCCGAGCCAGTCGGCGGACGCGTCTCAAAGGCGATGATCGGTGTCGAAGGCCCGATGCCGCGTCGGCTACCCGGGTGGGTGACGAGGTAGGTCTCGAGCGCGGTGGAACGCTCTGGTTCCGGGAGGACGTGCCCCACGGTGGCGGATCGAGTTCCTCCGCGCAGCAGCTGTGCGTGACACGGATGCCGGAACGCCCGCCACCAGGTCTTCCGCCCGGGCCGACCGGCCACCACGAGGAACCGACTCCCGTCCGCGACGCACAGTGCGGGGAGACGGACCGACCGGCCCGAGACCGGTCCGGTATAGGAGATCTCGCCGAGCTCGCGCGGCAGCACGCGGCGGAACGGGCTGTCGAGTATCCGCAGGATGAGCCGGTTCAAGCGCATGCCGCCCCACCTCCTGGTGCGTGTCCCTCAGGTCTACTCCGATGGGTCGACCAACGCCATGGGCTCGACCAGCAAGATTGCGGGGGACTTCCCTTCTGTAGCGATCCGGCCCGACTCGAGGGGGATAGGATCCGGTTGTTCCGGCTCTCGACGAGGAGCAACGATATATAGGCGACTGATGGGCAATTGCACCGTCTCCGACGGATCGGCGGCGGAAGCGTGGTACTCACGTGTGCTCGGCCGGGGACCGGACGACCGGCCGATGCCGGGCCTCCTCGAATGGCATCTCGGAGACTCATTCGGACTCCAGGTGTGGGCCGAGCCGGGCCGGGCAGGGCACTCTTCGGTGGTGATCGGGGTCGATGATCTGGACAGGGAGGCGCGGCGCCTCGACGCTTCCGGGATCGACAACCCCGGGCCACAGCCCGGCGGTGGTCAGAGAATTCTCGTGGTCGAGGACCCTGACGGGAACCGCGTCGTGTTCGCGGGGGCCTGATATCTCGCGCCGAGCGGAACGCGCCAGCTCAGGCCGTCAGCGTGCATTCGAGGATGCGGTCCCCGGGCCCGAGCGCTGCGGAACGGTGTGCATCCCGACATTGACGACGTTGCCGGAGCGATCGCGGACGAAGAACCGCGTGACGCCCCATTCCTCCGCGGTGAGGGGATACACGATCTCCAGACCTGTCGCGACCGCCGTCTCGAACGCGGCGACGACGTCGTCGACGAATACCGAGACCGTGGGGTTCACGGCCGCGGTGGCATCACGGGTGAGCAGGCTGAGCTGGCGGCCGTGGGCGTCCGCGAGGGTCACGATCCAGCCGTGATCCATCACGACCTCCAGCCCGAGGATCGCCGTGTACTCCTGAACGGCCCTCGGCAGGTCGGAGACGGTGAGGTCCGGGACGATCCGCTCCACGTTCATCGTCCGATCCCAGCGCACCCGGCGGGTGAGTGCAACCCGGTTCGACGCGGAGTCCTCGTGAGGTCCCTATGTGGCGTCCGGCGTTCCGACCAGCGAATGGGGGAAGGCCGCTTCGCGCCCCTGGAAACGAAGGATGCTCGGGTTGACGATCACCCCGTCACGGATCTCGATGGCGCGAGAGAGGGTGAGGTCGCCGTCCCACGCCGCCGGGCCTTCCATGACGGTGCGCAGGAACGGGAGCAGTGCCTCACTGATCTCCCACGTGGCGGAGTTCCAGAGGTACGACGGGCTGTGATCGACCGCGTAGTAGTTCACCCCGTGGCCCACGGTGAACATCGGGTCGTCGAATCCCGTGGGCTGCGCCCATTCGAAACCCATTCCCGCGTCACAGGAGACGTCGATGATCAGGCTCCCCGCCGCGAAGCCTTCGAGGTCCCGGGTGCGCAGGTACGTCATGGGTGCGTCCACGTCCTGGAGTGTGCAGTTGACGACGATGTCGTGCGCGGCGAGGAAGGCCGGGAGCGGGATGTCGCCGCCGTCGGTGGGCACTGAGCCGAGATAGGCGTCGCCGCCATCGGTGTGGAGCTGGGTGATGTGCGCGCTGTGGATTGGGGAGCCGACGGCCGTCGCCCCTCGCTGCGTGAGGACCTGGATGTCGTGGATCCCGTGGGCACTCAATGCGGTGACCGCCCCGCGGGCGGTCGCCCCGAAGCCGATCACGACTGCGCTGCGTCGTGGCCCGTAGTTGCCGGTGGCTCCGATGAGACTCAGGGCGTGGAGGACCGAGCAGTACCCGGCGAGTTCGTTGTTCTTGTGGAGCACGTGCAGGCTGAAGTCACCCTGCCGGGTCCAGTGGTTCATCGCTTCGAAGGCGATGAGGGTGAGGCGCTGGTCGATCGCGGTCTGCGTCAGTCCGGCGTCCTGGACGCAGTGGGGCCATCCCCAGAGGGTGCGACCCGCGGGGATCTCGCGCACATTCGATGCCTGGGGCTTGGGAAGCAGAAGAACGTCGGCGTCCCGGACGACCTCCGACCTCTCGGCGACCCGACCCACCCGCGACTCCACGTAACCGGGCTCGAGCTGGAAGTCGGCGGCGTACCCGTGTTCGACGATCATCCGCGCCCGCACCTCCGGATCGATCCTGTCCAGGTGGTGCGGATGCAGGGGCAGGCGCCTCTCGTTCTCCATCGACGAGTTCGCGAGGACCCCGAGCGACAGGAGGGCGCGTCCCGGGGCGTCGGCGGACTCCCGCTGATCGGAGGTGGCATAGGACGGTTGAGCGGTGCCGGACATCCGGACTCCCATCATCGGGGAACCGGGGCCAGCTCCGACACGAGTGTAGTCCGGCCCGGTGACTGACCGCGCCCCCGCCGGATCACTCCGGCGGGGGCGCGGTGGGCTGGCCAAGGCGCGGCCGGGATCAGGCGAAGGCGCTGTCCAGGTGTGCGTTGAGCGTCGCGCTGGGACGCATCGCGTCCTTCAGCTTGGCGATGTCGGGCCGGTAGTAGCCACCGAGATCGACCGCGTCGCCCTGGACCTCCGTCAGTTCCTGCAGGATGGTGTCCTTGTCGGCATCCAGCTTCTCGGCCAGGGGGGCGAACCGGGAGGCCAGCTCGGCGTCCTCGGTCTGGGAGGCCAGCTCCTGCGCCCAGTACAGCGCCAGCCAGAACTGGCTGCCACGGTTGTCGAGCTCACCGGTCACGCGTGAGGGCGACTTACCGTTCTCCAGCAGCTTGCCGGTCGCGGTGTCCAACGCCTCGGCCAGGATCGTGGCCTTGGGGTTGTCGTACTTGCGCCCGAGGTCGTCCAGGCTCGCACCGATTGCGAGGAACTCCCCGAGTGAGTCCCAGCGCAGGTGGTTCTCCTCCACCAGCTGCTGGACGTGCTTCGGAGCGGAACCGCCGGCACCCGTCTCGTACAGACCGCCGCCCGCCATCAGCGGCACGATCGACAGCATCTTGGCACTGGTGCCCAGCTCCAGGATCGGGAACAGGTCCGTGAGGTAGTCGCGCAGGATGTTGCCGGTCACCGAGATGGTGTCCAGTCCACGCCACGCGCGCTCGAGGGTGTAGCGCATGGCGCGCACCTGGGACATGATCTGGATGTCCAGGCCCTCCGTGTCGTGCTCGGCGAGGTACTTCTCGACCAGCTCGATGAGCCTGGCCTCGTGGGGCCGGTACGGATCCAGCCAGAACACGGCCGGCATGTCGGAGGCGCGGGCGCGGTCCACGGCGAGCTTGACCCAGTCACGGATCGGCGCGTCGTTGACAGTGCACATGCGCCAGATGTCACCGGCCTCGACCTCCTGCGAGAGCAAGACCTCACCGGTCGCGGCGTCGACGATGTTGGCCACGCCGCCGGTCTCGACCTCGAAGGTCTTGTCGTGGCTGCCGTACTCCTCGGCCTTCTGCGCCATGAGGCCGACGTTCGGCACGGTCCCCATGGTGGTGGGGTCGAACGCTCCGTTGGTCTTACAGAAGTTGATGATCTCCTGGTAGATCCGAGCGAACGTGGACTCCGGGATGACGGCCTTGGTGTCCTTCTTGCGGCCGTCCGCGCCGTACATCTTGCCGCCGATGCGAATCATCGCGGGCATCGAGGCGTCGACGATCACGTCGGAGGGGGAGTGGAAGTTGGAGATGCCGCGGGCCGAGTCGACCATCGCGAGCTCAGGCCGCTGTTCGTGGCAGCGGTGCAGCTCCTCGATGATCTCCTCCTTCTTCGCCGACGGCAGGGTGTCGATCTTGGCGTAGAGGTCGCCCATGCCGTTGTTGACATTGATGCCGAGCTCGTCGAACAGCTCGCCGTACTTGGCAAAGGCGTCCTTGTAGAACACGCGGACCGCGTGTCCGAACACGATCGGGTGGCTCACCTTCATCATGGTGGCCTTGACGTGCAGCGAGAACATGACGCCGGTCTCCTTGGCGTCGTTGAGCTGCTCCTCGTAGAACTCCAGCAGAGCCTTCTTGCTCATGAACATGGAGTCCACGACGGTGCCCTTCAACAGGGATTCCGTCTTGAGGACGTGGGTCTCGCCGTCCGGCGTATCGACCTCCATACGCACGTCGCAGTCGCGGTCGAGGATGATCGACTTCTCGCCCGCGTAGAAGTCACCGTGGGTCATGTGCGCGACGTGGGTCTGCGAGGCCATGGACCACTTGCCCATGGAGTGCGGGTTGGCCCTGGCGTACTCCTTGACGGCCTTCGGGGCGCGTCGGTCGGAGTTGCCCTGGCGCAGCACCGGGTTGACCGCGCTACCGAGGATGCCGGAGTACCGCTCGGCGGTCTCCTTCTCCTCGTCGGTCTGCGGGTCCCAGGGGAAGTCGGGAAGGTCGTAACCCTGCGACTGCAGCTCGGCGATCGCCCTGGTGAGCTGCGGGACGGAGGCGCTGATGTTGGGCAGCTTGATGATGTTGGTGCCCGGTTCGTGGGTCATCCGCCCCAACTCGCCGAGATTGTCGGGGACCTTCTGCTCATCGGTGAGCCGCTCCGGGAAGGCGGCCAGGATGCGCGCCGCCACGGAGATGTCGCTCGTCGTGACGTCGATGCCGGCCGCATCGGCGAAGGTGCGCACGACGGGGAGGAACGCCTCCGTCGCCAGCCGCGGGGCCTCATCGGTGAGCGTGTAGATGATCGTCTGTCTGTCTGAGGTCATGGATGTCGACTCTTTTCGTCTCGAAGGCTGATCATGTTCTTGTGGAACGGGGTCAATTCGCCGACTCCATCATCACCCGAGTCGGACACCTGTGCGCCGTTTCACTGTGTCGTCTACCCCGGTCGTGTGGTCCCGGGCCCGATCGGTGCCCCCGCCGACCCGCCGGTGGTACGTCGGCCGACGGACCATGCGGACCACAGGTGCGCGTAGGTCCCGTCCCGGGCTAGCAGGTCACCGTGGGTGCCGCGTTCGACGATCCGGCCCCCGTCCATGACGAGGATCGTGTCGGCGCGGGAGGCCTGATCGAGCCGGTGTGCGATGACTAGGGCCGACCGGTCGCGGGTGACCTCGTCGGCGGCGAGTTCGAGCGCTCCGGCGCCTGCGGAACCGGCTTCCGCGGTGGCCTCGTCCATGACGATGAGGGCGGGGTCGAGCAGGAGCACCCGGGCCAGCGCCAGTTGCTGCGCGGCGACGGGGTCGAGTTGGATCCCGCGCGCGCCGACAACGGTGTCGAGCCCCGCCGGCAACCGGTCGAACCACGATGCGGCGTGCACCCGTCCCAGGACGTGGAGTAGTTCCGCATCGGTGGCGGCGGGCCTGGCCAGCGTGAGGTCCTGGCGCAGGGTCCCCGAGAAGACGTGCACCTCCTGGCTGACCGTGGCCAGGCGGGCGATGCGTTCGCCGTCCGACAGGGACGAGACCGGATGGCCGTCGACGAGGACCTCGCCGGAATCGGGGACGAGGAGCCCGGCCAGGAGCGCTGCCACGGTGGTCTTCCCGGCCCCCGATGCGCCGACGATCGCGACCGTCTGGCCGGGGGAGATGGCGAAGTTGATGTCCCGGACGGCCCAGGCGCCGCCGTAGCTGAAGCTGACGTCGCGCAGTTCGACGCGCCCCTGCGCCGGCTCGACCCCGCTGTCGGGTACCGGGACCGGCGGATCCACCACGACGCCCACGATGCGGGCGAGCGAGGCGTAGCCCGACTGCACGACGTCGAGGATGCGCATGAAGGTGTTCAACGGTCCCCGCAGTCGGATGATCATGAGGACCGCGCCCGTCACCGCGCCGACGGTCAGGGCGTCGGTGGCGACGAGGTGGTAGCCGACCCCCAGAGCGATCGCGAGCATGAGGAACTCGCCGAGCAGCATCCACACGTTGAGCACGAGCATGGTGGTCCGGGCCCGGATCCCCTTGCGGACGACGTCCCAGGAGGCGTTCCCGATCAGGGTGTGCATCCGGGCCTCGAGGGAGAACGCGCGGACCGTCGCACGGCCGCGGATCGCTTCCAGGACACGGCGGGCCCGCTCGGCCATCGCGGCGCGTTCCGCGGCGTAGCGATCGGGTGCCTTGGCCAGGTACTGGCGCGCGGCGAGGTAGTACAGGGGTGCGACGACGACAGGGATGACGACGAACTGCCAGTCCAGGGCGAACAGCGCGATCACCGTGGCCACGACCGTCAACACCGAGGTGGACAGGGTCGGGACCGTCTCCGTGACGGCCGAGGACAGTTCTGCCACGTCGTCGGTGGACCGACTGACCAGGTCTCCCGAACCGGCGTCCTCGACGCGGTGGGTGGGCAGTCCCAGCGCGGTGCCGACCATGTCCTGGCGCAGGTTGGCGATCACCCGTTCGGACAGTCTCGCCACGATGTAGAAACCGGCGGCGCTCAGCAGGGCGCCGACGACGGCGGCGGCGAGTAGTTGCCCCCCGATCAGCCACAGCGACCCCTGTGACTGCCCGGAGACGAGGTCCACGATGCGGCCCATGAGCTGCGGGATGAGAACCCCGGCGTAGGCACCGAGGCTCAGCAGGAGCACGGCCAGGGTCAGCCACCGTCCGGCGTGGCGGACCCGGCCCAACTGCCGGGCGACCTCGCGACGGACCTGGCCCGCGGAGGCGACCGGGAACCTCAGGGCACTGTCGGTCTTGACGGGAGGCGTCCGGTTCGTCGTCGTCATCTCCCTGCCCCCACGAGGACACCCTCCGCCGTCGCGCGGAGCTGATCCACGGTGAGGTGGGCGTCGGCCACCGCGCTCCATGCGGGGGCCCGGGTGAACACTAGGGTGATCCGGCCTGCTCGGTGACGGGTGACGTTGTCCGCGAGGTTCTGCTCGGTGACCGAGTCGACCGCGGTGGTGGGATCCTGCAGCACCAGGACCTCCGGACCCCAGGCGACGGCGCGGGCGAGGGCGACGCGTTGACGCTGGCCTCCCGAGAGCATCCGCCCGCTCTCCCCGACGCGCTTGTCGGGGCCCTCGGGGATGTCGTCGCAGCAGGCCACCGCGAGCGCCCGTTCGGCGGTGTCCCGATCCGGGTGGACGTTGTCGGCCACGCTCCCGTCGAACAGGTCCGCGGCGTGCGGCGCCACGACCACGCGCGTGCGGGGCAGCGACTCGAGCAGGTGCACCAACTCGGGGTCGCCGCCGTCGACGACGGTCAGGCCCGGAGGGAGGGCGTCGATGAAGCGTCGGGTGGCCGCGACGTCGACCTCGGAGAGGCGTTCGAAGTCGGCGCCGAGGACCTCACGGATCCGCTTGCCCGACGCCTCGGCCGATGCCCAGCGGGAGGCGAGGTTCCGGCCGAACATGGTCATGGGTACGACGAGGAACTGGGTGAGGCCCACCACCGTGATGAGCTCGCCGATCGTGACGTGACCGCCGAGGGCGAGCGCACCGGCGGAGATGCCGAGCGTTGAGACGAAGAGGGCGCCCGCGGCCTCGGTGGCGCCGTTGAGGCGGGCCTCGGCCGCGTCGGCGTGGACCGTTCTGCGATAGGCGGTGTCGGAGACCTCGTCGTAGCGACCGCGGACGGTGACGATGGCGCCCAGTCCCTTGAGGATGCGCAGCCCCTGCACGACGTCGGTGGCGGTGGCCGCGGCCTGGGCGATCGCCCGCTGCCGCTCGACGGACCGTTCCTGCAGCGGGCGCGCCACCCACAGTGCGACCACGACGAGCAGGGGCCCGCCGATCAGCGTGGCCAGACTCAGCCACGGGTTGATGCCGAACATCATCGCCGCGCCGTAGGTGATGGCGGCCGCCTCGGCGACCGGCATGACCGTCATCATGACGATGTCGCCGACGCGGGTGGTGTCCGAGGACGCGACGGACAGCAGGCCGCCGGCGGTGCGATCCCGGCCAGCGAACCCGCGGGGGTCCTGGATGCGGTCGGTGACCGCCGTCCGCAGGTCGTGGCTCACCAGTTGCTGGCTGCGGACCAACATGAAACGGGCGGTCCAGTTGGCGGCGATCGCCATGACGAACACGCAGCCGAGGATCGCTATCCAGAACCACAGCCGGTCGGGTGTGGAGGTGGCGATCGCATCGTCGACTGCTCGCCCCACGACCACCGGGGTCAGGCCGTTGCACAGGAACGCCACGGCCATGGCGCCGGACGCGACGAAGCTCCACGGCCGTTGCGACAAGGCGACCTTGAGGGTCCACCCGGACGCGTCGACGTGGGGGAGCTTCGACCTGCGCCCGCCCGGTCCGGGTAGCGCCGAGTAGTCGACGATGCTGCCCGTTTCCGAGGGCTGTGGGTTGTCGGGCACGAGGTGCGATGTTACCCGGCGGCTGCTCCGAGGCTCCCGTTGCGAGCTGCGCGGCCGCCGACGATCTCGACGCCGTGGGGATCGGCCACGCCGAACGCGAGCAGGGCCTGCCCGGAGGAGTCCAGTTCGTCCTCGATCGTCCGTAGCCAGCCCCTGACCACCTTGGCGGGCAGGCGGCGTCCGGCCGACAGTCCCACGACGAAGCCGGGGACCGGGACCTGTGACAGCACGGCCATCGAGCGGCGGCGGTCGCGGGAGGACGCCGTCCAGTCGGTGTCTCCGATGAGGATGGGCGAGGGCAGTGCGGCGTCGTACTCGTCGCAGGGCAGGATGAGCAGAGTGTCGCGCTGGCGGTCCTCGTAGCCGATGACGAGGTCGATGACGCCGGCGGCGAGCGGGGCGTCGTCGAGCGGGCGGCGGGACCAGTCGTCTGGGAGTTGTTCGAATCTCATGTCCGAGAGTTTTCGGCACCGCAGTGCGAATCGACAGGCCTGACCCCGGATCTGTGGAATGGGAGAAGCGGCCTGTGGGGAACTCGACCCGGGGGAACCGCAGCGCCGGTTCGCGCGTCACGCACCGGAGTGCATGAGTCCCGGGCGCCGCGGCCCGCACTCAGGATTCGTGTCGGAAGCCCACCTTGATGGAGACCTGCCAGTGCGTGACCGAGCCGCCGTCGAGTTTGCCGCGGACGGACTGCACCTCGAACCACTCGAGGTTCCGCAACGACTTGGACGCCTCCGCGACGGCGTTGGCGATGGCCTGGTCCGTACCGTCGGGGGACGACCCGACGATCTCGGTGATGCTGTAGACGTGGTTCACGACGACCTCCCTGGGTGTGATGCACATCACTCTACGGTGGTCGGGTACGGGGGTGCATCCCGTAGGGTCGGGGGAACGACGGCACCAGGAGGTTCCCATGACCGATGTCAGCGCACGCGCTGCCGAATTCTCCGACCGGCACGGCTCCGGAGACCTGCTGATCCTCCCGACGGTCTGGGACGTGTGGAGCGCCCGCGTCGCGGTCGATGGGGGGTTCACCGGACTCACGGTGGGCAGTCACCCCGTCGCCGACTCCCTCGGTAGCGCCGACGGCGAGAACATGGACTTCTCCGAATATCTTGCAGCGGTCAGGCGAATAACCGACGCGGTGGACGTCCCCGTCAGCGCGGACGTCGAGTCCGGGTACGGGCTGGAGCCGGGAGAGCTCATCGGCCGACTCCTCGACGCGGGGGCGGTCGGGGCGAACATCGAGGATGTGGTCCACGGCGAAGGCGGGAGGGTCCGCGAGCGGCAGGAGCACGCCGACTACATCGCCGGAGCCCGTCGCGCGGCCGACGAGGCGGGGGTCGCGTTCGTCATCAACGGCCGAACCGACGCGGTCAAGCTCGGAACCGACGTGTTCACGGATCCGCTGGCCGAGGCCGAAGCACGGATCCGGCTGATGGAGGACGCCGGCGCGCGATCGGTCTACCCGGTCGGGCTCTCGACGGCGGACCAGGTCGGGCGACTCGTGCAGGCTGTGACGATCCCGCTGAACGTCACCGCGCATCCGGTCAGGGGCCACGGAGCCGGGGACGCCTCCGCGCTGAGGGGCCTCGGGGTGCGACGGGTGTCGTTCGGCCCGCTGTGGCAGATGTGGCTCGCCCAGGTGTCGACGGACCAGCTCGCCCACTGGGGCTCTCCGAACTGAGGCTCCGCCCGGGTCCGGCCGCGAGCCGGTTCGCGACCCACCGCACCATCGCCGGACGGGAGATGCCCATGCATCCGCACCACGACGACCTGACCTTCGAGCGGGTCATACGGGCTTCGCGCCAGGCGGTCTGGGAGGCCTGGACCACGTCGACGGCGTTCGCGCAGTGGTGGATTCCGGAACCGTACCTCTGCCGGGTGGAGCACTTCGCGCCGCACGCGGGCGGTGGGTTCGTCACGTCGATGAGCGAGGACGGGCTGCATTTCTCGCCCCACATGGACGCGGCCTTCCTGGTGGTCGACGAGTGCGAACGCCTGGTGTTCACGAACGCGGTGGACAGCACCCTGCGTCCGACCAACCCCGCACCGGTGGCCGTGACCGGAGAGGTCACGCTCGGCGACCACCCGGACGGCACGAGGTATCGGATCACCGCGCGGCACGCCGACGACGAGGGGCGGGGCACGCACGAAGCGCTGGGGCTGGTGCAGGGCTGGACCCTCGTCACGGGGCAACTCGCACGATTCGTGGAGTGAGAACCACGCACGGCCCGCCCCACGTGCGGCCCGCCCCACGTGCGATCAGTGCGCGGGGGCGAGTTCTTGCTCGGCCTCGATCGTCATCGGGCCGGTGGGGGCAGTGGTCCGCCCGCGCGGGAGGAACAGAACCACCACGGCGCCGACGAGGGCAGCGCCCGCACCCAGGAGGAAGCACAGGTGGAACGTGTCCTGCGCCGGGATCCGGATGCCGCCGCCCAGGTCCGTCATCCGGCTGGTCAGTACCAGGGCCATGACGGCACCGGCGATGGTGGTTCCCATCGACCGCATGAGGGCGTTCACGCCCACGCCGGACCCTGCCTCGCTGGCGGGGGAGTTCTCCATGATGAGGGTGGGCATCGCCGCGTAGCCGATGCCGACCCCGGCGGAGGCGACGCAGGTCGCCAGCATGAGCTGCCAGGGCGCCGAGGAGAATCCGGCGCCGATGAGGTACCCGCCGGCGATGATCGTCGCACCGACCGCCAGCGTGACGCGCCCCCCGAGCCGGGTGAGCATCATGCTGGAGATCGGGGCGCAGACCAGCATGAACAAGCCGGCCGGCGCCATCCACAGTCCGGCCTGCAGCATCGTCTGCCCGAGCCCGTAGCCGGTCGCCTCGGGTAGCTGGAGGAGTTGTGGGACGACGATCGACTGCGCCATCATCCCGAAGCCGATGAGCAGGGCGGCGAGGTTGGTCAGCAGGATGGGCCGCCGGGCGCTCGTGCGCAGGTCGACCAGCGGGTGGGGGTGGCGGGTCTCGTAGAACCCCCAGGCCACGAGGACCACGGCTCCGCCGAGAATCGCGCCGAGGGTGAGGGGTGAGCTCCATCCCCAGTCGCCGCCCTTGGAGATGCCGCCGAGGACGGCCACCACGCCGACGGACAAGCCGATCGCGCCGACGACGTCCAGTCGCGAGTCGTCAGCCGGGACGCGGTGCGGGAGGACGAGGGCGGAGAGCAGGACCATGACCGTGGCCAGGCCGGTGGAGACCCAGAACAGGGCGTGCCAGTCGTAGGACTGGGCGATCCAGGCCGCGAAGGGAAGTCCCAGGGCGCCGCCGACACCGAGCGTCGCGCTGATGCCGGCGACGGCGGTGTTCTGCATGGACGCCGGAACCGTCTCGCGGACGAAACTGATCGCCACGGGGATGTACCCCATGGCGAGCCCCTGGAGAACACGACCCACGAGGACCGGTGCCAGGGTGGTGGACACGGCGCAGATCAGCGATCCGGCCAGCAGGAGAAGGGCGGAGACCACCAGGACGGGCTTGCGGCCGCGGAGGTCGGCCAGCTTGCCGGACAGCGGCATGGCCACGCCGCCGGCGAGCAGCGTGGCCGTGACGACCCATGCGGCGTTGCTCGGGGAGGTGCTGAGCAGGCGGGGCAGCTCACCCTGCAGCGGGATGACCAGCGACTGCATCAGTGCTGTGCACAGGCTGGAGAACCCCAGGGCCAGGATGATCACCAGTGGTGTGGCCGAGGCCCTGTCGGAAAACCGTGACATCGGTTCCTCTCGTAGACGCCGGCAACGCCAGCGTGTATGTACCATACATATCAATGATGTGTAGAGTACATATCCGGAATCGGTGTGGCAAGTGTGCGGGGGAGGAGTGGCCATGGCCTCGGCGAAGGTCCGGTGGTCGGACGGGCGCGGCCCGGCGGAGCGACAGCTCGCGGCCCTGTTCGGGCAACTGGACAGGCAGCGGCGAGCCCTCGAGGGCGCCATGCGTCTGGGCACCGCCGATCTGCGGTTGCTCTGGCTCTTCTCCGACGGTCACGCGCGCACGCTCAAGGAGATCGCCGCAGAACTCGGCCTGGAGCAGTCCACGGTCAACCGTCAGGTCAACGCGGCACTGGGGAGCGGCCTGCTCGTCAGGTCCCGACGTCCCGGTGGCTCCGCCTACGAGTTCGACCGCACCGAGGAGGGGCGCCGGGCGTTCGAGGACGACGCGGGCATCTCGCTCGGGGCATACGCTGCCGCGCTGGAGGCGATGGGTCCCGCCGATGCGGAGAAGTTCCTCGCCCTGGCCCGGGAGTTCCTCGACCACTTCCGCGGTGAGGTCGACTCGGCGGGCACCTGACCCGCGGTGGCCGGGCCCTCAGGGCGGGCGGAAGCCGCGACGTGGAGCGTCGCCCGGTCGGCGTCGACGGGCGGGAAGTCCCCGTTCAGGCCGGACGGGGGACGCCGCGGGCTAATTTTCTGGGAGGGGTCGAACCGCACGCCGTGTGCGGGCCCCGGCTCTCACCGGAGGAGATGGTCGATGCGCGAGGGGACTGGCGGGCACACCGACCGACGGAGGCGGATCGTCGGCGTCGCGTTGGCGATCGCGACGATCGCCCTGGGGACGCTACTGATCCTGGTCCACTTCGGCGTACCCGTGATCGTCACGCTCGCAGGGGCCGGCCTCGTCGTCGTCGGTCTTGCCACGGTCACCGGTGTCGACGGCGCCGGCGACACCGGGTGGCGGACGCGCGTCCCGGTGGGACTCGCCGCGGTCGCGGCGGGCATCGTGGTCCTCGCCTGGCGGTCGGCGAGTGTCCGCAGCCTGCTGTGGGTCATGGTCGCCGCGCTCGTCCTGCACGGGATCCACATCCTCGCCGGGGCGTTCAGGGGCGATGCCGACCGGAGGGTCGCGGGGGTCTTCAGCGGTGCGGCCGCAGTGCTACTGGGGCTGTTGTGTCTGGTCTGGCCGGTGCTCGCGATCGAGCTGGTCCGGTACGCGGTCGGCGCCTGGTTGGTGTTCATCGGACTGCGCGCCCTTGTGGAGATCGTCCTCACACGGGCCCGGGCACGGGTGGGCGAGCGCGTGCACGCCGGGCGCGCGCGGGTGCGCCGCTGGGGGCGCACCCTGGGGGCGGCCGCGGTGTTCCTGGTGGCCGTCGCGCTGGCGGTGGTCAGTGCGGTACTCCTCCGCGGCGACGAGCGGCCCGAGCCGGACGCCTTCTACACGCCGGTCGAACCGATCCCCGACGAGCCGGGTGTCCTGCTCCGTGCCGAGGCCCTCACCGCCGGGGTGCCGGCCGGGGCCGACGCGTGGAGGATCCTCTACACCACCACCCGGCCCGACGACACGGTGACCGTGGCGAGCGGCACCGTCCTCGCACCCGCGGGCCGGGGTGCGGACGAGCTGCCCTTGCTCAGTGTCGCCCACGGCACCACCGGGATCGTGCCGCGGTGCGCGCCGTCGCTCAGCGCCACCCCGTTCGCCGACGGCGCCGGCACCGCGCTCGAGGAGATGGTGACCGACCACGGCTGGGCCGGCGTGACCTCCGACTACGTGGGGCTGGGGACCTCCGGGATGCACCCGTACCTGGTGGGGCAGGCGGAGGCCCGCAACGTCCTCGACGCTTCCCGCGCGGCCCGGCAACTCGACGGACTCACCCTGGACGCCGACACAGTGGTGTGGGGCCACTCCCAGGGTGGCCACGGCGCCCTGTGGACGGGGCAGATCGCCGGGGACTACGCGCCCGAGCTCACCCTCAGGGGGATCGCCGGCATGGCGCCCGCGACGGACCTGTTCGATCTCGCCGAGGCCAGTAAGAGCGAGGTGGCCGGGAAGACCGTCTCCGCGTACATCGCCCGGTCGTGGAACGTGATCTATCCGGAGCTGGACCTGTCCGGGCACCTCAACCCGGGCACGGCGCACGGGGTGGCGAAGGTCGGCGACCTCTGCTTCAACGAGAAGGACGTCATCGCGGCTCTGCTGCGCGGCACGCAGATCCCGGAACAGGTCTTCCCCGACGCGGTCCTCGACGGCGACCTGGGGGAGAAGCTCCGGATGAACTCGCCGACCGGCCCGTGGCCCGCGCCCGTCCTGATCGCCCAGGGCCTGGCCGACCCGTTGGTCAAGCCGGCCATGCAGCAGAACTGGGTCGACGCGCGCTGTGCGGCGGGCGATCGGCTGGACTACCGCACCTACCCGGGTCTCGACCACAATGGTCTGGTCGCGGCTGACTCGCCGCTGACCCCGCAGCTGGTGCAGTGGACCCTCGACCGCTGGAGTGGGGCGGCGCCCACGCCGACCTGCTAGCCGGAGGGTCGGGTCGGGCCGGGCCGGGTCGGGCCGGGTCGGGGTGGCGGGGAGCATCATGCGTCGCCCCATTGACACTTGCCCATATCGGCATACGATTGTCGGTATGGCACGGGCAGCGACCACCTCGGACGTCTTCAACGCGATCGCCGAACCACAGCGTCGGCAGATCCTGGTCCTCCTGCGCGGCGGCGAGCGGTCGGTGACCGAGGTGGCCCTCGATCTGGGGATGACCCAACCCGGGGCCTCCAAACACCTCCGGGTGCTCCGCGAGGTCGGGCTGGTGCGCGATCGCCGGGACGGCAAGCAGCGACTCTATGACCTCGACGCCCGTGGGCTCCGGCCCGTTCACGAGTGGGCCGGAGGTTTCGAGCGGTACTGGAACGAGAGCTTCGACAAGTTGGACGCCTACGTCCGGGAGTTGGCGCGGGCAGAGGACGAGGAGGGATGACCCATGAGCGCGAACGGTAGAGGCGATCCGGTGGTGTCACCGACCGCGGATCGCGAGGTCGGGATCAGCAGATACGTCGACGCCCCACCCGACCTGGTGTTCCGGGCGTTCACCGAGGTGCGGCACCTGTCGCGGTGGTGGGGCCCGGAAGGGTTCACCACCACCACGCGGTCCTTCGAGTTCCGCGAGGGCGGGGTGTGGGATTTCGTCATGCACGGGCCGGACGGGACCGACTACCGGGAGTGGATCCAGTGGCGGGAGATCGTTCCGGGACGGCGGATCGGGCTCCTCCACGGGGAGTTCGCGGACGACCCCGACGCGTTCGAGTCGACACTCGAGTTCGTCACGGAGGGCGGCGGGACCCGCATCGACTTCACGACGGTCTTCCCCACGCGCGAACACCGGGATCGTGCCGTGGACGAGTACCACGCGGTCGAGGGTGGCCGGCAGACGTTGGACCACCTGGCGACCTACGTCGGCGAGCTGGCCGCCGACGCGGGCGGGCGGGCCGGGTCATGACCTCGCGGGTGCGGGTCCACAACTTCTCGGTCTCGCTCGACGGGTTCGGAACCGGCGAGGGGCAGAGCCTCGAGGCGCCGTTCGGTCACGCCGGCCACCGCCTGCTCGAGTGGGCCCTGCCGACGCGCACGTTCCAGGCGATGGGTTTCCACGGAGCGCAGGAGCCGTCGGTGGGCGTGGACGAGGCGTTCGCGAGCCGGTGGAACACCGGGGTGGGCGTGGAGATCATGGGCCGCAACAAGTTCGCCCCGTCGCGGGGCCCGTGGGACGAGCAGTGGCGCGGATGGTGGGGGGACGATCCGCCGTTCCACACCCCTGTCGTGGTGCTCACCCATCACCCGCGGCCGGTCCTGGAGCTCGGCGGGGGGAACAGCTTCCACTTCCTCGACGCCCCGCCCGCGGTCGCCCTGGACCATGCGCGGGGGCTCGCGGCGGGCGGTGACGTGCGGATCGGCGGGGGTGCCACGACCATCCGACAGTTCCTCGAGGCGGACCTCATCGACGAGATGCACATCGCGCTCGTCCCGATCCTGTTGGGCAGGGGTGTACGGCTCTGGGACGGGATGGAGGGACTGGAGGAGCGCTTCCACATCGAGGCCACCCCCTCGCCCGGCGGCGTCACGCACCTCAGTTTCCGGCGAGACCGTTGACGGGCGAGTGCTCCAGCGTGCGCCGGGTGACGAAGCGGCGCGCGGCTCCCGACAGCGGATCGGTGAACTCGAGCTCGCGGGCGAGGAGCTGGAGCGGGAGGTCCGGATCGTCGGGCGCCTCGGGCAGCAGCTCGGGGTAGCGCCGGTCACCGAGGATGGGGACGCCCAGCGCGGCGAGGTGCACGCGTAACTGGTGGGGCCGGCCGGTGCGGGGCCGCAGGACCGTGTGCACGACCGCGCGCCCGGTGACACTGTGACCGGCGGCGAGGAGGCCGACGTGGGTCTCGGAGTTCGTCGCGAGCCCGGGGTCGACGGTGACGCGGAGCTCGCCGCGCCGGGACCGGATGTGGTTGCGGTGGACGACCGGCAGCGGGCGCCCGTCGAGTGCGGGTGCACGGTCGTCCCAGTCGGTCGGGAGAGCGGAGACGGCGTCGTAGACCTTGGTGACCTCTCGCCGCTCGAACATCGACTGGTACGCGCCGCGCGTGTCACGTCGCGCGGAGAACAGGACCAACCCGGCGGTCTCACGGTCCAGACGGTGGATCGGCGTCAACGCGTCGTTGCCGAGGCGCCGACGCAGCCGGACGAGGGCCGTCTCGCGGAGGAACCGTCCCGACGGCGTGGTGGGGAGGAAGTGGGGTTTGTCGACGACGACGAGGTGATCGTCGCGGTACAGGATCTCCTCCCGGTACGGCAGAACTGTCTCGGCGGGCAGGTCGCGGTGGTACCAGACGAACTCGTGGGTGCCCAGCGGGGTGTCGTGGGCGATCGCCCGGCCGTCGGCGTCGACGATCTCCCCGGCACCGATCCGGCGGTGCAGTTCCCCCGGGTCCAGGTGGTCGAACCTGGACTCGAGGAACCCGGTGATCCCCGACCAGGGGCCGGTGGTCGGCACCCTCAGCCGCGTGGGCCCGACGCCGTCCTTGAACGGCAGGGGCGGGGGAGTGGACACGTGGTCATCCTCCCACCGCGCGAACGTCGGGAGGTCGGCCTTTCCCTCGCGGGCCGCACCGGCGACCGGTCCGCGCGGTGCCGCTGCTCCGAATACACTCGTGACCGAGCTCTTTCGCGCAGATCCGAGGATGACCCGATGGAACGGCATGGCCCCGGCACCGTCGCGGGTGACGGCGAACAGACGGCGCCGGTCATCGGTCCGGTGCCCGCACCGGGGATCCACGTGATGAGCTGGAACATCCGACGACCGGTTCCGCCCGCGTTCACCCGCGCGGCCGACAGGTGGAGTGGTCGTGCGCCCGCACTCCGGGCCCTGCTGGGGGCCGAGCGGCCGACCCTGCTGTGCGCCCAGGAGGTGCTCGGCGAGCAGGCCGCGACCGTGCTCGACGGGCTCGGCCGGGGTTTCGAGTACATCGGGCGGGGCAGGGGATTCGACGGTGGCGGCGAGGCGTGCCCGATCTTCTACGACACGGCCAGGCTCGACCTGCTGGGGTGGGATCAGATCGCGCTGTCCGACACCCCGGATCGTCCCGGTTCGGTGTCCTGGGGAAATCTCTTCCCCCGGGTGCTCGTGGCGGCACACTTCCGGGACCGCGCCACCGGCCACGAGTGGCGGGTCGTCAACACCCACCTGGATCCCCTCTCGCGACGTTCCCGCGTGCTCTCGGCCCGCGCCATCCGGAGTCTGCTGGGCGGCGGGGACGTGCCGACCGTGGTGACCGGGGACCTGAACGCCGGCCCGGCCGACCCGGCGGTTCGTGACCTGCTGGCGCGGGGGGAGCTGATCGACAGCTGGAGCGCGGCGGAGCACCGGCGGACCGAGTCGTGGGGCACGTATGCCGGCTACCGCGAGCCGCGACGAGGTGGCACCCGGATCGACTGGATACTGGTCACGTCACAGGTTAGGGTCACCGACGCCGCGATCAACCCGCGGCGCCACGAAGGTGCGTGGCCGTCGGATCACCTTCCGGTGCAGGCCGTGGTCCGGCAGGGCAACGGTCGCCGGGCAGGGCGGGACCCGGCGCGAGACGAGGAAGGGGGTCGGGCGACGTGATCGACGACTTCCTCCGGCCCGCCGAGACCGGAGCGCAGCGGATCGCGGACGCACTGCGCCTGCTCGGTGTCCTCAGCGTGGTCCTCGCCGTGCTCTTCCACGACCTCACCGACGCGGCCATCGTCGCGTTCGCGCTACCCGGCCTCATGTTCCCCAGGTTCCTCGGAATGCGGCCGTGGGCGGACATCCTGGTGTCCGTCGCCCTCCTCGTGGCGGCGTGGAGCAACGTCATCGACCTCTACCGGGCCGTGACCTGGTGGGACATCCCCGTGCACTTCGTCCTCGCCGGCGCGATGGCGGTGGTGACCTACCTGTTCCTGGCCCGCCGCGGAATCGTCCGTTCACCGGGCGCCCGCGGCTTCTCCACCACCGGGGGACTCGTGCTGACCACGGTGCTGGGACTGGCGCTCGGTGCGCTCTGGGAGATGGTCGAGTGGTTCGGTCACGCCTACCTCACCGACGACATCTACGTGACCTACGGGGACACGATCGGCGACATGGCGGCGGGAGGCCTGGGCGCGCTGCTCGGCGGCTGGCTCATGGCCCGCGGGCCTCAGCTGCTGATGCCCACCGATCTGCCCACGAGAGAATCGTCCGAGACCACCTCGAGCAGGTAGGCCGCCAGATCCGCGCGCGGGACGGTCCCGCCCAGCCGACCGCCGTCACCGACCTCGTGGGCGCGCCATCGTCCGGTGCCCGCGGCGTTGGTGAGACCGGTCGGGCGGACGACGGTCCAGTCGAGCCCCGACTCCCGCACGACGGCCTCCTGCGCGTCGTGGTCGGCCAGCGGGGCGGCCAGCACGACCTTCATCAGGAGACGGAGTGGCAGCGGCATCTGGGCACCGGAGTCCCCGGCACCGAGGGAGGACTGCACCACCAACCGTCGGGCCCCGGTGGCCGACATCGCGTCGACGACCGCCCGTGTGACCCCGGTGCGCTGCCGACGGACCCCCTTGGCGCCGCCCACCGTGACGACCACGGCGTCGGCCCCGTCCACAGCCCGGCGGGCCACCTCCGGGTCGGTCGCACTCCCGGTCACCACCACCGCACCCGCGGGTGCGCTGCCACTGCGCGAGACGACCGTGACCTCGTGACCGGCATCGAGCGCGAGCTCGGCCACTCTCGCCCCTGTCCCCTGGGAACCCCCGATGACCGTCAGCTTCACCGGTACCTCACTTCGTCGTCGTCGTCGTCGTCGTCGTGTCCGTCGCGTCGGGGAGCTCGTCCCCACGTCTCACCGACCCTATCGGCGGCCCCTCGGGGCCCGACGCCCGCCGCCGGGAACGGTCCGGCCGGTCGTCGAGGGTGCGCACCAGCTCCGCGAGCATCGGGAACACCAGCACGGTGACGGCCCCGGCGGCGACGAGGACCGAGGAGATCTCCGCGCCGAGGAGCCCGTTGTCCACGGCGACCCCGGTCACGGCGACGATGATCGGCAGCCCCGTGGCGGCATAGAGACCCACCCGGGCGCGCTCGCGTGTCGTGGTCAGGCCCGGGCTGGTGCGCACGAGGGTCTCGGACACCCACACCCCGCCCCCGCGGATCACGAGCATGCTCGCCACCGCCGCGACCAGGATCCCCGGCGCGGCGGCGACCGCGTTCACACTGATCGCCATTCCCGACACCACGAAGAAGACGGGGATGAACACGCTGTACCCCACGGTCTCCAGCTGGTGCGTGAGGACCTCGGCCAGCCCCCGGCCGGGGACCTCGTCGCCCGGGCGGAGCTGATCGGCGAGCACGTCCACCAGACGCCGCAGGATGATGCCCGCCGCGAACGCACCCAACACCACGTCGAGCCCGAAGACCGTGGCCACGACCATCATCGCGGCCAGCAGCAACAGGACGGTGCGCATCGCCAGCTGGCTCGTGGTGGTGGTACCGCGCACCAGGGCCCGCCCCAGGCCTGGGATGCGCAGTAGGTGTGCCGGGACCACCAGGGTGACCAGCGCGGCGGCGAAGAACAACCCCACGGCCACCAGGGAGGACCCGACACTGCGCGTGCCGAGCAGCACGGCCATCACCAGGACCGGCCCCAACTCGCCGACGGCTCCGTGGGTGAGGACCGCCCGGCCGACGGGCGTGCCGTCATGGCCCGCGCCCTTGAGGATCGGCAGCAGTGTCCCGACCGCCGTGGAGGTGAGCAGCAGCCCGATCGCCACGGAGGTCTCCCACCGCCCGGACACCAGCCATCCCACCCCGGCGGCCAGGATCATGCTCACCAGCCACGTCCCCGCGGCGCGCCGACCACCGCGTCCCGTCACGGAGGACACCTCCAACTCGAACCCGGCCAGGAGGAACAGCATCCCCAGGCCCAGCTCGGCGAGCATCGCCACCCCGCCGCTCTCGACCGCCAGACCGAACCCGTTCGGACCGACCAGCATCCCGCCCACGAGGAGCAGTACGACGCCGGGGACCAGTGACCGCGTCAGCGACGACAGCACCGGCGCGGCGAAGACGACCAGCACGACCCAGAACAGCGAGACCAGTTCGGTCGAGGAGGCCTCCGCGGCCAGCAGGGTCGTGGTCAACGCGTCGCCTCCTGCTCGGTGGATGAGGGGGATCTTAATCCAGAGCACGGGTGTCGGGCCGCGGGCGGGCGGCGGGGAGGGCGTGCGAGGGTGGAGGGCATGACCGACTCGCCGTGCACCCGCTCCGACGGTGACCCCCGCGAGTTGCCGGGTTTCCGCCGTACCTACGCGCCCGGACGCCTCACCCTCGGCCTGGGTTTCCCCCTCCGGACCGGGGCCGACGGGGACGAGATCTGTGACGCCGACGCGCAGGCGCAGGTCGCGCAGGCCGCCGAGGCCGGTGGGTTCGCGGCCCTCTACGCCCGTGACATCCCGTTGCGGGTGCCGTCGTTCGGTGACGTCGGGCAGGTCTACGACCCGTGGGTGTTCCTCACCTACATGGCCGCTCACACCTCACGGATCGCGTTGGGCACCGCCGGCATCGTCCTTCCCGTGCGCCATCCACTGCACGTCGCCAAGTCCGCCGCCAGCCTCGATCGGCTCTCCGGTGGTCGGTTCCTGCTGGGCCTGGCGTCGGGGGACCGGCCCGAGGAGTTCCGGGCGTTCGGTCTGGAACAGGGCGGGCGCGGCGAGAGATTCCGGGAGAACGTGAGGGTCCTGACGCACGCCATGACCACCGAGATGCGGGGCATCCGGTGGTCGGCCGGGTGGATGCACAGTGCGGACGTGGTGCCCAAGCCCAGCGCCTCGTCGGTACCGACGATCATGATCGGCTCGTGTCAGCAGAGCGTGGCCTACCTCGCCGCGCACGGCGACGGGTGGATGACCTACCCGCGGGACTTCGACGCCCAGCGGCGGACGGTCGTGCGGTGGAGGGACGCGGTGGCCGCCGCGGCGGCCGACCGGGGTGAGGGTGTCGGTGACGACGGCGAGGTGTTCAAACCCTTCGCGCAGTCGCTGCAGATCGACCTGGCGGAGGACCCCGGCGAGACCGCCTCCCCGATCAGTTTCGGGTTCCGGGTCGGCCGGCGGGGTCTGGTCGACCACCTCGAGGACCTGCGGGGGATCGGGGTCAACCACGTGCAGCTGGGTCTGGGGGCCTCCCGTCGCCCGGTGGGCGAGGTGATCGCCGAGCTGGCCGAGCACGTCGTGCCGCTCTTCCCGGCCCTCGCGCACTAGCGTCGCGGCCGACTGGCGAGGGGCCGGACGTCTGCCATACTCGGGGGTCACGGTGGCGGATCCCGGTCGATCCGCCGCGAGCGCCGACGAGGGAGGGCCCGTGGGCATCTCGATCCTCTGGTTCCGCCGCGACCTGCGACTGTCGGATCACCCGGCGCTGCTCGCGGCGGTCGAGTCGGGGGACGAGGTGCTACCCGTCTTCGTGCGCGATCCCGCGCTGCTGGCCAGGGCCGGCGCGCGGGCCGACCGCCTGACGGCCTCGCTCGCGGCGCTGTCGGCGGACACCGCCGGAGCGCTGATCGTGCGCACCGGCGATCCCGCCCGCGTGATCCCCGGGTTCGCCGCCCTCACCGGCGCCCGTGAGGTGCACATCAGCCGCGAGTCCACGCCCTACGGCCGGCGCCGCGACGAGCGCGTGCGGACCGCGCTCGAGGCCGACGGCCGCCGGCTGGTCGAGACGGGGTCGCCGTACGCCGTCGGGCCCGGCCGGGTCCTCAACGGCAGCGGTCGTCCGTATCAGGTGTTCACCCCGTTCTCCCGCTCGTGGCACGACCACGGGTGGCCCGAACCCGGACACCGGCCCCGGGACATCCCGTGGGCGGACGCCCCGGCCGGGGAGCTCCCCGGCGCCGGCGGCGCGAACAGTGACGCGACCGATGACGCGGGCCGCGACACGACCCGCGACGCGGGGGAGTCCGCGGCCCTCGCCCGATGGCGGTCCTTCCTCGAGGACGACCTCGAGCACTACGGACAACAGCGCGACCGACCCGACCTCGACACCACGAGCCGCCTGTCCGCGCCGCTGAAGTACGGGGAGATACACCCGCGCACGATCCTGGCCGACCTCGGGGCGCACCCCGCCGCCGATGGGGAAGGGGCCCGTCGCTTCGTCACCGAGCTCGCGTGGCGGGAGTTCTACGCCGACGTCCTGTGGCACCACCCTCGGTCCGCCTGGCGGGATCTGCGCGACACCCTCGCGGGGATCCCCTACGACCGCGGCCCCGAGGTAGACGACCTCGTCGAGGCCTGGCGACAGGGCCGCACGGGCTACCCGCTCGTCGACGCGGGCATGCGTCAGCTCCTCGCCCAGGGGTGGATGCACAACCGTGTCCGGATGGTCACCGCGAGCTTCCTGGTCAAGGACCTCCACGTGTGGTGGCCGGTCGGCGCGCGTCACTTCCTCGACCACCTGCTCGACGGCGACCTCGCCTCCAACAACCACGGATGGCAGTGGGTGGCCGGCACCGGGACCGACGCCTCGCCGTTCTTCCGCGTCTTCAACCCGGTCACCCAGGGACAGCGCTTCGACCCCGAAGGGGAGTACGTCCGCCGGTGGGTCCCCGAACTGCGGCACCTACCCGGCGCGGCCGCGCACGAGCCCTGGCGGTGGCCGGACGGGCATGACCACGGGTACCCCGAGAGGATCGTGGATCACGCCGAGGAGCGGCTCGAGGCGCTGCGTCGGTACGACCTCGTCCGGGACCGCTCTCGCTGAGGGACGGCGGGGTCAGTCGTCCGCGAGACGGAACTCGTAGAACCGGTCGATACCCAACTCGGCCGCGGCGGAGGTGCCGTCCGACTCGATATAGCCGACGTACTCGGCGTAGGCCCGCCACTGAGCCTCCAGCTGAGCCACCTTCCCCGGGTACCGGTCGGCCAGGTCGACCAGTTCGCGGGGATCCTCCGCGAGGTTGAACAACCGCCAGCTGTCGCCCTCGCCGTACGGGGGAGCCATCCACAGCAGCTTCCAATCCCCGCACAGGACCGACCGGCACTCGAGCATTTCGAAGCACAGTGCGTCCAGCCCGCCGCGGACCGGTTGGAGGGTGTGCCCGGTGAGCATCGGCGCGAGACTCCGTCCGTACAGCGGTGGCACCGGCCTGCCGTCGACCTCGGTGGGTCTACGGACTCCGGCAAGGTCGAGCATGGTCGGCAGGATGTCGGCGACGTGAAGCAGTTCGTCGGTCACCACGCCCTCCCGGGTCACCGGGCCGCCCGCCACGATGAGCGGGGTCTGGGTGCCGCCCTCGTAGGTGGTGGTCTTGAAATAGGACAGCGGGGTGTCCGCGACTTCCGCCCACGCCCCGCCGATCGAGACGAACGAGCCGATCCGGCCCATGTTGGCCAGGCTGTTGTCGAACTCGGCCTCGATCGTCTCGACGGTGTTGGGCTGGTAGAACTCGGGCTGCTTGGGGTTGGCGCCGTTGTCCGAGAGGAAGAACACGACGGTGTCCTCGCGCTTGCCGAGCCTGTCCAGTTCGTCGAGGAGACGCCCGAGCTCGTGGTCCATCCGCTCGATCATCGCGGCGTAGACCTCCATCTTCCGGGCTTCGCGGCGCCGGTCGTCATCCGACAGCTCATCCCAGGCGGGGAACAGGCCGCTACCCGGGTTGACCTCGAGATCGGACGCGATCAGGCCGATCTCCTTCATCCGCTCCATCCGCTCCCGCTTGATCGCCCCGTAGCCGGCGTCATAGCGACCGGCGTACCGGTCGAGATCGGAATCGGGGGCCTGGAGTGGGTCGTGCGGGGCGGTGAAGGCGAGGTATCCCAGGAACGGACGGTCGTCCTCCTGCTCGCGCAGGAATCCGATCATCCGGTCCACGAACGCGGTCGAGGTGTAGAAGTCCTCGGGGAGTTCGTCGGTGCAGAAACGGTCGTCGTCGGCGTACAGCGTCTGCTTGCCCTCGAACACGCTCAACGGTCGCGCGTCGTGGAAGTGGCTGGCCCCTCCGCCGAGGAAGGCGAAGCTGCGTTCGAAACCACGAGCCGCCGGGCGGGTGTCCTCGGTGATCCCGACGTGCCACTTGCCGGCCAGGTAGGTGTGGTATCCCGCGTCACGCAGCAGCTCCGCCATCGTCGGCACCGAGTGGTTGAGGTATCCCTCGTACCCGGGCTGCATGTACTGGTTCTTCGCGTGTAGCGGCTGCATCACACCGAGGCCCGCCTGATGGTTGTCGCAGCCGGAGAGCAGCATCGATCGTGTGGGCGCGCAGAGCGAGCTGGTGTGGAAGCCCCGGAACCGGGCGCCGGACTCGGCGAGCTCCTGGAGGTGGGGCGTGGCGATCTCACCACCGAACGGCTGACAGTCGGAATACCCCATGTCGTCCACCACGACGACGAGGAAATTGGGCCTGGAATCGGTGCCGGTGGTCATGCGACCATCCTCTCCGGTCAGCTGCCGTCACGCTCCGGAATGTCGGCCCCTATCGGCGTGAGCAGGAACTCGGCGTCGCGGCTCATCGCCCGCGCGGCGCCCAGCAGCACCACCAGGCCCAGCGTGTTGACGAGTGTGACGACGACGATCGGCGCGGGATCGGAGAAGTTCGAACTGGCCACGATCATGGCAGCGGCCGTGTTGCGTTGGGCGGTGGCCAGGCCGCCCACCTTCTTCAGATTGTTGTGTCCGTCGCCCATCATGTAGCCGATGAACAGCGAGATGCCGATGACGACGAGCCCCGTGAGGATCGCCCGCCACAGCTCCGGGTCGCCCATCTCCGGCAGATAGCCGATGATCACGCTGGCCAGCAGCCCGTAGAGCGTGATCGAGGAGAGCCGGGCCGCCCACGGTTGGATCACAGCGGCAAGCGGGACGAGGTACTCACGAACCGCCATCCCCACCGCCATGGGTACGATCATCTGGCCCAGCAGTGCGAGGATGATCGACCAGGCATCGACGGTGACGTCGTCGATCACCGTGGGAAGCAGGATCGGCATGAGCACGACGGTGCCCACGATGAGTACCGTCATCACGGTCGCGGCCAGGGAGATGTCCTGTCGCGACTCGCGCGTCAGCGCGATGAGGAACGGGGCGCCGGCGGACAGGCCGAAGACCATCAGACCGGCCTCGTACATGGGCTCGAGATCGGCGACCGTCACCGCCAACGTCATCACCGCCGGGACGAGGACGAGGTTGGCCAGCACCATCCGCACCAGAAAGTGCCAATTCCGCAGGTGCGCCAGGAAATTGGACGGCTTCTGGGTCAGGCCCACGTTGAGCAGACTGGATACCACGAAGACGACGACCAGGACGGCCGAGATCTGCCGGAACAGCTCGAAGACCACCGATTACGCTCCTCGTCTCGACGCTCGCGTCGCCACCGACGCTACCCAGCTCGCCCCGGGACTTCCGGTTGATGCGCGGGATCCGTGGCCGGTCGGGTCGCGGCGGTGGGTCCGACCGCGCAGCGCGGCGGCCAATGCCTAGGCTGAGTCCATGAGCTCCGGAAGCGATACGCCCCACCACCAGAACGCCGCTGCCGACAGCGGCCCCGACATCAAGCCCCGCAGCCGCGACGTGACCGACGGGTTGGAGAAGACCGCCGCGCGCGGCATGCTCCGCGCGGTGGGCATGGGCGACGACGACTGGGTCAAGCCGCAGATCGGCGTGGCCTCGTCCTGGAACGAGATCACCCCGTGCAACCTCTCGCTCGACCGGCTGGCCAAAGCCGTCAAGGAGGGCACCCACGCCGGGGGCGGCTACCCGCTGGAGTTCGGCACCATCTCGGTGTCCGACGGCATCTCGATGGGACACGAGGGGATGCACTTCTCGCTGGTCTCGCGTGAGGTGATCGCCGACAGCGTCGAGACCGTCATGAGCGCAGAGCGGCTCGACGGCTCCGTGTTGCTCGCCGGCTGCGACAAGTCGCTGCCCGGCATGCTCATGGCCGCCGCGCGCCTGGATCTGGCGAGCGTCTTCCTCTATGCCGGCTCCACACTGCCCGGCTTCGCCACGCTCTCCGACGGCACGGAGAAGCAGGTCACCATCATCGACGCCTTCGAAGCCGTCGGAGCCTGCTCGCGCGGCCTCATGAGCCGCGAAGACGTCGACACCATCGAGCGGGCCATCTGCCCGGGCGAGGGCGCCTGCGGCGGCATGTACACCGCCAACACCATGGCCAGCGCGGCTGAGGCGCTGGGCATGTCCCTGCCCGGCAGCGCGTCGCCGCCGGCCCCGGACCGTCGCCGCGACGACTACGCCAAGGCGAGCGGTAAGGCCGTGGTGGAGCTGCTGCGCAAGGGCATCACCGCCCGCGACATCATGACCAAGGAGGCGTTCGAGAACGCGATCGCCGTCGTGATGGCCTTCGGTGGGTCCACCAACGCCGTTCTCCACCTGCTCGCGATCGCCAGCGAGGCCGAGGTCGAGCTCACCCTCGATGACTTCGCCCGCATCGGCGCCAAGGTCCCGCACCTGGCCGACGTCAAGCCGTTCGGCGCCCACGTCATGACCGACGTGGACAGGATCGGCGGCGTCCCCGTGGTGATGCGGGCTCTGCTCGACGCCGGTCTGCTCCACGGTGACTGCCTCACGGTCACCGGCCGCACCGTGGCCGAGAACCTCGCCGACATCGCTCCGCCGGACCCGGACGGCAAGGTGCTGCGCGCGATGTCCGAGCCGATCCACCCGACCGGCGGGATCACGATCCTCCACGGGTCCCTCGCCCCGGAGGGCGCGGTCGTCAAGTCGGCCGGATTCGACTCGGACGTCTTCGAGGGCACCGCCCGTGTCTTCGAGCGCGAGCGCGCAGCGATGGATGCTCTCGAGGACGGCACCATCACAACCGGGGACGTGGTCGTCATCCGCTACGAGGGCCCGAAGGGAGGACCCGGTATGCGGGAGATGCTCGCGATCACCGGGGCGATCAAGGGCGCCGGCCTGGGCAAGGACGTGCTGCTGATGACCGACGGGCGCTTCTCCGGTGGGACCACGGGGTTGTGCGTGGGCCACATCGCCCCGGAGGCGGCCGATGGCGGCCCGATCGCGTTCGTCCGCGACGGTGACCGTATCCGGCTCGACGTCTCGAAGGGCACCCTCGAGCTGCTCGTCGAGGAGTCGGAGCTGCAGGCCAGGCGTGACGGGTGGGAGCCGCTCCCGCCGCGCTACACCCGCGGCGTCCTCGCCAAGTACTCCAAGCTCGTGCAGTCGGCCTCCACCGGGGCGATCTGCCGCTGACCCCCCCCGGCGAGCGCGCGACACCCGGTTGCGGTCCCCGGCAACCGGGTGTCAGCCGGCTTCCGGGTCCGGCTGGTGGAGCCCGAAAACATTGCCCTCGGTGTCGAGGAAATAGCCCTGCCACGCCATTCCCGGGAGCGCATGCTTGTCCAGCGCGACGGCGCCCCCGGCCGACAGGATCATCCGGGCGGTGGCATCGAAGTCCTCGCACCCCACGGTGAGAACGGCGCCCTGGACCGGCGATCCGGCCGGGGGCGGGTCGCCGGTCCGCTGCATGATCGCGCCGTTGATACCGGGCTGGTCTTCGGGCCCGGAGGTCACACCGAAGTACGGGACCCCGGCGAAACCGCTCCAGTCCTCGACCGTCCAGCCCAGTGCGTCGGCGTAGAACCGGCAGGCGCGCACGGGATCGGAGGCGTGGATCTCGAAGTGCACCGGGCGGGACATGCGGTCTCCTCAACGACGCGGTGGGCTCACCCTATCCCTCACCGAGACCACGGGCCAGCCCTCAGTCCAGGACGGTGCCGTCGTCGAGGTGGGAGATCGAGCCCCCCTCGGGGCGTTCGCCCGTCGCGAGGTAGACGACGCGGTTGGCGATGCTCACCGTATGGTCGGCGAACCGCTCGTAGTACCGCGCCAGGAGCGCGAGATCGACGGCCGCGACGGAGCCGTGGGGCCAGTCCTCGCTCGAGATCTGCTTCATCAGGTCGGAGTGGAGACGGTCGACGGCGTCGTCCTCGGCATCGAGGGTGCGGGCCTTGTCCGCATCGTGCTCGACGAGTAGCGCGGTGAGCCGGCGCGCCATCTCCCCATCCCGCTGCGCGAGCTCGCGGAGAAGGGGAACGAGGGGCTCGGGGACCACGGACTGCGGGTGACGCCGCCGGGCGACCCGGGCGATGTGGCCGGCCAGCGCGGCCATGCGGGTGAAGTGCTCGACGATGTAGATCCCCGAGACCACCTGACGGAGATCGCCGGCCACCGGGGACTCGAGCAGGAGGAGCTCGAACGCGTGCTGCTCACTGGCCTCACGGAGATCCTCCAGTTCCGCAGCGCCGTCGATCACCTCGATGGCGGCGAGTTCGTCGCCGTCGAGCAGGGCCGCGCTGGCGCGGTCGAGCAGGCGGATGTTGGTCTCGCAGAAGCGGACCAGCTGGTCGGAGAATTCATCGAGCTTGGAATGGAAGACAGTGCGCATGACACGACTGTAGTGCCGGTTCGATGACGGACGGCTCCCGTTCTCCCACTGTTCACCGTGCAGCCCTCCGGAAAGGGGGAGGCGGCCGGGAATAGTTAGACAGAACGGTCTGTTCTCTCTACCGTTAGGCCATCACGAGACGTCCCGAAAGGACTTGTTCATGACCCTCTTCCTCTACGAGATCACTCCGTCGCCGGAGCAGCAGGCCGATCCCTCCGGTCTCGTCGATTCCATCGCCGCCGCCCTGACCGGCAGTGGTGCCGAGGTCATCGAGACCCAGGTGACCAAGGGTGCCTCACGCGTCTTCACGATCGTCGAGCTGGCGGACGGCCCCAACGGAGCCTGCGACACCGACGCCCCGGTCCTCGATGCCGGCACGATCGACGCCGCCGAGGTGACCGCGCCCGCGCAGGTCCGCCTGGTCGGCACCGACCTGGAGACCATCAAGGCCGCCCGCCCCGAGGCCGGTTACCTGGTCGAGTGGGACATCCCCGCGGAGATCGACATGGACACCTACCTCACACGCAAGAAGGAGAAGTCCCCGAAGTACGCCGAGATCCCCGAGGTCTCCTTCCTGCGCACCTACGTTCGCGAGGACACGGACAAGTGCCTGTGCTTCTACAACGCCCCGGACACCGATTCGGTCGTCCGCGCCCGTGAGATCGTCTCCACCCCCATCTCGCGACTGCACGAGCTGTCGTGAGCACCGCCGCGACGCAGATCCCCGTTCTCGGGACGCCCCGAGTCCGGCTGACCGCCGGCGGTTTCGGTGACGTCGACGTGGCGGAGCTCGTCGCGGTGATCGACTCGGTCGCTGCGCGGGCGTCAGCCCTGGACCGCGACGAGGCGGACCTGCGGGAGGACATCGCCGCTCTCGCCGGACTCGGTCTCTTCGACGTCGACCGCACCCCGGTCGCCGTCGCCGCCTCGGTCATCGAGGCCGTGGCCACGGAGAGTCTGGCGGTGGCGTTCGCGTCCTGGGCGCAACGTATGACCGCCGCCTACCTACGGCACGCGGCGGACCGCTCCGACGCGGCGGCCCGGACCTACCGGGCGGTCGCGGACGGCGGTCGCCCGGGTGTGACGGGCATGGCCGCCGCCCAGCGGCAGGTCGTCGGGCTGGGCAAGGTCCCCATCACCGCCACTCCGGTGTCGGGGGGGTACCGGATCGACGGACCGATCGCGTGGGCCTCGAACGTGTACCCGGACAGCATCATCGTTCTCGCCGCCAATACCGAGGACGGGCGCAGCCTGGTGCTCACCTTCGAGGCGTCGGCACCGGGGGTCGAGATCAGGAACGCCCCGGACCTCCTGGCGCTCAACGCGACAGCCTCCACGATGATCGGTCTCGACGGCGTGGTGGTCCCGGACGAGCAGGTGCTGGGGGAGGATCTCGCCGATTTCCTGTCCGGCGTGCGTCCCCAGTTCCTCATCCTGCAGGCGGCCTTCTGCTCGGGCGTCGCCGCGCGTTCCCTCATCGAGGCCGAGGGCCGTCTCGAGGGCCTGGGCGCCTTCTACGCCGACGAGCACGACGACCTGGCGGTGCGGCACCAGCACATGCATGCCGAACTGCACCGCCTGGGCGCCACACCGGCCGAGGCCGCGCTGGGCGATCTGCTCCTGCTGCGGCTCGACGGTGCGGAGATCGCGCCGGCGGCCACTCGCCTCGAGGCGGTCCTCTGCGGTGGCATGGGATACGCCCAGGCCGCCCCGGCCAACCGCCGTATGCGTGAGGCGGCGTTCCTGCCCGTGCAGTCCCCGTCGCAGTCCCAGCTGCGCTGGGAGCTCGACCGACTGGGGGTCTCCTCGTGACCGCTGGTGTCCTCGCCAGGCCCGTCGCGGTGAGCGTGACGGGCCTGCAGCACCGGCTGCCCGGTGGGAGGCTGCTGTTCGATGACCTCGAGCTTCAGGTCCGCTCCGGTGAGTCGCTCGTCCTGCTGGGGCCGTCAGGAGTCGGCAAGTCGACGCTCCTGCGGCTCCTCGCCGGGCTCGAGGAACCTGCCGGCGGCGAGCTGCGGGTGGGATCGGACGACACCGGTGACACCCGCGCGCACTCCTATGCGGTCGTGTTCCAGAAGCCGCTGTTGTACCCATGGCTGTCGGTCCGCGAGAACGTCGCGCTGGGTGGGCGTTTCCGGGCACTGCGCGGCCGGGTCGACCCCACCCATGTCGACGGTCTGCTCGAGCACTTCGGTATCGCCGAGCTCGCCGACTCGCGTCCCGACGAGATATCGGGCGGCCAGGCGCAGCGCGTGGCTGTCGTCCGTGCCGCGGCGACGCGTCCGGAGATCCTGCTGCTCGACGAGCCGTTCAGCGCACTCGATCCCGTGACACGGGCGGACTCACAGCGATGGCTCGTCGGAGTGACCGCAGACCTCGGGGTCACCACCGTCATGGTCACGCACGACGTCGACGAGGCGCTCGTCGTCGGTTCCCGTATCGCACTCCTGGGATCGTCGGGCCGCGTCCAGCAGGAGTGGACCAACCCGACCCACGGCTCCCAGGAGTCCGATCCGGCCCTGCGCGGCAGCATTCTCGCCGCGTACCGGACGGCCTGACCCGGCGATGGTGCACGAACGCGGGGCCCGTGGCCCCCTCCTCGACCGGCGCACGCTCCTGAGGGCCGGAGGCGCCCTCGCCGTGGGCGCAGGAGCGGTCGGTGGTGCGGCCTCCCTCGGCAATCTGGTCACGACCGCCACCGCCCCCCGCGGCGTGGCCACCGACGAACTCCGTATCGGCTATCTGCCCATCACCGACGCGGCCCCGCTCCTGGTGGCGCACGGAGACGGGTACTTCGACCAGCAGAAACTCATCGTCGGGCGTCCGGTGCTCTTCCGCTCCTGGTCCTCGCTCATGGAGGCCTTCCTCACCCGCCAGGTGGATCTCATCCACCTGCTCATGCCCTCCGCGGTCCAGCTCCGGTACGTCATCGGCGCCGACGTCAGGATGGTGAGCTGGAACCACACCGGTGGAGGGGCCATCACGGTCGCGCCGCACGTCACGGACGTCGCCCAGCTCGCGGGCACCCAGGTGGCGATTCCCGGCTGGTGGTCGATCCACAACATCCTCCTCCAGCGGGTCCTGCGCGCACATGGGCTCACCCCGGTGGCCCGCCGTGCCGCGAGCAGGTCCGAGGGGACCGTCGAACTCGTCGTCATGGGGCCCTCGGACATGATTCCCGCGCTGGCCACCGGGTCGATCTCCGCGTTCACGGTCGCCGACCCGTTCAATGCCGGCGCGGTCGCCCGGGGCGTGGGCTCACTGCACATGCTTCTCGACCAGGTGTGGCGGGACCACGCGTGCTGCGTCACGGTGGTCCACCAGGACCTGATCGACAACCGCCCCGACACCGTCCAGTCCCTGGTCGACGCCGCCGTCGCCGCGCAACTCGGGATCCGCGCCGACCGCACCGCGGCCGCGGCCATCCTGTCGGGGAAGGGGTACCTCCCGCAGCCGCCGAAGGCGGTCGAGGTCGCGATGGCGGGGACCGCCCCGGACCCGGATGGCGGCCCGCCCCGGCCCCGGATCGACTTCCACCCGTACCCGTTCCCGAGCTTCACCTCCGAGCTCGTCCGCCAGATGCGGACGACCGTCGTCGATGGAGAGACCCGTTTCCTCGACGGTCTCGATCCCTTGAGAGTCCACGACGAGCTCGTCGACGACCGTTTCGTCCGCGCCGCGATCGCCCGGCACGGCGGGCCCGCGGTCCTCGGTCTCCCCGCTTCCCTGACCCGACCCGAACGGCTGATCTAGATGACGCGCACCGACTCGACCCCGGACCCGGCCACCGACCCCGTGGCGGTGGAGGCCGCCGGCGTCGCCGCCCCGGCCCCCGGCACCCGCGGCGGACGTCGGACCTCCGGGACACGGCCGTCAGGTCTTCTCCAGCGCTGGGCCGCCGGGCTGCTGGGACTGCTCATCGGTCTGGGCGTGTGGACCCTGCTGACCTCCGGACTCGTCACAGACGATCCGGTGCTCGGCGGAATGTCTCCCGCCGAGACGTGGTCCGGATTCGGCGACCTGCTCGACAGGGGAGTGCTGCTGTCCGACGCGGCGGTGAGTCTGTACCGCCTCGTCGCGGGACTCGCCGTCGCCGCGTTCCTCGGGGTGCCACTGGGGCTCTGGCTGGGACTGCGGCGTACCGCGGAGGCGGTCGCCGGGCCGCTCGTGCAGTTCCTGCGGATGATCTCGCCGCTGTCCTGGGCGCCGGTCGCGATCGCGGTGTTCGGGATCGGCAACGAACCCGTGATCTTCCTCGTCGCCGCCGCAGCGATATGGCCGATCATGCTCTCGACCTCAGCCGGCGTGAACGCGATGGACCCCGGGTACCTCGATGTGGCCCGGACCATGGGTGCCAGCGCCTGGGAGCGCCTCACCCGCGTGGTCATACCCGCTGTCCGGCCGGCGATACTCGGTGGAATCCGACTCGCGCTGGGCACGGCGTGGATCGTGTTGGTACCCGCCGAGATGCTCGGCGTGCGGTCCGGCCTCGGCTACCAGATCCTCAACGCCCGCGACCAGTTGGCCTACGACCAGGTCATGGCCGTGATCCTCGTGATCGGCGTACTCGGGTTCGCGCTGGACGCCCTGTCCCGCCTGGTCTTTCGCGACCGCTCTGCACGTTGAGCTTTCCGCTCGTCGACCGCCGACCGCGTCGGGTTCACACCGGACGGGCGGACGCGATCAGTGGTCGCGCAGTGCCGTGATCAGGTCAGCCTTGTTCATGTCCGAGCGGCCCTCGATACCGATCTCCCGGGCCCGATCCCGGAGTTCGTCGACCGTCCAGTCCTCGTAGGACCCGGATTCCCCGCCCTTCCGGCCGATATTCGAGCGGGACTCCCCAGCCGACGCATTGGCGATCCTGGCCGCCTTCTCCTTGCTGGCGCCGTCCTGACGAAGGGCCTGGTAGATCTTCTCGTCCTTGATGTTCGACGCCCCGTTGTCGTCGTTCCTCCCGGCCACGGTGCCCTCCTGTCGTGGACGGTCGTGCCGTCCTCCACCCGGTGCTCCTCGTTCATGATCCGGTGTAGCAGGTCGCGGGGACGTGTGTCCACGCCGGAATCCGTTCGGACCGCGCCCGGCTCAGGCCCTGCGCAGCTCGGAACGCAGGTGGTGGGTGAGGGGATGGCCGACCGCGGCCATGGCGAACGTCGTGGTGATCCGGTCACCGACGACCTCGTACCGCCGGTGCGTGGTGTCGACCTGCTTCGCGCTGGCGCTGTTGTGCACCCGCGAGTGGAACTCCAGGACCAGGGTGTCCGCCTCGGCGACGAGCGTCCCCTCGCACAACTCGGTCTGCCCGGTGGGCTGGGCCAGGACGAATTCGGCGGTTCCCCCGCCGGGGAGCCGCAGGTAGCCGGTCTCGGTGTGCATGGGTGATCCGGTGGGGCTCCACGTCCGTTGGACGTAGTGAAGGAAGGGCTTGCCCACGTCGGTGAGCGTGATCTCCTCGGTGTAGGTGAAGTCGTCGATCGTCGGGTACGAACCGGCCCCCTCGCCTTTCCAGGTGCCGAGCAGGGCGGCGACGGGGGTGAGGTTGGGGGCCAGGGTCGAAATGGGGTCCATGGCGCGAGACTAGGCCATCGGCGAGCCCGGCCGCGCGGGGTCAACCGTCCCAGACCGGTTCGCCGTGCTCGTCGATCCGCAGCCCCTCGCTCGTACTGTGCTCGGTGATCTTGCCGGTGTGCATCAGATGTCCCACGGGGAGTCCGTGAACGGTGGCCACCACGTCCGCGACGATCCGGCGATGGCATCGCCACCACACCGATTCCGAGCACATCACCGCGACCCGTCGCCGCCTGGCATCGGCGACGACCCGGTCCAGGGCGGTGCGGAACGCGGGGTCCCGGGTCCAGGCACTGTAGGCGCGGAACGCCTCGACACGCCACCAGGTGTCGGGGGAGGCCCTGCGGTGATCGGCCGTGAGGCTGCGACGACCACCCAGGTCCTCTTCCCACCGATAGTCGATCCCCGCCTCGCCGACGATCTCCGGCACCGCGCCCTTGGCGGCGGCGGAGTTCGCGCGGCTCCCCGGGAAGCGCCGGATGTCCACCAGGAGTTCGACGCCCGCGCCGGCGAGCAGTCGTGTCAACTCGTCGCGGTCCAGACGGCCGTGCCCCACGGTGAGCAGCATCAGTGCCCGGAGTCCTCTCCCACCCCGGTTCGTGGGGCCCCGCCGCGATGGCTGCGCGTGTCCGGGACCCCGTTGTCCGTGCCGGCCTCGTCGCCGGGCCCGGGGTGCGAGTCGGCGTGTGAGGCGGTGTGTGAGTCCGTGTGGGAGGCGTCGTGTGAGTCGGAGCGCCGCTTCGGGAGCAGGTGCATGACCGTCACGATCACGGCGCCCACCGCGAGGCCGAAGACCAGTGCGCACACGGTGTCGATGAGCCACGCGAGGACCGCACCGACACCGGCGACGCCCGCCGCGGGCTCGGCCAGGACGTGCACGAGGTGGTACGGCGCGGTGACGCCGAGTTCGTCGAGTCCGACGAGGAGGATGTGGCCGCCGACCCACAGCATGGCGAGCATGCCGACGAAGGAGATCACCTCGAGCACGGTGGGCATGGCCTTGACCAGGCCGTGGCCGAACCGTTGTACGCCGGGGGACTCCCTGCGGGCCAGGTGGAGGCCGACGTCGTCCATCTTCACGATCACCGCGACGACGCCGTAGACGAGCGCGGTGATGCCCAGGCCGACGACGACCAGGATGATCGCCCGGGACCAGAACCTCTCGTCGGCGACCTCGTTGAGAGAGATCACCATGATCTCGGCGCTGAGAATGAAATCTGTGGTCACGGCGCTGCGGACCATCTTGGCCTCGGCGTCGGGACCGCGGTCCACGACGGGGGCCGCCTCCTCGTGGTGCCCGGAGATGCGCTCCCACACCTTCTCCGCCCCCTCGTAACAGAGGTAGAGCCCGCCGAGCATGAGGATCGGGGTGAGGATCCACGGCACGAACTGGCTGAGGAGGAGGGCGAAGACGATGATGATCGCCTTGTTACCCAGTGACCCGATGGCGATCTTCCGGATCATGGGCAGTTCGCGGGACGGGTCGACGTCGCTGACGTACTGGGGGGTGACGGCGGTGTCGTCGACCACCACGCCGGCCGCTTTGACACCGGCACGGCCGGCGGCGGCCGCGACGTCGTCGGCGCTGGCCGCGGCCATGCGTGCGAGTACTGCGACGTCGTCGAGCAGAGCGGCGAGTCCACCGGCCATGACAGACCTCACTTCTCAACGGGCGGGGTATCCCCGCGGACGACAGGACCGACCCCGAGGGTCGGTCGTCACAGGGTAGCGCCGCGTCACTCGATCGCGTCGAGCACCCAGCGCAGTGAGGAGACCCCGGTACGGCCGAGCGCCTGCCCGAGTCCGCTGGATCCGAGTGGCCCGTCCGGGAGTCCGAGCATCGTCCGTGCCCACCCTGGTAGCGCTGCGACAGCGCCCTCGCGCAGCAGTGCGTAGGCGGGCTTGTCGGCCATCCCCATCGGTGGTCCGTCGAGCAGGAAGTGCCGCGCGTCGAGAGCGGCGGGGGAGGCCTCGAGCTCGGGGCGGAACTCCGCCAGCGCCTCCTCGAGTTCGCGCACGCTGAGGGGCACGTCCCTGGCGCCCAGCATGAGGCCGGTCCTGGAGGACTGGCGTACGTACTCGTCACGTTCGGCCGGCGTCAGCCGCTCACGCCCGTAGAGGCGGTGGCACTCGAGGAAGCTCCAGATCTCGGCGACGTGCACCCAGCGCAGCAGGTGGGGGTCGCGGGCATCGTAGGGGCGTCCCCGGTAGTCGGTTCCCACGACGGCGCGGTGCGCTCCGTTGATCGCCCGGATGAGCCCGGAGGCGTCGGAGATCGTGCCGAACGTCGTGGTCGCGATGAACTGTGAGGTGCGTTGGAGCCGTCCCCACGGGTCGCCACGGTAGTCGCTGTGGTCCGCCACCCCGGCCATGGCGAGCGGGTGCAGGGACTGCAGCAGGAGCGCGGTGAGTCCGCCGGCGAACATGGAGGCGTCCCCGTTGACGCGGCAGATGGCGTCGTCCGGGGAGTTCCAGCGCGCGCCCTCGGAGTGCCAGATCTGCTGCCTTCTCGCATCGGCGTCGTCGCCCGCCACCCGGGAGCGGACCACCATGCCCACCCTGCGGCGGGCGCCGGTCAGGGCGCGGGACGCGGTTGAGGACACCGTTGCCATGGCGGACTCCCTCATCGTGTGAAGTGGTCGTCCGCGTCACCATACCCCCGGTACGGACGGGGTGCGCGGTATCGTCGCGACTGATGACCGCGATGATCCCGTCCCTGTCCGGCAGCTCCCGAGTACGGGGGGTGGCGGGCGTCGGCGCCGTCCTGGCCACGCTGGTGGCGATCAATCTCACCGCCAACCTGGCGGGTCTGCCCTTCCGCGAGTGGATCGTTCCGCTCGCCGTTCTCGTGTTGGTCGTGGTCGCCAAGGCGCGGTGGATGCGGTGGGCGGACCTGGGTCTGGCGGCGCGGCACATGCCGCGCGGGCTGGCGTACGGACTCGCGGCGACCGTCGTGGTAGCGGCCGTGGTCACGGCCGGGTGCCTGATCCCGGCGACCAGTCCCTTTTTCCTGTCCGAGCGCTATTCGGACCTTCGTATGGCGGTGTTCTCAGCGTTGGTCCTGATCCCCTTGATGACGGTCCTGCCGGAGGAGTTCGCCTTCCGTGGGGTCCTCCAGGGCGCTCTCGAGCGGACCTTCGGCACGACCGGGGTGTTCGTGATCGGGTCACTGGCCTTCGGCCTGTGGCACGTCACGTCGTCGCTCGGGCTCACGGCCGGCAACGCCGGGCTCGCGGACGTGCTCGGCACCGGGGTGGTGGGTCAGGTCGCGGGGATCGGACTGGCGGTGGCCGCGACCTCGGCGGCGGGGGCGGGGTTCATCTGGATCCGCCGCCGCAGCAGCAGCCTCCTGGCCCCGATCGGCCTGCACTGGGCGTTCAATGCCGTGGGAGCACTCGCCGCCGCGCTCACGTGGCGCGCACTGGCCGGCTGACCACCGCCCACGTCGCCGCCACGACCAGGGTGGCGTTCACCCCCATCACGACGAGCAGCGGGACCGCCGAGTGCGGTCCGGCGAGCCCCGTGAGCGGGGAGACCACTGCGGCCAGGGCGAACTGGGCGGCCCCCAGGAGGGCCGACCCGGAACCGGAGTGGCCCCGGGTGGCCTGCATCGACAACGCCGCGGCGTTGGGCAGGATCACCCCGACGGACAGGGTGAGCAGGACGAACCCCACGGTGACCGGTGCCAGCCCCAGGGTTCCGGCGGGGGAGAGTGCGACGACGACGACGAGGTGGACGATCGCCGTCACCATCCCGGCGACCCCGGTGAGCAGGAGCTTCTCGGGCGCGAACCTGCCGACGAGCCGGGCACCCGCGAGGTTCGAGACCAGGATCCCCAGCGCGTTGACGGTGAACGCCACCGAGTACGCGGTGGGGGACAGGCCCACCATGTGCTGATAGATGAACGGGCTCGCGGAGATGTAGCCGAAGAGCACGCCGAAGGTGAAGACGAACACCGCAACGCGCGCCACGAACGGGCCGTGGGTGGCGACGATCCTCATGTCCGACAGCGTCGACACCACGCCACCGGATCGTCGGGATCCCTCGGGCAGGGACTCCGGCACGGCGATCACGACCCCGATGACGGTGATCGCGGACAGCCCGGCCAGCAGCCAGAACACGCCCCGCCAGCCGCCGAACGGGACGACGGCCCCGCCGATGAGCGGTGCGATGACCGGGGCGACGGACTGGATCGCCATGAGGGTGGCGAACGCCCTGGCCACACCCGGCCCGCGCCCGACGTCCACCACGACGGCCTTGCTCAGGACGATCCCGGCGGCCCCGGCGAGACCCTGGGCGACGCGGCCGAGAACCAGCACCCAGACGGAGGGGGCGAGGGCGCAGATCACGGCGGCGAGCGCGGTGCCCACCGAGCCCAGGATGAGCAAGGTCCGACGTCCCACCCGGTCGGAGAGCGGCCCGATCACCAGCTGCCCCGCCGCCAACGAGACCATGAACGCGGTGAGGGTCAGCTGGGCGGTGGAGGCCGTGATCCCGAACTCCTCGACGATCAGCGGCAGCGCCGGCAGGTAGGTGTCGGTGGCGAACGGCCCGATCGCCCCGGTCAACGCCAGTGCGAGCAGCATCGTGGCTGGCACCGACGTGGTGGTCGGCGGGGTGGGCGTGGTCGTGGTGTGTTCCGAGGACGTCACTCCCGCACTCCTGCGGCCTCGGCGGCACTGTCGGCCAGACCGACCCCGGTGCCTTCGAAGATGTGGAACGCCACGTCGGCTCCCCGTGCGATGAGTTCGTCCCTCTCGTCGTCGTACTGGGCGACCACCGCGATGGTGCCCTCGAAGTCCCGCGCGTCCACCTGCTCGAGGGCGATGAGGTTGGAACCGTGGAACGGCATGGCCAGCACTATGATGTCCACCTTCTCGTCGTTGACACAGCGGTCCCAGAAGTCGTCGTCGGTCGCATCGGCCTCGATGACCCGGACCCCCTGCTCGCGGAGCCCGGACGCCTTCACGGGGTCGTTCTCCACCCCGACGACCGTCAGACCGTACTCGTCCGTGAGACGGTCCCGCACCGCGCGGCCCACCCGCCCCACCCCCAGGACCAGCACCCGGGCGTGACCGATGTCGAGCGGGGCGTCCTCCGGGTGGGTGCGCTCGTCCCGCAGGGTGGGCACGAGCGAGGACAACCGTGCCACGAGGCGGGTCCCCCGGTGGTTGACCAGCGTCGAGAGCACGAAGCTGGCGGCCACCGCGACCGATACCACCACGAGCCAGTCCTGTTCGACCAGCCCCGCGTCGACCCCGGTCGCGGTGACGATGAGACCGAACTCCGAGAAGTTCGCCAACGCGAGCCCGGCGAGGATCGAGGTGCGCTTGCGCAGCCCGAACGCCGCCAGCACCAGGGTGAACACGGCGGCCTCCAGGGGCAGCAACGCCACGAGGAGAAGGCCCAGCAGCAGCGTCTCCGGGGTGGGCGTGACATGGAGCCCGATCGAGACGAAGAAGCCCACGAGCAGGAGTTCGCGGAGACCGAAGAGGGTCCGGGACAACTCGGCCGCGCGCGGGTGCGAGGCCAGGAGGACCCCCACCACCATCGCCCCGAAGTCGCCCTTGATACCGACGCTCTCGAACAGCCAGTAGCCGGGCACCAGCGCCATCGTGATCCCGAAAAGCGCCTGCAGTTCACCATGGCCGAGCCGGCTCCAGGCGCGGCGGACGAGCCACACGGCGGGGATCAGCAGCGGTAGCGCCAGCGCCCACGGGCTCGGAGGGGCGCCCTTCATCGCGGTGAGGAACACGACCGCCACCACGTCCTGGAGGACGAGGATGCCGATCGCGACCCGGCCGTACAGGGTGTGGGAGTCGGACCGGACGTCGAGTACCTGGACGACGAACACGGTGCTGGAGAACGACAGTGCGAACCCGAGCAGCGCCACCACCTGCCAGTCCGCGTCGGCGAGAAGCCGCACCCCGATGGTGGACAACGCGCCCAGGAACCCCGCGGTCAACCCCGCCACGGCCAGGAGGTTGACCGCCGTCGTGGCCATCACCTCGCGTCGCAGCAGCATCCTCACGTCGAGCTTGAGCCCGATGGTGAACAGCAGGATCGTCACCCCGAGGTCGGCGAGTGAATCGACCACGGGTAGGGCCTCGATACCGGGGGCGTGCAGGATGAACCCCGAGGCGAGGTATCCGATCAGGGTGGGCAGGTGCATCAGCCGGGCCACGAACCCGCACCCGAACACCACGACGAGGTAGATCGCGATGGTCTCCACCGGGGCTACCCGCCCGGCGCGGGGATCGTCACGGGACCTCGACGACCGGCCGACCGTCCAGGAACGCGATCGTGCCGTGCTCGAACGCCGAGATCCATCCACCGTCCGTGGTGGTCTCGTCGGAGACGGGGAAACCCAACTCGCCCGCGGGCCCGCCCGCCTCGTCGTAGGCGGCGAGGATCTCACCCTGGACCACGAAGGCGCGCCCGGCCGGCGTGAGCACGATCGACCCACCCTCGAAGTCTGTGACCGACCCGCCCTCGACCGCCGTGGCGGGCCCCGTCACCCGGCCGAGATCGCCCTGTTCGCCACCGAGTTCCTCCCAGCGATCCGCGACGGCCACCGGGATGTCGACCGTGGACTCGGCAGGTCCGGGGACGGGGGTCGAGTTCGTCGTCGTCATCTCCTCCGACGTCATCGGCGCGGCGGTGCCACCCGATCCGCCGCCGTCGTCTCCGGAGCACGCCGTGAGGCCGACGCCGAGCGTGGTGGCGAGGGCGAGAGCGGCGAGGACACGCGTCATCCTGTCCATGTCGCGATTCTAGACGCCCGCCCACCGGGCCCACCCCGCCCACCGCCGCCGCCGATGCCGAACCGTGATGCCCGAGTCCTTTCCGGGGGCGCCGGGCCGGTGGACACTGGCAGCGGGAGACCCGTCCGACCGGGCGAGCCCCGGGAGGAGGCCGCGATGGCCGTGATGACCACGTGTCTGTGGTTCGCCACCGAGGCGGAGGAGGCCGCGGAGTTCTACTGCTCGGTGTTCCCCGACTCGCGCGTCCTCGCCGTGGACACCAGTCCCGTCGACACCCCGGGACCGAGGGCGGGGGACGTGCTCACCGTGGAGTTCGAGCTCGACGGACGGCTGTTCATCGCCCTCAACGGCGGCTCGGACCCCGAGTACACCGACGCGATCTCCCTCGAGATCCGGTGCGCCGACCAGGCGGAGATCGACCACTACTGGAACGGGCTGCTCGCAGGAGGGGGCCGCGAGGTCCAGTGCGGGTGGCTGATCGACCGCTACGGAGTGCGCTGGCAGGTCGCGCCCCAGTCCCTCTACGACCTGTGGCGGGGCGAGGACCGGGACGCGGCGGCGCGCGCGTTCGCGGCGATGATGGACATGGTCAAACTGGACGTGGCCGCCATCGACGCCGCGGCTGCGGGCACCGACGCCTGACCCGGACTCCCGCCCGTCTGGCCTACGAAATCCGCTATCCGCATTCCGGATCCGCTACTCGACATGGAGAAGCGGATCCGGAATGCGGATAGCGGATCTGCGGGAACGCGGGAACGCGGGTGGGTCAGAGTCCGGGGCGCTTGCCGATCGTCAGCGTGACCTCGCCGGTGTGCGCGAAGAAGTCCTCGCCCTTGTCGTCCACCACGATGAACGCGGGGAAGTCCTCGACGTCGATCTTCCACACCGCCTCCATGCCGAGCTCCTCGTACTCGATGACCTCGACGTGCTTGATGCAGTCCTGCGCCAGTCGCGCGGCGGGCCCGCCGATGGAGCCCAGGTAGAACCCCCCGTGGGTGGCGCAGGCATCGGTGACCTGCTTGGAGCGGTTTCCCTTGGCCAGCATCACCATGGAGCCGCCCGCAGCCTGGAACTGCTCGACGTAGGAGTCCATGCGGCCGGCGGTGGTGGGGCCGAACGACCCCGACGGCATGCCCTCGGGCGTCTTGGCCGGCCCGGCGTAATAGACAGGGTGGTCCTTGAGGTACTGGGGCATCTCCTCGCCGGCGTCCAGCCGCTCCTTGATCTTGGAGTGTGCGATGTCGCGGGCCACGACGAGCGGACCGGTCAGCGCGAGCCGGGTCTTGACCGGGTGCTTGCTCAGCTCGGCGAGGATCTCCGGCATCGGCTTGTTGAGGTCGATCTTCACCGCGGCGCCCTTGCCCGTGCCCGAGACGCCGTGGGTGGCGGCGTCGAGCTCGGCGTCCGTGGTGGCGGGCAGGAACCGGCCCGGCTCGAACTCGAGTTGCTCGAGGAACACGCCCTCCGGGGTGATCTTGGCCTTGGCCTGGCGATCGGCGGAGCAGGACACCGCGATCGCGACGGGAAGCGAGGCGCCGTGCCGGGGCAGGCGGACCACGCGGACGTCGTGGCAGAAGTACTTGCCACCGAACTGCGCGCCGATGCCGATCTGCTGGGTGAGCTCGAAGACCTTCTCCTCGAGCTCGACGTCACGGAAGCCACGCCCGGTCATCGCGCCCTCGCGGGGGAGCTCGTCCAAATAGTGGGCCGAGGCGAGCTTGGCGGTCTTCAGCGCGAACTCCGCCGAGGTTCCGCCCACCACGATCGCCAGGTGGTACGGCGGGCACGCGGCGGTTCCGAGGGAACGGATCTTCTCCTCGATGAACTGCATCATCCGCTCGGGGTTCAGGATCGCCTTGGTCTCCTGGTACAGGTACGACTTGTTGGCCGACCCGCCGCCCTTGGCCATGAAGAGGAACTTGTAGGCGTTCTCCCCGCCCGGCGTCGTATTGGCGCCGATCTCGATCTGCGCCGGAAGGTTCGACCCGGTGTTCTTCTCGTCCCACATGGTGATGGGCGCGTTCTGCGAGTAGCGCAGGTTGAGGCGGGTGAACGCGTCGTACACGCCGCGTGCGACGGCCTGCTCGTCCGGGCCGGGCGTGAGAACGTGCTGTCCACGCTCGCCCTTGACGATGGCCGTCCCGGTGTCCTGGCACATGGGGAGCACCCCGCCGGCGGCGATGTTGGCGTTCTTCAACAGGTCGAGGGCGACGAACTTGTCGTTGTCACTGGCCTCGGGGTCGTCGAGGATCTTCGCGACCTGTGCCAGGTGATCACTACGAAGGTAGTGGGAGATGTCGTGCATCGCCGTCTCGGTGAGCAGCCGGATCGCCTCGGGATCCACCCGCAGGAACGTCAGGCCGTCGGGACCCTCGACCGTGGAGACGCCCTCGGTGGTGAGGAGGCGGTACTCGGTGGTGTCCTCCCCGACGGGAAGGAGGTCCTCGTAGAGGAAGTCGGCCATCAGAGGCTCCTGGTTCTGCAGGTGGACAAACTTCCCTCAGGATAGTGGCCGGGGTCACCAGGTCAGAATCGGGTGTGGAGGAGGGGGACGAACCGGTACCGCCCGTGATCGGTGATCTCGACACCGTCATCCGTCCGTCGTACGCGGTGCATCACGCCGGCCCAGGGCGCCACCAGGATGCCGCCCGGCGCCAGTTGGTCGGCCAGCTCCGTGGGGAGGTCGTCGGCCATGGCCGAGACGAGAATGCGGTCGAAGGGTCCCAGTGCGGGAAGACCGAGGACGCCGGGTTCCGCCCGCCGGACATGTACCCAGGGTTGTCTGATCGCGGACCGGGAGCGCTCCACCAGTTCGGGAACCAGCTCTACCGCGAACACCGACGCCTCAGGGCCCCCGAGCTCACCGAGGATCGCAGACGTCCACCCGCTGCCCGAGCCCACGTCGAGGGCCCGCATCGCGGGAAACGGTTCCAGGAGGGCGAGCATCGCCGCGACGGTCGACGGCTGCGAATTGGTCTGCCCGAACCCGATGGGCAGGGGCGCGTCGAGTTCGTGGTCCGGGGCGACCTCCGGCGGGAGGAAGTGGCGTCGATCCTGCGCTCGCATGGCCTCCGTGATGCTGTGGGTGTTCACCGCGACATCTCCTCCCGCCGGGCGGTGGCCGCGCCGGGTCCCGTCCGCGCTCCACCGGCCCCCCCGTGCGCTACGCCTCGCCGAGGACCCGCGTCCCGCCCTCGGGGTCGAGGTCGTCGATCGCGTCGTGGGGCTCCGCCGGGACTCCCCCGTCCTCGGGCTCGGGGGAGTCGACGTCCGGACGCTCGGCGGCAAGCTTCTCGTCGAGGGTGTCGTTCTCCTCGACGGGCTTCCACGACTCCGGGGCGTCGACGGTGAGGTCCTCCCCGTCGGTGGAGATGACGTCCGCGTCCAGCCCCTCGCTGCCGTCGAGGGTGTTCTCGTCGTGGTCGCCGTCGGTGTCCTGGTCGAATTCGCGATCGGTATCCATGCCGTCGATTGTGCGACGACGGGGGACTCTCTGCATCCGGTCAGGCCGCGGGACGGCGAGTCGACGGCCACTCGCTCGACCGGCCGGGTGAGTCACGTCAACGCCCCCAGGTGAGGTAAGCCATACTTAAGACTTGCCCAGGAGCCGCGAGGGCGTTTAAGGTGAGCCTAACCTTCCGAACCAACCTTGGAGTGACATGAAGCGATTCCCCAAGATCGTCGCGGCGACGGCCGCCATCGCGCTGACCGGTGGCGCCCTGACCGCCTGCGGGAGCTCGGATGCACAGTCCGCGGGGAACGAGGGTGAGGGGCCGACCCGCGTCGTGCTCACCAGCCACGCCGCGGCCGATACGCTGGATGAGCTCGATCTCGAGGATCGCGTCGTCGGACTGGTGAAGACCGGCGTCTTCCCGGAGGCGCTGGACACGTACTCGGGCGACGAGTACACGGACATCGGCAGCCTCAAGGAGCCGAAGATGGACGTCATCGCCGAACTGGGCCCCGACCTCATCCTGTTCGGTAACCGCACCCGGGAGATGGAGCCGGAGTTCGCGAAGATCTCCGACCAGGTGATCGCGGGCGACCCCGACACCTCCGAGACGATCGCGTCGAACCGCGCGAAGGTGGAGGAAATCGCCGCGCTGTTCGGAGCCCAGGACAAGGCCGCGGACGAGCTCGCCGCGATCGACGAGATGGTGTCCGCCACCAAGGCCAAGGCAGAGGGCGCCGGCACGGCCCTCGTGCTCATGACGTCCGGCGGCAAGGTCACCGGGTACGGACCGGGATCGCGCTTCGACCTGATCTTCAACGAGCTCGGCATGACCCCCGCCGGCGAGCTCGAGGCGGAGGGGAGCCACGGTGCCCCGCTCAGCTGGGAGCAGATCGCAGAGCTGAACCCCGACCACGTCTTCGTCATCGATCGCGACGCCGCGATCGGCGCCGAGGGGGAGGCTGCGGCCGCCCTGCTCGACAACCCGCTCTTCAACCGCACTGCTGCCGCGACCAACGACAACGTTCACTTCCTGGACGGCCAGAACTGGTACCTCGTCGGGGGCGGCCTCGGGGTGCTCGAGGCGATGATCGACGAGATCGACTCCGCCGTCTCCTGACGGTGGACACCACTCACTGATGACGACGACCCTGGTCGAGCGCCGGCCGCAGCGTACTTCGCTGTGGCCGGCGCTCGGCGTCGTTGCGCTCGTGGTCTCGCTCGTCGCGAGCGTGTTCGTCGGAGCGGCGAACATCACCGTGTGGGACGCGCTCACCGGGGGGCTCACCGAGGCGCACCGCGTCTACCTCGTCGAGGCCCGTCTCCCGCGCACGGCGGCCGCCGCCCTCGCGGGAGCCTCGCTGGCGATCGCAGGACTGCTGATGCAGCTGCTCACCCGCAACCGCTTCGTGGAACCGTCGACCGCCGGCACCGTCGAGTCGGCAGGGTTGGGTCTGGTGGTGGTGGCGATCATCGCGCCCGGCGCCCCGATCGTGGCCAAGATGCTCGTGGCCATGGTGTTCGCGCTCGCCGGGACCGCACTCTTCCTCGCCTGTATCCGGCGCGTCCCGGTGTCGGACTCCTTCGTGGTTCCCCTCATCGGCATCATGCTCGGGTCCGTGGTCGGTGCGGTCGCCGCCTTCCTGGCCCTGTCCCGGGATCTGCTCCAGATGCTCAACTCGTGGATGCTCGCCGATTTCTCCGCGGTCCTGGCCGGGCGGTACGAGTTGTTGTGGCTGGTGGCGGTGCTCGGCGTCCTCGCCTACATCGCCGCCGACCGCTTCACCGTCGCCGGTCTGGGCGAGGACGTCTCGACCGGTCTCGGCCTCGACCACAAGACCGTCGTCGCGGCCGGGATGGCCATCGTGGCGGCGGTCGCGGCCGTCGTGGTGGTCACCGTGGGTGCCCTCCCGCTGCTCGGACTGGTCGTCCCCAACGTGGTCTCCCGGCTGGTGGGCGACGACGCCCGCCGCGGCCTGCCACTCGTGGCGCTGCTCGGGGCGGTGACCGTCCTGGTCTGCGACATGGTGGGCAGGTCGCTTCCGGGCTTGTTCGCCGGCGGCGCACCCGGTGCCGGAGAGGTCCCCGTGGGCACGATCGTCGGGATCCTCGGCGGCGCGGTGTTCCTGGCCATGATGCTCCGAGGAGTGCGCAATGCCTGAGACCGCCATCCTCAGCGCCCCGCCGGCGGGCCTCATCCACGGACGGACCCGAGCGGAGTCGGACCGCCGCCGTCGGTGGATCGTGGTGATCGTGTGCGCCGTGGTCGCCGTCGCGGCGATCGCCGCCCTGATCCTCTCCGGGCTGCCGGCCACCGTCGGGTCGAGGGCCTGGTCCTACTCGCTGGACCGACTCTCGCGCCACGCTGTGGCGATCGTCCTGGTCTCGGTGGCGGTCGGCGTCTCGACGGTGATCTTCCAGACCGTCACCGGCAACCGGATCCTCACGCCGGCGCTGATGGGTTTCGATTCGCTGTACCTGCTCATCCAGACGATGCTCGTGTTCTTCATGATCCCGCGCGACGCCGCCGTCATCGGCGGTCTGACGAGCGGTGGTCTCTCCGGGTTCCTTGGTCAGACCGCGATCATGGTGGTGGCGTCGACCTCGCTGTACCTGTGGCTGCTCGGGGGCCGGAGGACCGATATCCACCTGTTGTTGCTGGTGGGTGTCGTGTTCGGTGTGTTCTTCCGCTCGGCGTCCTCGTTCTTCCAGAGACTGTTGGACCCGGCGGCCTACCTGCAGGTCCAGGACGCCATGTTCGCGAGTTTCCGCGGGGTCCAACTCGACGTTCTGGTGGCGTGCGGGGTCATCGTGGTGGCGGGGCTCGTCGTCGTGGCGATTCTCGGTCGACGGCTCGACGTGATGCTCCTGGGACGCGACCCCGCCGTCGCGCTCGGCGTGAACCACCGGAAGGTCACGATCGTGATCCTGGTGGTGGTCTCCTTCCTCGTCTCGGCCTCGACCGCGCTGATCGGACCGGTGATGTTCTTCGGGCTCATCGTCGCCAACGCGGCGTACGCACTGCTCGGCACCACCCTGCACCGGTACACCCTCCCGGTGGCCTCGCTGCTGGGCGTGATCGCCCTGGCGGGGGGCGAGATGGTCCTCGGCGCCCTCGGCGTGGAGTCCGCTCTGAGCATCGTCATCGAGTTCGCCGGTGGCCTGCTGTTCCTGTTCCTGCTCCTGACCAACCGCGCACGCTGAAAGAGAGGCACGTCATGTCCCTTCTCCCGTTCCGACGCCGCGGCGACCGCACCGGTGAGAACCCGTGGTCGGCCGGCTGCGGCATCGAGGCGCGGTCGGTGTGCTCGTCCTACGGCGACACCCGGGTCCTCCATGAGGTCACGGCATGCTTCGCGCACGGTGGCGTCACCTCTCTCATCGGCCCCAACGGCGCCGGAAAGTCGACGCTGCTGGGAGTCATGAGCCGACTCCAGGCGGCGGATTCCGGGACGGTGCTCGTCGACGGGGTCGACGTGTCGGTCAATGGTGGGCGTGAGCTGGCCCGCCGTCTCGCCGTGCTGCGCCAGGAGAACGCCGTGTCCATCCGACTCACCGTGCGTGAGCTCGTGGGCTTCGGGAGGTTCCCCCACAACGGTGGCCGTCCCGGCCCGGACGACGCCGAGCACATCGACTACGCACTGGGGGCGATGGAGCTCGAGGACCTCGCCGACCGGTATCTCGACGAGTTGTCCGGTGGGCAGCGTCAGCGCGCCCACATCGCGATGGTGCTCGCCCAGGACACTGACTACGTCTTGCTGGACGAGCCGCTCAACAACCTCGATCTCCGGCACGCCACCTCGATCATGCGCTTGCTGCGTCGCACGGCTGCGGATCGGGGCAAGACGATCGTGCTCGTCATCCACGACATCAACATCGCCGCCGCCTACTCGGACCGGATCATCGCGATGAAGGACGGCCGGATCGTCTCCGACGGCACCCCGGCCGAGATCATGCGCACCGATGTGCTCAAGACGGTGTACGACATGGAGATGCAGGTCGCGGAGGTCGCCGGCCGGTACGTGGCTCTGTACTTCGACGGAGAGGCCGAGCTGGACGAGTGCGGCGTGGCGATGTCCACGGCCTGATCGACGGGACACGACATACCGCGAGCAGTGGGAGTGTGCGCCCGCTCCGGTTACAGTGTCGTTCTCGGACGGGGTGGGGTACCCGCAGCCCACCGGAGAGGAGTTCCCGCATGGCGCCCTTATCGGCGGTCACCATCGTCCTCGCGGGCGGGGCCGGGTCGCGGCTGCGCGCACTGACCAGGGACCGGGCCAAGCCGGCGGTACCGTACGGGGCCGGGTACCAACTGATTGATTTCTCCTTGAGCAACGCCGCCAACTCGGGACTCCGGGACGTCTGGGTGGTGCAGCAGTTCCATCCGGTGTCCCTGGGATCCCACCTGCGCAGTGGCCGCCCCTGGGACCTCGATCGACTCGACGGCGGCCTGCTCGTACTGCACCCGTCGCAGGGCACGGGCCGGGACGGTTTCCACTCCGGGACCGCGGACGCACTGTGGAAGCAGGTCGAACCCCTGCGGGAGGCGGCGCCGGACGTGACGGTGGTCGTCAGTGCGGACGCCGTGTACCGACTCGACTACGACGAGTTGGTCCGCGACCACCTGAACTCGTTCGCCGAGCTCACCATGGTCACCACGCGGGTGGCCCCCGAGGACGCCTCCCGCTACGGGGTCGTCCGCGTGGGCGAGGACAGGACCGTCACCGGGTACCGCTACAAGCCGGACGCCCCCGAGGGCGACCTGATCTGCGCGGAGATCTTCGTCTTCAACACCGCCGCCCTCATCAGCCGACTCGAACGTGCCCACGAGGACGTCGTCTCGGCGGGGGGCGACTCCGACATGGGCGACATCGGGGACAACGTGCTGCCCGCCATGGTCGAGGCCGGGCATGCCCGTGAGTGGAGGCACGAGGGCTACTGGCGGGACGTGGGGACCGTCGAGTCCTACTGGGCCGGGCACATGGACCTGCTCGGCGAGCCCCCTGTCCACGAGCTCGATGTCCCGGGTTGGTCGCTTCGTTCCGCCTCGACCTACAGCGGGCCGGCGAGGGTCGGGGAGACGGCGGAGGTGTCCGGCTCGCTGCTCGGTCACGGTGCGGTCGTCCACGGGGCGGTCGAGCATTCCGTCGTGGGGCCCGGCGCCGTCATCGAGACGGGGGCGCGGGTCCGCGACAGTGTGGTCCTGCCCGGAGCCGTGGTCCGGTCCGGGGCGCGCGTGGAGACCGCGGTCGTCGACGCCGACGTGGAGGTCCCCGTCGACGCGAGGATCGGCGAGCACCAGGCCGGTGCGACCGAGACGACAGTGCGCGTCGCACTGTTGGGGACCGCTCCGGACGGTCCCCGTCCGCCGGGGTTCACCCTGGACCCGGGGACCCTCGATCCGCCAGACGACGACGAGGACCGCACCCTCTGATCCGGCGGCGTCGGATCCCCGGTCCGAACCGGTGGTGAGGTCGGCCACCCGGGACCTGTCGTCGGGCTAGGCTCGCGCACATGCGATTCGGACTCTTCCTGCCCCAGGGTTGGCGCCTCGATCTGGTCGACGTGCCGGCCGCCCGTCACTGGCCCGTCATCTCCGACCTGGCAGCCCGCGCCGACGCCGGGCCGTGGGAGTCGCTGTGGGTGTACGACCACATGCACACCTCGCCGCTCACGTCGACCGAGGCGACCCACGAGGCGTGGAGCCTGATGTCGGCCCTGGGTGCGACCACGTCCCGGGTCCGGCTCGGGCAGATGTGCACCTGCATCGGCTACCGGAACCCGGCACTGCTGGCGAAGATCGCCGCGACGGTCGATCACATCTCCGGCGGCCGGGTGGAGATGGGGATCGGGGCGGGCTGGTACGAGCACGAATGGCGCGCGTACGGCTACGGTTTCCCCTCGGCGGGCGAGCGACTGGCGATGCTCGACGAGGGCGTACGCATCATGACGCAGGCGTGGTCCGACGGCGTCGTCTCGCTGAACGGCGAGCACTACCGGGTCGACGGGGCGATCGTCCAGCCGCAGCCCCTGCAGGAGGGCGGCATCCCGATGTGGATCGCGGGCGGGGGCGAGCGGAAGACTCTCCGGACAGCGGCCCGGTACGCCGACTACACCAACTTCGACGGCACCGCGGAGGGCTTCGCCCACAAGTCACGGATCCTGCGCGGGCACTGCGAGGACATCGGGCGGGATCCGGCCGAGATCACCAGGACCGCGAACTACAACGTGGCGATCGGGGAGACGGAGAAGGACGTCGAGGATCGGCTGGCGACGCTGAAGGACCGGTTGGCGAAGCACGTCGGGGCTGACGAGGCCGAACGCCAACTCGGCGCCTACCGCGGCCTTCCGGCCGTGGGGACACCGGAGCAGATCATCGAGAAATTGTCCGAGCTCAAGGCGCTCGGAATGGAGTACGGCGTCTTCTACTTCCCCGAGATCGCCACCGACACCTCCGGGCTCGACCTGTTCGAGCGCGAGGTCATCCCGGCGCTGGCCTGAGCCCACTCGGCGCATCCCGCGCCCCGGTCAACGAGAGCAGGTGCCCTGTGACGAGGAACGTCGAGTACGAGGAACTCCCGGCGGAAGCGGTTCTCGACCACGTCACGCCGGGGATGCACGTAATCGTCCCCATCCAGAACGCCGCCCCGCCGGCGCTGCTCCGCGCACTGGACTCGGGGGCCGACGGTCTGGAGGACGTGACCATCCACCACATGGACCCGTGGGAGTCCCTGCCGTTCATGGAGGGTGCGTACCCGGGCAGGCTCCGGCACGTCGACTACTTCCTCGGGCGCGGGTCGCGGGAGAACTTCCACCGGGGCCACTGCGACCTGATCCCGGTCGACTTCGCGCAGGTGCCCGCGACCCTGCGGGAATTCTCGCCTCCCGGGTTGGCGATCACCACCGTGTCGGAGATCGACGAGCACGGCTTCTTCTCGATGGGCACCAACGCCGACTACGTTGCCTCGTTCATCGGGCAGGTGCCGTTCTTCGTCGAGGTCAATTCCCAGATGCCCCGCACCTTCGGGCGCAACCACATCCACATCTCGCAGGTCGCGGGCGTGACCCGCAATGACACCCCGATGATCACCATGGAGGCACCGCCGCCGGGGGACATCGACAACGCGATCGCGGAGATCATCGCCGAGCGGGTCCCCGACGGCGCCTGTCTCCAGCTGGGGGTCGGCAGGCTGCCCAACGCTTTCCTGTCGCGGCTGGCCGGGCACCGGCATCTGGGGATCCACACAGAGGCGTTGTCGGACGGGGTGATGGACCTCGTCGAGGCCGGTGTGGTGGACGGCTCCCGCAAGACCGGTCGACCGTTCAAGCACGTCACCACGTTCGCTCTGGGATCGCAGCGACTCATGGACTGGCTCCACAACAACCCGTCGGTGGCGATGCTCCCGGTGGACATCGTGAACGACCCGAGAGTGATCGGCCAGGAGCACAACCTCTATTCGATCAACGCGACCAGCGAGGTGGACCTGTTCGGCCAGGCGGCCTCGGAGACCATCGGTGGCCGCTACTGGTCCGGTGCCGGGGGACAGGCCGACTTCGCCCGCGGGTGCACCTTCTCTCCGGGAGGTCACGGGTTCATCGTGACGCCGTCCCAGACCTCCAAGGGCGTCAGCCGGATCTCGCTGTCACTCACGCCCGGCAGTCCGGTCACGACCCACAAGAACATCATCGAGAACGTCGTCACGGAGTTCGGTATCGCGGAGCTGAGGGGCAAGTCGGTCGCCGGACGGGCCGCGGCACTGATCGCCATCGCGCACCCCGATCATCGCGAGCGGCTCAGCAGGGAGGCGAGGGAGGCGGGCCTGCTCCCTCGTGCCCACCACTAGGCGGCTGGACGAGCGGTGGCACCCGACCGGTGGCACCCGTCTGGGGGCGGGGTTACGTTCCTGAAGCAACCCGACCCCTGAAAGGGAGGCAGCTGTGGACCCCATCATCTGGATCATCATCGGGGTGATCGCGCTGATCGTCGTCATCGCGCTCATCGCGATGGCCATCAGGAGCAGCAACCGCAAGAAGCTCACCGAGGCCGCGGAACTGCGGCGCACCGCGCGTGAACGCGAGAACCAGCTCGAACAACAGGATGCCGTCGCCCGCCAGCAGGAGCACCGCGCGAGCGCCGCTCAGCAGGAGGCCCGTGCCAAGGCCGCGGAGGCCGACAAGCTCCGCGCCGAGGCCGAGCAGCAGCGTGGTGCCGTAGACGAGCAGAAGCACGACGTCCGGCGGATGGAACAGACTGCCCACAAGCTCGACCCCAAGGGCCGGGCCGATGACCTCAACCGCGACCGCGACCGCGACGGCGGCCGTGGCCCGGGCCATGACGACCGTCACGATGGCCGTGGTCTCGGCCATGACGACCGTGGCGGCGACCGTGGCCCGGGCCATGACGACCGTCACGATGGCCGTGGTCTCGGCCATGACGACCGTGGCGGCGACCGTGGCCTGGGCCATGACGACCGTCACGATGGCCGTGGTCTCGGCCATGACGACCACCTCGGTGACCACGATCGCGGCATGACCCCCGGTGACAGGGTCTCCGACGAGGGGCGAGGCGGCGTCACCGATCGAGGTGTCGCGTCCGGTGCCGGTACTCACGCCGGCACCGGAGCCGGGGTGGGCTCCTCCGCGGCTCCCGGGGCCGGGATCGGTTCGGGCACCCATGCCCACGGGCCGGGCACCGGGACCTCGGGGGGCACCGGGGTCGGCATGGGTGACGTGGGCGGGCGCCACGCCAGGGCCGACGATCCCGCTGGTTCCGACCGGCTCGGAGAGACGGGGCGCGGGAGCGTGACACCGGGAGACACCGTCGACCCCGATGTCCGACGGGACGAGAAGCCGGGGATCGTGGACAAGATGCTGGGCCGGACCGACCGGGATGAACCCCGGCGCTGACCCGACGGGCCGCCACCGCACCGCGGATCGGCCTGACGCAGGAGGGCCCGCTGGAGACGCTCGTCTCCGGCGGGCCCTCCTGCGTCAGGCCGAGACGGACGCGGATCGGCCGTTCGCGGCGCGACCGCCGAACAACGGGCCGTACAGCGCGCCCGCGATGAGCGCACCGACGATCGGGGCCACCCAGAACAGCCACAGCTGGCCAGGTGCGCCGCCGCCGTTGAAGAACGCCACCGCCGTCGACCGTGCCGGGTTCACCGATGTGTTGGTGATGGGGATGGAGATGAGGTGGATCAGCGTCAGCGTGAGGCCGATGGCCGCGGGCGCGAAGCCGACGGGGGCCCGGCGATCGGTGGCGCCGAGGATGACCCACACGAAGAGGGCCGTGAGCACGATCTCGATGAGCAGAGCAGAGAGCAGACCGTAGCCATCGGGCGAGTTGGCCCCGTAACCGTTGGCGGCCATGCTGCCGGTGGCCTCGAACCCGTCCTTGCCGCTCGCGACCACGAGGATCAGCGCGCCCGCGACCAGACCTCCGACGACCTGACTGACGATGTAGACGGGGGCCTTGGCCCAGGGCAGGCGGCCGGCGACCGCGGCGCCGATGGTCACGGCGGGGTTGAAGTGGCCACCCGAGATGTGTCCGAACGCGTATGCGGCGGTGAGGACGGTGAGCCCGAACGCGATCGCGACACCGAGGTAGCCGACGCCGACGGGAATGTCACCGGTATCGGCGGTGGCGATCTGGACCGCCGCGAACACGGCGGTGCCGCAACCGCCGAGGACGAGCCAGAACGTGCCGATCACCTCGGCGGCGATGACCGAGGTGATGGAGGGGACGGATGGGGATGAATCAGACATGGCGTGATCTCCGGTCCTGACCTCCGCGTGAACGGAGGAGCGGGAACACCGGGCGTGGGTCCCTGCGCGCTACGCTAGCGCGCCCTCCCGGCCCCAGGGAGGTTTCCGCCAGCCGTTCGTGCGGCGGCTCGGGGAGGGGAGTGCGGCCCGAATGGCTCAGGGGGACAGGAGGACGGGCAGTGCCTGACCTGCGGTCGCCCGCACCCGGACCGCGAGCTCGGATCCGAGTCCCGACGGGCCGGGGTTCACCTCGATCACCGGCACCTGCGCATCCGCCGCGAGACCGGGCAACGACGCCGCGGGATGGACCAGGCCGGAGGTCCCGACGACGAGCACCGCGGCAGCCGAGGTGACCGCGTCGACGGCCGCGTCCCAGGGCCGGCCGGGGAGCATCTCGCCGAACCACACCACACCCGGACGGGCCCGCCCACCACACCGGTCGCAGGCCGGCGGGGTGAGGCGGTCGACCGGCTCGGCGGGAGGAGGACCGACGTCCATCGGTGTACCGCAGGTATCACAGCGGTGGGCGAACAGGCTGCCGTGGACGTGGTGGACCCGGCTGGAACCAGCGCGCTCATGCAGGTCATCGACGTTCTGGGTGACCACCACGACGTCCCGGTACGCTTCGGCGCGGGCGACCGCGACGTGCCCGTCGTTCGGTCTCGCCCCCGAGACCAGGTGTTCGCGCCACCTGTACCAGGCCCACACGGTGTCGCGATCGCGGGCCCAGGCCTCCGGGGTGGCCAGAGCGGTGGGGTCGTACCGTTCCCACAGTCCCGTCCGGGCGTCGCGGAAGGTGGGCACGCCGCTCTCGGCGCTCATCCCGGCACCGCTGAGAACGACCAGAGGCCCGTCGCCGGCAAGGGCGAGACGGGCCTCGGTCAGGTCCTGGTCTGGGACGGCGCTGCGCCCGACGGGCGCGCCACCGTCGCCGGTCACCGGACGAACGCGGTCCCCACGGTGGGGAAGGCGACGCAGTTCGCGGTCCCGCCGTCCTCCAGGTTCGTGGTGACCCCGCCCTGCAGGAGCATGAGGACCTGACCCGCGCCGGTGTCCGCGACGCCGTTGACCGTGGCCGGCCCGCCCTCGTTGATGCCGTTGTAGGTCAGGACGGTGGAACCGCGACGACCGTTGGAGATGTTGATCCACTCCACGGTCATGGGCTGGGCCTGCTGGGCCGCGACTCCCTCGGTACCCAGCGCGGTGAAGATGAAACCGAGCTTGCCGGGGTCGATGCCGGGAAGCGGGAGATCGGCCGGCCCGGGGACGGCGGTCGCGGCGCCGACGGCGGTCTGGTCGCCGCCGATGCACTGCTGCATGATCGTCGGGTACGCGAACTGCGCGATGACCGGGCCGTTCTCGGGAAGCGGGGTCCCGGGCTCGCCGGTGCCGCGGAAGAACCCGACGAGGCGGGCGATGGTGCCCCGCGTGTCCTCGGGGATCCACTGCTGCTCGGAGAGGTTCTCGATCGCCTGCAGCACGGGCTCGGTCGGACGTCCCAGTTCGTCGAGCGACTGCGCGCTGGCGGTGGCGGGTGCGGCGAGACCGACCGCGAGGGCGGCTACGGCACCGAGGCCGAGGGTCCGGAACGAGGTCCTGAGCGAGTGGCGGATCACTGGCGAGTCCATTCTTCGGCTGGGCGGGCGGACCGGCTGGCGGGCCGACCGGTCGACCGCTAGATATTCTCATAAGTGTCCCGAGTCACGGACACCGGGACTCGGATGGAGAGGCGATCTGGTGCTGATGTTACAGAAGTTGTGCGTGATGTAAATAACACCACCGTGGTGCTTCTGTCGGGAGCGTCTCACGATAGGGAGATCGTCCGGTATAGCAGGTAATGTGGATTCGCACGCGCGCTCGACCGGACGCGCCTGTGGATCGCGGCTGACACACGCCGCTGATTCCCATTACGCGCCCGGCGGCCCCGAGCCGCCCCGGGCGCGGTAAGCCTCCGAGGGAGAACCCAGCGTATGGCCTTGACCGAGTTCCGCAACGTCGCCATCGTGGCGCACGTCGATCACGGGAAAACGACACTCGTCGACGCGATGCTGCGTCAGTCCGGAGCGTTCGACGAACGCGCCGAGCTCGTGGACCGCGTGATGGACTCGGGTGACCTCGAGCGCGAGAAGGGGATCACCATCCTCGCCAAGAACACCTCCGTGCGCCGGCACGGCGCGGGGGCGGGTGGCGCGGACCTCGTCTTCAACATCATCGACACCCCGGGTCACGCGGACTTCGGCGGCGAGGTCGAGCGCGGACTGAACATGGTCGACGGCGTCGTCCTGCTGATCGACTCCTCGGAGGGCCCGCTGCCGCAGACCCGATTCGTTCTCCGCAAGGCGCTCGCCGCCTCGCTGCCCGTGATCATCGTGGTCAACAAGACCGACCGACCCGACGCGCGGATCGACGAGGTCGTCGAGGAGGCGCAGGACCTGCTCCTGGATTTGGCCTCCGACCTCGAGGACCCCGACGCCCAGGCCGCCGCCGAGCACGCCCTCGAGCTGCCCGTCGTGTTCGCCTCCGGGCGCGCCGGCAAGGCCTCCATCACCCAGCCGGCCAACGGCCAGGAGCCGGACGCGGAGAACCTCGACGACTTCTTCAAGCTCCTCTACGAGGTGATCCCCGCCCCCCGCGGCGACGCCGACGCCCCGCTGCAGGCCCACGTCACCAACCTGGACGCCTCCAACTTCCTGGGCCGGATCGGCCTGGTCCGCATCCACAACGGTCGACTGCGCAAGGGCCAGCAGGTCGCGTGGATCCACCACCTGCCGGACGGCGAGACGGAGACCAAGTCGGTCCGGATCTCGGAGCTGCTCGCGACCGAGGGCGTGGAGCGCGTTCCCACCGAGGAGGCCGTCGCCGGCGACATCGTGGCGGTGGCCGGCATCAGCGACATCATGATCGGTGACACCCTGGCCGATCCGGAGAACCCGGTCGCGCTGCCCGCCATCACCGTCGACGAGCCCGCGATCTCCATGACCATCGGCGTCAACACGTCGCCGCTCGCCGGCCGCAACGGCGGCACCAAGCTCACCGCGCGCATGGTCAAGGCCCGTCTGGACCAGGAGCTCGTGGGCAACGTCTCGCTCAAGGTCCTCGACACCGAGCGGCCCGACGACTGGGAGGTGCAGGGTCGTGGCGAGATGGCGCTGTCGATCCTCGTCGAGACCATGCGCCGCGAGGGCTTCGAGCTCACCGTGGGCAAGCCCCAGGTGGTCACCAAGCGCATCGACGGCAAGGTCCACGAGCCGATGGAGCACATGACCATCGACGTGCCGGAGGAGTACCTCGGCGCGGTCACCCAGCTCATGGCCGCCCGCAAGGGCCGCATGGAGCAGATGAGCAACCACGGCACCGGATGGGTCCGTATGGAGTTCCTGGTCCCCGCCCGCGGCCTGATCGGATTCCGCACCACCTTCATGACCGAGACCCGCGGATCCGGCATCGCCAACTCGGTGTCCGCCGGGTACGAGCCGTGGGTCGGGGAGATCCGCTCGCGCCACACCGGTTCCCTCGTGGCGGACCGGGCCGGAAAGGCCACCGCCTTCGCGCTACTGGGCCTCGCCGACCGCGGCGACTTCTTCATCGAGCCCGGCTCCGAGGTCTACGAGGGCGTCGTGGTGGGGGAGAACCCGCGCTCCGAGGACATGGACGTCAACATCACCAAGGAGAAGAAGCTCACCAACATGCGTGCGGCGTCCTCCGACGCGACGGAGACGCTGTCCAAGGCCCGCAACCTCTCCCTCGAGGAGGCCATGGAGTTCTGTGCCGGCGACGAGTGCGTCGAGGTGGGCCCGGACGCCATCCGCGTGCGCAAGGTCGCTCTGACCGCGACCGAGCGGGCCAAGGCCCGCAGCAAGGCCAAGTCGCGCGAGCAGCAGACCGTCGGCTAGACCGGTAACGATGACGACGAGGGGGGCGTCGGTGCGCCGGCGGGGTGCCGCCGTGCTGGGCGCAGCGCTCGCCCTCGTCGTCGTCGCCGGCTGCGTCGCCGACCCCCCGCCTCCGACGGTGGTGGGTGACGAACGCTCCGACGGTGCGTCGGTCAGCCTCACGGCCGGCGGTCTCCTGCTTGCGTTGAGCCGGGTCGAGGCGGGGTTCAACCCTCACCTCCTCGCGGACCAGGGCCTGGACACCGACCTCGTGGCCTCGCTGCTGTTGCCGAGTGCGTTCGTCCGGGGTGCCGACGGGGAGCCGGTGCTCAACCGGGACCTGTTGGTCTCCGCCGAACTCGTCCCCGGCGCTCCCTCCACGGTCCGGTACGCGATCGATCAGCAGGCACAGTGGTCCGACGGCGTCCCCGTGGCCGCCGAGGACTTCGAGTACCTGTGGCGGCAGATGACCAGCCAACCCGGCGTCGTCGACCCGGCCGGATACGAGAGGATCGTCGAGATCCGATCCGGCGCGGGGGGCAAGGTCGTCGACGTGGTCTTCGACTCCGTGCCGGAGCACTGGCAGGCTCTGTTCACGCACCTGCTGCCCGCCCACATCCTCAAGGGTGCCCCCGACGGGTTCCAGGGATCCATGCAGAGCCTGCCCGTCATGAGTGCCGGCCCGTTCATGATCCGCGCGGCCGACATCGGCCGGGGCGAGATCGAGTTCGTCCGCAACGACCGGTACTGGGCCCGCGCCCCCGAGCTCGACCAGATCGTCGTGCGACGGGCCACGGGCGCCGGCCAGCTCGGCGCCGCGTTGAGGGACGGACCCGGGTCGATGGCCCTGGTCTCGGCGAACCCGGTGGCGGCCGACGTCTCCTCGACGGTTCCGGGTGTCACCACCGCCCCGGTCGAGAGCGCGGCGCAACTCGAACTCGCGCTCAACGCGGTCGCCCCGGCGGTCACCGATCCCGCGGTCCGTCGCGCGGTCTCGGCGGCGATCGACCCCGAGGTGGTCGGGCGGATCGTCACCGGGGAGTCCGAGCCCACGGTGTCCTCGTTCCCGTTCCCGGAGCGATCCACCGACACCCCCACCGCCGACGAAGGGGTCGTCGAGCGCACGCTGACCGAGGCGGGGTTCACCCGCGCGGGCCCGCGGTGGCGCCGCGACGGGACCCCGCTGTCCGTCACCCTCGGGGTCGAGGCGTCGGACGACCGGGCCGTGACCGCCGCCTACACCGTCGCCGACCAACTGCGCGGCGCGGGGATCGGTGCCCGGGTGTGGGAACTCGACCCCGCGGCCCTCTATGCGGATGCGCTACCGCACGGGCTCGTCGACGGCGTGGTGGGCTGGCAGCGGGTCGACGGGCGGCCGGAGGTCGCGGCGGAGTCGCGCTTCGCCTGCGGAAGCCCTGCGGTCGTCCGCACGTCGGCGTCGGCGTCGGTGTCGGCGTCGGCGTCGGTCTCCCCGTCCCGCCTCCCGACCACGGTGACGAGCCTGATCCCACCCGAGCCGGACACGGGGGAGACCCCGGCGCCGCGGACGAGCGCCACGACGACGGTCACCTCCACCCCGACCACCCCGTCCCGCACCATCGGCCGCGGCGCGCCCGCACGGGCCGGCGACGTGGCCGGGATCTGCGATCCCGAGCTCGATCGCGTGCTCGGGGTGGCGGGTCCGGGAGGCGACACCGATCTGGCCGCCGCGGGCAACCGGGTCGCCGGGCTGGCCCTGCGCGTGCCGCTGGTCCGACCGTCCCTGCTGCTCGCCACCGACGGGGTGGACGTGAGCGGGGCGGATCCCGCACGGCCGGGCCTCGACGGACAGGGCCCGAGGCGGGTCACCGACGTGTTCGACACCGCACCCACCTGGAGGAGGACCGGATGACACCGTCCACCGCGACCCCGTCCGCGACCGGCCTGCGCGCCCTGTTCGTCCACGCCCACCCCGACGACGAGGCGATCACCACCGGCGGCACCATCGCCGCCCTGGTGGCCGCGGGCGCCGACGTCCGCGTGGTCACCTGCACGCTCGGAGAGGAGGGCGAGGTGCTCGGCGGCGAGCTGGCCGGACTCGTCGCGGACCGCGCCGACCAGCTCGGCGGGTACCGGATCGGCGAACTGGCCGGTGCACTGCGCGCACTCGGGGTGGGCCGCGCCCGGTTCCTCGGTGGTGCGGGCCGGTGGCGGGACTCCGGGATGGCCGGGACCCCGTCGGCCGACCACCCGCGCGCGTTCGTGGGATCGGGCAGGGAGGCGGTGGACGAGCTCGTGACCGTCCTCGACGATTTCCGGCCGCACCTCGTGGTGACCTACGACCCGAAGGGCGGCTACGGGCACCCGGATCACATCCGGGCCCACGAAGCGGTCCACGCCGCGATCGAGGAGGCCACCCATCGGCCGGACCGGGTGGCGTGGACCGTCACCGCGCGGTCCGAGGTCAGCCGGACCCACCCCGATCCGCCCCCGCACCTGCGCCACTCGGAGGACGACGAGCTGCCGTCCGTTGCGGATTCCCGGCTCACTCACCGCGTCCCGCTCGACGACGCGGACTACGCCGCCAAACTCGAGTCCCTGACGGCCCACGCGACGCAGCTCGAGCTGGTGCCCGGCCCCGAGGGCGAGCCGTGGTTCCTCGCGCTGACCAACGGGGTCCTGCAATCCGTCCCCCAGGTGGAGTGGTACATCGCGCGGGACCGCGCCGAGAGTGACGGGCCGTACGTCAAGTGCCAGCCGGGGTCCGCGCACCTGCTCGACGGGCTCGGCGAGGCGCGGTCGTGACCGCCGCCGCCCCGTCGGTGCGCCGGGCCCCCGCGGCTGAGCTGGCGATCGCCCTGGTACTGCTGGCGGTCGGCGCGGCGGCCAGCTGTGTGCTCGCGTCGGCGTGGCTGACCATGTACGTCGGTCCCGTGCCGCTCCCGATCAGCGTCCTCGCCGCCGGGGCCTGGTCGCTGTTCCTGGTCCGGGTCGCCTCGATGTGGTCGGACAGGAAGATCGTGGCGGCGTTCCCCGCCCTCGTGTGGATCCTCACGCTCGCCGCGATCAACCTGGGCCCCGGAGGCGACACGCCCGTGTCGATCGGCCTGCGGGCGCTCGCACTCCTCGCTTTCGGTGGCCTCATCCCGCTGTGGGTGGCCACCCTGCGGCCCTCACCCGTTCCGGACACCCATCGACGGTGAGACGCGGCCCTCGTGGGCCCCGGCGTGATTCCACACGTCAGTGATCCCGGGCGTCAGCGCCTCGGCCAGCGCCCACGCTTCGTCGGCATCGATGTCGACCACCGAATAGACGCCGTTGCCCGCGGGGGTCGCGGCAGACGCCGTCGCCACGCCGGCCGTCCGCTGGAACACCGACTGGGTCACGGTCCAGCCGATGATCCCGTCGGCCTCGAGGATCGAACGCTTGGCCGTCCACGATCCGCTGGACGTCACCAGCATGTCCGGCAGCAGGGCGTGTCCGAGCATGCGGATGCGGTCCACCGACAGCAGGAGGAAGAACACCAGAGCGGCGGGGATGCCCCAGCGAACCCAGATGTCTGCCGACGGGCCCGAGTCGATCCGGACCAGCACGATGACCCCGGCGACGACCCAGAACGGGAGCAGGCCGCGGGTGATGCGCCGACGGGCCGCTTTCCACGGGTGTCGCCGCAGAGGGACCGTCACCGGCGTCTCGTCACCCAGGATGCGGATCGCCACCCGACGCACGTCCTCGATCGGCGCCTGCGGCAGCAGGGTGGACGCGGTGGCGCCCTTCTTGGTGCCCGTCATGATGGGCTCGAGCCGGCCGCCCCCGAGCATCCGCAGGTAGACGGGCAACCGCAGCTCCACACCACGCAGCCGTGCCTTGTCCAGCGCGATGTGCTTGCGCCGCAGGACACCGTTCTGCACGTAGAGCAGTTGACCACGTTCGGTCAGCGCGTACTTGCCGTACCGGATGGCGTAGGTGATGACCGCCAGGACCCCGGCCACCATCCAGATCCCGATGCCCTTGCCGATGACCGCCCAAGGCTGCCCCAGCGAATCCAGCCAGGCGATGGTCCCCTCGACCACCGCCAGGCCCATGATGCGGTCGTGCATGTCGCCCATCTGCCAGGTGACGAGCCACAGGGAGAACAGGACACCGAACCCGATGAAGGAGAACGGTGCGAACCGCGACCAGGTCACCTTCCACCGGGCGATGTCCTCGCCATACTTCGACCCCCACTGCTCCTCGTCCTCCACGCCGAGGGACGGGTCCAGGGCCCGTCGGTGCTTGAGCAGCTCGTCGCGGAGTGGCTCGACCAGCGTGGTGTCGATGGCGTCGAGGCGGAACCGCTCGGCGTCGGACTTTCCGGAGTCGGCCCGCCCGGTCCCCACCTCCACGATCGAGACCTTGAGGACCCGGTGGAAGAGGTCGGATTCCGTGTCAACGCTGCGGATCCGCTGGCGGGCGACGGTGACCACCTGGCGACTGAAGAACCCCTTCTTCAGGATGATGTGCGTGCTGCCGACCTGATAGCTGGTCGACAGCCACCGGAGGACACCGCCGACGATCACCAGGGAGACGATGACGATCTCGAACCAGTAGTTGCTGCGGTTGGAACCCAGCCACAGCGAGATGAGGAAGAGCGGGAGGAGGCGGGTGAGCATCCCCAGCGGGTACACGAGCAGCATCCGCCAGGACAGGCGCTCCCAGGGGGCTGCCGGGTCGATCTTCCCCGCCACCGCGGGGTCGTCGGTGCCGGAGACCTCCTCCGCCGGTTCGGCCACGGGGGGCTGTGCGGTGTCGACGGAGGAGCCGACCTCGTCGTCGTCGTTGTCGTCCGGCCCGGTCACGTCCCGTCCTCCGAATCCAGGTTCGCGATCGCGATGAGGTGCTGGGCCAGGGTCTCCGCGTCGGCCAGGTTCAGACCCCGGATCTCCACCGTCCCCTGGGCGGACGCGGTGGAGGCGTTGACCGTCGCCAGTCCGAACCACCGCTCGAACAGGGTGCGCGTGGTGTACACGGTCTGCAGGCGGGCGAGCGGCGCGATCCGGAACTGGGTGGTCCACCAGCCCTTGCGGGAGCACACCGCGGTGTCGGAGACATCCCACCGCGCCACGACGTAGCGCCACCACGGCGCCACGACGATGCTCATGAACGCGAACGGGATCGTCACCGCGACGGCGACCCAGTTCCAGAACCCCATGACGTTGTCGCCCCAGAAGTACCACCCCACCTGCAGACCGGCGAGGACCGCCCAGGACCAGATCCCCTCCATCACCCACAGCAGCGGCGTGCGCTTCTCGATCCGGTGCCGGGGTGCGGTCACCAGTACCCGATTGGTGGTGAGCAGCGCGTCACCGGTGTCCGGCAGGGTGTCACCGCCACCCGGCAGCTCGCCGCCGGCGTCGCGCTCGTCGAGGGTCGGGCGCGGTTCGCGGAGCGCGTGCGCGCCCCCCTCGCCGGGGGCCGGGCTGGACACCAGGGGATCCCCGTTCGTGCGGAGGGGGACTGCGTGATCGGGCATGACGGTAAGACTAGTGGGAGGGAGCACACCGCAAGCCCCTGACCTCACGTGGAGCACGCCGTGCTCGCCGAGTCCCCGAGGTGGGGCATCATCACGGGCATGGATCACGTACCGACCCCCGCCGATCCCCAGCCCACGGCGTCGGCCATGCGGCGCGCCCTGCGCCGGGCCTCCGACGGGCTCACCCTGGACGTCACCGAGGCCGCCGTGCTGCTCGCCACGCGGGGCGAGGACCTGGCGCGGCTGACCTCCCTCGCCGCGGCCCGCCGGGACGCACGGCTGGTGGACGAGGGGCGCCCCGGGGTGGTGACGTACTCCCGCAAGGTGTTCGTCCCGCTCACCCGCCTGTGCCGGGACCGCTGCCACTACTGCACGTTCGTCACCGTGCCGGGCAGGCTCCGCGCGGCGGGCGAGGGCATGTTCCTCGACCCCGACGAGGTCATCGACCTGTGCCGCCGCGGTGCGCAGGCCGGGTGCAAGGAGGCCCTGTTCACCCTCGGGGACCGGCCGGAGGACCGGTGGCCCGAGGCCCGGGAGTGGCTCGAGTCCCGCGGCTTCTCCTCGACGCTGGACTACGTGCGCGCCATGGCCATCCGGGTGCTCGAGGAGACCGGGCTGCTGCCGCACCTCAACCCGGGCGTGATGAGTTGGTCCGAACTGTCCACCCTCAAGCCGGTCGCCCCGTCGATGGGCATGATGCTGGAGACCACCGCGACCCGGTTGTTCACCACCCCGGGCCAGTGCCACCACGGCAGCCCGGACAAGGACCCGGCGGTCCGGTTGCGCACCCTCACCGACGCGGGCCGCCTCGCCGTGCCGTTCACCACCGGGATCCTCGTGGGGATCGGCGAGAACCGCACCGAGCGCGCCGAGAGCCTGCTCGCGCTGGCCGGGCTCGCCCGCGAGTTCGGCCACCTGCAGGAGGTGATCGTCCAGAACTTCCGCGCCAAGCCGGACACCGCGATGCGCGCCGCGGACGACGCGGACACCGACGAGTTCCTCGCCGCGATCGCCGTCGCCCGACTGGTGCTCGACCCGCGCGTCGCGGTGCAGGCCCCGCCCAACCTCGTCGACCGCGACGACGTGCTGGCCCTGATCGACGCCGGTGTGGACGACCTGGGTGGCATCTCGCCGCTCACCCCGGACCACGTCAACCCCGAGCGCCCGTGGCCGCACCTCGACGAGCTCACCGCCGACCTGGCCGCGCGCGGGTGGACGCTGACCGAACGACTCACCGCGCACCCCCGGTACGTCGGTGCGGGAGACGCGTGGATCGACCCACGGGTGGCGGGCCACGTCCGTGCGCTGGCGGACCCGTCGAGCGGGCTCGCCGTGGTGGGGGACGACGACGAGGTGGTGCAGCCGCAGGGACGGCCCTGGCAGGAGCCCGACGACGACTGGGACTCGAGCGGACGGACCGATCTGCACACGGCGATCGACTCCGAGGGCCGCAATACGGACACCCGGTCGGACATCGGCGAGGCCTTCGGCAACTGGGACGTCATCCGGGCCCGCGCGGCGGAGCTGGGCGCGGCAGCGCTGACCCCCGAGCGGGCGGACTCCGAGGTCGTGGCGGCGCTCCGGGCGGCGGAGAACGACCCCGCCGGGCTCACCGACGAGCAGTACCTCGCCCTGGCGACCGCCACCGGGGACGGTCTGGCCGCCGTGGCGGGGCTCGCAGACCGGATCCGCGCGGACGTGGTGGGGGAGACGGTGACCTATGTGGTCAACCGCAACATCAACTTCTCCAACATCTGTTACACCGGCTGCCGCTTCTGCGCCTTCGCCCAGCGCAAGGGTGACGCCGACGCGTTCTCGTTGTCCGCCGCCGAGGTCGCCGACCGCGCGTACGAGGCATACGTATCCGGCGCGTCCGAGGTGTGCATGCAGGGCGGTATCGACCCCGACCTGCCGGTGTCCGGGTACGCCGACCTCGTCCGCGCGGTCAAGGCGCGGGTGCCGTCCATGCACGTCCACGCCTTCAGTCCCATGGAGATCTCCAACGGTGCCTCCCGATCCGGCGTGGGGGTTCGGGAGTGGCTCACCGAGCTCCGCGCCGCGGGGCTGGACACCATCCCGGGCACGGCGGCGGAGATCCTCGACGACGAGGTCCGGTGGGTGCTGACCAAGGGCAAACTGCCGGCCGCCGAGTGGATCGACATCGTCACCACCGCACACGAGGTGGGGCTGCGGTCGAGTTCGACGATGATGTACGGCCACGTCGACACCCCCCGCCACTGGGTGGCCCATCTGCGGACCCTGCGCGGCATCCAGGAGCGCACCGGAGGGTTCACGGAGTTCGTCCCACTGCCCTTCGTGCACCGCAGCGCGCCGCTGTACCTGGCCGGCGCCTCGCGGCCCGGACCGACCCGGGAGGACAACGTCGCGGTCCACGCCCTGGCGCGGATCATGCTGCACGGGGCGATCGACCACGTCCAGACGAGCTGGGTCAAGCTCGGGGTCGCGGGGACGCGCACCATGCTGCGGTCCGGCGCGGACGACCTGGGCGGGACCCTGATGGAGGAGACCATCTCTCGGATGGCCGGTGCCGAGAACGGCTCCGCCAAGACCCCGGAGGAGATCGAGGAGATCGCCACCGGCATCGGGCGCCCGGTCCGTCGTCGGGACACCGTCTACGGACCCGCCCACCAGCCCATCGGGGTGACCGTCGTCACATAGGTCCGCCCGCGCGCGGGGCGGCTTCCGCATCCGCGTGGCCTGTGACATACGATGCAGGTCATACCGCTACGAGGAAGGTGGCTGACGTGACCTACACGATCGCAGAGCCGTGCGTCGACGTGATGGACAAGTCCTGCGTCGAGGAGTGTCCTGTCGACTGCATCTACGAGGGTGGACGGATGTTGTACATCCACCCCGACGAGTGTGTCGACTGTGGAGCGTGTGAGCCGGTCTGTCCCGTGGAGGCCATCTTCTACGAGGACGACGTCCCGGACGAGTGGACCGAGTACAACGCCGCCAACGCGGACTTCTTCGTCGAGCTCGGATCGCCGGGTGGCGCGGCCAAGGTCGGCAAGGTCGATTACGACCACCCGATGGTCAAGGCGCTCCCGCCCATGAACCAGGAGTGACCCCGGTGGTGTCGCGCCCGGAGCGTCGACCGCCCGGGCGCGCGCTCCCGGTGTTCCCCTGGGACACCCTGTCAGGCGCGCGATCACGCGCCTCGGCCCACCCGGACGGTCTGGTGGACCTCACCGTCGGCACGCCCGTGGACCCGGTCGCCCCGGTGATCCGCGAGGCGCTCGCCGCCGATTCGGACCGGCCCGGATACCCCACGACCGTCGGCACCCCCGCCCTTCGGCGGGCCGCGGTCGACGCGCTCGAGCGCCGATACGGCGTCACGGGTCTGACGCCCGACGCCGTCCTGCCGGCGATCGGGACCAAGGAACTCATCGCGGGCCTGCCGGCCCAGCTGGGGCTGGGGCCGGGCCACACGGTCGTCGTGCCCGAGGTCGCCTACCCGACCTACGAGGTCGGGGCACTGCTGGCGGGCGCCACCGTGGTCCGGGCCGATTCGCTCACCCAGCTCGGCCCGTCCTCGCCGACCCTGCTGTATCTCAACTCGCCGTCGAACCCGAGCGGCAAGGTGCTCGGGGTGGACCACCTGCGCAAGGTGGTCGTCTGGGCACGCGATCGCGGCGTGATCGTCGCCTCCGACGAGTGCTACCTCGGTCTGGTGTGGGAGGGCGAGGCGCCCTCGATCCTGGATCCCCGCGTCTCCGACGGCGACCACACCGGCCTCCTCGCACTGCACTCGCTGTCCAAGACCTCCAACCTCGCGTCGTACCGCGCCGGGTTCGTCGCGGGCGACCCCGCCCTGATCGCCGAACTGCTCGCGGTGCGCAAGCATGCCGGGATGATGATGGCTCTGCCCGTCCAGTCGGCGATGACGGCTGCGCTGGGCGACGACGCCCACGAGGCCGAACAGCGCGAGCGGTACCGGGCCCGCCGTGAACGCCTGCTGCCGGCGGTCGAGGCGGCCGGATTCCGGATCGACCACTCCGAAGCCGGGTTGTACCTGTGGGCCACCCGCGAGGAGCCGTGCCGCGACACCGTGGACTGGTTCGCCGAACGCGGGGTGCTGGTCGCGCCGGGCGAGTTCTACGGACCCGCCGGGGCGCGGCACGTCCGCATCGCGCTCACCGCCACCGACGCCACGGTGGACGAGGCCGTGCGCAGACTGGGCTGACCGGGCCTCCCGCGTCGCCCGGTCTCCCGGGTGGCGCGGCCTCCCGCGTCGCCCGGGCCTCCCGCGTCGCCCGGCCTCCCCATCGAAAAGGACGTTCCGCGCACCCGCCTCTCGGGCGATGTGTGCGGAACGTCCTTGTCGTTGGAGGTCGACGCCGCCGGCGAGCGTCGGGGTCAGTCGTTGGCGTGCAGGTCGGCGTTGAGCTCGACGCCCTCGCGCTTCCACGGCACCGCCTCGACGGCACCGGTCAGGGAGTTGCGGCGGAACAGCAGGTTGTCCATGCCCGAGAGCTGCCCGGCCTTGACCGGTTCCCGCTCGGCCCACGCGCCCGCGCGGACGTCGACCTTGGTGCCGGCGGTGACGTACAGTCCGGCCTCGACCACGCAGTCGTCGCCGAGGGAGATCCCCACGCCCGAGTTCGCACCGAGCAGGCAACGCTCACCGATCGAGATGGTCTCCTTGCCGCCTCCGGAGAGCGTGCCCATGATCGAGGCGCCGCCGCCGACATCGGAGTCGGTACCGACCACGACGCCCGCCGAGATGCGGCCCTCGACCATCGACGCGCCCAGCGTGCCGGCGTTGAAGTTGACGAACCCCTCGTGCATCACCGTGGTGCCCTCGGCGAGGTGGGCACCCAGGCGGACGCGGTCGGCGTCGGCGATGCGCACGCCCGACGGGACCACGTAATCCACCATGCGCGGGAACTTGTCCACGCCGTACACCGTGACCGGGCCGCGGGCGCGCAGCTTGGCACGCACCAACTCGAACCCCTGGACGGCGCACGGTCCGAAGTTGGTCCACACGACGTTGCTCAGCTTGCCGAACAGGCCGTCCATGTTCGCGTAGTGCGGTTTGATGAGGCGATGGCTGATGAGGTGGAGACGCAGGTAGGCGTCGTACGCGTCGGCCGGCGGCGCGGTGAGGTCCTCGATCTCGACCCGCACGGCCACCCTCTCGACCCCGCGGTCGGCGTCGGGGCCGGTCAGTGGCGACAGCTCTGCGGGGACCTCGTCGCCGGACAGGACCCGGTGGCCGCTGGAGGGCGCGGCGCCCAGCGCCGGCTCGGGGTACCACACGTCGAGAACGGTGTGGTCGGACGTCAGGGTGGCGATTCCGGTGGCCACGGCTCCATGTGCACTCATGGCCCCGATGCTAGCGGTCGGCCCCGACGAGCACGGGTCGCGGGCAACTAGGGTGGGGGCCGTGACAGCCGCCCTCGATCTGACCGCAGACCCGGTCCACCTCACCCGCGCACTGGTGGACATCCCCAGCCCCTCCCGCGAGGAGGACGCGATCGCCGCCGCCGTGCAGAAGGCCCTCGAAGCGACCGTCGCGGGCTTCACCGGGCCGGCCGCGGGCCGGACGGAGGTGATCCGGGACGGCAACCGGGTTCTCGCCCGGACCACCCGGGGGCTACCGACCAGGGTCGTCCTGGCCGGGCACCTCGACACCGTCCCCCTCGCCGACAACGTCCCGTGCCGGGTCACCGGCGACGGGGAGGACCTGGTCCTGCACGGATGCGGGACCGTGGACATGAAGTCCGGGGACGCGGTCTTCCTCCACCTGTTCGCGGCCCTGGCGGACTCGGAGGACCTGGCGCACGACCTCACGCTGGTGCTCTACGACTGCGAGGAGATCGAGGCCACGGCCAACGGTCTGGGCGTCCTCGAACGCACGCATCGCGACTGGCTGACGGGTGACGTGGCGATCCTCGGAGAGCCGACCGGCGGGCTCATCGAGGCCGGGTGCCAGGGGACCCTCCGGATCCGGGTCCACGCCCGCGGTGTGCGGGCGCACTCGGCACGGAGCTGGCTGGGCGACAACGCCGTGCACCGGCTCGCACCGGTTCTCGGTGCTCTCGGCGCCTACGAGGCCCGATCGGTGGACATCGACGGGTGCGTCTACCGCGAGGGACTGCAGGCGGTACGGATGGCGGCGGGGGTCGCCGGCAACACCGTCCCGGACGAGGCGTGGCTCGACGTGAACTTCCGCTCGGCACCGGATCGCGACACCGACGCCGCACTCGCGCACGCGCTCGACGCCCTGGGACTGACCGACCTCCCGCGGGTGGCGGAAGGGGAGACCCCGCCCGCCGAGCCCGGGCTGTACTGGGAGCTCACGGACCTCTCACCGGGGGCACTGCCCGGCCTCGCCGCCCCGGCCACGGCGGATCTCGTCCGTGCGGCCGGCGGGAGGGTCCGTGCCAAGTACGGGTGGACCGATGTGTCCCGTTTCGCCGCCCTCGGCATCCCCGCGGTCAATCTCGGGCCCGGTGACCCCGGGATGGCGCACAAGCGCGACGAGCACTGCCCGGCGGCACAGATCACCGAGGTCGCCCGCGTCCTGCGCACCTACCTCACCACGCGGGGCTGAGACGGACCGGGGATCGACCGCGTCCCCGGCCTTCGCCACTGCTCAGCCCCATCACCACTGCACAGAAGGAGACCCCCGGCCCATGGCCCCCAGCGACCCCGTCCACATGCGAGGCCCCGTCCTCGTCCGTCGTGAGAAGGGTGGCGGGCACACCACCACCGATCAACGACTACTGGACAAGAACCAGGACACCGACTGGCTGCACACCGACCCGTGGCGGGTGCTGCGCATCCAGAGCGAGTTCGTCAACGGCTTCGGTGCCCTGGCGGAGCTGTCGGACGCGGTGAGCGTGTTCGGATCGGCGCGCACCCGGCCCGGGGATCCCGCGTACGAGCAGGCCGTCGAGCTCGGCCGGGCGCTCGTCGAGGCCGGATACGCGGTGGTCACCGGGGGCGGTCCCGGGCAGATGGAGGCCGCCAACAAGGGCGCGTGGGAGGCCGACGGCCAGTCTGTCGGCCTCGGCATCGAGCTGCCGCAGGAGCAGGGGCTGAACCGGTGGGTCGACCTGGGGCTGCACTTTCGCTACTTCTTCATCCGCAAGACGATGTTCGTGAAGTACACGCAGGCCTTCGTCTGTACGCCGGGCGGCTTCGGAACTCTCGACGAGTTCTTCGAGGCCATCACGCTCGTGCAGACGGACAAGATCACCCGGTTCCCGATCGTCCTGCTCGGCGTGGAGTTCTGGGCTCCGCTGACGGACTGGATCCGCGGCACGTTGGCCGAGCAGGGGATGATCTCGGCGTCCGATCCGGATCTGTTCCTGCTGACCGACTCCGTGACGGAGGCGGTGGAGTACATCCGCGAGGCGCACCACCGGGCCGCGTTGTCCTCGGAGGAGCGGGAAGACCTGTACGGCGAGGAGCACCGCGGGGTGGAGCGGTGACGGCCCCGGTCCCCGGTCGGCGGGTCTGCGTGTACTGCGCCTCGTCCACCTATGACCCGGAGTTGCTGGCCATCGCCACCGAGACGGGGGATGCCATCGCCCGGCGCGGGTGGTCGCTCGTGTCGGGGGGCGGCAACGTCTCGATGATGGGTGCACTCGCCGAGGCGGCGCGCGCGGGAGGCGCCCGCACCGTCGGTGTGATCCCCGAGGGCCTGCGGGTGCGGGAGGTCGCCGACACCGCGGCCGACGACCTCGTCGTCGTCACCACCATGCGTGAACGCAAGCGGGAGATGGAGGAGCGCTCCGACGCGTTCCTCACCCTGCCCGGCGGGATCGGGACCATGGAGGAGATGTTCGAGATGTGGACGTCCGCCTCCCTGGGCTTCCACCACAAGCCGGTGGTGCTCTACGACCCCATCGGTTTCTACCGGCCGCTGCTCGACTGGGTGGGCGGTCTCGCGGAGCAGGGACTGGTCAAGCCCGAGGCGTTCGCCAGCCTGGTGGTGTGCGACGACCTCGATGCCGCCCTCGACGCCTGCGGAGGACGACGGTGAACCCTGCCGGTGCCGGTGCCGGTGCCGGTGCCGCGCCGGCGCCCACGCTGTGCGGCCGCCCGGTCCCGGTCGACCGACCCCTGGTGATGGCGATCGTCAACCGCACACCGGACTCCTTCTACGACCGCGGGGCCACGTTCACCGACACCGCGGCGATGCACAGGGTGGACGAGGTGGTGGCGGCCGGGGCGGACATCCTCGACATCGGTGGCGTCAAGGCCGGGCCGGGCGACCTCGTCGACGCGGAGGAGGAGATCCGCAGGGTGGTGCCGTTCGTGGCGGCGGTCCGCGACCGCCACCCGCACGTCCTCATCTCGGTCGACACCTGGCGCGGCGGGGTCGCCCGCCGCGCGTTGGCGGCCGGGGCGGATCTGGTCAACGACACCTGGGCGGGCCACGATCCCGGCGTCCTCTCCGCCGCCGGTGAGGCGGGCGCCGGGTTCGTGTGTTCCCACACGGGCGGCGCGGTGCCGCGGACGCGGCCGTTCCGCGTGGGGTACGCCGACGTCGTCCGCGACGTCGTCGGGGAACTCACCGCCGCCGCGGATCGGGCCCTCGCGGCGGGCGTCCCGGCGGACGGCATCCTCGTCGACCCCACCCACGATTTCGGCAAGAACACCTTCCACGGCCTCGAACTGCTGCGCCGGATGGACGAGATCGTCGCGCTCGGGCACCCCGTCCTCATGGCCCTGAGCAACAAGGACTTCATCGGCGAGACGCTGGACACCGGCGTGGACGACCGCGCGGAGGGCACCCTCGCCGCGACGTCGGTCGCCGCCTACCTGGGTGCGCGGGTGTTCCGCACCCACGACGTCCCGGGGACCATGCGCGCCCTCGAGATGGTGGCGTCCATCGTGGGGACCCGCCGACCTGCTCGGACCGTGCGCGGCCTGGCCTGAGGCGCGGCCCCGTGGTGGGCGACCCGTGTGCCAGACTTGTCCCGCAGGTCGTCACTACAGGAGGGGAGCGCACGCATGCTCACCATCGTCGTCTACGTGGTCGTCACCCTGATCGTGGCGGCGGGACTGTTCGCCCTGTCACTCGTCGTGTTCGGCCGTTCCGAGGTGCTGCCCCCCGTGGCCCGGGGTCACACGGTCACCCGTCTCCCGGAGGGCCCGCTGTCCGGCGGGGACCTGCGCGCGGTGCGTTTCGGCATGTCCGCCCGCGGATACACCATGGCCGAGGTCGACTGGGCGCTCGAGCAGGCCGCAGCCGAGATCGACCGGTTGCGCTCGCTGTCGGGAAAGGATCCCGCCCCGGGCGACGGCACCGGGGAGGGCGCCTCGCGGACGGGGATGGACGGTCGTCCCGCTACGCCGTCCGGACGCGGCCGGACGCGCTAGAATCGAGACCATCCACTCAGTAGTACCGATCGCGGGGACGTGCGCCCGTACAGAGCGCCGCCCCACGGACAAGGACGAAGGGAAACGACTCGATGGCGGCTATGAAGCCCAGGACCGGTGACGGACCGATGGAGGCGGCCAAGGAAGGCCGTGGGATCGTCATGCGCGTCCCTCTGGAGGGTGGCGGACGCCTGGTCGTCGAGCTGACCCCCGACGAGGCGAGGTCGCTCAGCGAGGAGCTGTCGCAGGCCATCTCCTGATCTCTTCGCCCCACCGATGCCGGCGCATCCGACCCTCGTGGCGGGTGCGCCGACTCATATCCCGGAAGGTCCTCCCCGATGTCCGCCGTCCCCGGTCGTCCCCTGCCCTCGGTCCGTGTCATCTCCGGTCCCGCACCCGATGGCGCCCTACCCGTTCGCACCCGGGCCCCCGAGCCCGGGCGCACGCCGCGTGGGCTCGCCGTCGAGGCGCGGGTCCGTGTGCTCGACGGGCGGCCGGTGATCGAGGTCGAACTGGAGGATTCCGCCCCGCGTTCCGGATGGGCGGGGGCGGTGGACCACGGACTGGGCTACCGGCGGGCGGGTGCCGCGGTGGCCCGGCACCTGCGCGACACGCGGGCGAGCGGTCCGGCGACCGTCGCCGTGCCCGGTGCGGTGCCGGCCGCCCGGGTGGGTGACCTGGTCCTGGGGTACCTGGTGGGCGCGCGGGGCCAGGATGTCTTCGCCGCGGACCCCGCTCCGGTCGTCCCCGACCTTGTCGTGGAGGTCGCACCCGGGTCGGGAGACGGCAACGACAACGACGACGACGACAAGGGGATCGTCTCCCGTGCGGTGGCAGCGGCCGAGGAGGCCGCCCGGGCCACCGCGATGGCCCGCGATCTCGCCGGGGCCCCCTCGGATCTGAAGACGCCGGGGTGGCTGGTGGCCCGGATGGCCGAGGCACTGGGCGCGGCGGGGATGCGCACCGAGGTCATCGAGGGGGACGGGCTCGTCTCCGGCGGGTTCGGTGGCGTGCTCGCGGTGGGCGGGGGCTCCGCGGCCGAACCGCACGTCCTCGTGGCCCGCCGACCCGGTTCCGGCCCGCGGGTGCTGCTGGTGGGCAAGGGCGTCACCTTCGACACCGGGGGGATCTCGGTCAAGCCCGCCGACGGGATGCATCTCATGCGTACGGACATGGCGGGGTCGGCGGCGGTCGTGGCGGCGGCCGCGGCGTTCTGCGCTGACGCCTCGCCCCGGTACGCGGAACTCGATCTGACCGTGGTGGTGCCGTCGGCCGAGAACATGCTGTCCGGTTCCGCCTACCGGCCGGGTGACGTCGTCACCCACGTGGGTGGCACCACCTCGGAGGTCACCAACACCGACGCGGAGGGACGGATGGTCCTCGCGGACGCGCTCGCCCACGGCGTCGCGGAATGCGATCCGGAGGTCGTGGTGGACGTGGCCACCCTCACCGGGGCGATGAAGGTGGCGCTGGGGATGCGCACAGGTGCGGTGATGGCGAACGACGACGACCTGGCCGACCGTGTCGCCGCGGCGGGGGCCGTGGCGGGGGAGCGCTGGTGGCGGCTGCCGCTCCCCGCCGACCTGCGGTCGGCGGTCCGGTCCGACGTCGCCGACCGGCGCCAGGCGCCCAAGGGCCCGGGGGCGATCACCGCCGCGCTGTTCCTCGAGGGCTTCGTCGACGGGCGGCCCTGGGCGCACCTCGACATCGCCGGACCGGCGCGCTCGCCCGAGGAGATCGACGAGGTCGGCCCCGTGGCCACCGGGTTCGCGACCCGCACGCTGGTGGCGCTGCTCCGCGACCTCGCGGACCGGCCACGCCGGTGACCGGAGGACCGACGGGGTCCGTGCCGGGCGGCCCGCTGGCACTCGACCGGGCCGTCCCGCTGTTGCGGTGCCCGGCCTGTGGCCGGGCCATGCGCGCCGCCGACCGCGCGATGGTGTGCGATGAGGGGCACTCGTTCGACCGGGCCCGGCAGGGCCACCTCAGTCTCTTCGGTCCCCGCGGTCGCCGGTTTCCCGGCGACGGTCCGGACCAGGTGGCGGCGCGCGACCGTGTCCTCGGATCGGGGCTGTTCGACCCCCTCGCCGCGACCCTCGGCGACGTCGCCCGGCACGGACTCGGGCGCGGGGCCGTCGCGCGCGCGGCCCACGACCTTTCCACCGCTCCCATCGGTCCGGTGGTGCTCGAGGCCGGAGCCGGCACCGGTTTCTACCTCGCCGCGGTCGTGGACGCCGTGGCCGGGACCGGGCCCGGATCGGGGGTGCTCGGGATCGGCACGGAGATCTCGACCGCGGCGGCGCGGCGGCTCGCCCGGGTCCACGACGACGTGGCGGCCCTGGTGTCGGACACGTGGGACGGGCTCCCCGTCGTGGACGACTGCGTCGATCTGCTGCAGGTGGTGTTCGCCCCCCGCAACACCGCGGAGTTCGCCCGGGTCCTCAGGCCGGGAGGGACGTTGGTCGTCGCCGTCCCGGGGCCGGGGCACCTCGAGCCCCTGCGCTCCGCCGGGGGCATGCTCGCACCGGCAGCCGACAAGGGCGAGCGTCTGGATGCCGACCTGTCCGGTGACTTCGAGCCGGGTGTGGTGCACACCGTCGACGTGGACACGGAGGTCCCCGCGCCCGTGGCGGTCGACCTGGCGCTCATGGGGCCGAGCGGTGTGCACCTGGACCGGGCGCGATTGGTGGACCGTCTCGGGACGCAGGACCGGCCCGTCCGGCTGCACGTCGAGGTGCGGACCTACCGTCTGCGACCCGCCGGGGGATCGCTACAGCAGTGAGGCGTACATCCGGTGGGTCTGCTCCGCGATCGCCTGCCACGAGAACCGGGTCCCGGCCCGCTCCTTGCCCGCCCGACCCATCCGGGCGGCCTTGTCCGGATCCGCCACCAGCTCGTTGACCGCGGCGGCGAGGTCGGCTTCGAACGCCCCGGTCGCGGATTCGTCGTAGTGCACGAGGGTGCCCGTCTCGCCGTCGACCACGACCTCCGGGATCCCACCGACATCAGACGCCACGACGGCGGTGTCGCACGCCATGGCCTCCAGGTTGACGATCCCCAGCGGCTCGTAGACCGACGGGCAGGCGAAGACCGTCGCCGCGGAGAGGATCTCGATGACCTCTTCGCGGGGAAGCATGTCACGCAACCAGAACACCCCGTCGCGGGTGGACTGCAGGTCGGCGACCAGCCCCTCCATCTCGGCGGCGATCTCGGGGGTGTCCGGCGCGCCCGCGCAGAGCACCAGCTGCGCGTCCGGGTGGAAGTCGCGCGCGGCACGCACGAGGTGCGGTACCCCCTTCTGACGGGTGATCCGGCCGACGAACGCCACGATCGGGCGGTCGGGGTCGACGCCGTGCCTGCGCAGGACGGACTCCTCGCCGGTGAAGGTTTCGACGGGTGACCACACGGAGGTGTCGATGCCGTTGAGGATGACGTGGATCCGGTCCGGTTCGACCTCCGGGTAGACGCGCAGGATCTCGTCCTTCATCCGGGCGCTCACCGCGACCACCGCGTCGGCGCCCGCGAAGGCGTTGCGTTCCGACCACGACGAGACGCGGTATCCGCCGCCGAGCTGCTCGGCCTTCCACGGCCGGCTGGGTTCCAGTGAGTGAGCGGACACGACGTGCGGGATGCCGTAGAGCTGCCCCGCGAGGTGCCCGGCGAGGCCCGTGTACCAGGTGTGGGAGTGGACGAGGTCGGCGCCCTCGGCCGCGACGCTCATGCGCAGCCCGGCCGAGAGGGTCTTGATCGCGGGGTTGGCGTCCGCACCCAACTCGGGATCCGGCCGGAAGGCGCGGGCGGTGTCCCGGTCCGCCCCCATGCACAGCACGTCCACCTCGCACAGTGGCCGCAGATTCGCCACCAGTTCGGTCACGTGCACGCCTGCCCCGCCGTAGACCTCCGGCGGGTACTCCCTCGTCATCATCGCTACTCGCACACCGGCCAAGGTAGTCCCTCGGGCCCCCGCCCGAGGCGTGCCCGGCGAACACCGCCCGACCGCGGGGTTACGGTTCGGTACTGGGCGGGGGCAAACCCCACGATGACCGGTCCGGGTGAGGGCGGAGTCGATACGGTGGGGGCGTGAGGAATCAGCCGCACGTCCTAGCAATCGTCCTCGCCGGTGGCGAGGGCAAGCGACTCTTCCCGCTCACGGCGGATCGCGCGAAACCCGCGGTGCCGTTCGGGGGGTCCTACCGCCTCATCGACTTCGTCCTGAGCAACCTCGTCAACGCGGGGTTCATGCAGATCTGCGTCCTCACCCAGTACAAGTCCCACTCGCTCGACCGCCACATCGCGCAGGTCTGGCACATGCGGGGGATGGGCGGCGAGTACGTCGCGCCGGTGCCCGCCCAGCAACGACTCGGGCCCCGCTGGTACACCGGGTCGGCCGACGCCATCCTGCAGTCGCTCAACCTGGTCTACGACGAGAAGCCGGACCACATCGTCGTGTTCGGCGCGGACCACGTGTACCGGATGGACCCCAGGCAGATGCTGGACCACCACATCTCCACCGGCGCCGCCGTGACCGTCGCCGGGATCCGGGTGCCGCGTAGCGAGGCGTTCGCGTTCGGGTGCATCGACGCGGGGGATGACGACCTCATCCGTGGTTGGGTCGAGAAGCCCTCGGACCCCCCGGGGACGCCGGACGATCCGGACGCGACCTTCGCCTCCATGGGCAACTACATCTTCACGACCGAGGCGCTCATCGAGGCACTCAAGGCGGACGCGGAGAAGCCCGACTCCACCCACGACATGGGCGGCGACATCATCCCGGCACTCGTGGAGCAGGAACGTGCCTACGTGTACGACTTCGCCCTGAACAACGTGCCGGGGGAGACCGAGCGCGATGCCGGTTACTGGCGTGACGTGGGCACCATCGACGCGTTCTACGACGCCCACATGGACCTGGTGTCCGTGCACCCTGTGTTCAACCTCTACAACTCCCTGTGGCCCATCCGGACCCAGCAGGACAACCTGCCGCCGGCGAAGTTCGTCAACGGCGGCATGTCGCAGGAGTCGATGGTCGGCTCGGGGACGATCGTCTCCGCCGCCACCGTCCGCAATTCGGTGCTGTCGAACAACGTCATCGTCGAGGACGGTGCGGTCGTCGAGGGCAGCGTCCTCATGCCGGGCGTACGCATCGGACGCGGAGCCGTGGTCCGCAGGGCGATCGTCGACAAGAACTGCCACATCGGCGACGGCGACCTGATCGGGGTGGATCGCGAACGCGACCTCAGCCGGTTCCCGGTGAGTGCGGGCGGTGTGGTGAGCGTCGCGAAGAACACCTCCACCTCGCTGCCGGGGTGATCCCCGACCGCGGACCGGTCAGAGGGTGACCACGGTCAGTCCGGCCCCCACCGGCAGCACCGTGACGTGCGCGCTCTCCGGGAGATCCGCGGACTCCGGCAGCGGGGCGTGCTCACCGATGAGGACCAGTGCGCCGCCGACCCGCAGCAGTTGGTGGGATCGCGAGATCACGCGCGGCACCGAGTGCGCGGGCACGTCCGCGACCACGAGGTCGTAGGCGCCGTCGGCGAGTTTGTCCGCCACCTCGAGCGGCCGGGCGGCGATGTAGCGCGCCGACGAGGCGGGATGCCCGGCGCCGCGGACGGCCGACCGCGCCGCGTCGAGATGATGCGGATCGTCGGTGATGCAGGTGACCACGGCTCCGGAACCGGGCCCGGCCGCCGCGAGGATGGCCAGCGCGGGGACCCCGGGCGCGGGGGTGATGCACACGGCGGCGCGCGCGCCGGTCAGCCGGGCGACCAGGCGGATGGCATCCGCGGTCAGGGCATCCGGCGAGGCGGCGCCCAGCTCGTCGGCCTCGGCCCGTGCGGAGGCGTACAGGGAGTCGTCGACGAGGGCGGCGCTACGCTGCGCCACCCCGTCGAGCCCGGGGCGATCGGTGGCGGGGACGTCAGAGGAATCGGACACCTGAGCAGCGTATCGCCGTCCGGCGAGCGAACGGTGACCAACGCGCGGTGATCTGATCGGTATCAGACTCTCAGGGGTATCTCAGTACGCGTATACCGTGAGGACAGGCCGATGGGGGAAGGTGGGGAAGGTCGCGCCACGAGGGTGCGGCTCACCACCGCGCGGGCTCCGGCCCGTGCCGGAAGGCGGCGGCAGCGTATGTACTCACGAACCGTGCACGGTACGGCGACCGCTCCGGACAACCGCGACGAGTCGGTCGGGACCGCGCGTTTCGACGCCACCGGCGACGCTGCGGACATGCCGTCCTGGTCACAGCTCGTCGCGCAGCACGGCGATCGCGTCTACCGCCTGGCCTACCGTCTCTGCGGGAACGCCCACGACGCCGAGGACATCACGCAGGAGGCGTTCATCAGGGTGTTCCGCTCCCTGGACCGCTACAAGCCGGGAACCTTCGAGGGCTGGATGCACCGCATCGTCACCAACCTCTTCCTCGACTCCGCGCGTCGGCGCGGGCGCATCCGCTTCGAGGCCCTCCCCGAGGACGCCGAGCGGGTGCCCGGCCGCGAACGCAGTCCGGAGCAGGTGCTGTCGGAGGAGACGTTCGACCCCGTCCTGCAGACCGCGCTCGCCAACCTGTCCCCGGAGTTCCGCGCGGCCGTCGTGCTCAGCGATATCGAAGACCTCAGTTACGAGGAGGTCGGCCGGATCCTGGGTGTCAAGATGGGCACCGTCCGGAGCCGGATCCACCGGGGCCGCGCCGCGTTGCGGGCCGAGCTCGAGGCCGCCGGGGTGACCGGCGCGCATCAGCGCATCGACTGACCCCTCGGGCGACCGGTGCCGGACGCGGGGCGCCCGGCGACCGGCCGCAGGGGTGGGAACCTCGTGGGTGCGTCGGACGTTGACACCGTGACGGGGTTCGAGACGAGCCCGCGTGATGACCGGAGAAGGGGAGGGGCGTGGACAGACACCTCCACGGACGCGGACCCGTACCCGGCCCGGAGTTCACGTTGTCCCACGACTCGGCGCGGGAAGTGGTCGACAGGACCGGACCACCACGTCCCAGGGAGAGCTTCCTGTCCACCGACCACCTGTCGACCGAAGCCGCCGCGGCCTACGTCGACGGTCGGCTCCCGAACGCCGGGCAGGCGCGCGCGGACGCCCACCTCGCACGGTGCGGGCACTGTCGTCGGGAAGTGGAGGACCAGCGCGAGGCACGCCGTGCCCTGCGCAGCTCCGGCCCCATCCGGATGCCCCGGGAGCTGGTCGAGCGGCTCCGGTCCCTCGAGGACTCGCCCCGGCCCTCGCCCGGGACCGAACCCGGTCCGCTGGCGGATTCCCACCCCGGGCAGGGCTGGGTGAGGCTGCTGCGCCGGTTGTGGCACCGCGGCCACTAGGGTGGGCCGGGTGGAGGACGAGACAGGCGTGCCCGGGCACGCGGCGCGCGAGGGCGACCCCGACCGTCCCCTGCGCGAGCCCGCTCCGATCCGGCGGCCGGTCGTGGACGAGAACGACGTCGCCCTGTTCTCCCGACCCGACGGGGTCACGGGAGGGTTCGATCGGTCCCGTACCGCCGGCCCCGGTGACGACGGGCAATCCCTCGACCGGGTCGCGGACCCCGTGCTGGCACAGGCCTTCGCTCCCGCCCCGGGCGCTGCACGGGGCATCGAGCGCCATCCGACCTGGCAGGACGACCCGGACGCGCCTCAGCCGCCCCCTCCGGATCCTTGGCGTGACCCCCACGCCGCGGTCGGCTACGGTGCGCCCGCGGTCCGCGCCGCGCCGGATCCCGAGCCCGTCGACCTGTCCGGCGCGGACGAGGCCCCGCCTCCCAGGCTGTCGCTGACCGAGGCCCTGTTCGATCGTCGGCTGAGCAGACAGGCCCTGGCCGGGGTCGTCGCGGCCGTCGCCGTCGTCGCCCTGACCGGCGGTGCCATCGGCGCCGTCGTGGCCGACTCCGCGCGGGTCCTCACCACCTCCACCGTCCGGATCGCCGATGCCCCGGAGAACGTGCTGGACGGCGACAACCCGGTCGGCGAGATCGCCCAGCGGGTCCAACCGGCGGTCGTCAACATCCAGGTGTCCACCCCGTCGGCCCGGGGTGAGGGGTCGGGGATCGTCATCGACCCGCAGGGCTACATCGTCACGAACAACCACGTCGTCACGATGGACGGGGCCGCCGACCGCGCGGACATCGACGTCATCTTCCCCGACGGCTCGAGGGTCTCGGCGGAGATGGTCGGACGGGACCCCGCCACCGACCTCGCCGTCCTCAAGGTGGAGGACGTCCAGAACCTCACCGTGGCGACCCTGGGGGACTCGGACGACGTCGAGGTGGGGGAGCAGGTCATCGCAATCGGCTCGCCGCTCGGGCTCGCGCGAACGGTCACCGAGGGCATCGTCTCGGCGACCAGGCGGCCGATCGCACTCGGCGAGTCCACCTCCGACGGGGACGTGGTGATCGACGCGATCCAGACCGATGCCGCCATCAACCCCGGCAACTCCGGCGGACCGCTGATCGACGGAACCGGTGCGGTGATCGGCATCAACACCTCCATATTCACCCAGTCCGGTGGCTCCATCGGTCTCGGATTCGCCATCCCCGTCAACGACGTCCGCGACATCGCGACGTCACTGATGACCGAGGGCTCGGTCCGGCATGCCACCATCGGCGTCAACGCCCGCAAGGCCGACAACGGGGCGGTGGAGGGCGCGGAGATCGTCAACGTGCGCGAGGGGTCGCCGGCCGAGGAGGGCGGCGTCCGCGAGGGCGATGTCGTGACCCGGGTCGGTGACCGGAGGGTGCGGTCCTCGGACGAGCTCGTGGTGGCCGTTCGTCGTGCCGGTGCGGACGTCGACGTCCCGGTCGAGGTCATCCGTGCCGGCACGCGGGTCGAACTCACCGTGCGTCCGGTGCTGGGCTGACCCGGGGGGTGGCCCCGACCGGATCGGACTCCCGGCGGTGAGCCCGGCAACGTATCCTTGCAGCGATGTTCACAAACGTGGGGTGGTCCGAGCTCCTGGTGCTCGGGGTCGTGGCGCTGGTCGTGCTGGGACCCGAGCGCCTACCCGAGGCCGCCCGGTGGCTGGCGTCGGCGATCCGCAAGGTCCGTGAGTTCGCCAGCAGTGCCCAGCAGCAGCTCAGGGACGACTACGGCACGGAGTTCGACGAGTTCCGCGAGCCCCTCAAGCAGCTCAACGACCTGCGGGGACTGAGCCCTCGCGCGATGGTCACCAAGCACCTGCTCGACGGGGACGATTCCCTGTTCTCCGGGGACTTCGGGGCCGCGGCCCCGGCGGGGGGCGCCGCGGGCGCCGCCGGCGGGTCGGTGGCCGCCTCGGGGACGCCGTCCGCCGACCGTCGCCGGACGACCGCACCGCTCCCGGGCGGCGTCGAGCCGTTCCACGACCCCACCTCGTCGACGCCCTCCTCCGGTCCCGTATGGGACAGCGACGCCACCTAGGTCGACCCACGGCGAGGCCGTGTCCAGGCTGGCACCGGCGGCTGGCCGGATCGGCGGAGGCGCCGGTGGGAACGGCCGGAGGTCGAGCCCCGGCAGCCCCCGTCAGAGGTGACGGGTGGTGTCGATCCCGAGGTTCATGCCGGCCAGGCCCCGGGGGCGCACGGCCAGGCCGTCCGCGATCTCGCGATACGCGCGACCGGACGGGGAATCCGGCTCCGCGAGCACGATCGGGGTGCCCTCGTCCCCGTGTTCGCGAACGGCCTGCTCCAGCGGGATCTGCCCCAGCAGCGCGACGGGTGCACCGACGGAACGGGACAGGTTCGCCGCCACCTCCGCGCCGCCCCCCGAGCCGAACACGTCCATCCGCGTGCCGTCCGGAAGTTCGAGCCACGACATGTTCTCGATGACGCCGGCGATGCGCTGACGGGTCTGCAGCGCGATCGATCCGGCCCGCTCGGCCACCTCCGCGGCGGCCTGCTGGGGCGTGGTGACCACGAGGATCTCGGCGGACGGGATGAGCTGGGCGATCGAGATCGCCACGTCGCCGGTGCCCGGGGGCAGGTCCATGAGCAGGACGTCGAGGTCGCCCCAGTACACGTCGGCGAGGAACTGCTGGAGGGCCCGGTGCAGCATCGGCCCGCGCCACACCACCGGGGTGTTGCCCTTGGTGAACTGTGCGATCGAGATGACCTTCACCTCGTGCGCGACCGGCGGCAGGATCATCTGTTCGACCTGCGTCGGACGTGCATCGGTGCCCAGCATCCGCGGGATGGAGTGTCCGTAGATGTCGGCGTCCAGGACGCCCACGGACAGCCCACGTGACGCCAGCGCGGTGGCGAGGTTGACCGTCGCGGTGGACTTGCCCACCCCGCCCTTGCCCGAGGCGACCGCGTAGACACGGGTCAGGTTGCCGGGCTGCGCGAACGGGATGACGGGCTCGGCGGCGTCCCCGCGCAGATGCTTGCGGAGCTCGGTACGCTGCTCGTCGCTCATCACGTCGAGCTCGACGGTGACCTCACCCACGCCTGCCACGTCGGACACGGCTGAGCGGACGCGGTCGGTGATGGTGTCCCGCATCGGGCAGGTGGCGACGGTCAGATAGATGCCGATGTCGACCCGGCCGGTGGCGGGGTCCACCTCGACGCCCTTGACCATGCCGAGCTCCGTGAGCGGCTTGCGGATCTCGGGGTCATCGACCTTCGCCAGTGCGGCGCGGATCAGTTCTTCGCTGGGTGCACTCATGATGTCCCGAGTCTAGGCGTAGCGGCACCCGGTGACGATTCAGGCAGGGGGCGGCGGCACGCAGAACGGAGGGATACACGGCAACTGGATCACGGGCAGGCCCATCGGGGCGGGTGCCGGGGACGCAGCCGGAGAGGTCGCCTGCACTTCGGGCGCGGGCGTCGGTGACGCGCTGGGTGTCGGTGGGGCGCTGGGTGTCGGTGGGGCGGGTGGGGCGGGTGGGCGTCGGACCTCCGAGCACCCGGGGACCGGGGCCTCGGGCTCGCCCGGCGCGACGGACTCCGGTGCCGCGGTGGGCTCGCCCTCCCATCCGTCCGGGCACCGCTCGGGTGGCGTCGGGGGTTCGATGGTGGGTTCGGGCTGGTGGATCTCCGGCAGGTCCGATGGCAGCGGGAACGCGTTGACCGCGTAACCGTGAGCCCAGGCGTTCACGTTGGCGACGTAGGCCAGGGAGTTGTTGTACGCGAGGACCGCCCTGGTGCGGGCCGCGGGGTCCGCCATCGACCCACCCTGCCCGCACAGGAGGGTGGCGGCCGCCAACGCACCGTCGTAGATGTTGTTCGGATCGGCCACCCCGTCGTCATTCCCGTCGCGGCCGAGACCGGCCCAGGTCGACGGGATGAACTGCACCGGACCGACCGCGCGGTCGAATTCCCGGTCGCCGTCGAAGCGGCCACCGTCCGTGTCGGTGATGACGGCGGTACCCGGGAGACTCCCGTCGAGGCGGGGGCCGAGAATCCGCCCGATGGTGTTGCCGTGGACATCGAACCGACCACGGCCCTGGTTGGACTCGACCTGTCCGATCCCGGCCAGGAGCGTCCAGTCCATCTCACAAGCGGGCTTCTCCGTGTTGAGACGGTCGGTTGCCCGGTGGAAGGCGTCGAGGGCGATCCCGGGGATGCCCAGTGGACCGTCCGGGACGGACGCCGGCTCGATGTGGGCGGCGCCGGGATCCTCCGGTGCGGGGGACTCCTTCTCCGGGGACGGCCCGGTGGTGAGGGAGGTGGGAGGAGCCTCGGTGACCGTCGGCGTACTGGGCGAGGATTCCGCCAGCGGGGTGATCTCCGGTGGAGCGGGACGGCTGGTGTCCACGCTCAGTCCGACGGCCGAGAGCACGGCGATCGCGCTCGCGGTGACGGCGGCACTGGTCAGAACCCGGCGATCGGCTTTGTGCGCGAAATGGCGCAAGACTTCCCCCTACGACTTCCCGGTCTGCGCAGCGGCCGTGCTGCGCCCCCACGACGTTCCGTCCCGGCCGAGGCTACCCCCGACCCTTCCCATCTGAATCGGTTTTACTGTGATCGGCGTTACTCGAACCCGGGTCGAATGCGGCGAGGAGGGTCTCGATCCGTTCGACGGAGTCACGGAGGTCATCGAGTTCGCGACGCAGGTAGTCGCGGGTGACCGTCTCGCCCACGGACAGCCGGACCGACGCCAGTTCGCGGGCGAGGAACTCCGTGTCCGCCTTGGTCTGCGTGGCGCGGAGGCGGTCCTCCCTGACGGACTCCTTGTCGCGGTCCTCCTGGCGGTTCTGCGCGAGCAGGATGAGCGGGGCGGCGTACGCGGCCTGGGTGGAGAACGCGAGGTTGAGCAGGATGAAGGGGTAGGGGTCGAAGCGTAGGGCGACCACCGCGACGTTGATGATGATCCAGACGATCACGATGATCGTCTGGATGAGCAGGTAGGTGCCCGTACCGAAGAACCGTGCGACGGCCTCGCTGTAGCGCCCGACCGCATCGGAGTCGAAGCTGATCCGCGGTCGGCGCGAGGTCATCGGCATCGAGAGTGATGACCGGGTGGTGGGTTCGCTCATCCGGTCGTCTCCCTGTCGTCGTGCAGGTCCAGATCCCGCCAGTCGTCGGGCAGGACGTGGTCCAACAGGTCATCGACCGCCACCGCCCCGAGCAGGTGCCCCTCGTCGTCGACGACCGGACCGCACACCAGGTTGTAGGTGGCGAAGAACCTGGTCACGGAATCCACCGAGTCCGAGGGCCGCAGCGTAGACAGGCTGGTGTCCACGGTCTCGGCCACCATGGTCGACGGCAACTCCCTCAGCAGCGCCTGGATGTGCACGCACCCGAGGTACTTTCCCGTCGGTGTCGCCGTGGGGGGTCGCACGACAAAGACGAGGCTCGCCAGAGCCGGGCTGAGATCGGGATTGCGGCAGTGGGCCAGGGCCTCGGCGACCGTCGTCTGCGGCGACAGGATGATCGGCTCGGGGGTCATGAGCCCACCCGCGGTGTCCGCGTCGAACGAGAGCAGGCGCCGGACCGGAGCCGAGTCCTCGGGGTTCATGCGTTCCAGGAACGACTCCGCGTCCTTCTCCGGCAATTCGCCGAGCAGGTCCGCCACGTCGTCGGGATCCATCGCCTCGAGCACGTCCGCGGCCCGCTCCAGTTCGAGTCGCGTGACGATCTCGGTCTGCTCGTCGTGGGGCAACTCCTGGAGGATGTCGGCGAGTCGTTCGTCGTCCAGGGTCCGGGCGACCTCGAGGCGGCGGACCTCGGGAAGGTTGCGCAGCGCGTGGGCGACGTCGGCCGGGCGGAGGTCGGCGTACCGCTCCACCAGGCTCTCGGCGCTGTGCTCGGGCGTGCCGATGGCGTCGTCGTCGAGGCCTCGGATCCGGCTCCACGGGTGGATCGACACCTCCCCGCGTCGGCCCAGGGAGGCGCGCCCGCGACGTGCCCGTACCGCGATCCGGGACACGAGCCAGTCCCGCGAGCGCTGGCGCTCGATCTCCACGTCGACCACCTGGAAGCGCGCGTCCTTCTGGTCGCGGCTCTTCTGGGCGCCGCCCGACTGGTCGGAACCGACCTGGTCCCGCTCGACGCCGATCACGGAGTCCACCAGTGCGCCCAGCACCAGGTTCTCTCCGGGGCGGGACTGGAACCGGTGCAGATTGATGGTGCCCGAGACCAGGGAGACCGAACGGGGGTCGATCGAGACGACCCTGAGCATCGGGACGAAGATCCTGCGCCGCGTGGGCAGCTCGACCACCAGACCGATGACCCGGGGGGGCTTGTGCCGGGACCGCATCGTCACCACGACATCCCGGATCCGTCCGATGTCGTCCCCGTCAGGGCCGATCACCGGCAGTCCGGCTAGCCTGGCGACGAAGGCCTTGTTGAGGTTCGCCATGACGACCAGGCTAGTCACCGGCGGGCTGCGCCCGCCCGCCATACCGGACGTAAGGGAGTGCCACCCACGATGACCGCAGCCCCCCACGCGACACCCGCACCGTCAGAGGACGCCGCCGCCGCGATCTCCGGACTCCGCGCCCGTCCCAGGCGGACGGTCCTCGCCGTGCCCGGCAGCAGCGTCAAGATGATCGAGAAGGCCAGGGCCCTTCCGGTGGACGAGGTCTTCCTCGACCTCGAGGACGCGGTGGCCGGACCCGCCAAGGAGGAGGCCCGTCAGAACGTCGTGGCCGCGCTGACCGGCGGTGACTTCCTGGCGCCGACGGTGGTGGTCCGCGTCAACGCGTGGGACACCGAGTACACGGTGCGTGACGTCACCGAGGTCGTCGGGAGGGCCGGCGGCCGTGTCGACGCCCTCCTGCTACCCAAGGTGCGGTCCGCGGCGGAGGTCGTGGCCCTGGACCTGGTGCTGACCCAGGTCGAGAAGGCGGCCGGTCTACCGGTTGGCCACATCGGGATCGAGCCCCAGATCGAGGACGCCATGGGGCTGACCAACATCGACCAGATCGCGACGGCGAGCCAGCGCGTGCTCACGCTCGTGTTCGGCCCGGCCGATTTCATGGCCTCCATCGGGATGCGCACCCTGACCGTGGGCGAGCAGCCGGAGGGCTATGCCCCGGGCGACGCCTACCACCACGTACTCATGACCATCCTCGTCGCCGCCCGGGCCCACGGACTCCAGGCGATCGACGGGCCGTTCCTCAAGGTCCGTGACACCGAGGGGTTCCGTCGTGCGGCCGGCCGCACCGCGGCACTCGGATTCGACGGCAAGTGGGTCCTGCACCCGGCACAGGTCGATGCGGGCAACGAGGTGTTCAGCCCCCGCCAGGACGAGTTCGACAAGGCGGAAGCCATCCTCGCGGCCTACGCGCGGTCGACGTCCGTGGAGGGCGGGGCCCGCGGTGCGGTGATGTTCGGCGACGAGATGCTCGACGAGGCCAGCCGTAAGATGGCATTGGTCGTCTCCGCGCGGGGCCGCGCGGCCGGGATGGCCGTATCGGACCGGACAGGCGCAGGAACGGACCCGGAAGGACGGACCCCATGAGCTCACCCGTGAACCCCGCGGGCGGACGGACCCGGACCGGGCAGACCCCCGGGTTGCCCACGCCGCCGACCGGCTGGGTGGTGGGGTCGTACCCGACCTACGCGCAGGCACAGGCTGCGGTCGACCATCTCGCCGACGAGGAGTTCCCCGTCCACGAGGTCACCATCGTGGGGGTCGACCTCATGCAGGTGGAGCGGGTGACCGGCCGACTCACCTGGCCCAAGGTCCTGCTCGGCGGACTGGCCACCGGTGCCTGGCTGGGGTTGTTCATCGGTCTGCTGCTGGGGATCTTCACCCAGCCCATGTGGGGTGTCGTCCTCACGGGTCTGGTGGGAGGGTCGGTCTTCGGCATCGTCTCGGCCTCGTTGTCCTACGCGGCCACCCGGGGCAAGCGTGACTTCGCCTCCACCTCTCAGCTCGTCGCGGGACGGTACGACGTGCTGTGCGAGCCCGCCAACGCCGAACGGGTGCGTGACGAGCTCGCCCGGCTCGGACTCAAGTAGTGCTGCCCGGCGGTCCGGCGGGTTCCCCGGACGTCCTCTCCACGGTGCGGGCCCACCTGATCGAGCACTACGGACCGGATCCGCAGGAGGCGTCGGTGACGTTCCTCGGCGCGTCACCCATCAAGATCCTCCGGTTCGTGGACATCGAAACAGGCGTGGTGCGCTATGTCTCCCTGGGGTGTTCCGCCGAGCCGATGGGCGACCCCTCCGCGCTGGTTCCCGACCCCACCGCCCCGCGTGCGGAACTCAGTCTGGTGCTGCGCGGTGGCGTTGACGGACTCGTCCGTGCGCTGGCGGTGCTCGCTGCTGCGCCCGCCGTCGAGGGACTGGTGTTGTCCGAGGGTGCGCTGATCGACCTCGGCGAGCCGCTCTGGCCGGGTGCGGCCTTCACCGGGGTCGTCCTGCGCGCCCCCGACGTGCCGGACGTCCCGCTGCCCGGCGACGCAGCGCCGGTCACGGTGTTCCGGGCGGTTCCGGTCACCCACACGGAGGCGGCGTGGGTACGGATGAAGGGTGCGGCCGAACTCGAGGAGGCATGGCGGGAGGCCGGTATCGACGTCACCGATCCCGGCCGCTCGGCGGTTAATCCCGGCTTGACCCGCTGATCACAGCCAGCCGTTTCGACGGAACAGCAGGAAGAGCCCGGAACACATCGCGACCATGACCCCCAGCACCACGAAGTAGCCGTATCGCGTGTCGAGCTCGGGCATGTGACGGAAGTTCATGCCGTAGACGCCCGCGATCATCGTCGGTACGGCCGCGATGGCGACCCACGCGGAGATCTTGCGCATATCGGTGTTCTGTTGGACCCCGACGATCGCCGCCGCCGCGCTGACGAGCGAGGTGCTCTGCTCGTCCAGGGTCGTCACCTCCGCCGCCGCCTGCGCGTGATGGTCCTGGACGTCGCGGAAGTAGTGACGGATCTCGCCGGGGATCAGGTCGAGGTGGTCGACGGAGAGGCGGCGCAGGGGCGTGGTCAGTGGCCCGATGACGTGTTTGAGTTCGAGTAGTTCCCGCTTGAGGACGTAGATCTGCTCGATGTCCACCGGGATGTGAGGCGTGAAGAGCGCCGACTCCAGTTCGTCGATGTCCGCGGCCAATCCCTCGGCGGCCTCGGTGTAGCCGTCGACCACCCGGTCCGCCACCGCGTGCATGACCGCCGCCGGCCCGAGCGCGAACCTCCCGGGCGAGTGCCCCAGCTCGCTGCGGATGTCCACGGTGACCGTCCGGTCCCCGTGTCGGACGGTCACCACGAAGTCCCGGCCGAGGACCACCAGCACCTCGCCCGTGGACACGATGTCGCTGACCTGTGTGACGGTCTCGTGAGCCAGGTAGCGCACCGTCGACATGCTGAGTACGAGAGCGTCGTCGTAGGCCTCCAACTTGGGCCGTTGCTGTCCGCTGGTCGCGTCCTCGGTGATGAGTTCGTGCAACTCCAGCTCCCGGGAGAGCGCCTCCATCTGCTCGGGATCCGGGTCGTCGAGACTGATCCAGACGAAGCCGCGACCGGTGTCGCGTACCAGGCCGACCGCCTCGCGGAGTGCGACGTGGTCGTGGGCGCGCACCCCGTCGATGTAGACGGCGCACTCCGCCGACGGTCGTGGCGTCGGCGCGGTCGGCCGAGTCGGTCCGGAACCGGGTTCGGCGGACGACGGGCGTCGTGGTGGGATCGCGGGCACCCGGCCCCCTTTCCTCGTCTCGCCTGACAGTATCCGCCCAGCGGGGCGTCGGGGCGACGACGGCCGTGCGGGGCTGGGAGAATGACCCACATGGTCTCCGCGTCGCCTGACGCGGCCGGTGTGAGGAAGGACGTGGTCGGGTGCGGCGGACGTGGGAGCGGACCGGGCGTGGTGCCGTGGTGCTCGCGGGAATCGTGGGGATGGCGCTGTCCGGCTGCCAGGCGCAGTCGTCGATCGTCCCGGCCCACCGGGACGATCCTGTGGTCGTGGTCGAGACGGCCTCGTTCGGCGAGGCCGAGATCGTCGGCCACATCTACGGCAACGCCCTCGTGCGGTCCGGATGGCGGGTGACCGCCCGCCCACAATCCGGGACCCAGGACGAGGTGATCGAATCGGTGGTGGCGGGGGAGTCGACCTTCACGCTCGGGTTCACCGGTGAGCTGCTCCGGAGGTTCGACCCGAATTCCACCGCGGTCGGGTCCGACGAGGTATACACCGCCATGATGGCCGCACTCCCCGAAGGGGTGACCGCCGCTGATCCGGCGCCCGCCGAGGACGCCCCCGTGTACGTCGTCACGCGGCACACCTCCGAGTCCCAGGGTCTGCGCACGATGTCCGATCTGGCCGGGAGGTGCGGTGGATTCACCCTCGGTGCGCGGGAGGAGGCCCTGGCGGATCGCGAGTTGGCGTCCGCCGTCGGTGCCACCTACGACTGTGGCTTCGGCCGACGGGTGGCGATGGGTCCGAACCCCCGCGCGGTGTTCGACTCCCTGCGTGCCGGAGAGATCGGGGTGGGGCTGGTTCAGTCCGCCGACCCGGTCCTCCATCCGGAGGACATCGTGCCGTTGGACGACGACGAAGACGCGATCCTCGCGCAGAACCTGGTGCCGGTGTTCCGCAAGGGCTCGCTCTCGGAGGATCAACTGGCCCTGGTCAACCGGATCAGCGGGGAGCTGACCTCGGATGATATCCGGGAGCTCCTGTTGGGGATCGAGTTCGGTTCCGCGACCCCCGTGTCGTTGGCGAACTTCTGGCTGGACGAGCACGGCTACTGACGTCACGGTGACCAGGCCCGGACCCGGGCCCGTGGCGTGGTCACCACCGTGGTGGAACACGACGGAGGGCCCGACCGCCGAGCGGTCGGGCCCTCCGTCTCACGCCGTCAGTCGAACGCCTGGTCCACCAAGGCCTTCTGCTCGACCGCGTGGACCTTGCTCAGGCCCGTGGAGGTCGCGGCCATCGGTCGACGCGAGACCCGCTTGATCGGCGGGAACTCCGGGATGACCTCCGGCAGGTTGAGGGCGAGGAAGCTCCACGCACCCTGGTTGGCCGGCTCCTCCTGGACCCACCGGACCTCGGTGAGGTTCGGGTAGTGCCCGAGGGCTTCACGCAGGCGACGGAACGGGATCGGGTGGATCTGTTCCAGTCGGACGATCGCGATGTCGTCGCGGCCCTCCTTCTCCTGGCGGGCGGCGAGCTCGTAGTAGAGCTTCCCGGAGACCAACAGCATGGTCTTGACCTTGCCCGCGTCCTTCGAACCATCAGCGAACGTCGGGTCGTCGATGACGGAACGGAACTTCCCGGTGGTGAAGTCCGAGATCGCGCTGACGGCCTTCTTATTCCGCAGCATCGACTTGGGCGTGAAGACCACCTGCGGTCGCTTGATGCCGTCGGTGGCATGACGACGCATGAGGTGGAAGTAGTTCGCCGGGGTCGACGGCTGGGCGACGGTCATGGAACCCTCGGCACACAGCTGGAGGAACCGCTCGATGCGGCCGGACGTGTGGTCCGGGCCCATCCCCTCGTGGCCGTGCGGCAGGAGGAGCGTCACCGACGACTTCTGGCCCCACTTCGCCTCACCGGAGGAGATGTACTCGTCGATGATGGTCTGCGCGCCGTTGACGAAGTCACCGAACTGCGCCTCCCACAGCACCAACGCCTCCGGGTCACCCACCGAATAGCCGTACTCGAACCCGACGCCCGCGTACTCGGTGAGCGCCGAGTTCCACACCTCGAACCGGCCCTCGGCGTCCTCGAGGTTCTGCAGCGGCGAGTAGGTCTCGGAGGTGGTCTTGTCGACCACCACCGCGTGGCGCTGGGTGAAGGTGCCGCGCTGCGAGTCCTGCCCGGCAAGCCTCACCGTCCGGCCCTCCCTGACGAGGGAGCCGATCGCGAGGAGCTCCGCGAACGCCCAGTCGACGTTTCCGTTGTAGGCCATCTTCTGGCGCGCCTCGTAGACCGGCTTCACGCGCGAGTGGATGTGGAAGTCCTCGGGCAGGTTTCCGAAGGCGTCGCCGATGGCGTGGATGACCGACTCGTCCACCGCTGTCACCAGACGCTTGGGCAGCGGCTGGTTGGGCAGGATCGACTCGGACGCCTTCACCGGGTGCTTCTCGAGTTCACGGACCTCGTTGAAGACCCGTTCGAGCTGGCCCTGGAAGTCGCGGAGGGCATTCTCCGCCTCCTTCTCGGTGATGTCGCCACGACCGACCAGATCCTCGGTGTAGGACTGACGGACGCTCTTCTTGCCGTCGATCACCTCGTACATCCGCGGCTGCGTCATCGACGGGTCGTCGGCCTCGTTGTGTCCGCGACGGCGGTAGCAGACGAGGTCGATCACGACGTCCTTCTTGAACTGCTGACGGAAGTCCATCGCCAGACGCGCCACCCGCACACATGCCTCGGGATCGTCACCGTTCACGTGGAAGATCGGTGCGCCGATCATCTTGGCGACGTCCGTGGAGTACTGGCTGGACCGGCCGGCCTCCGGCGCCGTCGTGAACCCGATCTGGTTGTTGACCACGATGTGGATCGTGCCGCCGGTACGGTAACCGTCGATCTGGGAGAGGTTGAGGGTCTCGGCCACGACACCCTGGCCGGCGAACGCGGCGTCACCGTGCAGCATGAGCGGCACGACCGGGTACTCCGCCCGCCACTCCGGGTCCTCGATGAGGTCCTGCTTCGCCCGGACGATGCCCTCCAGGACCGGGTCGACGGCCTCGAGGTGCGACGGGTTGGCGGTGAGCGAGACCTTGATCTCGTTCTCGCCGAACATCTGGTACTGGATGCCCTCGGCGCCCAGGTGGTACTTGACGTCTCCCGAGCCGTGGGCGGCCGAGGGATCCATGTTGCCCTCGAACTCGGTGAAGATCTGCCGGTACGGCTTGCCCACGATGTTCGCGAGGACGTTGAGCCGCCCACGGTGCGGCATGCCGATGACGACCTCGTCCAGCCCGAACTCGGCGGCCTCGTCGATGACGGCATCCATCATGGGGATGACCGACTCGGCGCCCTCGAGGGAGAAGCGCTTCTGGCCGACGTACTTGGTCTGGAGGAAGGTCTCGAAGGCCTCGGCCGCGTTCACCTTGGACAGGATGTACTTCTGCTCGGCGACGGTCGGCTTGTCGTCGACACCCTCGAGGCGCTCCTGGATCCACTGGCGCTGCTCGTTCTCGAGGATGTGGGTGTACTCGATACCGATCTTGCGGCAGTAGGCGGCGCGCAGTGCCGACAGCACGTCCCGCAGCCGCATCTTGTCCTTGCCGACGAACCCGCCGACGGAGAACTTGCGGTCGAGGTCCCACAGCGTGAGCTCGTGCGAGTTGACATCGAGGTCCGGGTGGAAGGTGCGTCGTCGCTTGGCGTGCCTGCCGTCGAGCGGGTCGATGTCGGCCATCAGGTGGCCGCGGTCGCGGTAGGCGGCGATCAGCTCGAGGACGCGGGCGTCCTTGTCGACCCGGGGATCGGTGATGTCCTGACGCCACCGGACCGGCTCGTAGGGGATGCCGAGGACGTCGAAGATCTCGTCGTAGAACTCATCGGCGAGCAGCAGTCGGTGGATCTCCCTCAGGAACTCGCCGGACTCGGCGCCCTGGATGATCCGGTGATCGTAGGTCGAGGTCAGCGTGGTGATCTTGCCGATCGCGTTGTTCGCCAGTTGCTCGTCGCTCGCGCCCTGGAACTCGGCCGGGTACTCCATCGCGCCCACGCCGAGAATGGCGCCCTGGCCCACCGTGAGACGGGGGACCGAGTGCACGGTGCCGATGCCGCCGGGGTTGGTCAGCGAGACGGTGACGCCGGAGAAGTCCTCCATCGTCAGTTTGCCCTCACGGGCGCGGGCGACGATGTCCTCGTAGGCGTCGAGGAAGCCGCGGAAGTCCAGCTTCTCGCAGTGTCGGATCGCCGCGACGACCAGGGAACGACCGCCCTTGGTCTTCATGTCGATCGCCAGACCGAGGTTGATCCCGGACGGGGTCACCACGTTCGGCTTGCCGTCGACCTCGTCGTAGTGGTTGTTCATGTTCGGGTAGGCCTTGATGGCCTGGACCATGGCGTACCCGATGAGGTGGGTGAAGGAGATCTTGCCACCGTGTGTGCGCTTGAGGTGGTTGTTGATGACCACCCGGTTGTCGATCATCAGCTTCGCCGGGACCGCGCGGACCGACGTGGCGGTCGGCAGCGTCAGCGACGCGTTCATGTTCTTGACGATCGCGTTGGCCGCCCCCCGCAGGACCTTGCTCTCCTGCTCCTCGGGCGGGCTGTAGACGGGGCGGGAAGGCTTCTTCGCCGCCGCGTCGGGTTTGTCCCGGGTCTCCGGGGTGCGTACCGGGGCGGGCACGCCCTCGCCGCGGGCCTTGCGCTTGGGCGAGGCGTCCGACGCGGGCTTGGCGGCGATGTCCTTCGCCGACGCCTCCGGGGTGACGTCGTCAACAGTCAGCTCGGACGCCTTCTTGTCCTGCTTCCCCGCACCTCCGCTGTCCCCACCTCCCGACCGCGGCCGGCTGCTCTTGCCGGAGTCCCCACCCGACTTGCCGGGGGAGGTGCCGTTGGTCGAGCCACCGCCGGAGGAGGAGGCGGCCTCCGGGTTGGCGTCGAAGAACTCGTGCCAGGACTTGTCCACGGAGGACGGGTCCTTGGCGAACCGCTCGTACATCTCGTCTACGAGCCACTGGTTCTGTCCGAACTGTGAGACGTTGTTGCTCACGATCTCTTGGTGCCTCTCTGGGTCTGTGGTGGGTTTCACACGTCGATTGGATCCAGGCTAGACCTTCTGCCCGCACAGGGCTCCGCGATCTCACCTGACAGGGGGATGCCGCCGGGCCGTCACCCGTGGTTCATGTGGCCGGCCAGGAGTCCGGGGGCGCACCGAACGTCGACGCGGCGGTCTCGACGACCGTGCGGCCCAACCTCCGGTTGCCCCATCCGCCCACGGCGGCACCGAGGCCGGCGGGGGCCATCTTGCCCAGGGCCAGACCCGCCCGCTTGACGGCGAACTTCCGGACGAAACGGCTCATCATCCGGCGGTTGACCGATGCCAACCCGGGCACTCGCAGGGCCCGACCCGCGAGAGAACCGCCTGCCGCCGACCCGCCTGACGAACCGACCGCGTTGGCCAGGAGGGCGGTGCCGGAGGCGCCCAGCATGACCGTCATGACCAGCAGCTCCTCGTGCTCGCCGTAACGGACGTCGACGCCGTGGACCTCGGCCACGGCGAGGGTGTAGAACGCGGTCGCCTCGAGGAACACGAGCGACTCCGCGCCGATCGCTCCGAAGGCGATGACGGTGCCGATGCCCGGGACGGCGGCGGTGGCCCCGACGGCGGCGCCGGAGGCGGTGACCGCGTTGAGGAACCGGCTGTCCAGTCGCCCGAGGATCTGCGAGGGGCTCTCGTCGGGGTGGCTCTCCCGTAGCCCGCGGACATAGGCGCGGGCGGCACCGGCCTGGCTACGGATCGCCCGGCGCAGGGCGGCCGTGATCACCCCCGCGGCCGGACCGGAGATCTCTGATTCAGCGGGGACTCGATCGGGCACTGGTCACTCCTGGGGTTCGGGGCGGCGAGGGGCTGGGCCGGGTTCGAACCCCCACCGTACGTAACCGGCGCGGGACCGTGTCCTACGGCAGCACACGCTCGGTGTATTCGTTGGCGAAGACGCGGTCGGGGTCGAGACGGTCACGGACGGAGACGAAGTCGTCGAAATGGTCGACCATCGCGGCCAGGTCCTCGGCGGCGCGGGTGTGCATCTTGCCCCAGTGCGGTCGCCCGCCCGCCGCGAGGAAGATCGCCTCCGCCAGTTGGAAGAGTTCGGTGTGGTCCATCCGGTGGTATTGGTGCACGGCGACGTAGCAGACCTCCCGTCCGTACGCGGTGGACATCCACACGTCGTCGGCGGCGGCGAACCGGACCTCGACGGGGAACGGGGTGACGATCCCGGAGCGATCGATGGTGTCCCGCAGGTCCCTCAGCACCCCGGCCGCCGCCTCGACGGGTACCGCGTACTCCATCTCGCGGAAGCGGACTCGTCGCGACGAGGCGAACACGCGGTAGCTGCGGTCGGTGAAGTCGCGGGCCGACAGCGCCCGTGAGGCGAGCCGGTTGAGGCGAGGGGTGAGCGCCGGTCGTCGGGTGGCGGTCCTGCACACCATCTCGAACGCCTCGTTGGAGAGGAACTCGTCGCTGACCAGTTCCCGGATCCGTCCCACCGGCCGGAGTTCGGTGTCGCCGGGGAGTCTGGTGTTCCGCTTGACGTTGATCGCGTCCGTGTGGGGGAACCAGAAGAACTCCGCGTGGTCGGCGGACCGCGCGAAGCCCTCCAGGTCGGTCAACGCCGCCGACAGCGTCCACGGTCGCTCCTCCGCCCGGAGGGCGAAGGCGGGGACGCAGCGGATCGTCATCTTGGTGATGATCCCCAGTGCCCCGATACCGAGACGGGCGGCCTCGAACACCTCCGGTTCGGACTCGCGCGAACACGTGAGCACCGTGCCGTCAGCGGTGACGAGTTGCAGTCCCACCACGGTGGCGGGGAGCCCGGGTGCCGCGCACCCCGTGCCGTGCGTCCCGGTCGACACCGCGCCGGCGAGGGACTGCTCCGCGAAGTCACCGAGATTCGGCTGCGCCAGACCGAGTTCCCACAGAAGCGGTCCCAACCGGTGCAACCGGGTGCCCGCCCAGACGGTCACGTCGGCACCCTGCACACGGCCATCCCCGTCCCGGGTGGGGACGATGGACTCCACTCCGGCCAGGTCGTCGAGCGACACGAGCACGCCGTCCGTCGCCGCCGCCGGTGTGAAGGAATGGCCCGCGCCGACGCACTTGACCCGGGTCCCCCGGTCCGCCGCCCGCGCGACCACGTCACTGACCTCGGCGACGGTGGTCGGGAGCGCCCGGCCCGAGGGTGACGCCAGCACGTTGCCGGCCCAGTTCTGCCAGGTCACTCCCGAGGTCGTCATGGCTGGACACGTTACCTGTGGGGAGCGGGATGCGATGCGGACCTGGACCATCGACCTGAACCGGGGGCCACGCGCCCGCGAGGTCGGGGGACGATGCGGTTAACGGTGTCCACGTCACGCTCGCCGACGTACGATGGACGAGTGACCAGACGACTTCCTGCCGATCAACGCCGGGCGCAACTTCTCCAGGCCGCCCTCGAGATCGCCGAACACGACGGCCTGGGTGCGGTGACCGTCCGTGGTGTGGCCGAACGTGCCGGCGTGTCGCTGGGCGTCGTCCACTACTGCTACACGGATAAGGAAGAGCTTCTCCGCGAGGTAATCGGGGCCGTGAACTCGGAGGTGCACCAGGCCGCCCACGCGTTTGTGAGCGTCGACTTCGATTCCGGGATCCGCGGGACCGAGGGGCTGCGCCGTCGACTGTACGAGGCGATCGATCTGATCTGGGCGGTCATCTCCGCGTCGCCCGATCGGCAGTTGCTCACCTACGAGATCGTGTCGTACTCGCTGCGGACCCACGGGTTGCCCGAGGTCGGCCTGGCCCGCGACCAGCAGGAATCCAACGAGGCGATCGTCCGCTCCGTGCTCGAGCGCACCGCGCAGTCCGCCGACGTCCGCTGGGCGATGGGGCTCGACGACATGGTGCGCGTCGTCCTGTCGATCATCACGGGCATCAGTCTGAGGTGGCAGATCTACCGCAACGACGACGAGGCAAACGATCTTCTCCACAGGGCCGTCGACCTCGTCGTCCGGGACGCGCGGCCGGTCGACGGTGCCTAGCGCGGCGGGTGGGGGACCACCCGGCGTGGTCGACGTGCTCGAGGCCGCGACCGCCGGGTTGGAAGCACCCCTCGCCGCGCTGCACCTACCGAGCCTGCGGGCGAACCTGGCCGACCTGCGGCAGCGGGCCGGGGGTACGAGGATCCGCATAGCGAGCAAGTCCGTGCGAGCGCGTGGCGTCCTGCGCGAGGTCCTCGGCGACGGACTGCGCGGCGACGAGACGGTCCGCGGGATCATGGCCTACTCGCTCGACGAGGCGTTGTGGTTGGTGGAATCGGGTTGCGACGACGTCCTGATGGGATATCCGACCGTCGACCGCTCGGCGCTCGCGCGCCTGGGAGCCGATCCACTGGCACTGGAGTCGGTCACACTCATGGTCGACGATCCGCGCCAGCTGGCGATCGCGCGGGAGGCGGGGGCCACCGGAGCGAAGGTGTGCATCGACGTCGACTGCTCTCTGCGGCTGGGGCCGGTCCACCTCGGGGTGCGACGGTCCCCGCTCCGCGGACCGGACGACGTGGCGCCGCTGGTGCGTCACGCTGTCGACTCCGGCTTCAGGGTGACGGGCGCGATGTTCTACGAGGCGCAGGTGGCCGGGGTGCCGGACGACGTCCGGGGGATCGGCATCGTCAAGCGACTGTCCATGCGCCGGCTGCTGGGCATCCGCCGGGCGGTCGCGTCGACGATCGAGGAGATCTCCGGGCGGCCACCGGAGATCATCAACTCGGGGGGCTCCGGATCCGTCGCCGAGAGCGCGGCGGCACCCGCCGTCACGGAGGTCACCGCGGGGTCGGGCCTGTACGTCCCCGGACTCTTCGACGCCTATCGGACGTTCACCCCTCGGCCGGCGTTGATGTTCGCCCTCCCCGCCGTACGGACGCCGGCCCGGGGCCTGACCACATTCCTCTACGGGGGATATGTCGCCTCGGGCGTCCCCGGGAGTGACCGTCTGCCCGTTCCGGTCGCACCGGCGGGCATGCACTACCTGGGCAGGGAGGGGGCCGGGGAGGTCCAGACTCCCGTGCACGGTGAGGTGGCCATCGGTGGGCGCGCGTGGTGGCGCCACGCGAAGGCCGGGGAGCTGTGCGAGCGGTTCGACACACTGCACGTGGTGGACGAGACTGGGAACGGGCCCGCCGTGGTGGACCGCTGGCCCACCTATCGTGGTGAAGGGAAGTGTTTCGGATGACCGACGCCCAGCAGGCGTCCGAGCAGGCGCGGGAGCGGATGCATGCCGAGGCCGTCGCGATCACGGCAGACCTCGTGTCGATCGATTCGACCAACACCGGTGACCCCGCGACGATCGGCGACGGCGAGACGAGGGTGTGCCGCCGGATCGCGGAGTACCTCGACGAGGTCGGCATCGCGAGCGAACTGGTGGAGTCGGTCCCGGGTCGCGGGAGCCTGTTCGCCCGGGTCGAGGGCTCCGACCCGGGGGCGGGTGGCCTGGTCGTGCACGGGCACGTCGACGTCGTGCCCGCGGTCGCCGAGGACTGGACCGTCCCGCCGTTCGCCGGCCAGATCCGTGACGGTTGGCTCTACGGGCGGGGCACCGTCGACATGAAGAACATGATCGGCATGATGCTCGCGGTCGTCAGGCACTACCGGCGCGAGGGCATCGTCCCGCGGCGCACACTCCTGCTCGCGTTCTTCGCGGACGAGGAGGCCGCCGGGATCATGGGTGCCAAGTGGATCGTCCGTGAGCGGCCCGAGATCTTCGACGGCATGACCCAGGCACTCAGCGAGGTGGGCGGGTGGTCCGTGCCCGTCGACGGACGCCGCCTCTATCCGATCGCCGTCGCCGAGAAGGGCGTCGCCTGGGCCACGGTCACCGCGCACGGTACCGCCGCGCACGCGTCCCGGCCTACCCGGGACAACGCCGTCGCCGCCATCGCCGGCGCGGTTCACCGCGTGGCGGACCTGGAGTTCCCGGTCGAACCGACCGAGGCCAACACGGCGCTCGCCGCAGCGGTCGGACGGATCGCCGGTGGAAGCGGTGAGATCGCCGACCTTCCGGAGCGCCTCGAGGTCCTCGGGCATTTCGGGCCCCTCGTGGCGGCGTCGCTGTCCCACACCGCCTCCCCGACGGTCCTGTCCGCTGGGTACAAGACCAATGTCATCCCCACCGAGGCGCACGCGGAGATCGACTGCCGTGTGCTCCCCGGGGGCGAGGACACGTTCCGGGCCGAGATCGAGCAGGAACTCGGCCCCGACGTCTCTGTCGAGTGGATCTGGGAACCGCCGATCGCGGCCCCCGCCGACGCCCCGTTGGTGGAGGTGATCCGCGACGCCGTCACCGAGTCCGATCCCGATGCCGTGGTCGTGCCCTACCTTCTCCCGGCCAGCACGGACAACAAGCACCTGGCCCCGCTCGGGATCGATGGGTACGGATTCGTCCCGCTGCGGGTGCCGGACGAGTTCGACGTCTTCGGTCATTTCCACGCGGTGGACGAGCGGGTACCGGTGGACGCACTGCACTTCGGAGCCGACGTGCTCGCCCGCGTGCTCCGGTCCGCGTGAGGGGCGCGCTCACGGGTAACCCCGCGCCGCGTACCCGGTTGCCGGCGGACGTCTGGGTGCTGGTCGCGGCGGCGTTCGCCGTCGCGATCGGCTACGGACTGGTCGCCCCCGTGCTGCCCCAGTTCGCCCGCAGCTTCGACGTTTCGGTGACCGCGGCGTCGGTCATCGTCAGCGCGTTCGCCTTCTTCCGGTTGGTGTTCGCCCCGGCCGGCGGGTTCCTCGTCGACAGGCTCGGTGAACGATGGGTCTACATGTCCGGCCTGCTCATCGTGGTGGTCTCCACGTTGGCGACGGGGCTGGCCCAGAGTTACTGGCAACTCCTGGTGTTCCGGGGGCTGGGCGGGCTCGGGTCGACCATGTTCACCATCTCCGCCATGGCCCTGCTCACCAGGCTGTCGCCGCCCGGCGCGCGGGGTCGGATCGCGGGGCTGTACGCCACGGCCTTCCTCATCGGCAACATCGGCGGCCCCGTCCTGGGCGGACTGTTGGCGGGGTTCGGGATGCGCATCCCGTTCTTCGTGTACGCGGGCACTCTGCTGGTGGCGACCGGCGTCGTGGCGGTCTTCCTGCGAGGGGGCCGACGCCCCTCGGCCGACGACGGGGCGACCGGTCAGGAACCCCTCCTGGTGGGCGAGGCACTCCGGCACAGCGGGTATCGCGCCGCACTGATCTCCAGTTTCGTCAACGGGTGGACGTCGTTCGGTGTGCGGGTCGCGATCGTTCCGCTGTTCGCCGCGGCGAACTTCGATGCCGGAGCCGGCATCGCCGGGACCGCCCTCGCCTCGTTCGCGGTGGGAACCGCATCAGTGGTCTCGTTCGCGGGATGGCTGTCCGACAGGTACGGGCGGCGCCCGATGGTGATCCTGGGGCTGGTGATCTCCGGTGTGACGACCCTCGTCCTGGGATGGTGCGACACCGTCCCGCTCCTGGTGGCGGCCTCGGTCATCGCCGGGATGGGCGCGGGCATCCTCAACCCGTCGCAGCAGGCCGCGGTCGCCGATGTGATCGGCGCGGACCGGGCCGGCGGCAAGGTCCTCGCAACCTTCCAGATGGCCAGCGACTCCGGTGCGATCCTCGGCCCGATCGTGGTGGGACTCGTGGTGGACCTGCTGGGCTACAAGACGGGCTTCGCCGTTTCCGGCGTGCTGCTGCTGGTGGCCGTGGTCCCCTGGATCGTCGCCGAGGAGACCCACGGGTCCGCGGATCGCGCGACGACGGGGGAGTGACCTGCGCACGGCGTGTCGCTCATCGGGCCCCCGACGCCGTAGCATGTAAGACCTCATGGACAACAACGACGAGGACCGTACCGCCACCGCCGGCGACGAGGTCGACACCGACGCCAGCACCCCCGAACCAGCCGCCGCCCCCGCGGACTCCGGCACCGCCACCGCCACCGCAGCCGCCTCATCGGCGGGAGGAGAGGACGAGCCCGAGGTGACCTTCGCCGACATGGGGCTGGCACCGGCCGTCGCGCAGGCGGTCAAGGACGTGGGTTACGAGGTCCCCTCGGCGATCCAGGCGGCGACGATCCCGCTGGTACTCGAGGGGCGGGACGTCGTCGGGCTGGCGCAGACTGGTACGGGCAAGACCGCCGCGTTCGCGTTGCCGATCCTCTCGCTGATCGATCCGGCGGTGAAGAGCCCCCAGGCCCTGATCCTGGCCCCGACCCGCGAGCTCGCCCTCCAGGTCGCCGAGGCGTGTGTCACGTACTCGGCGAACATGCCCCAGGTGAACGTCCTCCCCATCTACGGCGGTCAGGCGTACGGCATCCAGCTCTCCGGGCTGCGGCGCGGTGCCCAGATCATCGTCGGCACCCCCGGCCGTGTGATCGATCACCTCAAGAAGGGCACCCTCGACCTGTCGGGTCTGCGTCACCTCGTCCTCGACGAGGCCGACGAGATGCTCGCGATGGGCTTCCAGGAGGACGTCGAACGGATCCTCTCGGACACCCCGGAGTCGACCCAGGTGGCCCTGTTCTCGGCGACCATGCCCGCGGCGATCCGTCGGATCTCGCAGAAGTACCTCACCAATCCGACCGAGGTGAAGGTCGCGTCCAAGACCTCGACGGCACCGACCATCTCGCAGCGATACGTGCTGGTCAACCACCGGGACAAGCTCGACGCCCTGACGCGGATCTTCGAGGTCGAGGACTTCGACGCGATGATCCTGTTCGTGCGCACCAAGTCCGCGACCGAGGAACTGGCGGAGCGGCTCCGGGCACGCGGGTTCTCTGCGGCGCCCATCAACGGTGACATCCCGCAGAATCTCCGGGAGCGCACCATCGAGGCGCTGAAGGACGGACGCACGGACATCCTGGTCGCCACCGACGTGGCCGCCCGAGGCCTCGACGTCCCGCGGATCAGCCATGTCGTCAACTACGACATCCCGCATGACACCGAGTCGTACATCCACCGCATCGGTCGCACCGGCCGCGCCGGCCGGAGCGGTCAGGCGCTGCTGTTCGTCACCCCCCGGGAGCGGCGACTCCTCTCGCAGATCGAGCGCGCGACCCGCCAACCGCTGACCGAGATCCAGCTCCCGAGTGTGGACGACGTCAACGAGATGCGGATGGCCAAGTTCGCGCAGTCGATCACCGAGAGCCTCGAGGACCCGAGCATCGCGCTCTTCCGCCGCCTGGTGGAGGAGTACGCCTCCGAGCATTCCGTGTCGATGTCCGACATCGCGGCAGCACTGGCGACCCAGTCGCGGAATTCGGACGACTTCCTCATGCGTGAGCCCGAGCGTCCGCAGCGCCGGGACGATCGCCGGGACGATCGCCGCGATCGGCCGGAACGGGAGTTCTCCGACGGCCCGCGGCCGTCGCGCTCCGGGAAGAACATGGCGCAGTACCGGATCGCGGTGGGCAAGCGGAACAACGTCAAGCCCGGCTCGATCATGGGGGCCCTGGCGAACGAGGCCGGTCTCCGGGGCGGCGACATCGGACGCATCTCGATCCGATTCGACCACTCCATCGTCGAACTCCCGGCGGATCTCCCCTCGGACCAGCTCAATTCCATGAAGGGCATCCGGGTGGGCGGTTCCGAGATCGACATCCGCCCGGATTCGGGCGCACCGTCCGGGCGCCCGTCCTCATTCCGGGACGACCGGGGTGGCAAGCCGCGTGGTGGCGGGCCCCGCCGCGATGACCGCGGTGACCGCGGCGACCGTGGTGACCGTGGCGACCGTGGTGACCGTGGCGACCGGTTCAACGACCGTCGCGGTGACCGACGGGACGACAAGCGCGATGACCGCGGGGGCTTCCGCCGTGGTGAGGACGACCGCCGAGGTGGCGGGTTCCGCGGGCGTTCCGCTGGTGGTCCCGACCGTCACTGATTCCCCGCGCTGCTAGGGGCGGTCCGGGCATCTCCGGACCGCCCCCGCGAGCGCCCTGTGATCCGCCGCCGTCACCGGCAGGCCGTAGGCGACGGCGGCGGTCAGGTACCGGGAAGCGTAGAAGCAGTGACGACCGGGGTCGGGCGGTAACCAGTCCGCCGGCGTCGAATCGCTCTTGCCGGTGTTGACCGAGGCGGAGACCGCGAGGAGATTCCGGTCGACGTCATTGGCGAACGCTGCGCGACGAGCCGGTGGCCACGCCCGGGCTCCCAGGTCCCACGCTGCCGAGAGCGGATAGACATGGTCGACGTGGATGCCGCGTAGCCCCACGGTGCCGGCGTCGATGACCCTGCCGGTGTACGGATCGGTCAGGACTCCGCCGGATACCTCGCACCCCGCCCCGTCCTCCCGAGTTCCGCCGACGAGGTCCCGGGACAGGACGTCGTGGCGGGTGGAGCACCCGTTCGCGGCCCCGGGGGCACCGGTGGTGTCACTCCAGGCCGGACCGAACACACAGGCCGAGTTCCCCGAACACTCTCTTTCGTATCCGGGCGCACGAGTCCGTTCGTCCACCACCTCGACCGCATCGAGAAGCGCGGCCACGTCGACCCGCACCGGGCTACCGGGAACGGAGCGACGCGGCTGCCCTAACCACGAGACCGCCGCGAGCACGACGAGCACACCGAGTGCCAGGACGAGCGCACGGGGCGCGAGAGGCGGCACGACCCGGCCGGCAGGGGACGTCGACACCGGGTTGCGGTACACGCGGAACACGGATCGAGTCTGAACCGCGACCTCGCCGGTGGTGGCCCGGGCAGCGGGTGTGGCGGTGAAACTGTGGAGCGGCGCGGCACCTGTGGATGACGCGCCGCGAACCCCGGCGGGGGCATGCCCGACCCGCTGTCGGACCGGCGTGCTTTCATGTGGGCGTGAGCCCGTCCGCCGAACCCCGTCTGCACGCCGTCTGGCAATCAGGGGTCGTCGGCCTGTGGTGTGAGACGGGACTGCGCAGGCCGGAGTCCATCGCCCCCGCCTCCACAGTGACGGCCGTGGGCCGGGCGGGTGCCCCGCCGGAGGTGGTCCGGTCCCTCGAGCGGTTCTCGCTGACGCACCGGATCGGGGTCCGTGTCCCGGTCGAGGGCAGGGTCCGGTCGGCGACGGTGCCGGGCATCCGGGTCTCGGTCGGATCGGCGGTCGATCTTTGCGGCATGGTCGACGCCACCGATCACTGGGTCGGTCCCGGCCTGCGCGCACTGGCGGCTCTCTCCGACGGTGTGGCGGCGTTCGTCAGTGCCGGGCACGTCGTGCCCTCGCTCGGTCGTGCGGAGGGCGGGTGGGATGCCTCCTGGGCCCTCGCGGCGTCTCCGGTGGTGTCGGCGTGGACCGCGGAGAGTCTGTCCCGCTGTCACGGGCTGGTCGAGAACCGTGAGGAACTCGGCAGGTTGCTCGCCGCTCTGGCGGATCAACACGCTCGGATGGCGCTGGCGCCACTGGCCGCCGACCGGAGGAGCGACCTCGGAACGGCGTTGATCACGGGCGGCGGCGTGAGCTCCGGTGGGCAGGCATTGGCGGACGCGATCCACGAGTTCGGGCGGGCCGCCGCCGCGCGGGACGTCGAGGTCGTGCTCCGGATCGTCGAACCCTCCGGCGGCGATTCCGGGGACGGGGAGGAGTCCGGGGACGAGGGCGGGCAGCCGGCGGGTGCGGAGATCCTGTGGCGATTGGAAGTCCTCGTACGTACCGGGATCGACTCGCTGCGCCCGTTCACCGAACTGCCCGATGGCTCGGCCGTGGGGGACGCCGTACGCGATGTCGTCGACCGGGCGGTCCGGTCATGGCCCCCGCTGGGACGCGCCGTCCCTGCTGCCGGTAGCCCGGACCTGCTGCTCCCCGTGGACCTCGTGGTCCGGTTGGTCGACGAGGGAGTGGAGGCCCTGCGGGGCCGGGGAGTCGAGGTCCTGCTGCCGCGGGCCTGGACCAGGGTGAGGACGGCCGTCAGGGTCGCGGTCAAGGACCCCGGTACCGAGAACGTCGACTCCGGTCGCCGCCTGGGCCTCGACCAGTTGGCGGACGTCGACTGGGAGATGGTCGTCGACGATGTCCCGCTGGACGCGGCGGAGGCACAGATGCTCCTCGACGCGGCGTCCGACCTGGTGAAGCTCCGCGGGCAGTGGGTCCGGGCGGATCCCGGTGCACTCCGACGGGCAGCCCGTTTCCTCGCGGCCCGGCGGGGAGAGCGGGTCTCGGCACCCGCACTCGTCGCCGCGTTGATGTCCGAGGAGGGCGAGGGAGTGGAGATCGAGGCGCCCACGACCCTCGACTGGATCCCCTCGTCGTCGTCGATCACCGTCCACCTCCCGACGTGGTTCCGCGCCACACTCCGCCCCTACCAGCTGGAGGGGGTGCGGTGGTTGACCGCCCTGTCCGACGCGGACGTCGGGGCCGTCCTCGCCGATGACATGGGTCTCGGGAAGACGATGCAGGTGCTCGCCCTGACCGCGTCCGAACATGTGCGTGGTCGCACCGGACCCACCCTGGTGGTGGCACCGCTGACGCTGGTGGCGACGTGGGCCCGGGAGTCGGCGACGTTCGCCCCTGAATTGCGGGTTCACGTCCATCACGGCCCGGCGCGGGAACGGGGCGACGACGCCGCTGCGCTGTTGGCAGCGGCCGATCTCGTCCTGACCTCGTACGGGACCGCCACCCGGGACACCGAGCTGCTCGCCCGGGTGGCGTGGCGACGTCTGGTCGCGGATGAGGCGCAGACCGTCAAGAACCCCACCACCGCCGTGGCGCGCGCCGTCGGGGCCATCCCCGCGGAACACCGGATCGCGCTCACCGGCACACCGGTGGAGAACCGGCTGGATGAGCTGCGGGCGGTGCTGGACTTCGCCAACCCGGGCATGCTGGGGTCGGCGAGTACCTTCCGCGCCAGGTTCGCGGTTCCGATCGAGTCCCACCGCGACGAGGCCGCGGCGTCGAGACTGCGGGCACTCGCGGCCCCGTTCGTGCTGCGTCGCCTCAAGTCCGATCCCAGGGTCGTCGCCGACCTGCCGGCGAAGCAGCACATCCGTGTCGACGCACCCCTGACCCGGGAGCAGGCGACCCTGTACCGGGCGGTGGTCGAGGACATGATGGAGCAGGTCAAGGATTCCGAGGGGGCCGCCCGCAAGGGCGCCATCCTGTCCGGCCTCACCGCGCTGAAGCAGGTGTGTAACCACCCCGCCCATTACCTCGGCGACGGTTCCGCACTCCTCCGCGGCGGCCGCCACCGTTCGGGCAAGCTGGCGGCACTCGACGAGGTCCTCACCGAGATCCTCGACGCGGGGGAGAAGGTCCTGCTGTTCACGCAGTACCGGGCGTTCGGCGATCTCATCCTGCCCCTGCTGGAGAGGCGGGCCGCGGCCACGGTGCCGTTCCTCCACGGCGGGGTCCCCGCGGCCGGACGGGCGCAGATGGTCGAGCAGTTCCAATCACCCCAGGGCCCGCCCGTCATGCTCGCGTCCCTCCGCGCGGGAGGGACCGGTCTGACCCTGACGGAGGCCAACCACGTCGTCCACCTGGACCGCTGGTGGAACCCGGCGGTGGAGAACCAGGCGACCGACCGGGTGCACCGCATCGGGCAGACCCGGGTGGTGCAGGTACGTACGCTCGTCGCGCCGGGGACGGTCGAGGACCGCATCGACGAACTCCTCGAGGCCAAGCGGGATCTCGCCGAACTGACCCTGGGTCCGCTGGCCGGCGCCCTGACCGAGCTGGACGACGCGGACCTCGCCGCGCTCGTCGAACTCACCGACGAGGGGAGGGACGAACCGTGAGCGGTTCCGTGGGTATCCCGGCCCGGTCGCGGGCCGGGCAGTTCGGCGCGCACATGTGGAGCCGTCGGTGGGCGGGCGACATCGAGTCCGGGGTCTCCCGCGGCGACGTGTACATGGCCCGCCAGGACGCCCGCAAGGACAAAGTCCTGTCCCTGGACCACACGGGCCGCACCGTGCGGTGCGATGTCGATGGCAGCAGACCGCAGCCGTTCACTGTGGAGTTCACGTTCGCCCCGCTCGACGGCACCGACTCGGACGCCCTGCGCACCGCGCTCAGGCGGGAGGAACGGGGCGTGCTCGGTGCCCTGGCCGGGGACTTCTCCGACACCGTCGGGTTCCTCCTGCTCCCGGCGGTCAACGGGGCGACCACCTTCTCCTGCCACTGTCCGGTCCAGCCCGGCCCCTGTCGCCACGTGCTGGCCGCGGCGTACATCATGGTCGAGTGGTGGGACTCCCACCCGGAGGTCCTGTTCGCGTTGAGGGGCCTGCGACCCGACCAGCTCGGTGCCGTACTCCGGGGGGCGGGGGACGACGACGAGGTCTCCGTCGACGTGGAGGTGGCGCTGTGGGGTCGGGATCCGATCCTGCCGACGGAGCCGTCTCCCGCGCCGGCCGGCCTCGAAGACCTCCTGGACGCGCCGGTGACCCGGAGACTCGCGGCCGCGGCGACGAACGATCCGCTCGAGCAACTGCGGGTGGTGGCGGATCTCGAGGACTTCCTCGACGCGTTCAGCCGGTACCGGCCGCGGTGACCCGGGCCGCCGGTGGGGGGAGTGTCGGACCCGCGACCTACGATGCGGCCATGACCAACCCACGGGACGGGGACACCATCCGATTCCTCCACTCGGCCGACTGGCAACTCGGGATGACCCGGCGGTTCCTCGGCGACGAATCGCAGGCCGTCTTCACGGCCGACAGACTCGCGGCCGTGGAGGCGCTCGGCGCCCTGGCCGCGGACCACGGCGCGCAGTTCGTGGTCGTCGCAGGTGACGTCTTCGAGGACAACGCCGTGCCCCGTTCGGTCGTCCTCCGCGCGGTGGAGGCGTTGTCCGCATTCCCGGTTCCGGTGCTGGTGTTGCCCGGGAACCACGATCCGCTGGACGTGTCGTCGGTGTTCCGGTGCAGGGACTTCTCCCCGGCACTCGAGAGCGGAGCGGTCGTCGTCCTCGACGGCTCCGGTCCGATGGAGGTCGTGCCAGGGGTGGAGGTGGTCGGCGTCCCGTGGACCTCCAAGCGCCCGGACCCCTCACGCCTGCCGGCGCTGCTCGCGTCGCTCGACCCCACGGACGGCGTGCGCGTCCTCGTCGCGCACGGGGGCACCGACGAGGTCTACGGCGGACACTCCCCGACGGTGGAGGCGATCCCGGTGGCGTCACTGGAGGAGGCGATCGGGGCCGGGCACCTGGACTACGTGGCGTTGGGGGACCGGCATTCGGTGACCCGGGTGGGCTCCGGCGACCGGATCTGGTTCTCGGGCAGCCCCGAGACCACGGATTACGACGACGTGGAGACGGACTCCGGCCACGTACTCCTCGTCGAACTCGGACGGCGGGCACCATCGGGAGACAGGGGCCCCTGCCACGTCACGCCGTTGCGGACGGGACACTGGACCTTCCTGGCGCTGGACGCCCAGATCGAGACGGACGGGGACCTCGACTCCCTCGCCGAGCGGATCGAGGCCGTGCAGGACAAGTCCCGCACCGTGCTCAAGCTCGGGCTGACCGGCACCGTCGGGGTGGCCCTGCGCGCGAGGATCGACGCGCTCCTGGAGACCTGGGACGCGCTGTTCGCCTCCGCCTATCTGCGTCAGTCGCGTACCCATCTCGTCGTGCGCGCCGAGGATTCCGACTTCACCGACCTCGTGGACGGGTACGCCGGTCGGGCGGTGGCGGATCTGGTCGCCCTGGCCGGCGCCGGCGGCACCGATGCCGAAGACGCCGGGCACGCGCTCAGTCTCCTGTACCGGCTCGTGGACGGGGGAACTAGATGATCCTGCACCGACTGATGCTCGAGGACTTCCGCGGGGTGGTGCGAGAGGAGGTGGACCTACCGCCGCGGGGCGTGCTCGTGATCGAGGGCCCCAACGAGTCGGGCAAGACCAGCCTGATGGACGCGTTGGAGATGCTCCTCGAGCACAAGGCGTCGTCCGGCCGCGCCGAGATCAAGGCCGCTAGCCCGGTCGGCAGGGACGTTCCCGTGATCGTGGAGGCAGACTTCACCGTCGACGGGGAGCGGATGCGGTACCGGAAGGAGTTCGTCCGCGGGAAACGGACGTCCCTCGAGTTCCCCGACTCGGCGCGCACCGCGATGTCGGGGGACGACGCACACGACTATGTACGTGACCTCCTGGACCGCCAGGTCGACCGCTCGTTGTGGCGGGCCCTGCGGATCGCCCAGGACGAACCGGTGGGGCAGGTCGATGCGGCCAAAGGGATGGACTCCCTCCGCCGTGCGCTCGACACCGCCGCAGGCGGCGAGGATCCGACCGGAGACGACTCGCTGGTCGAACGCGTGGCCGAGGAACGCAACAGATATCTGACGGCACGGCGGGGCGAGCCCACCGGTGACCTCGCACGGTCGGAGTCCAGACTGGCCGAGGCCGAGGCCGCGCTGTCCGAGGCACGGGCCCGGCACGCGGAGCTCGACTCCGCGGTGGCGGACCACGAGGCCCGGTCCGCCGTCCACCGCGCCCGGCTCGAATCGCTGGCGACACTCGAGGCGGAGGTGGCGCGCCTCGAGGCCGCCGGTCGTGCCGTGGCGGATCTCCGCGGAGCATGCGCGTCCGCGGATGCCGAGGTGGACCGCGCGGTGGCGGCACACGATGCCGCTGTGCGTGAGCTCCGGGAACGCCGCGAGCTCGTCGACAGGGTGGCCACGGAGCACCGGAGGGAATCCGAGCTGCGGTCGACTGCGGCGGTGGCCGCCGGGAGACTCGACCCGGCCCAGGAACGGGCTCGGCGGGCCCGGGCCGAGCTGGAGGCCGCGGAGGAGCGGGTCACCCGGGCTAGGACGCGGCTCGACGCCGTACGCGCGGTCGAGGAGGACGAGCGCAGGCGCGCGGATCTCGAGCACCTGGACCGGTTGCTCGAGAACCTGGCGGAGGTGGGCGACGAGCTCCGCCGCACGAAGGCGGAACTCGCAGAGGTGGAGATCGCCGATGATGACGTCGACGCTCTCCGCCGCGCGGACGAGATGTTGCGGGAGGCCGTCGTCCGGTCCGCCGCGAGCGCGCCCCGGGTCGAGATCGGCGGAGAGGGAGACGTCCGTGTGGGTGGGGACGCCCTCGATGCGTCCGCGGGGTGGACGCGGGACATCGTCGAGGACACCGTCTTCGAGATCGGCACGGTGACGTTGACCGTCGTGCCCGCGGGTGACACCGACGCGGTGCGACGTGACGAGCAGGTCGCCCGCGCCCGGTTGGAGGGTCTCCTCGCCGATCTCGGCGTGGAGTCCCCGACGGAGGCGGAGGGACGCGCCCGCCGTGCGGAGGCGCTCCGCGCGGAGATCGCGGCCCTGCGTCGCCGGCGGACGGATCTCCTCGGTGGGGATTCCTCCGAGGACCTCGCGGCGAGGCGGGAGGAACTGAGTTCCCTCGTCCTCTCCGGTCCGTCGGCGACCGGCGGGTCCACGGATGACCGGGCGGGCCGGACGGACGTCGAGACGTCGGACGATCCGGTGGCCGAGGCCGCGGCCGCGGAGGGCGAGCTCAGCCGTTGCCGCGCGGAGGACCGGGCCGCCTCGGCCGAAGCCGAGACGCTGCGCACCGAGCATTCGACCCGTACCGCACTGGCGGACGAGGCGGCTCGTCGCCACAGCGAATGCAGCGCGGCGTTGGCGGCCGCGCGCGAGGACGTCGCCGATCGCCGCTTGGAGGAGGCGGGGGAGGAGACACGCCTCCGTGCGGAGGCCGCCCGCGAGAAGGCACGGCAGGCGAAGGCCAGACTGGACGATGCGCTCGCCGACGCCCCACCGGGACTGCTGGACAACGCCCGGGCCTCACTCGCCTCACTCGCCGCCGAGGAACGCGATTCCGCGGCAGCGGTCGCCACGTCCCTGGGCAGGGTCAACGCGATCGGTGATCAGGGGCGCCTCGAGGGCGTCGCCGCCGCGGAACGCGAGCTCGAGTCCGCGGCGAGGGAGAACTCCGCGCTGTGGCGCCGCGCCCGTGCAGCCGATCTGCTCCACCGCACCCTCACCGCCCGGCGCGCGGAGGCCCTGCTCGCCTACCAGGCGCCGTTCCACCGTGCGGTGGTCGAACTGGGCACCCTCGTGTACGGACGGGACTTCGACGTCCGTCTAGGGGAGGACCTGACGATCCTGTCAAGGAGGATCGGGAACGTCTCCGTCGACTACGAGTCCCTGTCCGGAGGGGCGCGAGAGCAGCTGGCGGTCATCGTCCGGATCGCCTGTGCGCGGTTGGTGGGTGACGACGGCGTCCCGGTGTTCCTGGACGACACAATGGGGTACACGGATCCGTCCCGCCGCCTCACGATGGGAGCCGTCATCGCCGCCGCCGCCGCGACCTCCCAGGTGATCGTCCTGACCTGCGACCGTGCACGGTTCGCCGGCATCGGGGGCGCCCACACCCACGTCATGCAGCGGTCCGGCGCGGAACGGGAGTAGACGCTGTCGACCACACCGGGCCCGTTCGGGCGGTAGGGCAGGACGAGTGCAGGGGATGGTCGTGCTGTAATAGCCCCATGACAGAGACACGCTGGTTGAGTGACGATGAGCAGCGCATGTGGCGGCGGTATCGAGAGGTCAACCAACTGCTCGAGCTCGCGATGGAGCGCCAGCTACAGCGGGACGCGTCGATGTCTCAGTCCGACTACTCCGTGTTGGTGAGCCTCAGCGAGGCCGATAACCGGGGACTCCGGGCGCGCGAACTGGGCGCGGCTCTCGGCTGGGACCGCAGCCGGGTATCTCACCAGGTCAGGCGAATGGAGGGCCGCGGCCTCGTCGCCAAGGGGGAGTGCGCCGAGGACGGACGCGGGACCGTGGTCACCCTCACGGAGGCGGGCGCACAGGCCATCGCCTCGGTGGCGCCCAAGCATGTGGAGAAGGTCCGCGAGTTGTTCATCGACGTGCTCAGTGAGCACGAGGTGCAGACCCTGACCGACATCTACGAGCGGGTCGTCGACCGAATCGAAGAGGTGGACGGAATAACCCGTCCGAGCTGACGAGTTCCGCGTGAGACGAGTGAGGGGCCCGGGCTTTCGCCCGGGCCCCTCACTCGTCTCACCTGTGCCCCCGAAGGGAATCGAACCCCTGACCTTTGGTACCGGAAACCAACGCTCTATCCCCTGAGCTACGAGGGCGGGATACCGACCCTCACGGGCCGGAGGCCGCTCCGGGCGGCGTCCCGTGACCGGGGTGCCGCTCGAACAGCGAGACTGATCGTAGCACCGGCATTCGGATGGGGCCGCATCGGGCCCGCCGGGGTGTGGGCGGGGAGGTCGGCCGGACGGCCGATTCCCGCCGCGACGTGCCGACACCTAGGATACGAAGACGTGACTCCCGCCGATCTCGCCGCCGTTATCCGCGCAGCCCTCATCTCCGTTCTCGCCGAGCGCGGGGCCGACACGTCGGTCGTTCCGGAGACGGTGACGGTCGAGCGGCCCCGCAACCCCGAACACGGGGACTACGCGACGAATGTCGCCCTCCAGTTGGCGAAGAAGGTCGGATCGGCGCCCCGGGATCTGGCGCAGGACCTCGCGACCGCGTTGGTACAGGACCCGGGCGTCGCGTCGGCCGAGATCGCCGGACCGGGGTTCCTCAACATCCGTCTCGACTCGGGAGCGCAGGGCTCGCTCGTCGCGACCGTGCTCGACAAGGGCGAGGAGTACGGCAACGGTGACGCCATGGCCGGGCGTCGGGTGAACCTGGAGTTCGTGTCGGCCAACCCCACCGGGCCCATCCACCTCGGCGGGACCCGTTGGGCCGCGGTCGGTGACGCACTGGGCCGTGTGCTCGAAGCCTCGGGTGCAGCGGTCACACGTGAGTACTACTTCAACGACCACGGCGCCCAGATCGATCGGTTCAGCCGGTCGCTGGCGGCGGCCGCCCGTGGGGAGGCGACCCCCGAGGACGGGTACGCCGGTGCGTATATCCAGGACATCGCGTCGACCGTGCTCGCCGAGCACCCGGACGTGCTCGAGAAGCCGGATGCAGAGGCCCTGGAGACGTTCCGTGCCACGGGCGTGGACCTGATGTTCACCCACATCAAGAATTCGCTCGCCGAGTTCGGGACCGTCTTCGACGTCTACACCCACGAGAACTCGATGTTCACCTCCGGCGCGGTGGACCGGGCGATCGAGACGCTCAAGGGCAACGGGAACCTGTATGAATCCGATGGTGCCTGGTGGCTCCGGTCCACCGACTTCGGGGACGACAAGGACCGCGTCGTGCTCAAGTCCGATGGCGATGCGGCGTATATCGCCGGCGACATCGCCTATTTCCTCGACAAGCGCGAGCGTGGCTTCGACCTGTGCATCTACATGCTGGGTGCGGACCACCACGGGTACATCGCCCGACTCAAGGCGGCGGCGGCCGCCTTGGGCGACGACCCCGCGACGATCGAGGTCCTCATCGGGCAGATGGTCAACCTCGTGCGGGACGGGGCCCCGGTCAAGATGAGCAAGCGGGCCGGGACCGTCATCACGCTCGACGACCTCGTCGACGCGATCGGGGTCGACGCAGCGCGGTATGCGTTGATCAGGTCCTCGGTCGACCAGACGATGGACATCGACCTGGCGCTGTGGACGTCCGCGACCAACGACAACCCCGTCTTCTACGTGCAGTACGCCCACGCCCGCCTCTGCTCCCTGGCGCGCAACGCCGCAGATCTGGGGGTCACGACCGAGGGTGCGGACCTCGCGCTGCTCACCGAGGACCGGGAGGGTGCGCTCATCCGCACCATCGGCGAGTTCCCCCGGGTCGTCGCCAGTGCGGCCGACCTTCGTGAGCCCCACCGCGTCGCGCGGTACCTCGAGGAACTGGCCGCCGCCTACCACCGGTTCTACGACACCTGCCGGGTCCTGCCGATGGGTGACGAGGAACCGGGGCCCCTGCACGCCGCCCGGCTCGCGCTGAGCTCTGCCACCAGGCAGACGCTCGCCAACGGTCTGCGCCTGATCGGCGTCACCGCGCCGGAGAAGATGTGAGCGCCCACCCCGCCGGGGCCCGCCACGAGGTCCCGCACGCGCCGGGAATCGGCGAGCGACCCGCTGACGCGGACGACATCATGGCGCTGGCACCGGCCGTGTGGCCGCGCGGCTCCGAACGCCGCCACGACGGCGTCGTGGAGTTCGCGGGTGTGACCGCGAGCGATCTCGCCGCGGATTTCGGAACTCCGCTATTCGTCATCGACGAGGACGATTTCCGGTCCCGCTGCCGCGAGATGGCGGAGGCGTTCGGCGGTGCGGACCGGGTCCACTACGCGTCCAAGGCGTTCCTGAGCATGGAGACCGCTCGGTGGGTCGCCGAAGAAGGGCTGGGGCTGGATGTCGCCTCGGGCGGCGAGCTCGCGATAGCGCTGAAGGCGGGGTTCCCGCCGGAGCGGATCACCGTCCACGGCAACAACAAGTCGACGGACGAGTTGCGACTCGCCGTGCGCAGCGGCGTCGCCCACGTGGTGATCGACGCGATGTCGGAGATCGGGTTGCTCGATCGGATCGCCGGCGAGGAGGGCGTCGTACAGGACGTCTTCATCCGGGTCACGGTGGGCGTCGAGGCACACACCCACGAGTTCATCGCGACCGCCCACGAGGACCAGAAGTTCGGCTTCTCGTTGGCGGGAGGCGCGGCGATGCAGGCCGTGCGCGCGGTGTTCGATGCGCCGAACATCCGGCTGACCGGGCTGCACAGCCACATCGGGTCGCAGATCTTCGACATCGACGGGTTCGAGCTCGCGGCCCGACGGGTGATCGGTCTCCTGCGCGACATCGTCGACGAGTTCGGTACCGAGCGGACCGCCCAGCTCGACCACCTCGATCTGGGCGGTGGCCTCGGCATCAGCTACGTCTCCTCGGATGACCCGCCGCCGGTGTCCCAGTTGGCGGCGTCCCTGCGGGAGATCGTCGAGGGGTTCGCCAGGGACGCGGGACTCGATCCGCCGACGCTGGTGGTCGAGCCCGGTCGCGCGATCGCCGGTCCGGGGACGATCACGCTCTACGAGGTGGGCGTGGTCAAGGACGTGCAGCTCGCGGGCGGGGAGAGCCGTCGTTACATCAGTGTGGACGGCGGGATGAGCGACAACATCCGCACCGCCCTGTACGACGCCGTCTACGACGCTCGACTCGTGAGCCGATCCTCGGCCGCAGACCCGGTGGTGGCGAGGCTCGTGGGTAAGCACTGTGAGAGCGGCGACGTGGTGGTTCGCGACCTGTGGATGCCGGAGGACACCGGAGCCGGCGACCTCGTGGCCGTCGCGGCCACGGGTGCGTACTGCTACTCGATGTCGAGTCGGTACAACATGATCGGACGACCCGCCGTCGTGGCGGTGCGCGACGGGCGGGCACGATTGGTGCTACGTCGTGAGACCCTTGACGATCTGACGAGCCTGGAGGTGGGACAGTGAGCGACGCAACCGCGTCAGGCGTGCGACCCGTGGGGGTGGCGGTGCTCGGTATGGGCACCGTCGGCACCGAGGTCATCCGCTACATGACCGAGAACGCCGACGCACTGGCGGCCCGCATCGGCGCGCCCCTCGTCCTGCGTGGTGTGGCGGTCCGCGACCTGGGCAAGGACCGCGGGGTCGACCCGGACCTGCTGACCGCCGATCCGTCATCACTGGTCACCCGCGACGACGTCGATGTCGTCGTCGAACTCATGGGGGGCATCGACGTCCCGCGTCCCCTCCTGCTCGAGGCGCTGCGCCACGGCAAGTCCGTGGTCACCGCCAACAAGGCGTTGCTGGCGGAGTACACGGACGAGCTCGCGGCGATGGCCGACTCGACGAACACCGACCTGTACTTCGAGGCGGCGGTGGCCGGTGCGATCCCGGTCATCGGACCGTTGCGCAGGTCGATGGCCGGCGACCAGGTGGAGCGGGTCCTGGGGATCGTCAACGGGACCACCAACTACATCCTGTCGGAGATGGGGTCGACCGGCGCCGACTATTCGGAGACCCTGGCGGAGGCCTCCCGTCTCGGATACGCCGAGGCGGATCCGACAGCGGACGTGGAGGGCTACGACGCCGCCGCGAAGGCCGCGATCCTCGCCTCGATCGCGTTCCACAGCCGCGTGACGGCCGGGGACGTCTACCGCGAGGGCATCTCGCGGATCTCGCCGGACGACTTCGAGTCCGCCCGCGACATGGACTGCACGATCAAGCTGCTCGCGATCTGCGAGAAGCTGACCCAGTCCGACGGCTCCGAGGCCGTCTCCGCGCGCGTGTACCCGGCGCTACTGCCCAACAGTCATCCGCTGGCCACGGTGAACGGCGCGTTCAACGCGGTCGTCGTCGAGGCGGAGGCCGCCGGCCGGCTCATGTTCTACGGGCAGGGCGCGGGCGGTGCCCCTACCGCGTCCGCGGTCCTGGGCGACATGGTCGCCGCCGCCCGCAACAAGGTCGGTGCCGGCCGCGCCCCGGGGGAGTCCACGTACGCGGCCCTGCCGGTGGCGTCGATGGACGAGATCTCCACGCGATACCACGTCCGCATGCGGGTCGCCGACAAGCCCGGCGTGCTCGCCCTGGTCGCAGCCGAGTTCTCGCGGCACGGCGTCTCGATCGCCCAGGTCCGACAGACCGAGGTCGAGGTGCCGGAGACCGGGTTCGACGACGTCGAGCCGTCGGCAGAACTCACGGTCCTGACCCACCGGGCGTCCGAGCGCGCACTCGCCGACACCGTGGCCGCGTTGTCGGACCAGGACGCCGTCACGGCCATCACCAGCGTCATCCGTCTCGAGGGAGTGGACACCGAATGAGCAACACCCACCAGCCCGTGCACACCCGGTGGCCCGGCCTCATCGAGGCCTACCGCGATCGTCTCCCGATCGGCTCCGACTGGGAGCCGGTGACGCTCTACGAGGGCGGCACCCCGCTCATCCGCGCGACGTACCTCTCCGAGGTCACCGGGTGCGAGGTGTACCTCAAGGTCGAGGGCCTCAACCCGACCGGGTCGTTCAAGGACCGCGGTATGACGATGGCCGTGACGGACGCGAAGGCGCGTGGTCAGAAGGCCGTGCTCTGCGCCTCCACGGGCAACACGTCCGCGTCGGCCGCCGCGTACGCCACGCGTGCCGGGATGGGCTGTGCGGTGCTGATCCCGCAGGGCAAGATCGCCGCCGGCAAGCTCGCGCAGGCCGTGATGCACGGGGCGACCATCATCCAGGTCGACGGTAACTTCGACGACTGCCTGGAGCTGGCTCGCAAGACCACCGCCACCTATGCCGAGATCGGGCTGGTCAACTCGGTCAACCCGGTCCGGATCGAGGGTCAGAAGACCGCGGCGTTCGAGATCGTGGACGTCCTCGGCCGCGCGCCCGACCTGCACTTCCTGCCGGTGGGCAACGCGGGCAACATCACCGCGTACTGGAAGGGCTACACCGAGTATCACGCCGACGGAGTCATCTCGGCGCGCCCACGGATGATGGGCGTGCAGGCCGCAGGCGCCGCGCCGCTGGTCGACGGTGCCCCCGTCAAGAACCCCGAGACCATCGCCACCGCCATCCGGATCGGCGCCCCGGCGTCGTGGGACGGCGCCGTGACCGCCCGCGACGAGTCCGGTGGGACGTTCCGCAAGCGCACCGACGAGCAGATCCTCGAGGCCTACCGGATCGTCGCGGGCAAGGACGCCGTCTACGTCGAGCCTGCCTCCGCGGCCTCGGTGGCCGGACTGCTCGACGCGCATGCCGGCGGCGAGCTCGAAGCGGGGCAGACCATCGTGTGCACCGTGACAGGCAACGGTCTGAAGGACCCGGACACCGCGCTGCTCGGCATGCCCGAGGTCGAGGCCATCCCCGTGGACCCGTCGGCTGTCGCCGGCGCGCTCGGCCTGGAATGAGCGACGTGAACGGACCCGGCCCGGAGGTCTTCGGTAGCTCGGGTGGCCGCATCCTGCCGGTCGGTCGGACCGTCACGATCGAGGTTCCGGCGTCCAGCGCGAACCTCGGCCCCGGTTTCGACGCGTTGGGAGTCGCCCTGGGGCTGTACGACTCGGTCACGGTGACCACCATCGACTCCGGTCTCGAGCTGGAGGTGTCGGGCGAGGGCGCCGGTCAGGTGCCCGAGGATGCCTCGCACCTGGTCGCCAAGGCCGTCGAGGCCGGCCTGCGCGCCGGCGGGGTCGGGGTGCCGGGCGTCCGGATCTCGTGTCGGAACGCCATCCCGCACTCGCGGGGTCTCGGGTCGTCGGCCTCCGCCGCGGTCGGGGGACTGGTCGCCGCGAACGGGCTGATGGGCGGCGTGTTGACCGACGAGCACCTGGTCCAGCTGTCGAGCGAGTTCGAGGGGCACCCGGACAACGCCGCGGCCAGTGTCCTCGGTGGGGTCGTGGTCTCGTGGACGGAGCGTTCCGCCACCGGCGTGCACTACCGTGCGGTCCGGATGGAGGTCGATCCCTCGATCGTCGCGACCGTGCTCGTGCCGTCGGAGACGTCCTCCACCGCCCAGACCCGCGGTCTGCTCCCGGCCACGGTTCCGCACGAGGACGCGGCCTTCAACGCCAGTCGTGCTGCGCTCATGTCGGTCGCGCTGGCGGCCCACCCGGAGTTCCTCCTGGCGGCGACCGAGGACCGGCTCCACCAGTCCTATCGGGCCCCCGCGCTGGTCGCGACCACCGAGTGGGTGACCCGACTGCGCGAGAGGGGCCTCGCCGCGACGGTCTCCGGCGCCGGCCCGACCGTGCTGGTGCTGGGAACCGACGGGTTGCCGGCGGATCTGCGTGCGGACGCCGAGAATCAGGGCTGGACGGTGCTGGACCTGCAGATCGCGGACGGTGCCCGGGTCGTGGCCGCCGACTGATCACCGGACCGACCGGTCACCCGACCGACTGATCACCGGACCGACCGGTCGCCGGACCGACCGGTACTGCGTCCGGCCCGCACCCTGCCGCGGGGGTTCAGTCCGGCGCCGCCGGGGCGATCGTCGTGACCTCGTACCCCCCGGCGGCATGGCTCGCCCGGATCCTGATCTTGTCGAATTTGCCCACCGTGGTCTGCGGGATGCTGTCGACGAAGGCCCAGTGATCCGGGCGTTTCCAGTTCTCGATGATGCCGTCCAGCCCCTCCCAGAGGGAGCGGGCCGTCGCGGTGGCACCGGTCTTGAGCTGGACCAGGACGAGTGGGCGGTTCCCCCAGCGTTGGTCGGGTACGCCCACGACGGCCACCTCGGCCACGCGGTCGTCGAGGAGCACCGCGTGTTCCAGTTCTATGGTGGAGATCAGTTCTCCGCCGGAGGCGATGATGTCGTCCACCCGGTCCACCACGTCGAGGTAGCCCTTGGGGGAGATGCTGGCGACATCACCGGTACGTAGCCAGCCGTCGACGAACCTGTCGGAGGCCTCGTTCCCGAGGTACCGGGCGGTCACCCACGGGCCGCGGATCTGGAGTTCGCCGACGGACCACCCGTCGCTGGGCTGGACCCGGCCGCCGTCGACGATGCGTGCCTTCACCCCGGCGGGGAACCGTCCCTGCCCGAGGATCTGCGAGCGTCGGCGGGTCGCCGAGGAGTGGGGGTCGGGGCGGGCGAACGTCGCGATGGGGCTGGATTCGGTGAGTCCGTAGGCCTGCATGATGGTGACCCCGTGACGCTCGACGAACGCGTCGAACAGGGCCTCGGGAACGGGGGAGCCGCCGACGAGGATCTCGCCGAGATGGCCGATCGGCTGCGGGTGGGTCTCCAGCCGCCGGAGGAGTCGTTGGAGGGTCGCCGGCGTGGTGGCCATCTTGTTCGGCCGGAACTCGCGGAGGAGGTCGGCCATGTCATGCCCTGTGTTGATCACCCGACCCGGGCGGGGCCGGGCGGTGATGAGGCCGGCGCCGGTCATGAAGGCGGCGTACGGCAGTCCCCAGGACATGACGTGATACATCGGGACGGTCGTCAGGACGGTGTCGCCACTGCGCAGGGCGGCGCTCTCGGCCATGGACATCTGCATCGAGTGGAGCCAGATGGACCTGTGGGTGTAGGCCACGCCCTTGGAGGCGCCCGTGGTGCCGGAGGTGTAGGCGATCGCGGCGGCGGAGCGTTCGTCGAGGTCGGGCCACGGGTAGGTGGTGGGCTGGCCGTCGAGGAGGGCCTCGAGGGCGTGGACCTCCGCGCCGACGTCACCGCAGTCGGTGGGTATCCGACTGTCGACGACGACGAGGTGGCGCAGCGACTCGACCTGTGCGGCCACCGGGAGGACCGCGGGGAGCAGTTCGGGGTCCACGAGGACGACTCCGACCCGGTTGTCCCTCAGGACGGAGACCATGAACTCCACCGATCGGAGGACGTTCACCGGGAGGGCCACGGCGCCCATCGAGGGGAGGGTGAACATCGCCTCGACGACCTCGGTACGACTGCCGGAGAGGATCCCCACCACATCACCGGGCCGAACCCCGAGGTCGGTGAGCGCGTTCGCGGTCGCGGCCGCACGTGAGGCCACGACGTCGTACCTGACCGGGCGGGGTTCCATGTCACCGACGAACCCGGTGACAGTGGAGCCGCCGTGGCGTTCCGCCGCGTGCTCGAGGATCCGGGACACGAGCAGTGGCGTGTCCAGCATCGTTCCGAACACGGTCACCTCCGGGGTCGAGTGGCCCTTGCCGTGGGCTTCACGTTACCGCCCGCGGACGGCGGAGTGAGACCGGAGTCGGGACTCGCGGGAGGGGGAGCTGCGCGCGATCGGCCGACGGGTAGTATGCTTGCACTCAGCCACGGGCGCCCGGTCGTCCCAGCATCCCGAGTCATTCCACGCACTACCCTCCGCAGTCGGTCGGTATCGCGCGGACGGACCTCGGTGGGAGCGGTCGAACGGCGAGTGGCGCACCAGGGATCCTCATCATCGAGCGGTTCTCCCCCTCTTGAGGATCCCCCTCAGACGAAAGATCCGTGTCCGGCCACGTCGCCGCCACGGAAGGCCCCAGCGGCCACCCCGGGACGCCGAGTCCGCTTCCCGGACACCTGCTCGATGCGAGGCGGAGTACACCGCCCCGGCCCCGGGCCCAGAAAGGATCCCCGTGACCTCGACGGACACCACTTCCACGCCAGCACAGGGTGCCTCGCTGTCTGCGATGCGCCTGACCGATCTCAAGTCGCTGGCACAGCAGATGGGCCTCAAGGGCCTGTCGGGTAAGCGCAAGGGCGACCTCGTCGCGATGATCGAGGGTGCCCGCGGCGGGCGTCCCGCCCAGACCCGCGAGTCCGCCCCGAAGAACGAGCCCGCCCCGAAGGCCGAGCCCGCCCCGAAGGCCGACTCTCCGAAGGCCGACCCCCGGAGAGCAGAGTCCGAGGCCGCCTCGAATGACCCCTTCGCACGGCCCGACGCCGATGCCGACACCCAGCAGGGTCGGTCCGGCAGGCGGGACCGCGGCGCCCGGGCGGACGGGGGTGCCGAGAACCCACAGGGTGGATCCGACGACTCCGACTCCGGCCGCTCCGGTGGCGACGATCGCTCGCGGGACGATGGTCGCGGTCAGGGTGACCGGAAGCGCGACGAGGGAAACCGCGGTGGCGGGCAGCGTCAGGGGCGCAATCAGCAGAACCGGGACCAGCAGGGCGGACGTAACCGCGACCAACAGGGTGGCGGACGCAACGACCAGGGCAACCAGGGTGGCAACCGGGACCAGCAGGGCAACCGCGACCAGCAGGGTGGCGGTCGCAACGATCAGGGCAACCGCGACCAGCAGGGTCGCGCCCGCAACGACCAGTCCGACCAGGGCGGGGACAACGGTCCCCGCGACGACGGTTCCAACCGTGACGACGACGGCGGGGGCCGCGGTCGTCGCAGCCGTCGCCGCCGCGAACGCAATCGTGGTGGGGGACGCCCGGTCGAGGGCGAGACCGAGGTGCGGGAGGACGACGTCCTCCAGCCGGTCGCTGGCATCCTCGACGTGCTGGACAACTACGCGTTCGTCCGCACGTCCGGTTACCTCGCCGGGTCGAACGACGTCTACGTGTCCATGAACATGATCCGTCGGCACGGTCTGCGCCGCGGTGACGCCGTCACCGGCGCGGTCAAGATGCCGCGCGACGGCCAGAGCGAGGGCCAGGGTGGCGGAGGCCAGGGTGGCGGGCAGGGCGGCAAGAACCGCCAGAAGTTCAACCCGCTGGTCCGCATCGACTCCGTCAACGGTGGGCCGGTCGACCAGGTCCGCAATCGACCGGACTTTTCCAAGCTGACCCCGCTGTACCCCAATCAGCGGCTGCGGCTCGAGACGGAGAAGAACATCATCTCCACCCGCGTGATCGACCTGATCATGCCGATCGGTAAGGGTCAGCGCGCGCTCATCGTGTCGCCGCCCAAGGCCGGTAAGACGACGATCCTGCAGAACATCGCCAACGCGATCGCGATCAACAACCCGGAATGCCACCTCATGGTCGTCCTCGTCGACGAGCGACCGGAGGAGGTCACCGACATGCAGCGGTCGGTGAAGGGCGAGGTCATCGCGTCGACCTTCGACCGTCCGCCGTCAGATCACACGCAGGTCGCCGAACTGGCGATCGAGCGGGCCAAGCGCCTGGTGGAGATGGGGCAGGACGTCGTCGTCCTCCTCGACTCGATCACGCGTCTCGGCCGCGCGTACAACAACTCCTCTGCCGCCTCCGGCCGCATCCTCTCGGGCGGTGTCGACTCCACGGCGCTGTACCCGCCCAAGCGGTTCCTGGGTGCGGCGCGCAACATCGAGAACGGCGGGTCGCTCACGATCATCGCCACGGCGATGGTGGAGACCGGCTCGGCCGGTGACACGGTGATCTTCGAGGAGTTCAAGGGCACCGGCAACGCCGAGCTGAAGCTGGACCGCCGGATCGCCGAGCGACGCGTCTTCCCCGCCGTCGACGTGGGCCCGTCCGGCACCCGCAAGGAGGAGCTGCTCATGAGCCCCGAGGAGGCGGGCATCATGCACAAGCTCCGTCGGGTGCTCTCGGGTCTGGATTCGCACCAGGCCATCGACCTGCTCATGTCGCAGTTGCGTAAGACCAACACCAACTACGAGTTCCTGCTGCAGGTGGCCAAGACGACGCCCACCCTGCCGCAGGACGAGGAGTGAGCGGGGCCGAGGGGCGATCGCCGTCCTCCGTCGACGACGTCCTGGCCGAGTACGACGGGCTCGAGGCGCAGCTGTCGGACCCGGCCCTGCACGAGGACGCCTCCGCCGCCCGGCGGGTGGGCAAGCGTTTCGCCGAGCTCACGCCGATCGTGCAGTGTCACCGCGCGCTGGTGACCACGCGCGATGACGCCGCCGCCGCACGGGAACTGTCGGACGAGGACTCCTCGTTCGCCCGCGAGGCCGAGCGTCTGGAGACCGAGGCCGCCGAACTCGAGACGAGACTGGCCGACCTGCTCGCGCCCCGAGACCCCCATGACGCCGACGACGTGGTCATGGAGATCAAGTCGGGGGAGGGCGGGGAGGAGTCCGCGCTGTTCGCCGCCGACCTGGCCCGCATGTACACGCGGTACGCGGAGAAGCACGGGTGGGTCGTGGAGGTGCTCGGCCTGACCGAGTCCGACCTCGGCGGCTACAAGGACGCCTCCTTCTCCATCCGCGCCCGCCAGCCGTCGCGGGACGGCGTGTGGTCGCGACTCAAGTTCGAGGGCGGGGTGCACCGGGTACAGAGAGTGCCGGTGACCGAATCGCAGGGCCGGGTCCACACCTCGGCCGCCGGCGTGCTCGTCTTCCCGGAGCCGGAGGACGTGGGGCCGGTCGAGATCGACGAGTCCGATCTGCGTATCGACGTCTACCGTTCGTCGGGTAAGGGCGGGCAGGGCGTCAACACCACCGACTCGGCGGTGCGGATCACCCATCTCCCGACCGGCACGGTCGTCACGTGTCAGAACGAGCGCAGTCAGTTGCAGAACAAGCAGCGCGCGCTCCAGGTGCTCGCGGCGCGGCTCCAGGCCGCCGCCGAGGAGACCGCCAACGCCGAGGCGTCCGAGGGGAGGGCCACCCAGGTCCGCACGGTCGACCGCTCGGAGCGCATCCGCACGTACAACTTCCCCGAGAACCGGATCGCCGACCACCGGGTGGGTTTCAAGGCGCACAACCTCGACGCCGTTCTGGACGGGGACCTCGACGCGGTGCTCGACGCCCTCGCGGCCGAGGAGCGACGCCGCCGCATGGAACAGGCCTAGGCCGTGGACCCCCACCCGGGCCGGGTGACCGGGGTCGTGCGCCGGGCCGCGCAGACACTCGCCGCGGCGGGCGTGGACTCGGCACACGCCGAGGCGCAGCTCATCTGCGCCCACGTGCTCGGCATCGAGCGCCACCGGCTCATGCTCGCCGACGACCTCGACGCCGCCGCGAGGGGCGAGGTCGAGCGGATCGTCGCCGCCCGGGTCCGCGACCGCACCCCGCTGCAGTACCTGCTCGGCCGCGCGGTCTCCGGCCGGCTCGAGCTGGCCGTGGGGCCGGGGGTGTTCATCCCGCGGCCGGAGACCGAGCTGCTGGTCGAGTGGACGCTCGCGACCCTGCCCGCGCCGGGCTCCGTCCCCGGCCCGCTCGTGGTGGACCTCTGCGCGGGCAGCGGCACCCTGGCGTTGGAGATCGCCCACGCCCGGCCCGACGCCCGGGTGCACGCGGTCGAACTGCACGAGGCCGCGCTGGAGTGGCTGCGCCGCAACGCCGCCGAGCGCGCCGCCGCAGGGGACACCCCGATCGAGGTCCACCACGCCGACGCCACCGACCCCGACGCTCTCGGGCACCTGGGCGGACGCGTCGCGGCCGTGGTGTCCAACCCGCCGTACATCCCGGTCACCGACGACCTCCCCACGGACGTCCTCGCGCACGAGCCGGCCACCGCGTTGTTCGGGGGACGGGACGGCCTCGTCGTCGTCACCCCCCTCGTCGACGTGGCCGCCACCCTCCTCGCACCGGGAGGGCACCTCGCCGTCGAGCACGACGACACCACCGGCGCCGCGGTCGCCGCGGTCGTGTCCGCGCAGGGGGCCTTCGGTACCGTGGAGCAGCACACCGACCTCGCCGGCCGACCGCGGTTCGTCACCGCGATGCGACTCGACGCGGCTCGCGAGGACAGGGCCGACAACGAGCCCGACGACAACGAACCAGACGACGACGAACCCGACGACGACGAGGTCGTCACGACCGCCCGGAAGGGGATCACCCGGTGACCATCACCTACGACTGCACCGAGGACACCGGCCGCGAGGTCGGCCTCAGTTCCGCGGCCGGCGCCCTGCGCGCGGGCCGGCTGGTCGTGACCCCCACCGACACGCTCTACGGCATCGCCGCCGACGCCTTCGACCCTGACGCGGTCACGCTCCTGCTGTCCGCCAAGCGCCGCGGCCGCGACATGCCGGTTCCGGTCCTGGTGGGTTCGTGGGAGACCATCGACGGACTGGTGGTCAGCACCCCGGCCGCCGCCCGCGACCTCATCCGGGCCTTCTGGCCGGGCGGGCTCAGCCTCATCGTCCACCAGGCGCCGTCCCTGGGCTGGGACCTCGGCCACACCCGCGGCACAGTCATGCTCCGTATGCCGCTGCACCCCGTGGCCATCGAGCTCCTCCGCGACGTCGGTCCGCTCGCGGTGTCCAGCGCCAACGTCTCCGGGCAGCCGCCGGCGACCACAGTCGCCCAGGCCCGCGAGCAGCTCGGCGACTCGGTGGCCGTGTATCTCGACGGCGGTCCCTGCGCAATCGGGCAGCCCTCCACGATCGTCGACCTCACCGGACCCGGTCCCCGCATCGTGCGCGAGGGCGCGGTGACCGCAGAGCGCGTCGGCGAGGTCCTCGGCGTCGACCCCGCGGCCCTGCGCGGCTGAGCCGTGGGCGTCGGGATCCCGTTCCGGGAGCTCCTGCTCATCGCGGTCACCGCCGGGCTGGTCACCTTCGTCGTCACCGGGCTGGTCAGGGGAGTGGCGCCCGCCATCGGTGGGCTCGCGTACCCGCGCGAGCGCGATGTGCACAGCGTCCCCACCCCCCGGCTCGGCGGGGTGGGGATCTTCACCGGGATGCTCGTCGCCATCTACCTCGCCGCCCAGCTCCCGGCCCTGAACAGGGCCTTCCCGCCCTTCGCGCCCGACGTCGAGGCGACCATCATCGCCGGCGGTGTGATCGTGCTGGTGGGGATCGTCGACGACATCCTCGGACTCGGAGCGGTCACCAAGCTCGCGGGTCAGGCCGCCGCCGCCGGAGTGCTGGTGGCCATGGGGGTGTCCTGGACCCTGCTGTACATCCCGTTCGGTGACGGCAACATCCTCGTCCTCGACCAACTCCAGGCGGGACTGCTCACCGTGGTGTTCACGCTGACGATCGTCAACGCGTTGAACTTCGTGGACGGACTCGACGGACTCGCCGCCGGACTCGGGGCGATCGCGGCGACCGCGATCTGCGTGTTCTCCGTGGGCATCATGATCGACCAGGGCGGCACGGTCGGTGCCTATCCACCCGCGCTCGTCACGGCGGTGCTCGCCGGGGCCCTCCTCGGGTTCCTGCCCCACAACTTCCAACCCGCGCGGATCTTCATGGGTGATTCCGGGTCGATGCTCATCGGTCTGGTCCTCGCGGCGGCCTCGACCAGCGCGTCCGGAAAGATCTCGCAGAGCCTCTACGGGCCGCAGGACATGATCGTCCTGCTCTCGCCGGTGATCGTGGTGGCGGCCGCGATGTTCGTGCCCATGCTCGATCTGGTGATGGCCGTGGTGCGTCGGCTCGGCGCGGGCCGCAGCCCGTTCGCGCCCGACAAGATGCACCTGCACCACCGACTGCTCGCGCTGGGGCATTCCCACCGGCGCGTCGCGCTGGTCATCTACGCGTGGGTCTCGCTCATCGCGTTCGGCGCGGTCGGGGCGACGATGCTGCCCACCGAGGTGGTCGTCCCGCTGGTCGCGGCAGGTCTGATCTCGGTTCTCACCGCGACGCTGGTGCCCCGGTTGCGCAGCGCGCGGACCGATGACCGCGTGGGGGACGACAACCCGCCCCGCTAGGCTGCACGGCATGACAGACACCCCCACGTCCCCAGAGCAGCCCGCCGAGAGTCCCCACACCACCGCCCTGCGGAAGGCCGTCAGGCTCGGCACCGCGGCCCTGGTGGTGCTCGCCGTGGTCAGCGCGGCCGGGTGGACCCTCGTCGACGGCACACCGGGTCTCTGGGGCGCGCTCATGGGGGCGGGTATCGGCGGCGCGTTCGTCCTCACCACGGCGATCGTCGTGATCGCCACGGCTCACTCCGCGCCGCAGACCACCGCGGCGGTCCTGCTGGGGACCTGGCTGCTCAAGCTCGTGGTGGCGATCGGTGTGGTCGCCGTGCTCGACCGCTTCGACTTCTACTCGAGGCCGGCCTTCGCCGTCACGATCATCGCCGCACTCATCGTGGTGCTGGCGGGGGAGACGTGGGCCATCCTCAAGACCCGCGCGCCGTACGTCGAACCGACCGTCCCCTGAGCAGTCCCCCGGTGACGCCGCGCCGAGACCGAGGTGTTATTCTCTTCCACGGTGAGACGAGCACGTCACCGGGCTGCCACGTGGCCTGACGACGTTCGCGCGCTGACCCGACCCGGCCGCGAACTCCGGGCCGCTCGTACCGAACGCGCTGGGGCGCCCGTCGCCCGACACGACCAGGGGAGAACACACTGAGTACCACGCTTCTGGCCTTGAAAGGCGAGTTCCATCCCCCGAACATCGACAAGGAGTTCTTCCCGGCCCAGCAGTGGCTGACGGACTTCGCAGGCGGTGCCTTCACCCTCGACCGGCTCATGATCGTCCGCCTGCTCATGGCGGTCGTGCTGCTGACCTTCTTCGCGATCGCCATGCGCAATCCGAAGCTGGTTCCGCGCGGGGTCCAGAACGTCGCGGAGATCTGCCTCGACTTCGTCCGGGTGCATATCGCGGAGGAGATCCTCGGTAAGGATCAGGGACGTCGCTTCCTCCCGATCATCGCCACGATCTTCTTCGCGGTGGTGGCGATGAACCTCCCGGCCATCATCCCGGGCCTCAACATCTCCCCGAACGCCCGGATCGGTTTCCCGCTGGTCCTCGCACTCCTGGGATACGTGACCTTCATCTACGCCGGTTCCAAGCGCTATGGCTTCGCCCGGTTCATCAAGGCGAGCGTCGTCATCCCCAACCTCCCGCCGGCCCTGCACCTGTTGGTCGTGCCGATCGAGTTGGTCTCGACGTTCATCCTGCGCCCCGCCACGCTGACGATCCGTCTCATGGCCAACATGCTCGCGGGTCACCTGATCCTCGTGCTGCTCTTCAGTGCGACGAACTTCTTCTTCTGGCAGCTCAACGGCTGGACCCTGCTGTCCGTCGGAGTCTCCGCGCTGTCGATCGCGTTCACGCTGTTCGAGCTGCTGGTGATCTTCCTGCAGGCGTACATCTTCGCCCTGCTGGTCGCCGTCTACATCGACAGTGCGCTCCACGCGGAGAACCACTAAGAACCCGGGCCGTCAGGCCTGACCCGACCACCTGTCAATCAGACAACCCACGTCCGACCGGAGCGGAACCACCCGCGCCGGCCATCTGAAAGGGAAACCCCATGGACATCGTCACTCTCGCCCAGGCCACCGAGCAGACCGTCACCGGCTACGGCGCGATCGGCTACGGCCTCGCCGCCATCGGCCCCGGCATCGGCATCGGCATCCTCGTCGGTAAGACCGTCGAGGGCATGGCCCGTCAGCCCGAGATGGCCGGCACCCTCCGTACCACGATGTTCCTCGGCATCGCCTTCACCGAGGCGCTCGCCCTGATCGGTATCGTCGCCGGCTTCCTGTTCTGATCGCGACACACCGACCTCTTAGGGACGCACCATGAACAACGTCATCGCCTTCTTGGCGGCCGAGGGGGAGTCGCTCCCCCTGGAGGAAAGCCCCAACCCGCTCATTCCTCCGCTGTATGACATCGTCTGGTCGCTCATCCCGCTCGCCGTCATCCTCTGGCTCTTCTGGAAGTTCATCCTTCCGAAGTTCCAGCAGGTTCTCGATGAGCGAGAGGAGCGAATCGAGGGTGGTCTGCGTCGTGCCGAGCAGACCCAGGCCGAGGCGAAGGAGGAGCTCGCCAAGTACAAGGCGCAGCTCGCCGAGGCGCGCAGCGAAGCGGCCAAGATCCGCGACGACGCGCGAGCCCAGGGTCAGCAGATCCTCGCCGACATGAAGGCCGAGGCCCAGTCCGAGAGCGACCGTATCGTCGCCGCCGGCAACCAGCAGCTCTCGGCCCAGCGCCAGCAGATCATCGCGGAGCTGCGCACGGATCTCGGTCGGCAGTCCGTCGACCTGGCCGAGCGGCTCATGGGTGAGCAGCTGTCGGATTCGGTCCGCCGTTCCGGCACCATCGACCGCTTTCTGGCAGACCTCGACCGGGTCCCCGGCGCGGGCAAGAACTAAGGGAAGTGGAGTCCATGCACGCAGCGAGTCGCGATGCGCTCGACCAGACCCGTGACGATCTGAAGTCCGCACTGGCCTCGAACCCGGCCGGCGGTGCCACCGGTGCCAAGGTGGGCCAGGAACTCTTCCAGGTCGTCGACGTCCTCGAGGACAACCGGTCACTGCGGGTCGCCGTGGCCGACACCTCGGCCTCGGTGGAGGCCCGGCAGGATCTGGTCCGCGGGGTGTTCGGGTGGAAGGTCGACCAGGCCACACTCGACCTCCTGCTCGCTGCGGTCGCCCGGGACTGGTCCAATCCGCGCGAACTGCGGCAGGGCCTGATCCTGCTGGGTCGCGAGGCCCTCATGCGTTCCGCGGAGGAACAGGGTCAGCTCCAGACCGTTGAGGACGAGCTGTTCCGGCTCGGCCGCATCATCGCCGGCGACGCCGAGTTCGAGCAGACCCTGGCCGACCGGACCGCGGACACGGGCGCCAAGCGGGCCCTCCTCGCCCAGGTGCTCTACGGCAAGGTCACCGCGGTGACCGAGGCGCTGGCCTCCCAGGCCGTCGCGCGGCCCGTCGGAATGCCCGCGGACGACATCATGGAGATCTCGCGGCAGGCCGCTGAACTCCGTGGCCGCACCGTGGCCGTGGTGACCAGTGCCGAGTCGCTCTCCGAGCAGCAGGCCGGCGATCTCCGCGACCGACTCGCGTCGATCTACGGACGAGAGATCGCCATCCACAACGACGTCGATCCCGCCCTCCTGGGAGGGGCAGTCGTCCGCGTGGGCGACGAGATCATCGACGGCAGCGTGGCGGGACGGCTCGACGCGATGCGTCGAACCCTCCGCTGACCGGCTGGTCCGGCACAAGACGAGCTGCGACTCGGCCGTATCCCAGCGGTAGTGGCTCACGCAATAACCCATAAAGCACATCCCGACTTTGAGAGCAGGAATGACATGGCGGAGTTGACGATCTCCTCCGATGAGATCCGCAGCGCGATTGCGAACTACACCTCGACTGTTTCGACCGACGCGACCAAGGAAGAGGTCGGCCTCGTCGTCGACACCAGTGATGGTATCGCGCACATCAGTGGCCTCCCCTCGGCGATGGCGAACGAGTTGTTGGAGTTCCCCGGCGGCATCCTCGGTGTGGCACTGAACCTCGAAGACCGCGAGATCGGCGCCGTCATCCTCGGTAACTTCGAGGAAATCGCCCAGGGCCAGGAGGTCCGCCGCACCGGTGACGTCCTCTCGGTCCCGGTCGGAGACGGCTTCCTCGGACGCGTCGTCAACCCGCTGGGTCAGCCGATCGACGGCCTCGGCGACATCGAGTCGGAAGGTACCCGCGCCCTCGAGCTGCAGGCCCCCTCCGTCCTCGAGCGCCAGCCGGTCGAGGAGCCGATGCAGACCGGTATCAAGGCGATCGACGCCATGACGCCGATCGGTCGCGGCCAGCGCCAGCTCATCATCGGTGACCGCAAGACCGGCAAGACCGCGGTCTGCATCGACGCCATCCTCAACCAGAAGGCCAACTGGGAGTCGGGCGACAAGACCAAGCAGCTGCGGTGCATCTACGTGGCCATCGGTCAGAAGGGCTCCACCATCGCGGGCGTCAAGGCGACCCTCGAGGAGCACGGCGCGATGGAGTACACCACCATCGTGGCGGCCCCGGCCTCCGACTCCGCCGGCTTCAAGTGGCTCGCGCCGTTCACCGGCTCGGCCATCGGCCAGCACTGGATGTACGACGGTGCCCACGTTCTCGTGGTGTTCGACGACCTGTCCAAGCAGGCCGACGCCTACCGCGCCATCTCGCTCCTCCTGCGCCGCCCGCCGGGCCGCGAGGCCTACCCGGGTGACGTCTTCTACCTCCACTCCCGTCTGCTGGAGCGGTGTGCCAAGCTCTCGGACGAGATGGGCGGCGGCTCGCTGACCGGTCTGCCGATCATCGAGACGAAGGCCAACGACGTCTCGGCCTTCATCCCCACCAACGTCATTTCCATCACCGACGGTCAGGTCTTCCTCGAGTCCGACCTGTTCAACCGGGGTGTCCGCCCCGCGGTCAACGTCGGTATCTCCGTCTCCCGAGTCGGTGGCGCCGCCCAGACCAAGGGCATGAAGAAGGTCTCCGGTTCGCTGCGTCTCGACCTGGCCGCCTACCGCGACCTCGAGTCCTTCGCGACCTTCGCCTCCGACCTCGACGCCGCCTCCAAGGCCCAGCTCGAGCGCGGCCAGCGTCTGGTGGAGATCCTCAAGCAGGACCAGAACTCGCCGGTGGCCGTCGAGGACCAGATCGTGTCGATCTACCTCGCGGGCGAGGGCTTCTACGACTCCGTTCCGGTGGAGGACGTCCGCCGGTTCGAGACCGAGCTGCTCGAGCACCTGCACCACTCGGCCTCGGACGTCTACTCGCAGATCGACGGTGGTGGCGCGCTCTCGGACGAGTCCAAGTCGACCCTCGAGGCCAAGACCAACGAGTTCAAGGAGGGCTTCCAGACCACCGACGGCTCCAGCGTGGTCAACGAGCCCGAGGCCGAGGCGCTCTCCGAGGACGAGATCGACCGGGAGACCCTCACGGTCACCAAGAAGAAGAAGGCCTGAGGCCTCGAGATGACAGCCATCCGATACTCGGGCGAGAGGAGCGTGATCTGAGACCATGGCGAATTTGCGTGAACTGCGCGACCGGATCAAGTCGGTCAACTCGACCAAGAAGATCACCAAGGCCCAGGAGCTGATCGCGACGTCGCAGATCTCCAAGGCCCAGGCACGGGTCGCGGCGGCCAAGCCCTTCGCGGACCAGATCACGGCGATCCTGACCGACCTCGCGAGTGCGTCGTCGATCCAGCACCGCATGCTCAACGAGCCGGAGGACGCCAAGCGTTCCGCCGTGCTCGTGGTGACGTCCGACCGCGGTATGGCCGGCGGATACAACCACAACGTCCTCAAGGAGGCGTCCGAGCTCATCGCGTACCTCGAGGGTGAGGGCCGCGAGGTCGACATCTACGTCCTGGGCAACAAGGGCATCGTGTACTACACGTTCCGCGAGATCGCCCTCGCCGGGTCGTGGCACGGGCACTCCCAGAAGCCCGTCTACCAGGAGGCTCGACCGGCGTTCCAGCTCTTGTCGACCGCCTTCGCGGTCGGCGGGGACGGGACGTTCGACGCCGCGGAGTTCCTCGGCGAGAACCACGAGGGGGACACCACCCGCAAGGGCGTGGACGAGGTGCACATCGTTTACACCCAGTTCGTCTCGATGCTCACCCAGACCCCGCGGGCGCGTCGTCTCGCCCCGATCGAGACGCAGGTCGAGATCGAGGAGCTGGATCTCGGCGAGGACCTGCTCGACACGACGAAGACGGACTTCAAGCCCGAGGTCTCCTTCGAGCCCGACGCGGACACCCTGCTCGACAACCTCCTCCCGAGGTACATGTCGACACGGGCTTTCGCGGCGCTGCTCGAGTCAGCGGCATCGGAGTCGGCGGCACGTCGTACCGCGATGAAGTCCGCCACGGACAACGCGACCGAACTGGTCGAGGGCCTCAGCCGTGAGGCCAACCAGGCACGTCAGGCACAGATCACCCAGGAAATCAGCGAGATCGTCGGCGGCGCCGGTGCGCTCGCCGCGAGCGCAGGAAGTGACTAGACAATGACCACAGCTGTAACCGATCAGAGCACGACGGGCACGGCCGGTCTCACCGGCCGGGTCTCCCGTGTCCTGGGTGCGGTCGTCGACGTGGAGTTCCCGCGCGGCGCCCTCCCGGCCCTCTACAACGCCCTCACGGCCGAGATCTCCCTCGCGGCCGTCGCCAAGACGGTGACCTTCGAGGTCGCCCAGCACCTCGGCGACAACATGGTGCGCTGCATCTCGATGCAGTCCACCGACGGACTCGTCCGTGGTGCCGAGGTCGTCGACTCCGGCAAGCCGATCTCGGTGCCGGTCGGCGACGTCGTCAAGGGCCACGTCTTCAACGCCCTCGGCGACTGCCTCGACGCCCCGGGAACCGGCCGCGACGGCGAGCAGTGGGGTATCCACCGCGAGCCGCCGGCCTTCGACCAGCTCGAGGGCAAGACCGAGATCCTCGAGACCGGTGTGAAGGTCATCGACCTGCTGACCCCGTACGTCAAGGGCGGCAAGATCGGCCTGTTCGGTGGTGCCGGTGTCGGCAAGACCGTGCTCATCCAGGAGATGATCACCCGTATCGCACGCGAGTTCTCCGGCACGTCGGTGTTCGCCGGCGTCGGTGAGCGCACGCGTGAGGGCACCGACCTCTTCCTCGAGATGGAGGAGATGGGCGTGCTCCAGGACACCGCGCTGGTGTTCGGTCAGATGGACGAGCCGCCGGGGACGCGTATGCGCGTCGCGCTGTCGGCCCTCACGATGGCCGAGTACTTCCGCGACGTGCAGGGCCAGGACGTCCTGCTGTTCATCGACAACATCTTCCGTTTCACCCAGGCCGGTTCCGAGGTCTCGACGCTGCTCGGCCGTATGCCGTCCGCCGTCGGTTACCAGCCGACCCTGGCTGACGAAATGGGCCAGCTGCAGGAGCGGATCACGTCGACCCGTGGCCGTTCGATCACCTCGCTGCAGGCGATCTACGTTCCCGCCGACGACTACACCGACCCGGCACCGGCGACCACCTTCGCGCACCTCGACGCCACCACGGAGCTCTCGCGCTCCATCGCGTCGAAGGGCATCTACCCGGCCGTCGACCCGCTCACCTCGACCTCGCGGATCCTCGAGCCCGGCATCGTCGGCGAGGAGCACTACCGCGTCGCGCAGGAAGTCATCCGGATCCTTCAGAAGTACAAGGAGCTCCAGGACATCATCGCGATCCTCGGTATGGACGAGCTGTCCGAGGAGGACAAGGTCACCGTTCAGCGCGCCCGTCGTCTCGAGCGCTTCCTGGGCCAGAACTTCCTCGTCGCCGAGAAGTTCACCGGCCAGGTCGGCTCGGTCGTCCCGCTGTCCGAGACCATCGAGGCCTTCGACAAGCTGGTCAAGGGCGAGCTCGACCACCTGCCCGAGCAGGCGTTCAACGGTATCGGCGGTCTGGACGACGTCGAGAAGGCCGCCAAGAAGCTCTCGGGGAAGTGACCGTAGACAATGGCTGACATCGAAGTCGAGTTCGTCACGGTCGAGCGCCGCTTCTGGTCCGGGACCGCGACGATGGTGGTCGCGAAGACCACCGAGGGCGAGATCGGTATCCAGGCCGGGCACGAGCCGTTGCTCGGAGAACTGGACGCCGGTGGCACCGTGACGGTCTACACCGACGAGGGCAAGAAGGTCGCCGCGGTACAGGGCGGCTTCCTCTCGGTGACCGCGAACAAGGTCAGTATCCTGGGTGAGGCGGCGGAGTGGTCGGATGCCATCGACCGTGCCGCAGCCGAGCGGGCACTGTCCGAGGCCGGCGATGACGCCGCCGCCGCGGCCACCGCCCGCGGCCGTCTTCGCGCCGTCGAGAAGGCCGGCGCCTAGTACGACCACGGTCCGTCCGTCACACACGGCCGCGGCCGCCGGAAGGGGATGAGCAGATTGACGGCTCCCATCGAGATCATTCTCGGTGTCGTCATCCTGCTCGTCCTCGTCCCGGTGGTCGCGGCCGTCGTGTATCGACTGGTCGTCGTTCGTCGCAACTCCACATCGGTTCTCGTCCGTCGGGCCGGTGAGGACGCGTGGGGATACGGCGCTGTCCGATATTCCGACACCGAGGTCGCCTTCTACCGTCTGATGAGCGTGAAGTTCGGGGCGGACGTGCGCCTGGACAGGCGGACCCTCGTCCTCGGCCCGCGGCGGCAGCCCACCGGCCCCGAGCTCGACGTGGCCGAGGAGGGTGAGATGATCGTCACCTTCTCGGGGCAGGATCGGCGCGGGCGCCCGGTCGAGGGTGAACTGTGCGTGGCGCCCGCCAAACTGACCGGGATGCTCGCGTGGGTGGAGGCATGCTCCACCGAGCAGATCCGTCCCCGTCGTCCCCACCGCTGACTCCTCGCCACGCGTCCGAGTGCGGCGCCCTACCCAGGAGGAACCGTTGCGACTCGTCGTTGCCACGTGTCAGGTCGACTACGTGGGTCGCCTGACCGCGCACCTGCCGTTGGCCCCACGGCTGCTGCTCGTCAAGGCTGACGGGTCGGTGAGCGTCCACGCCGACGACCGCGCCTACAAACCGCTCAACTGGATGACACCGCCCTGTTCGCTGACCGAGCAGGACCATCCCGAGAATCCGGATCATCGACTGTGGGTCGTGGAGAACAAGGCGGGGGAGCAGCTGCGGATCACCGTCGCCGAGGTCCACCACGATTCCCACCATGAGCTGGGCGTGGACCCGGGGCTCGTCAAGGACGGCGTCGAGGCGCATCTGCAGGAGCTGCTGGCCGAGCACATCGAGACACTCGGTCGGGGGTACACACTGGTGCGCCGGGAGTACATGACGGCGATCGGACCGGTGGACATACTCGGACGGGACGCGGACGGGACGACCGTGGCGGTGGAGATCAAGCGCCGCGGCGAGATCGACGGTGTCGAGCAGCTCACCCGCTATTTGGAGCTGCTCAACCGCGATCCGCTGCTCGCGCCGGTCAGTGGCGTCTTCGCCGCCCAGATCATCAAGCCGCAGGCGAGGACTCTCGCCGAGGACCGCGGGATCCGTTGCGTGACCCTGGATTACGACTCGCTGCGCGGGATCGAGTCCACGGACCTCCGGCTCTTCTGACCACCGACCGCCTCGTGCCCAGACGACACCGACGCGGCGACGCGGACCGGCCGCTACCCGGGCGCGACGGTCTCGGCGGAGGGGCGCTCGAGTCCGGGCCATCCGGTGACCCCGACATGTACCGCGTCCGTCGGATACCCGGGTCCCGTGCAGGTAAGGACTACCGGTGTCCGGGGTGTGATCACGTCGTGTCGGCCGGTACCGCGCATGTCGTGGCGTGGCCGGATCGGCCGCGCGGGGACGAGGAACGCCGCCACTGGCACTCCGGTTGTTGGTCCGGTCGCGGCCGGCGTGGTCTCACTCGGCGATGGAGCTGAGGTCCGGTTCCTCGGGCAGGTCGTACTGACCGCCCCTGCGGCGCCCGGGGACCGGTTCGAGCGTCGCCCGGATGGCGGCGAGCTCGTCGAGTACCCGCTCCCGGAGGGTCCGCAGTTCGTCCGCGTGCTCCCGGGCCACGGAGATGATCCGATCGGCCCTGGCGTGGGCGGCGTCGACGATCCGACCCGCTTCCCGCTCCGCCTCGCGGCGCAGTGACGCCGCCGCCGCCTCCGAAGCGTCGTGCCGTTCCGCCTCGTCGCGCAGCGCCTCACTCCGGCGTCGGTCCGAGGCGAGTCGGTGGTCGTCGTCGATCTGCTGGCGGCGGCGTGCGGCCTCGTCGTCCAGCCGGCGGGCCTCGCGTTCCGCGGCGAGGACGATCTCCCGGGCCCGGGCCCTGGCCGCGGTGAGGACGGTGGTGTGCTCGGCGCGGACCGACTCCGCCCTGCCGCGGGCCTCGGCCAACTCGGTTGCCGCCGCCTCCCGCAGGCGCCACGCCTCTTCCTCGGCCTCCGTGCGGATGCGGTCGGCGACGGTATGGGCGGAGTCGCGGATGGACTCGGCCTCCGCGGTGGCCAGGGACAGCATCGTCGACAATCGGTCCGACATCTGTTCACTGGTGACGGGGGTACGGCCGAGTTCGACGATCCTGGCCTCGAGTTCGGCCACCCGTCGGCGTGACCGGTCGGCGTCCGCCGCGGCCCGGTCGGCCCGGTCGACGGCGGCGTCCCGGTCGGCGCGCAGCAGATCCGTCTCGGTCTCGAGACGGCTGAGGGCGCTCATCACCTGCTCACGGTCAAAACCCTTGCGCACCACCGCGAAAGCCTCCGTGGTGGTGGGTGACGTGTGCATGCTCGACATGGCCCCCACCCTAGCGGCGGGGGCCGACCGGGCGACTAGTGATGTCCGTCCGCGGGCTCGACGAGCTCGAGGAGCACACCGCCCGCGTCCTTCGGATGGACGAAGTTGATGCGCGAGTCCGCGGTGCCCCTCTTGGGCGCCGGGTAGAGAACCCGGACTCCGCGGCCGGTGAGGTGAGCGGTGATCGCATCGATGTCGGTCACCCGGACGGCCATCTGCTGGATGCCGGGACCGTTCCGGTCGATGAACTTCGCGATGGTGGAGGACTCGTCCAAGGGGGCGAGGACCTGGAGCAGGGCGCTGCCCTCGGGGCGACCGGGGGAGCCGAGCATCGCTTCGCGCACCCCCTGCTCCTCGTTGACCTCCTCGTGGAGGTTCTCCATACCCAGGTTGTCGCGGTACCAGGCCACGGCGGCGTCGAAGTCGGGAACCGCGACACCGACGTGGTCGATCGCCACGACGAGCTCGGAGGGCAGTAGGGGCTGGCCTGCTGGGGTAGTGGTCATACCTGCCACGCTAGTCGGTCGCCTCTCGCGGTAGTTTGGCGAGTACAGTCTCATCCCCTCCACCGGAAGGTGTCCCATGACCGCCGACCCCACCCGCACCGTCATCGTCTCCGGGGCCCGCACCCCGTTCGGCCGCCTGCAGGGCGGACTGTCGTCCCTCTCCGCCCCCGAGTTGGGCGGCATCGCCATCAGCGCCGCGCTCGAGCGCGGAGGCGTCTCGCCGGAGGCCGTCGACCAGGTGATCATGGGGCAGGTTCTCTCCGCCGGCAACGGCCAGATGCCCGCGCGCCAGGCCTCGCTCGCCGCCGGTCTGCCCAAGCGTGTCGACGCATTGAGCATCAACAAGATGTGCCTGTCCGGACTGACGGCGATCGCCCTGGCCGATCAGGCGATCCGCTCCGGTTACTCCGAGGTCGTCGTGGCCGGCGGTCAGGAGTCGATGTCCCAGGCTCCCCACCTGCTCCCCAAGAGCCGTGCCGGGTACAAGTACGGATCGATCGAGGTGCTCGATCACATGGCGTACGACGGCCTGCACGACGTCCCGACCGACCAGCCGATGGGTGCGCTCACCGAGGCCCGCAACGTCGAGCTGGAGATCACCCGCGAGCACCAGGACGAGTTCGCGGCGATCTCCCACCAGCGCGCCGCCGCGGCCGCGAAGGAGGGCCGGTTCGCCGACGAGATCGTGCCGGTCACGGTCAAGGGCCGCAAGGGTGACACGGTCGTGGACACCGACGAGGGCGTGCGTGCCGACTCGACCCCCGAGTCGATGGGCAAGCTCCGTCCCGCGTTCGCCAAGGACGGCACCATCACGGCCGGTTCCTCGTCGCAGATCTCCGACGGCGCCTCCGCGGTCATCGTGACCTCCGCTGCCCGCGCCGAGGCCGAGGGGTGGCCCGTGCTCGCCGAGATCGTCGGCTACGGCACCGTCGCGGGCCCGGACTCGACCCTGCAGCACCAGCCCGCCGACGCGGTGCTGGACGCGTGCAAGCGGGCGGGCGTGGAGGTCTCCGACATCGACCTGTTCGAGTTCAACGAGGCCTTCGCCTCGGTCGGCCTGCACTCGACCCGCATGCTCGGCCTGAGCTCCGACAAGGTCAACGTCAACGGCGGTGCCATCTCGCTCGGTCACCCGATCGGGGTCTCCGGAAACCGCGTCGTGCTCACCCTCGCCCTCGAACTCGCCCGCCGCGGCGGAGGGCTCGGCGCGGCCGCGCTGTGCGGTGGCGGCGGCCAGGGTGACGCCCTGATCATCCGGGTGCCCGCGGCCGGCTGACACCCCCACGCGCCCGCCGTGGCAGGATCGGAACCGTGACGAGACCAGGTAACCGACCCCCGTCCGCCGCCGAGCAGAAGCTCGCGGCGTCGCTCGCCGGCGCCGTCGACCTGTCCGGATTGAAGAAGCGGGCCGAGACCCGCCGGGGCGCGACCGACACCGGTCGCGCCCCCGGGCCGGGCGGCCCGCCGCCGGGCCCGGGTCCGGATGGTTCGGGTCCCGCGGTTCTGGTGGAGGTGGACGAGACCTCCTTCGAGCAGGAGGTACTGGTCCGTTCGAGCCAGGTTCCCGTGATCCTCGAACTGGTCTCGCAGCGGGCACCGACCGCGTTGACGAGCCTGTTGGACGCGTTGGCGCTGGAGGCCGGTGGCCGGTGGGTCCACGCGACGGTGGACGTCGACGTCTCCCCGGGCATCGCCCAGGCCCTGCAGGCCCGCGCCGTCCCGACGGTCTACGCCGTGGCGGCGGGTCGCCCACTCGCCGATTTCGAGGGCGAGCAGCCGGAGGACGCCCTGCGGCAGTGGCTCGACGCCGTGCTCCAGGCGACCGAGGGCAAGCTGAGCGGTCCCGCCCCGGACACCGGCGACGCGGAGCCCGAGGAACCCACGGACCCCGAGCGGGACGCCGCCGAGGACGCGCTCGCCGACGGTGACCTCGTCGCGGCGGAGGAGCGTTTCAGTGCGCTCGTGCAGTCCCGCCCCGGCGAGCACTCCCTGGTCGAGGCGTTGCGCTACGTGCAGGCCACCCGCCGTGTGGCGGAGGGGACCGATGTGGGCGAGGGGGCCGTCCCCGACGCGTTGCGGGCGGCGGATGGTGCGCTCGTGGGCGGCGAGTACGAGGCGGCGTTCACGACCCTGGTCGACGCGATCCGTGTCCACTTCGGGGACGACCGCGCCACGCTGCGTGCACGCCTGCTGGAGCTCCTCGAGGCACTGCCGGTGGACGACCCGCGTGTCCTCGCCGGACGCCGTGACCTCGCGAGCGCACTCTACTGACGATCCGCGACCGAGCTGGTCGGCGGGCGTCCGCCGACCGGCCGTGCGCCGACCGGCCGCCCGCCATCGGGCGGGCGGCGGCGCAGATCAGGCGTCCGACGCCTCGACCGACGCCCCGACCGACGTGTCCGTCGCGTGCCGGAACCACACGGTGGCCCGGGGACCGACCGTGATCGCCGCCGAGTAGGGCCGCCCGTGGTGGGGCGTGTTCTCGGCGTCGACCCCGCCCAGGTTGCCCGCGCCCGAACCCTCGTAACCCGACGCGTCGGTGTTGAGGATCTCCTCCCAGTACCCGCCCTCGGGCAGCCCGATGCGGTAGTCGCCGAGCGGGGCGCCGGAGAAGTTGACCACGCACGCGATCGTGTTGCCGGCGTGGTCCGTCCTCAGGAAGGACAACGTGTTGTGGGCGGCGTCGTTGGCGTCGATCCACGAGAAGCCGGAGGGCTCGTCGTCGAGCGACCACAGGGCGGGGTTGTCGGCGTAGCGGGTGTTGAGGTCCCGCACGCAGGCGAGGATGCCGCGATGGTACTCGCCTTCCCAGCCCTCGAGGTTCTCCCAGGCGACACCCTTGTCGGCGTCCCACTCGGTGGTCTGGCCGAACTCGAGCCCCTGGAACAGCAACTTCTTCCCGGGGTGCGCCCACATGTAGGCGTAGAGACTCCGGATGCCCGCCGCCCGGTCCCACGAGGTGCCGGGCATGCGTTCCCACATCGACCCCTTGCCGTGGACCACCTCGTCGTGGCTCAGGGGGAGGACGAAGCGCTCGCTCCAGGCGTACATCATCGAGAAGGTGATCTCGCCGTGGTGGAATCCGCGGTAGATCGGGTCGAGTCCCACGTACCGCAGGGTGTCGTTCATCCACCCCATGTTCCACTTCATGGAGAACCCGAGGCCGCCGGTGTAGGTGGGCGAGGTGACGCCACCCCAGGACGTGGACTCCTCGGCCACGGTGAGGAAGCCGGGATGCTCCCGCGCCAGGGTCGCGTTGACCTCCTGGAGGAACGAGATCGCCTCGAGGTTCTCCCGGCCCCCGTAGATGTTGGGGGTCCACTCGCCGGCCTCGCGGGAGTAGTCCAGGTAGAGCATCGAGGCCACGGCGTCCACTCGTAGGCCGTCGACGTGGAACTCCTCGGCCCAGTAGAGGGCGTTGGCGACGAGGAAGTTGCGCACCTCGTGACGGCCGAAATCGAACACGTAGGTGCCCCAGTCGGGCTGCTCGCCGCGGCGGGGGTCGGCGTGTTCGTAGAGCGGGGTGCCGTCGAACCGGCCGAGTGACCACTCGTCCTTGGGGAAGTGCGCGGGCACCCAGTCCACCAGGACGCCGATGCCGCGCGAGTGCAGGTGGTCGATGACATAGCGCAGGTCGTCGGGGGAGCCGAACCGGCTGGTCGGGGCGTAGTAGGAGGAGACCTGGTAGCCCCACGAACCGCCGAAGGGGTGCTCGGCGACGGGCATGAGCTCCACGTGGGTGAACCCGGTCTCGGCGATGTGGTCGGCGAGCTCGTGCGCGAACTCCCGGTAGTCGAGTCCGGGTCGCCAGGATCCGACGTGGACCTCGAGGACGGTCATCGGGGAACGCGAGTGGTCGCGGGTCGCGCGGGCGGCGATCCACTCGTCGTCGTTCCACTCGTATCCGGACGTGAACACCCTGGACCCGGTGGCGGGGGGCACCTCGGTGGCCACCGCCATGGGGTCGGCGTGGTCGATGGTCCGGCCGTCGGCGCCGCGGACGCAGTACTTGTAGACCGCGCCGTCGGCGACGTCGGGCACGAACAGTTCCCAGACCCCGGAGGATCCGATCGAGCGCATGGGCAGCGAGGTGGGGTTCCATCCGCAGAAGTCGCCGACCACGCTCATCCCGCGGGCGCCCGGCGCCCACACCGCGAAGGAGGTGCCGGTGACCGGCCCGCCCGGGGTGTCGTAGGTGCGCACGTGGGCGCCGAGGACGTCCCACAGTCGTTCGTGGCGTCCCTCGCCGATGAGGTGCAGGTCGATCTCGCCGAGGGTGGGCAGGAAACGGTAACCGTCCGCGACGGTGCGGGTGTGGCCGTCGGGGTAGCGGACCCGGTAGCGGTAGTCGGGAACGTCGGGGTCGGGCAGCGCCGCGTGGAACAGTCCGTCACCGATCGGGCGCATGGGGACGGTGCGGTCGCCGATGACGACCTCCACCTCCACCGCGCCCGGCTGGACGGTGCGCACGACGGAGCCGTCCCCGTCCCGGTGCGCGCCGTAGACCGAGTGGGGGTCGTGGTGGGTTCCGGACCGGAGCCGACCGAGTACCTCGTCGGGGATCGGCGTGGGCTCGGCGGCGATGGCCGGCTCAGGGGGCGCGGGGGGAGTGGTGGGCACGGCAGGCGTCGCCGGAGCCGCCGCGGGCGCCGATGACGACGACGAGGTCTGCTCCGGTCCGAGCCGGTCGGTGGAGCGGATTTTCTTCTTGTGCTTTGCCATGGCCGTTCGCCTCAATCCACGGTGTGCGTGCGGTAGGTCAGTTCGACCCTACGTGCTTCGTCGCAGGGCGGGATGGCGATGATGTGGGCGACGGCGGTCCAGGGTTCGAGCCGGATGTAGTTGCTCGACCCCCAGTGGAACTCGGAGCCGGACACCTCGTCGCGCACGCTGAACCGGGCGTCGTCGTCGTACCCCAGGGCCGCCATGTCCAGGTGCAGGGTGCCCTCCTGGACACCGAGGGAGTCCAGGGAGACCACCGCGAGCACGCAGTCCCCGGTGGCCGGATCGATCTTGGAGTAGGCGATGATCTGGTCGTTGTCCACGTCGTGGAACCGCAGGGTGCGCAACTGCTGCAGGGCGGGGTGTTCGCGGCGGACCCGGTTGAGGGTGCGCAACCACGGGGCCAGTGACTGCCCGGCGGCCTCCGCGGCGGCGAAGTCGCGGGGGCGGAGCTCGTACTTCTCCGAGTCCAGGTACTCCTCGCTGCCGTCGGCGACGGGCTGCCACTCGTAGAGTTCGTAACCGGAGTACACGCCCCACGAGGGGGAGAGCGTCGCGGCGAGCACCGCCCGGATCGCGAACATCGCCGGGCCGCCGCGTTGGAGCGACTCATGCAGGATGTCCGGGGTGTTGGTGAACATGTTGGGGCGGGCCTCGTCGACGTGGGCCAGCAGCTGCTCGCAGAACTCCACCAGGTCGGACTTCGTGGTCTTCCAGGTGAAGTAGGTGTACGACTGCGAGAAGCCGCGCTTGGCCAGGCCGAACAGCCGCGCCGGACGGGTGAAGGCCTCGGCGAGGAACAGCACGTCCGGCGCCGTCCGCTTGACCTCGCTGATGAGGCGGTTCCAGAAGTCGGCCGGCTTCGTGTGCGGGTTGTCGACCCGGAAGATCCGGACCCCGAGCGAGGTCCACAGCCGGACCACGCGCAGCACCTCGGCGTAGATGCCCTCCGGGTCGGTGTCGAAGTTGACCGGATAGATGTCCTGGTACTTCTTGGGCGGGTTCTCGGCGTAGGCGATGTGCCCGTCGGGCAGCACGGTGAACCACTCCGGGTGCTCGGCGGCCCACGGGTGGTCGGGCGCGCACTGCAGGGCCAGGTCCAGCGCGACCTCGACGCCGCGTTCGCGGGCGTGGGCCACCAGCTCGCGGAAGTCCTCGATGGTGCCGAGGAGAGGGTGGACCGCGTCGTGCCCACCCTCGGCGGAACCGATGGCCCACGGGGACCCGACGTCGCCGGGCCCGGGGGTCAGCGTGTTGTTGCGGCCCTTGCGGTTGATCTCGCCGATGGGGTGGATCGGCGGCAGGTACACGACGTCGAACCCGAGGTCGGCGGCGTGGTCCACGTAGGAGCGCGAGGTGGCGAACGTTCCGTGGACGGGGCGTCCCTCGTCGTCCCAGCCGCCGGTGGAGCGGGGGAAGAACTCGTACCAGGAACTGAACTGCGCCTCGCGGCGGTCCACCCACACGCGATGGGTCTGGCCGACGGTGACCAGCTCGCGCACGGGGTCGTCCGCCAACGCGTCGGCGACCTCGTCCGACAGTGCCGGGGAGGTGCGGGTGGCCGCGTCACCGGAGCCGCGCAGCGCGGCCGCGGCGGCGGTCAGCAGGTCGACGCGGTCGGCGACGCCGGCGACGGTCGCCCGGGCGATCGCCGTGTCGAGCACCCGGGCGCCCACCTCGAACTCGTTGCCCAGCTCATCCGAGTCCTGGCCGGCGGCCATCTTCTTGACGATCCCGCTACGCCACGTGGCGTAGGGGTCGGACCACGCCTCCACGCGGAACGACCACATCCCCGGCACGTCGGTGGGCAGCAGCGCGTGGAAGGTGTCCGGCTCGGTGCCGGGCACCATCGTGGCCCGGGACGAGGCGCCACCGGGCCGTCGGACCACCAGGCTGGCGGACAGCGCGTCGTGGCCCTCGCGCCACACGATCGCCGAGACGGGCAGGATCTCCCCGACCACGGACTTGGACGGGAACCTCCCGCAGGAGACGAGGGGACGGACCTCATCGATGGCCAGACGGTCGTTCACGTCGGTGCTCCTCTCGGCGGGCGGGCGCCGCGGTGGACGGCGTCACCCCCACGACGCTATCGAAGTCGGGACGATCCTTCAGGGCCGCACGAGTCGGCGTTCACCTGCGGGGCCGTGTTCCTGGCCACCCGGCGACCCGATAACCGGTTAGATGGGCGACGTGAGCACCCTGATCGACAGCGACCCCGACCTCGTCCTCGACCTCCGTGACGTCTCGCTCCGGCGGGACGGCAAGACCCTTGTGGGGCCCCTGTCCTGGCAGGTGGAACTGGATGAGCGGTGGGTGGTGCTCGGACCGAACGGCGCGGGGAAGACCTCGCTGTTGCGGATCGCATCGGCGCTCGAGTACCCGAGTACCGGGACGGCCGTGATCCTCGGCGAGCAGCTGGGGCGGACGGAGGTGACCGAGCTGCGGAGCCGGGTGGGTCTGTCCTCGGTGGCGGTGGCGGGCCGCATCCCGGGTGACGAGGTGGTGCAGGACCTGGTCGTCTCCGCCGGGTACGCCGTGCTCGGCCGATGGCGGGAGCGGTACGACCCCGAGGACTTCGCCCGCGCCGCGGACACCCTCGAATCGATCGGGGCCGAGCACCTGGCCGAGCGCACCTGGGGCACCCTCTCCGAGGGGGAGCGCAAGCGCGTCCTCATCGCCCGCGCCATGATGACCGACCCCGAGCTGCTCCTGCTGGACGAGCCGGGTGCCGGCCTGGACCTGGGAGGCCGTGAGGATCTCGTCGCCCGTCTGGGGGACATGGCCATGGACCCGGACGCCCCCGCCACGGTCCTGGTCACCCACCACGTGGAGGAGATCCCCCCGGGTTTCACCCACGCGATGCTCCTGGCGGAGGGAGAGGTCACCGCGATGGGACTCATCGACGAGGTGATCACCTCGGACAACCTCAGCCGCGCGTTCGCCCAGTCGATCGTGGTCGACTCGATCGACGGCCGCTACTTCGCGCGTCGTGCACGGCGCTCAGGTCGGCACCGACGGGCCCCGCGGGCGTGAGCGGCGGACCGGGGCGCGAGGCGCCCGCGATCGTCGCGCCGGGATCCGTGCCGATCCGCGAGGCCGCCACGGTCGCCCTCATCCGCGACGCACGGGTCGGCGGGGGTGTCGAGGTCTTCCTCCAGCACAGGGTCGCGACCATGCAGTTCGCCGCCGGGATGTCGGTGTTCCCCGGCGGCGGCGTCGAGCCGCGGGACTACCACGGCACCCGCCCGTGGCGCGGGCCCGGACCGGCGTGGTGGGCGGAGCGGTTCGGGATCGACACCGACCGCGCCGCCGCCGCCGTGCGCGGGGTCGCCCGGGAGTTGTTCGAGGAGACCGGGGTGCTGCTCGCCGAACCGGAGGGCGCGTCGGGGTCCGGGGCGGGTGTCGGCGGCTTGGCCGCGACGGCACCGGCCGGACCGCCGGGACCCGACGAGCGGCGCGCGCTCGACGCGGGGGAGGGGGACCTGGACTCGCTGCTCGCCGCGCACGGGCTGGTGCTGGCCGCCCACCTGCTGCGCCCGTGGGATCGCTGGACCACCCCGGTCGGGCCCCCACGCCGCTACGACACCCTGTTCTTCGTGGCTGCCCTGCCGGCGGGCGTCGACCCGGACGGCGGCACGACCGAGGCGCGCGCGACCGAGTGGATCCGCGCCGACGACGCCGCCCAGGCGGGGATCCTGGGTCGGCTCGGCATGCTCCGTCCCACCCTCGACGTGCTGTCCGACCTGGCGGGGTCCGCGGACGTCGCCGAGGTCCTGGCCACCCCGCGAGCCATCGCGCCGGGCGGGAACTAACGTTGCGGCGGTGACCCCCGAGGACCTGGAGTTCCTGCGCACTCCCGCCGGACGCGACCTGCTCGACCTCGCGGCGGGCCTGGAGTGGTCCCGCGCCGGCCTCGTGGCCTCGACCGCGGCCGTCCGCCGCGCCGATCCCGTGCATGCGGCGGCGGCTATCGACGTCGTCACCGCGCGGGCCCGTGCTCACGGTCGGATCCGGGGCTCCGGGGCGATGCTCCTCACCGACGAGGCGGTCCAGCAGGCCACGGCGTGGCCGGTCGCGGCGCTGCGGGCGGGCCGTCTGGCCGGCCGGGACGTCCACGACGTCACCTGCTCCGTCGGCGCCGAACTGAACGAGCTGGTGCGCACCGCCGACCGGGTTATCGGCTCCGACCTGGACCCGGTCCGCGCCCGGATGGCCGCCCACAACGTCCCGGACGCGCTCGTGTGTGTGGCCGACGCGCTCGCCCCGCCCAGCCGCGGCGCCGTCCTGGTGGCGGACCCCGCGCGCCGCTCCGCCGGCCGGCGCGTCCACGACCCGGCCCGGCTCAGCCCGCCGCTGCCGGACCTGCTCACCGTCGCCGCCGACCGCGATCACGTCATCAAGTGCGCCCCGGGCCTGGACACCTCGCAGCTCGACCATTCCGGGGAGGTCGAACTGGTGTCCCTCGACGGCTCGGTGCGGGAGGCGTGCCTGTGGTCGCCGGGCCTGTCGGCCGGCGTGCGCCGTCGGGCCACGGTGCTCCGCACGACCGCCGCCCACGCGCCGGGGCCGTGGGGGCCACCGCGCCTCGTCGCGGACGGTGTCGCGGTCCACGTGGAGGAGGTGACCGACCGCGACGACGACGAGGTCGACGCCCACGAGGAGGCCGAGCGGTTCATCGTGGATCCCGACGGGGCGGTCGTCCGCGCTGGTCTCGTACGTCACTGGGCCCGCCGTCACGGGCTCCGTCAGCTCGACCCGAGGATCGCCCACCTGACCGGCCCACGGGTCCCGGACGGCTACACCGGGTTCGAGGTCCTCGAGAAGTGCAGGCTGGACCGCAAGCAGCTGCGCCGCGTGCTGCGGCAGCGCGACTGCGGGTCGTTGGAGATCCTCGTGCGCGGTGTCGACACGGATCCCGACGTGCTGCGGCGATCGCTCGCCCTCAGCGGGTCACGGCCGCTGGCCCTCGTCGTGACCCGGATCGGCAGCTCCGCGGTGGTGTTCGTGTGCGGGCCGCGCTCCGCCCGACGGGACTGACCGCCCGACCACCCGGTCACTCGAACACGTACACCGCGCCCACCGCGGTCGTCAGCGCGATCCGGCCGTCCGAGTCCACGCTGAGCCCCGAGACCGGGCCCGTCGCCGCGGGTACCTCGATCCGGTGGAGGGTGGCCCCGTCGTCGCCGTCGAGCAGGTGGACCGCGATCCCGGGCTCGTCGTCGGTACCGCCCGAGCGCACGGCCACAAGCACCCGCCCGTCGGCCGTCGCGGCGGGGTTGGTGAGCTGACGCAGGTCGTCCCGGCGCCAGACCTCCCGGCCGGTTCCGTCCTCCCCGCGGACGGCCACCACGGGCGCCGGGCCCGCGTCGTCGTCGTGGTCGTCGTCGGGTCCCCTCCACACGGTGGTCGTGCGACCGCCGCTGACCAGCGTCCCGTCGGGCAGCAGGGCGGGGGGCGTGTCCGGCCGGTAGCCGACCGGGGCGGACCACCGAACCGCGCCGTCCGACGTCGAGTACGCGCCCAGGGTGCCGTCGGCGGCGTGGACGTAGACCTCGTCGCGGTCGTTCGACAACACCACCGGCGTGCCCAGGCGACCGTCGGGCAGGGGCACGCGCCACACTTCTTCGAGGGCCGTGAACTCGCCGGGGACCAGCCGGACCGCGACCAGTTCCGGGTCGTCGGCGCCCGGCGTCCATGCGGTGAGGTAGGCCGTCGCCGTGTCGGTGTCCACGGCGGCGGGGGAGGGCGCCGGGCAGCCGCGCTCACCGGTGGCGCACCACGGGAGGCCGTAGGCCCGGTCATCGGTCGCGATGTTCCCGGTGAGCCGCAGTTCGGGAGTGGCGTCCAGACCGGTGTGGGCGTTGACCACCCGCGCCACCCCGAGATGCGACACGAGCAGCAGGTGACGGCCGTCCAGCAACGTCACGGTGGTGGGCACGCCCTTCGTCGCGGCGAACCAGCGGTTCTCGCCTTCGGCCGCCAGCGCGCCCACCCCGCCGTACATCGGGACGAACAACGACCCGCGTGCGTCGACCGTCGCGGTGATGCGCGGGCCGTCCGTCGGCAGTCGTAGACACCAGCGCTTGCGGCCGTCCTCGGCGGTCAGTGCGAAGAGGTTGCACCCGCGCTCGGAGACCGTGGCCTGGAATGACGTGCCGATGCCGTCCGAGGAGGCCACGCCGATCGCGGGCGCCCCCAACGCACGGGACCACAGCAGTTCGGGGGCGTCCGTGACCGCGGAGTGGGCACGACCGGAGTTGGGCGGCCCGCCGGCGACCGAGGACCAGCTCGCGGCCTGGCCCAGGCGGGCACCGCCGCTCTCGGTGTCCGAGGCGCACCCGGCGAGCACTCCCGCCGCGAGCGCGACGGCGACCAGGGACCGCGCGGTGCGCGGTGTCAGTGCCGGTGTCGATGCCGGTGCCACAGGTCCCCCCGTCGAGTCGAGACAGTCACACGAGAGAGTAGTCCGCCGCCCGCCCCTCACCTGACCGGCGCTCCCCGAAGCCGCCCGGGGCAGGGGTGCGGGAGGGGGAATCGCGGATCGCGGAGTGCACTCCGCCGCTACCGTGACGGGCATCACCCGTGCCCACGAGAGGCGGCTACACCCCGATGACAGCGAACTCCGGACTCGACACCGCGCTCACCCCGCTGAGCTTCCTCGAGAAGGCCGCGCGCGTCTCACCCGACGCCACCGCGGTCGTCGACGGCCCGCGCCGTCAGACCTACGCCGAGTTCGCCGACCGGGCCACCCGGCTGGCCTCCTTGTTGAAGATGCGTGGCGTCGCGCGCGGTGACCGGGTGGGCGTCCTGGCGCCGAACTCGGCCGAGGCACTGCTCGCGCAGTTCGGCGTTCCGCTCGCGGGCGGCGCCGTGGTCGCCCTCAACACCCGCCTCGCCCCTGCGGAGATCGCCTACATCGTCGAGCACGCCGGGATCGCCGTCCTCATCGCGGACGCCGACCTCCTCGCGGGGCTGGGCGACGAGGTCCCGGATGCGCTGCGCCTCGTCCTGGTCGCCCCGGACGCGGACGGCTCGCAACCCGACCCGGCCCGGTTCGGCCCGCGCGCCGAGTCCCTGGAGGACGCCCTCGCGTCCGCCTCGCCGCAGCCCGTGTCGTGGACTGTCGCCGACGAGGACTCCGTCATCGCGGTCAACTACACCTCCGGTACGACCGGCCGACCCAAGGGCGTCATGTACACGCATCGGGGCGCCTACCTCAACTCCCTCGGCGAGATCATCACCCAGGGCCTCGACGCCGACTCGAAGTACCTGTGGACGCTGCCGATGTTCCACTGCAACGGGTGGTGCACCACCTGGGCCCTGACCGGTGCGAGGGGGACCCATGTGTGTCTGCGCGCCGTCCGCGGGGACGAGATCTGGCGACTGTTCGACGACGAGGGGGTCAACCGCCTGGCCGGTGCACCAGCCGTGTTGTCCACCATCGCCGACGACCCGGCAGCCCGGCCGATCGAGGGGATCCGCATGGTCACCGCCGGGGCCCCGCCCTCGCCGACCATCCTGCGGCGCTTCGAGGACCTCGGAATCGACGTCACCCAGGTGTACGGGTTGACGGAGACCTACGGCCCGTTCACGGTCTGCACGCCGCAGCCGGGGTGGTCCGGGTTGGATCCCGACGAGCGCGCAGGGCTGAAGTCGCGGCAGGGGGTGGCGATGATCCACGCCGACACCGTGCGCGTCGTCGAACGCACCTCGCCGGGGGAGAGCCATCTGGTCGACGTGCCCGCCGACGGAGTGACCATGGGCGAGGTCGTCATGACCGGCAACGGGGTCATGAAGGGGTATTTCGGCGACCCCGAGGCCACGGCCACCGCGTTCGCGGGCGGCTGGTTCCACTCGGGTGACCTGGGCGTCATGCATCCGGACGGCTACGTGCAGCTCCTCGACCGGGCCAAGGACGTGGTGGTGTCGGGCGGCGAGAACATCTCCACGATCGAGGTCGAGCAGGCGATCGTCTCGCACCCCGACGTCGTGGACTGCGCCGTGGTCTCCATGCCCGACGAGAAATGGGGCGAGCGCCCCAAGGCCTACGTCGTGGTCAGGCCGGGCTCGGCCCTCGACGCCGACGGCGTGGTCGAACACTGCCGGACCCGGATCGCGCGCTACAAGGTACCGGGCGCCGTGGAGCTGACCGAGGCGCTGCCGCGGACGTCCACGGGCAAGGTGCGCAAGAACGAACTGCGCGACGCCGCGTGGTCCGGCTGGGAGAAGCGCATCAACTGAGCCGCCGACCGCGGCCACCGACCGCCGGCGGCCACCGACCGGCCCCGGCCCCGTCACCGCGGGCGTGGCCGCGTTATTGTGTGTGGCAGGACCACAATCCGGTGCGCCCGGTCATGACGGGGGCGCACCCCGCCCCGACTCGCAGGAGGTCGACGCAGGCCCATGACGAACATCGTCGTACTGATCAAGCAGGTTCCCGACACCTATTCGGAGCGCAAGCTCTCGGACGGGGACTACACCCTGGACCGCGAGGCCGCGGACGCGGTCCTGGACGAGATCAACGAGAAGGCCGTCGAGCAGGCTCTCCAGATCAAGGAGGCCCACGGCGGCGAGGTCACCGTCCTGTGCGCCGGCCCGGACCGCGCCACCGAGGCCATCCGGAAGGCCCTGTCGATGGGCGCCGACAAGGCCGTGCACCTCAACGACGAGGCGCTCCACGGCTCCGACGTCGTCCAGACCTCGTGGGCCCTGGCCAACGTCCTGGGCACCATCGAGGGCACCGAGCTGGTCATCGCCGGTAACGAGGCCACCGACGGGCGCATGGGTGCCGTCCCGGCCATCCTCGCCGAGTACCTCGGCCTTCCCCAGCTGACGCACATGCGCACCCTGGAGATCGCCGACGGCGTCGCCAAGGGCGAGCGCGAGACCGACGAGGGCATCTTCGAGGTCGAGGCGCCCCTGCCGTGCGTCGTCTCCGTCGGAGAGAAGATCAACGAGCCGCGGTTCCCGTCCTTCAAGGGCATCATGGCCGCCAAGAAGAAGCCGGTCGAGAACCTGACCCTGGCCGACGCGAACGTCGAGGCCGGACAGGTGGGCAAGGACAACGCGGCGTCGAGTGTGACCTCCGCGAGCCCCAAGCCGCCGCGCGCCGCCGGTGAGAAGGTCACGGACGAGGGCGAGGGCGGCAACGACGTCGCCAAGTACCTCGTGTCGCAGAAGCTCATCTGACGCGAACTCACCCCGACCGACTCATCCCAGTCTTTTTCAAGGAGAATCCACCATGGCTGAAGTCCTCGTCGCGGTCGAGCACGTCGACGGCGAACTCAAGAAGGTGTCCCTCGAGCTGCTGACCGCCGCTCGTGCACTCGGAGAGCCCTCCGCGGTCGTCTTCGGTGAGACCGGCACCGCCGCCGCGCTCACCGAGGCCCTCAAGGAGGCCGGCGCGGAGAAGATCTACGTCGCCGAGGGCGACGCGGTCCAGAACTACCTCGTCACACCCAAGGTCGACGTCCTGGCTGGCCTCGCCGAGCAGGGCGCCGCCGCGATCGTCCTGGCCGCCACGTTCGAGGGCAAGGAGGTCGCGGGTCGTCTCGCGGCCCGCACCGGGTCCGGCACCCTCTGCGACGTCGTCGAGATCAAGTCCGACGGCTCGGCCGTCCACTCGATCTTCGGTGGCGCCTTCACCGTCGAGGCGACCGTCTCCGGCGAGACCCCGATCTACACGCTGCGTCCGGGCTCCGTCGAGGCGGCCCCGGCCGCCGGCGCCGGAGAGGTCGTAGAGGTGCAGGTTCCCGAGCCCGAGAACGCCGCCAAGGTCATCTCGCGCAACCCGATCGTCGGTGGCGACCGTCCCGAGCTCACCGAGGCGACCGTCGTCGTCTCGGGTGGTCGTGGCGTCGGCTCCGCGGAGAACTTCGAGAAGGTCGTCGAGCCCCTCGCCGACTCCCTCAAGGGTGCGGTCGGCGCGTCGCGTGCGGCCGTCGACTCGGGTTACTACCCGGGCCAGTTCCAGGTCGGCCAGACCGGCAAGACCGTCTCGCCGCAGCTGTACATCGCCCTGGGTATCTCGGGCGCGATCCAGCACCGCGCCGGTATGCAGACGTCGAAGACCATCGTCGCCGTGAACAAGGACGAGGAGGCCCCGATCTTCGAGATCGCGGACTACGGCATCGTCGGCGACCTGTTCAACGTCGCACCGCAGCTCACCGAGGCCATCAACGCCCGTAAGTGAGTCGGGACGCACACCGCGTCCACCAGCGTCCCCGGACCCCGGCACCCCTGCGGTGCCGGGGTCCGGCGCGTTCGGGCGTATCCTTGCCAGCGATATGCCCACCACCCGCTCCGTGCACTATCTGGACCACGCCGCGACCACCCCGATGCGTGAGGCCGCCGTCGCCGCCTACGCCGAGGCGGCCTCCGCGGTCGGTAACGCGTCCTCGCTCCACGGCTCCGGACGCCGTGCCCGCCGCCGTGTCGAGGAAGCCCGCGAGTCGCTCGCGCACCATCTCGGCTGCCGACCGTCCGAGGTCGTGTTCACCTCCGGGGGGACCGAGTCCGACAATCTCGCCGTCCTGGGTCAGGCCGGCGCCGCGGCCGGCGACGTGGTGGCCGTCGGGGCGACGGAACACCACTCCGTCCTCGACGCCGCCGCGCACCTGGCCACCGACCGCGGCGGGCGGAAAGACGTCCGCGTGCTGCCCGTGGATTCCCGAGGTGCCGTCACCCCGGGCACGGTCCGCGACCTCGCCGACGAGGTCGGGTCCCGGCTCGCCCTCGTCGCGACGATGCTCGGCAACAACGAGATAGGCACCCTCACCGACGTCGCGGCGACGGCCGGCCCGGCCCGCGCGGTGGGTGCGGCCGTCCACACCGACGCGGTCCAGGCCGTCGGGCACGTCCCGGTCGACTTCTCCGCCCTCGGCGTGACCTCCCTCAGCCTCTCCGCGCACAAGTTCGGTGGCCCGCTCGGTGTCGGCGCACTGCTCCTCGACCGAAGTGCCGACTGCCTGCCGATCGGGTACGGGGGCGGCCAGGAGCGGGACCTGCGGTCCGGGTCCGTGGACGTCCCCGGGGCCGTCGCGATGGCCGCCGCGCTCGAGGAGGCGGTAAGGGAGATGGATTCCGAGGCCCTGCGCCTCAGCCGGCTCCGCGATCGACTGGTCGCCGGTGTGCTCGCCGAGGTTCCCGGCGCGATCGCCAACGGCGGAGGCCAGCGCCTGCCCGGGATCGCCAACCTCACGTTCCCGGGTTGCTCCGGCGAGTCGCTCATCCTGCTGCTCGACGCCGCCGGGATCGAATGCTCCACCGGGTCGGCCTGCACCGCCGGCGTGGCCGAGCCGAGCCACGTTCTCCTGGCCCTCGGGGCCGACGACGCCGCGGCCCGCAGCAGTCTGCGTCTGAGTCTGGGGCACACCACCACCGAGGCCGACGTCGACGCCGCGATCGCCGCTCTCGGACCCGCAGCCGAACGAGCCCGCGTGGCCGGCCTCGGGCTCGCCCGCGCCGGAGTGGCCGCGTCATGAGGGTTCTCGCCGCCATGAGCGGGGGAGTGGACTCCGCCGTCGCCGCCGCCAGGGCCGTCGCCGCCGGACACGATGTCGTCGGTGTCCACCTCGCGCTCAGCGCCGATCCGGCGACCCTCCGTACCGGGTCACGCGGATGCTGCTCCCGGGAGGATGCCGGTGACGCCCGCCGTGTCGCCGACCTGCTGGGCATCCCGTTCTACGTCTGGGACTTCGCCGAACGCTTCCGTGCGGACGTGATCGACGACTTCGTCGAGTCCTACGCCCGGGGCGAGACGCCCAACCCCTGCCTGCGGTGCAATGAGCGCATCAAGTTCGAGGCACTCCTCGAACGGGGGGTTGCGCTCGGCTTCGACGCCGTCGCCACCGGCCACTACGCACGGCTGTCGACCGAGGAACTGCCCGACGGCTCCCACCGGCCGGTTCTCCGTCGCGCCGTGGACGACGCCAAGGACCAGTCGTACGTCCTCGGCGTGCTCACCCCGCAACAACTCGCGCACTCGATGTTCCCGCTGGGGGACTCGCTCAAGTCCCAGGTCCGAGCGGAGGCCGAGACCGACGGGCTGCCCGTGGCCTCCAAGCCCGACAGCCACGACATCTGCTTCATCCCCTCCGGAGACACACGCGCGTTCCTCGGGGCGCGCATCGGACTGCGTCCCGGAGCGCTCGTCGACGCCGACACAGGCGACGAGCTCGGGCGCCACGAGGGCGTGCACGGGTTCACCATCGGCCAGCGAAAGGGCCTCGGGGTCCGGGGCCCCGCCGCGGACGGCCGTCCCCGCTACGTGACCGCGATCGACGCCGACACCGGTACGGTGACCGTCGGCGGCGCGGATCATCTGCTCTCCGTCGCGATGACTGCGACCTCGCCCTACTGGCTGGTCGACGACGACATCCGCGAGACCGATTGCCTCGTGCAGATCCGGGCCCATGGTGAGGCGACACCGGGCCACGTCCGGCGGGTTGGCGACGGCGCGCAGGCCCTCCTCGAGATCACCCTCGACGAGCCGATCCGTGGTGTGGCCCCGGGGCAGGCGGCCGTGCTGTACCGGCCCGAACCGGATGGCGACCGCGTGCTCGGCAGCGGGACCATCTCCGCATCACGACCGGTGACGGAGTCCGCGTGACCCCGGTGGCACCGGCCGGTACCGGGCCCGGACCCATGCCCGGGACCGACCCTCGGGAGTCGGCCCGGGTCGTGATGGGGGAATGCCACGCGCTGCCCTTCCTGCCGGAGCTGCCGGAACGCGGCCCGGGCGCGGACCAGATCGGACGCACGCTGGCTCTGCTCGCGGACCTTCCGGTCGACGTCTCGCCGCGTGGATGGAGACTCGCCGATTCCCCGGGCCGCCTCGCCCGTCGGGCCACCGACTTCCTCGACCGGGACGCGGACGCGCTCGAGGAGGCCGACGAGCAGGCCAGGGATCCCGAGGCGGACCCGTCGCCGGGGAGCCGCCGCCTGCAGGTCCGTGTGGTGGGCCCGTGGTCCCTGGCCGCCGGGATCGAGCTTCCCGGTGGGATGCCCGTCCTCAGCGACCGCGGGGCCCGACGAGACCTCGCCGCCTCCCTCGCGGAGGGGGCGAGCGCGCGAGCCGCGCAACTGGCACGCCGCATCGGAGCGGGCGCCCGCATAGTGCTGGACGAGCCGCTGCTCTGGCACGTCGCTGCCGGCACCGTCCACTCGCCCAGCCGATTCGATCCCATCGCGGCCGTGCCGCCGGATCGACTCGCCGTGTCGCTGTGCCGGTTCGGCGACGCACTGCGTCGCGCGGGGGCAGCCGAGGTCCTGATTCGCGTCCCGGTCATCTCCGATCCCGGGGCACCCCCGGCCTGGTCGGTCGTCACCGAGACACCACGTGACGAGACGCCACTCGACGGGGTGTGCCTGACCGCGGCCCCGCTCCACTCCGCCCAGTCGCACGACGCACTCGACGCCGCCGGCACGGTGCTCGGCAACGGCGGGATCCTCCATCTGGAGGGGCTTCCCGGTGCTGCCCGTCCGCCGCGCACCACGGCCGAGGCGGAGCAGACGGCGGTGAGTCTGCTCGCACTGCTCGACCGCCTGAGCGCACCCAGGTATTCGAGCCTGGGTCGGGTGGTGCTCTCGCCGACCCCCGAAGAGACCACCTCCGGTGCCGCACAGGCCACGGCCGCTCTCCGTCGAGCCCGGCTGGTGGCCGAGACGGCCCCGCGGGTGGCGGAGTGACCGACGGTGACGGCGCCGCGCGACGCGTCTACACCGCCGCCAGGGGCCACAGCAGGTTGACGTCGGAGGAATCCTTGCCCGAGCGCTCCAGATAGTCGACGAAGTCACGTTGCCGCGTCTGGTGCCAGCGCGACTGCTGCGCGTTGACCTCCCGCCAGTCGGACCCGGACAGTTCCTGTTGGACGCCCAACATCTTCCATGCCAGCCGTGCGGCGGCGAGCGCGTCCGCCGCGGCCTCGTGAGCGGAGTCCAACGCGATTCCGTGGACCCCACACACGGCCGCGAGAGTCCTCTTGCCCTTACGGTAGGGGTCGACAGCCCGGTCCACGACATACGGATCGACCACGGGCCCGAGGATCTCGAATGACGGGTCCCACCGGCGCAGGATCGTCAGGTCGTAGCACGCGTTGAACACCACGAGGGTGCGGCCCTCGCGCCAACCGCGCCGGATGGCCGCCACGGTCTCTGTCACCACCTCGGCGTGGGGGCGACCGTTCTCCCGTGCGTACGCCGTGGTGATGCCGTGGACCGCCGTCGCCCCCTCGGGTATCTCTATCCCCGGGTCGGCGAGCCAGTTCCGTTCCTTCTTGTCTGCCCCGTCTATCGCGATGAGCGCCGAGGACACGATGTGCGCGGTTCGTGGATCGGGGCCGGTGGTCTCCAGATCGAAGGCGAGAAGTCGGTTCCGGTCGATGGCGGCGGGGTGCTGGATGTCGGTTGTCATGGGCTCACCGTAGGGCAGCGCTCCGACATCGAGGTCCGCTCGGCATTACCCTGTCCACGTGAGCCATCCCGATGACAGCAGTGAGCCGGTCGGCACAGGGGACATCCCGCCGGAGGTGCGGCAGGAGTGGACCGTACTCGCGGAGACCGTCCGCGATCACCAGTTCCGCTATTACGTCAAGGACGCGCCCATCGTCTCCGACGCCGAGTTCGACCGGCTCTTCACCGAGCTGCAGGCGCTCGAGGAGCAGCACCCGGGACTGCGGAACGCGGACTCGCCCACGCAGCTGGTCGGCGGCGGGTTCTCGACGGAGTTCACCCCGGTCGAACACCTCGAGCGGATGACCAGCCTGGACAACGTCTTCTCCGAGGAGGAGCTCCGGGACTGGGTCGCCTCCGCCGTCGAGCAGGCGGGCGTACCGGAGGACAGGCTGCCGTTCCTGTGCGAGGTCAAGATCGACGGCGTCGCACTTGATCTGGTGTACCGCGACGGCAGACTGGTCAGCGCCGCGACCCGCGGAGACGGTCGCACCGGCGAGGACGTCACCCTCAACGCACGGACCATCGATGACATCCCGGTCACCCTCACCTCGTCGGACGACCGACCGGTGCCGTCGCTCCTCGAGGTCCGGGGGGAGGTCTTCTTCCGTCTCGAGGACTTCGCCGACCTCAACGCCCGCTTGGTGGCCGAGGGCAAGCCGCCGTTCGCCAACCCCCGCAACAGTGCGGCCGGATCACTGCGTCAGAAGAACCCGGCCATCACGGCCCAGCGTCGACTCGGCATGTACTGCCACGGACTGGGCGCAGTGGAGGGCGCGACCTTCGAGAGCCTCCACGACGTCTACCTCGCACTGGCGGAATGGGGACTGCCGGTCTCACCGCACACCGCTCCCGCCACCGGGGTGGAGGAGGTGGTCGAGCGGATGCGGTACTGGGGCGAACACCGCACCGATCCGGAGCACGAGATCGACGGTCTGGTCGTGAAGATCGACGACCGTGCGGTCCAACGCCGGCTCGGTCAGACCTCGCGCGCGCCGCGGTGGGCCATCGCCTACAAGTACCCACCCGAGGAGGTCATGACGGAACTGCTGGACATCCGGGTCTCCGTCGGACGCACCGGGCGTGTCACCCCGTTCGCCCACATGGCGCCCGTCACCGTCGCCGGGTCGACGGTCTCGCTGGCGACCCTGCACAACCAGACGGAGGTCATCCGCAAGGGCGTGCTCATCGGCGACACGGTGGTGATCCGCAAAGCCGGTGACGTGATCCCCGAGGTGCTGGGCCCGGTGGTCGAGCGGCGCGACGGCACCGAGCGCGAGTTCGTCTTCCCCGAACGCTGTCCAGAGTGCGACACCGTCCTGGCCCCGGCCAAGGAGGGCGATGCGGACTGGCGCTGCCCCAACCAGCGCTCCTGCCCCGCCCAGCTGCGGGAGCGGCTGTTCTACCTGGCCTCCCGCAACGCCCTGGACATCGAGGCGCTCGGATACGAAGGTGCCTCGGACCTGCTCGCCAGCGGGGTGCTCGAGAACGAGGCAGGGTTGTTCGACCTCTCCGAGTCCGACCTGCTCAGAACGGACCTCTACACCCGTATCGACAAGGCGACCCGCAAGCAGATCGAGGCGGGGGCCGACGCCGAGCGCACCGTGCTCACCGAGAACGGCCGCAAGCTGCTGGCCAACCTCGCCACCGCGAAGGACAGGCCGCTGTGGCGGGTGCTGGTCGCCCTGTCGATCCGGCACGTGGGCCCCACGGCCGCGCGCGCCCTGGCGACCAGGTTCGGGACCATGGAGGCCATCCGCGCCGCCTCCGAGGAGGAGCTGGCGGAGACGGACGGTGTGGGGTCGGCCATCGCGGCCTCGGTGGTCGAGTGGTTCGACGTCGACTGGCACCGGGAGATCGTCGACCGCTGGACCGCCGCCGAGGTCTCGATGGCCGACGAGCGGGACGAGTCGATCCGCCGGACCCTGGAGGGTCTGACGATCGTCGCCACGGGTTCGCTGGAGGGCTTCACCCGGGACGGGATCAAGGAGGCGATCATCGCCCGCGGCGGCAAGGCCTCCGGCTCGGTGTCGAAGAAGACCGACTACGTGGTCGTGGGGGAAAATCCGGGGTCCAAGGCGGCCAAGGCCGAGGAACTCGGGCTGACGATCCTGGACGAGGCCGGCTTCGTGGACCTGATGGAGAACGGTCCGGCCCCGGCCCCGGTCGACGAGTAGGCAGCCCGTGGAGCCGATCCTCGAGATGCCGATGTATCTGCCCTGGCGCTCGGGGTGGCCGGTCTACTGCGGGGCGCTGGCGGGCGTGATCGTGACCGCCGTGGCGGGCGGTCGCCGGTGGGCCGCCCGTCCGGCGTTCTGGACGGCGACGGCGATCGCCGCGTCCGCGGCCTCAGCGTTCCTCGGACTGCTGTGGCTGCGGGAAACCTACCGGGCGACGGATGGCGTCGGGGTGCTCGAGCATCTCGTCGGCATCTGGTCGCCGGGGACCCAGTTCCTCAGCAACGAGCAGTTCTCGATGTTCGCGACCCTCTGGCGGCTCGCGTGGATCCTCCCCGCGGTCGCGATCGTCTCGGCCCTGGTCGCGGCGGGGCTGCGCCTCAGCCCGCGTCGAGGGTCCGGAGGATCCCCGTGAGATATCCCAGGCGGGCGATCTCGGACGGCCGGAACGAGGGACCGCCCGGTCGGCCCACCACGAGGACGTGCCCCGAGTTTAACGGCGCCGCGGCGAGCGAGGTGTCCATGGCCCTCCACTCCGCCGGCACGCCGTCGTCGTCGTCATCCAGTGCGGTGACCCGGTCCAGGCCGCACAACACGGACACCTCGCCACCGTCCCACATCGGCGCGGATTCGCCCCGCGCGGCCAGCCGGCACACCGCGTCCCCGGTCACCTCCACCACCAGGGCCCAGCCGACGCGCAGCGCGGCGGGGAGTTCGTCCGCGAGCATTTGCGCGGCCCCTGCACCCGCCCCGGCGACGGCGTCGATGAGTTCGAGTTCGCGGTGGGCGTCGAGGATCCCGCCGAACGGACGAAGGGAGTCGACGTGCACGCCGTCCAGTCGCTCCGCCGCGGTGATGAGGGCGTCGGGGAAGGTGCCGTGGGGGACCTCCACGACGATGTCGTCCACGGCGACCCCGTCGAAACGGTCGACCACGTCGAGGCTGATGATGTCCGCGTCCACGGTCCCCAGCGCCACCGCGAGGGAACCGAGACTGCCCGGTCGGTCGGGCAGCATGACACGGAGAAGATAAGACATGACGCCCATTGTGCCGCACGCATATGGGCTGACTAGGCTGGGCCGGTACCGACCACGTCACGGAAAGGGGCAGGCACGTGACCTCGATCTCACGCGGGGACGTCGCGCATCTGGCCAGGCTCTCCCGCCTGGAACTGAGCGACTCCGAGCTGGACTCGTTCGCACAGCAGCTCACCGACATCCTCGACCACGTGCAGGCGGTGTCCGAGGTCGCCGCGGAGGACGTGCCCGCGATGAGCCACCCCACCGCTATCACCAACGTGTACCGGGACGACGTGGTCACCCCGGGCCTCACCCCGGAGCAGGCCCTCGACCAGGCCCCGGCCGCCGACGAACAGCGCTTCGAGGTTCCGCAGATCCTGGGGGAGGACGCATGACCGAGCTCACCACCGCCACCGCCGCCGAGCTGGCGGGCCGGATCGCCGCGCGGGAGGTGTCCTCGGAGGAGGTCACCCGTGCGCACCTGGACCGGATCGACGAGGTCGACGGCCAGATCAACGCGTTCCTCCACGTGGGCGCGGACGAGGCCCTCCGGGCGGCCCGGGACGTCGACACCCGACTGGCGGCCGGCGAGGAGCTCGGCCCGCTGGCCGGCGTGCCCGTCGCCCTGAAGGACGTGTTCACCACCACGGACGCGCCCACCACGTGCGGCTCTCGGATGCTCGAGGGCTACCGCTCGCCGTACGACGCGACGGTCACCGCCAGGCTCCGCGAGGCGGGCATCCCGATCCTCGGCAAGACCAACATGGACGAGTTCGCGATGGGGTCCTCGACCGAGAACTCCGCCTACGGGCCCACCCGAAACCCGTGGGATCCGAGCCGGACCCCCGGCGGGTCCGGCGGCGGTTCGGCCGCCGCGCTGGCCTCCCACCAGGCGCCGATCGCCATCGGCACCGACACGGGCGGGTCGATCCGCCAGCCCGCCGCGCTCACCGCGACGGTCGGCGTCAAGCCCACCTACGGCACGGTCTCGCGTTACGGCCTCGTGGCCTGCGCGTCGTCTCTCGACCAGGGCGGCCCGTGCGGCCGCACGGTCGAGGACACCGCGCTGCTGCACCAGGTGATCGCCGGGCACGACCCGCGCGACTCCACCAGTCTCGACGTCGCGATCCCAGACGTCGTCGCCGCCGCCCGGGAGGGCGCCAGGGGCGATCTGACCGGCCTGCGGGTCGGCGTGGTCACGGAGTTCTCCGGTGAGGGCTACCAGCCCGGTGTCGAGGCGTCCTTCCGTGCGGCGGTGGACACGCTGCGCGAGCTGGGCGCGGAGATCGTGGAGGTCTCGTGCCCCAATTTCCGGTACGCACTGCCCGCCTACTACCTCATCCTGCCGTCCGAGGTCTCCAGCAACCTGGCACGCTTCGACGCCATGCGCTATGGCCTGCGGACCGGTGACGGTTCGGCGGACCAGGTCATGGCCGCCAGCCGCGAGGCCGGCTTCGGCCCCGAGGTCAAGCGCCGCATCATGCTCGGCACCTACGCCCTGTCGGCCGGGTACTACGACGCGTTCTACGGCCAGGCCCAGAAGGTACGCACGCTCATCGCACGCGACTTCGACGCCGCCTACGAGAAGGTCGACGTCCTGATCTCGCCGACCACGCCGACCACCGCGTTCCCGCTCGGGGACAAGGTGGAGGACCCGGTCGCCATGTACCAGTTCGACCTGTGCACCCTGCCGCTCAACCTGGCCGGGCACTGCGGCATGTCGGTTCCGTCCGGCCTGGTCGAGGGCCTGCCCGCCGGTCTGCAGATCATGGCGCCGGCGCTCGCCGACGACCGCCTGTACCGGGTCGGGGCCGCCTACGAGGCCGCGAGAGGCGCGATAGCGTGACGACCGTCCCCGAGAGGGACGCATGGAAGGCGCTCGCGGCACTGGTCATCGGGTTCTTCATGATCCTGGTGGATCAGACGATCGTCGCGGTGGCCACCGACGCGTTCGTCACCCAGCTCGGTGCCACCACCAACCAGGTCATCTGGGTGACCAGCGCGTATCTGCTGGCGTACGTGGTGCCGCTGCTGTTCACCGGCCGTCTCGGTGACCAGATCGGCCCCCGCACCGTGGCGATCGCGGGATTGGTGGTGTTCACCGGCGCCTCCCTGTGGTGCGGACTGGCACCCGACATCGAGACGCTCATCGTGGCGCGGGTATTCCAGGGCTTCGGCGCGGCACTGCTGACCCCGCAGTCGCTCAGTGTCATCACCCGTGTGTTCGCGCCGGCCCGGCGCGGCGCGGCCATGGGCGCATGGGGCGCCGTCGCGGGGATCGCCTCCGTCGTGGGCCCGGTGTTCGGCGGGGTACTGATCGACGCGTTCGACTGGCGGTGGGTCTTCTTCGTCAACATCCCGTTCGGCGTCCTCGCCGTGGTGCTGGTGTGGCTGTGGGTACCGGTTCTGGAGACCCGGTCGCGTTCGTACGACGTGCCGGGGATCGTCCTGTCCGCCGTCGGCATGTTCTTCCTGGTGTTCGGGATCCAGCAGGGGGAGGAGCACGGGTGGGGCGGCACCACCACGGGGCTCATCGTCGCCGGCGTGGTGGGACTCGTGGTGTTCGTGTGGTGGCAGTCCCGGGTCCGGACCGAGCCGCTCGTTCCTCTACGCCTGTTCCGCGATCGCAACTTCTCGATCGGGACGTTCGGGGTCTCCACGATCGGCTTCGTCACCGCCGGCACCATGGTCCCGATCATGTTCTATCTCCAGGGGGTCAAGGAGCTCAGTCCGACCCGCGCGGGCATGATGCTGCTGCCGATGGCGTTGATCGCGGGCGTCCTCGCACCGGTGGTCGGCCGGTGGGCGGACAGTATCGACCCGAGGATCTTCACGGGCATCGGCTACTTCTCGTACGCGGTGTCCCTGTTCTGGCTCGCCCTGGTAATGGACGCCCAGACCTCGATTCCCGTCCTGCTCGGTCCGATCGCACTGATGGGTGTGGCCAACGGGTGTGTGTGGGCCCCGACGTCGTCGACGGCGATGCGGCGCCTGGAGATGGCGTCGGCTGGCGCGGGGTCCGGTGTCTACAACACCACCCGCCAGGTCGGTGCGGTCCTCGGGTCCGCCGCGATCGGCGCCCTGGTGCAGGCCCGGTTCGTCGCGCACGGTGACATCGGTCAGGCCGTGGCGGACGCGATGTACCTGCCCGCCGCGGTCGTCCTGTTGGGCGGTCTGGCCACCATGGCGTTCCGAACCGGTGAACAGTCGGTGAGCCCGGCGCGGTGACCACCGTGGTGGGCCGCATGCGGACCTAGACTGCGGGGGAACCGAGAGGAGCTCGACGTGCGTATAGGTGTCCTGACCGCCGGCGGCGACTGTCCCGGACTCAACGCGGTCATCCGCGCGCTGGTCCGCACCGCCAACTCGGAGTACGACTCCCCGGTCCTGGGGTTCCAGGACGGGTGGTCCGGGTTGGTGAACGACCGTGCGGTACCGCTGTTCGACGACGAGGGCATCGATCGCATCCTGCTGCGCGGTGGCACGATCCTCGGAACCGGTCGACTGAACCCCGACATCCTCACGGCGAGTCTGCGGGAGATCCGCGAGACCCTCGAGCGGCATGCGATCGATGCCCTGGTGGCCATCGGTGGCGACGGAACGCTCAAGGCGGCCCGCTGGTTGACCGAGAACGGCATCCCCGTGGTGGGGGTGCCCAAGACCATCGACAACGACGTCGGCGGCACCGACTACACCTTCGGCTTCGACACCGCCGTCTCGATCGCCTCCGATGCGATCGATCGGCTGCACACGACGGCGGAGTCCCACGAGCGGGTCATGCTCGTCGAGGTGATGGGCCGGCACGCCGGCTGGATCGCGCTCCACGCGGGGTTGGCGTCCGGCGCGCACATGATCGTCATCCCCGAGGTGCCGTTCGACATCGATTACGTGTGCAAGGTGATGAAGCGCCGGTTCCAGATGGGGGAGGCCTACGGGATCTGCGTGGTGGCCGAAGGGGCGACGCCCGTCGAGGGATCCGGGATGACGCTCCGCGCGGGCGGCAACGACCAGTTCGGCCACGAGGTGTTCACCGGGGTGGCCGACCAGATGGCCGCCGCGATCGCCGAGCGCATGAACCGCGACGTCCGGACCACCGTGCTGGGTCACATCCAGCGAGGCGGGACCCCGACCGCGTACGACCGCGTCCTGGCGACCCGTTTCGGGGTGCACGCGGCTCACGCCGTGCACCGCGGTGACTTCGGCCAGATCGTCGCGCTACGCGGGGAGTCGATCGAGATGGTGCCGGTCGAGGACGCCGTCGCGGTGCTCAAGACCGTTCCGGAGGACCGCTACCGCGAGGCCGCCTGCCTCTTCGGCTAGATTGTTCCGCATGGAGTTCACCGAGGTCGTGTCACGTTTCGATCCCGTCATGGGCATGGAGGTGCACGTAGAGCTGCACACCGCCACCAAGATGTTCTGCGGATGTCCCACCGCGTTCGGGGCGGATCCCAACACCCAGGTGTGTCCGGTGTGTATCGGTCTGCCGGGCGCGTTGCCCGTGGCCAACCGTCAGGCCGTGGAGTGGGCCATCAAGATCGGTCTGGCGCTCAACTGCTCGATCGCGCCGCACAGCCGTTTCGCGCGCAAGAACTACTTCTACCCGGACCAGCCGAAAAACTATCAGATCTCGCAGTACGACGAGCCGATCGCCCACGACGGCTACCTCGACGTACAGCTCGAGGACGGCGAGACGTGGCGGGTCGAGATCGAGCGCGCGCACATGGAGGAGGACACCGGCAAGTCCACCCACGTCGGCTCCGCCAGCGGCCGCATCCACGGTGCGACCCACTCGCTGCTCGACTTCAACCGCGCCGGCGTCCCTCTCATCGAGATCGTCTCCAAGCCGATCGTCGGGGCGGGGGAGAGGGCGCCGGAGATCGCCCGCGCCTACGTCACCACGCTGCGAGATCTGCTCTCCAGTCTCGACGTGTCGGACGTCCGGATGGACCAGGGTTCGATGCGGTGTGACGCGAACGTGTCGCTGATGCCGAAGGGCGCCACCGAGTTCGGCACCCGCACGGAGACCAAGAACGTCAACTCCCTGCGCAGCGTCGAGATCGCGGTTCGGCACGAGATGTGCCGCCAGGCCGACGTCCTCACCGCAGGCGACGAGGTCGTGCTCGAGACCCGCCACTTCCACGAGTCGGACGGCACCACGACGTCCGGGCGGCCGAAGGAGTCTGCGGAGGACTACCGCTACTTCCCCGAGCCGGATCTCGCGCCCGTGGAGCCCACCGAAGAACTCATCGAGGAGATCCGCGCGACGCTACCGGAGCTGCCGTGGGTCCGCCGCGCACGGGTCCAGGCGGACTGGGGCGTCTCGGACGAGGAGATGCGGGACCTCGTCAACGCCGGAGCCCTCGATCTCATCCTCGCCACGGTCGACGCGGGCGCCCCGGCCGCCGAGGCCCGGTCGTGGTGGGTGTCGTACATGACCCAGCAGTCCAACAAGCGCGGTGTCGCCCTCACCGAACTCGCCATCGACCCAGCACAGCTGGCGCGGGTCATCGAACTGGTCGCCGAGGGCAAGCTCACGAACAAGCTCGGCCGCCAGGTAGTCGACGCGATCCTCGACGGCGAGGGCGAGCCCGACCAGATCGTCGCGGACAAGGGCCTCGAGGTGGTGCGGGACGACTCGGCCCTGCAGAAGGCCGTCGACGACGCCCTGGCAGCCCAGCCCGACATCGCCGACAAGATCCGCTCCGGCAAGGTGCAGGCTGCCGGCGCGATCGTCGGTGCCGTCATGAAGGCGACCCGCGGTCAGGCAGACCCGGCGCGCGTGAAAGAGCTGGTCATCGCGGCGTGCAACTGAGGTTCGCACGGTAGCCGAATCATCAGTAGCCGAGCAGCACGGTAGCTGAGCGGCACGGACATCCATACCGATCGGCGATGGCTAGGCGGACTGATCGCCCTCGGTAGCGTCGCGCGGTGGGCAGTCTCGGCCCCGCGTGCGGCGCCACACCGAGCCGTCGGACTGCCCGGCACCGACCGACGGCTCGACTCCGACCGACGGCTCGACTCCGACCGACGGCTCGGTCCCGACTGGAGGCTCGGCCCCGTCAGGCGGCTCGGTCCCGACAGGTGGCCGGGTGCTGCCGGTGGCGGCCCGCCGGTGTCGGGTGGTGCCTGGTGGGTTGGTGAGGTGGCCGTCGTCGGCGGTGAGGTGGTCCAGGTGTTTGCGCCATTGGCGTTCGAGGATGTGGTTGCGGGCCTGGGCCAGGGGGCCGGTGGGGCTGGTGTGGTGTTCGTGGCCGGTTTCGGTGATGATCGTCAGCTCGCCGAGGGGGCCGGGGCGGTAGGCGCAGTGGCCGAAGGTTTTTTCCCGGTGGTGTTTGCGGCAGAGGCACATCAGGTTCCACTCGGCGGTGGGGCCGCCGAGTTCGGGCCGCCTGTGGTCGAAGGCGATGGCGTGGTCGATCTCGCAGTCGTGGGCGTCGACGGTGCATCCGGGGTGGCGGCAGGTCCCGTCGCGTAGTCGGATGCGTTCTGCCAGCGCGGGGGTGATGAAGTATTTGAGGATCGCGTCGGGGACGTCGAGGTTGCCGGGGGCGGGGTCGATGAGTTCGAACCGGACTGTGGCGTCGCCGCCGGAGAGTAGTTCTTCGCAGAGCCAGTCGAAGCTGGCGTAGGCGCCGTTGACGAACTGGACCTGGTTGGGCAGTCCGTCGGCGAGGGTGTTGATGACCGAGATGCGGATGGGCTTGTCGGTGCCCCACGAGGCGCCGAGCGGGGGCCGGTGTCCGCGGTCGTCGGTACCGGTGCCGGCGGGGTTGCTGGTCGGGGTGTGCTCGGGGTGGTGTGCGGGGTGGTGTGCGGGGTCGGCGATGTCGGTGGTGTTGGGGTCGCCCAGGGCGATGAGGGCGTCGGCGCGCAGTTGGTTGCGGCTGCGGGGGTGGCACAGGTCCGTGGCGGCGCGGGCGGCGGCGTCGATGCGGCGGCGCAGTTTCTCGGCGTCGCCGGAGGGCAGGTGGGCCCACATGGAGGTCATGCCGTTGCGGCCGGGACGGAATCGCACGGTGCGCTGGTCGGCGGCGGCGTCGACGGCGTCCTGGGCGGCTTGTGGGGCGTGGCGTGCGACCGCGTTGTCGACGGAGGTGTCCAGTGCGGAGCGGCTGGGCCGATGGCCACCGGCAAGGGCCCGGGTGAGGTGGCCGATGACCTCGGACTCGACGGGGCCGATCGCCTCGTCCGGGACGTCGGCCAGGCGGCAGGCGGCGTCGATGGCCAACTGTTCGGGCAGCAGGCCGCGTTCGACGGCGCCCCGCAGTCGCGGTAGCCGGGTGTGGGCCTGGATGGCGGCGGTGACCAGGTGTCCGGCGTGCCAGCAGGTCAGTGACATGGCCGCGGCCAGGTGATCGCGGGCCCGGCCGGCCGGGTCCAGGCGGGCGTGGGCGGGGCGGGTGTCGCCTTCGGTGTCGCCGTGGGTGGCTTCATCCAGGCGGCGGAAGCTCTCCACGAGTAGGTACGCGGCGTGCAGTCGGGTCGCCGCGGCGAGGTTCTGTGCCAGCGTCGCTGACCGGGCCGCCTCGCTGAGCGCTGCCGAGTCCAACGACTCCAACGGCTCATCCACCGCGCGCAGCGCCGTGAATCCGGACGAGCTCGTCGTCGTCGTCACCAAGGCCCTCACCCCGCACGCCACGGTTGATCGAATGTGTGTACTACTCTACCCGCGGGCGGGAAATGGCACAAGCGTTCGAATCGACTAGGTCCGGGCGTCCCCGCCGCCGCCGGATTGGGGGAGGATCACCACGCGGTCGTCCGTGGGCACGGCGGATCCGCCCGACTTGTTCGCGGTACCGGCGAGGAGGAGGCCCTGCCCGGCAACGGTGAGCCCGGTCAGGCGCCCGTACCGACCCTCGGCCAGCGCCTCTGGTTGACCTCGTGCCGCGCCCCCGGCGGTCTCGAGGGTGTCGACCCGCTCGGCGTCCGGTAGCGCGATGGCGAGTGTGCCCTCGGACGCCGCGCACCCCCCTGCCGAGCGCTGGTCCGGCCACGTCCACACCGTGCGCTCAGGCGTCCGGATCGCGGCGCCCCGGTCGGTGACGGTGGAGAGGAACACCTCGTCTCCGAGAGGGCACAGCGCCTGGATGCGGCCCAACTCCCGGCCGACGGTCTGGGGATTCTCGGCTCGGCCGATACCGGTGAACGACGGGAACCGGACGATATCGGAGCCGACGCCCACGGTGAGGACGTCATTGACGAACGCGAGCCCCCCACTGTCCGCGGGGGGCAGCTCGGCGACCGTCCGGGGGGCGTCACCGCGCGCCAGGCGCTCCACCCGGGTGGGTCCGTCGCCGACGACGAGGAGATACACCAAGCGGTCCTGGGCGAAGTCCGGGGAGGGTGCGACGGCGGTTACCCGGCCGCCCCGGGGGTCGACCCGGCCGAACCGCTCGGGCGGCGCATCGGGCGAGACGATCTTCACCGCTCCCGTCGACTCCGCGACCACGGCTCGCTCACCCAGCCCTGCCACGGCGACGGCGGGGTCGAGGCAGGTCGCGATGACGGCGGGATCCGGGTCGACGCACGGCCCTGTCTCGGGCGGGGGTTCCGGTTCCCCCGATCGCGACGACGGCGGTGGGGACGGCGAGCCGGGGCTGGCGGGGGGCGGTCCGGCCGCCATCCCGGGCCCGGGGGCGGGGGTGAACGGGTCCTCGAGACGGTCGTCGAACCTCGCGCAACCGGACACGGCGACGGCCAGTGCCAGCAGCAGCGGGAGCGATCTCATGCCGACAAGACTACGGCGCGCCGTGTCCTCGATGCCGGGGCACCGGCATCGGCATACAGTCGGTACGTGACTTCCTCAAAACGCGGTGACGACGACGCCCGTACCGAGATCATCCACGACGTGGACTACCCGCTGGACGTACCCAACGCCCCGGGGAGAAGTGGCGGCACCGCCGGCACGGCCGGCGTGGCCGGTGCATCCGGTTCGGCCGGTGGATCCACGGATACCGCGACCACCGCCTTCCCCGCGGCCGGGCGCACGGACTACTCCCAGTTCGCCGAGTCCGGTGGCTACGACATGTCCTCCCCGCTGCCGTTCGGCGACCAGCCGACCACCATCGCCCCCGCGTCCCGCGATGAGATCGCACGACGGGGGACGACGGACTTCGGACTGTTCGTCCTGCGCCTGGCGGTGGGCGTACTCCTCGCGATGCGGGGGCTGCAGAAGCTGTTCGGGATGTTCGGCGGCCCCGGCATCGACGGGTTCACCCAGACCCTCACCGACTCCGGGTTCGACCAGGCCCGCATCATCGCGATCGCCGGTGGAGCCGTCGAGCTGGTCGCCGGGGTCATGCTCGTGGTGGGTCTGGCCACCCCGGTGGCCGCCGCCGGTCTGCTGGGTCTGGTGGGGCTGGGCATCGCGGTCCGACTGACCGGGGCCGACCCCATCCCCGTGCTGAGCGATACCACTCGCGGGCTCGAGGTCTCGATCCTCTACGCCGCCGCCCTCGTGGCGCTGCTCTTCGCCGGCCCGGGACGCTGGTCCGCCGACCGCAAGTGGGCGTGGTCCCACCGTCCCCGCTTCTCCGGGATCGTGTGGCTGGTGGTCGTCGCGGTCGTCGCCGGGCTCGTGTGGTACTTGCTCAACGGCACCAACCCGCTGACCTCTACGGCCGACAGCGCCCCGGTCACCGCGGGCTGAGAGCCCGGGCGCCGGGGCGTGGACCCCTGACGGGGAGGGCGTGGATCCCTACGGGGATACCGTTGATCCCTACGGGGAGACTCAGTCGGGCAGGATGCGGACCGCGCCCTTGTCAGCCGAGGACGCCATCGAGGCGTACGCCCGCAGCGCGGTGGAGACCTTCCGGTCCCGGTTCTCCGGGCGCCACGGGAGGGGGCCCTTCTCGTCCCGGCGGCGGGCCAACTCGTCGTCGTCGACATCCACCGAGATGGACCGCGTGGCGACGTCGATGGTCACGATGTCCCCGTCACGGACCAGGCCGATCGGGCCGCCCGCGGCGGCCTCCGGGGCGATGTGGCCGATGGACAGGCCGGACGAGCCGCCCGAGAAGCGGCCGTCGGTGATGAGCGCACACTTCGTGCCCAGGCCGGCGCCCTTGATGAACGCCGTCGGGTGCAACATCTCCTGCATCCCGGGACCGCCGGCCGGCCCCTCGTAGAGCACGACCAGGACCTCACCGGCCTTCAAGGTCTTGCCCAGGATCACCGAGACGGCCTCCTCCTGGGATTCGACGACGCGAGCCGGGCCCGAGAAGTGGAAGTTCTCCTCCGACACGCCCGCCGTCTTGAACACCGACCCGTCAGGTGCGATGTTGCCGCGAAGGACCGCGAGGCCACCCTCGGCGGTGGCCGGGTTCTCCACCGAGTGGATGCAGCCGTTCACCGCGTCAGTGTCCAGCGACTCCCAGCGGTTGTCCGTCGAGAACGGCTCGATCGTCCGCACCCCGCCCGGGGCCGCGTGGAACAACTCGATCGCCTTCTCGGTTGCGGTGCCGCTGCGGATGTCCCAGTCCGCGACGTACTGCTCGAGCGACGGGGAGTGGACCGAGTGGACATCCGTTTCCAGCAGGCCGCCCCGGTAGAGCTCGCCGAGGATCGCGGGGATGCCCCCGGCCCGGTGCACGTGCTCCATGTAGTAGTCCGAGTTCGGTGCGACCTTCGCCAGACAGGGGATACGGCGGGAGATCTGCTCGATGTCGCCCAGATCGAAGTCGACCTCGCCCTCCTGTGCGGCGGCGAGGATGTGGAGAACGGTGTTGGTGGAACCGCCCATCGCGACGTCCAGCGCCATCGCGTTGGTAAACGCCGACTTGGTGGCGACCGAACGGGGCAGCACCGAGGAGTCCTCGTCCCGGTAGTAGCGGGTGCACAGATCGACGATGACGCGGCCGGCCTCTTCGAACAGCGCCCGCCGGGCGCTGTGCGTGGCCAGGGTCGAGCCGTTCCCGGGCAGCGACAGCCCCAGGGCCTCCGTGAGGCAGTTCATGGAGTTGGCCGTGAACATGCCCGAGCAGGATCCGCACGTGGGGCAGGCAGACCGCTCGATGGCGTCCAGGCCCTCGTCGTCAACGGCGGAGTTGGCCGAGGCGGAGATCGCGGTGATGAGGTCCGAACCGGCCTTGACCACACCGTCCACGACCACCGAGAACCCCGACTCCATGGGGCCGCCGGAGACGAACACGGTGGGGATGTTCAGCCGCATCGCGGCGTTGAGCATGCCAGGGGTGATCTTGTCGCAGTTCGAGATGCACACCAGGGCGTCCGCGGTGTGCGCGTTGACCATGTACTCGACCGAGTCGGCGATGATCTCCCTGCTGGGAAGCGAGTACAGCATCCCCGCGTGGCCCATCGCGATGCCGTCGTCCACCGCGATGGTGTGGAACTCGCGCGCCACGCCACCCGCTGCCGCGATCTGCTCGGCGACGATCTCGCCGACGTTCTTCAGGTGCACGTGGCCCGGGACGAACTGGGTGTACGAGTTGGCGATCGCGATGATCGGCTTGCCGAAGTCCGAGTCCGTCATACCGGTCGCCCGCCAGAGGGCCCTGGCCCCCGCGGCGTTACGTCCGGCGGTACTGGTTCGTGACCTCAGGGGCGGCATGGGACCTCGCTCCGATTCGAAGGGGAGGGCGCATTCCGGAGGCCGTGCCGCACGGTGCCGCGCTGTCCGCGCGTCCGCGGCGGCACCCGAACGCGCCGTGACCACCACACAATACGCCCCGGCGTGGGTCTACCCTTTTCACGGTGGGCCACCCGGCCGACCGTGAACGAGGCACGAACGGGGATGGACATGACCGACTCTGGTCACACGGGCGGACTACGTGAGTTCCTGTCGCATTCCGCGGGGGCGGTGGTGCTGGTCTGCGGCCTGTTCTTCCTCCTGTCGTTCATGTACCTGGGTGGCACGGCGGATCCGCAGGCCCACGCCCGATACATCCCCGTGGCGGTGGTGGACGAGGACGACGCCGCGACGTTGGAGACGCCGATCGGGCCGCGGGGGGTCGACATCGGGTCGCAGATCACCGCAGGACTTCTCCAGAACAACGACTGGAAGCGTGTCCGCCTGCACGTGGTGGACCCGGAGGCCGCCGAGGAAGGACTCCGCGACGGGACGTTCTTCGGTGCGGTCAGGATCCCCGCCGATCTGAGCCGGCAGGTCGTCGGCCTCATCGAGGCCGCGGCGACGGAGGCGGGCGACGCGGCGGAGCCGCCCGAACGGGCGCGCATCACGCTCGAGTACTCGCCACGCGTGTCCATCGTGTCCGGACAGGTCATGAACACCATGGCCGAGGCGATGCAGGAGTCGTTCCACGAACGGATGGGAACCGAACTGCTGTCGCAGTCCCGTCTGCTGGCCGAGGCGGAGGGCAGGACCGTCGGAGCCGCGGCGGCGGTCGCCCTCGCGGATCCGGTGATGATCGACGTGGCCGCGTGGAATCCGCTGCCCGACGGGGTGTCGAACGCATCGCTCCCGATGTTCTACGCGCTGATCGTGATCCTGGCGGGTTTCACCGGGGCGATGATCATCTCCGCGCTCCTCGACGCGCGACTCGGCTTCATCCCGCTGGAGATCGGACCGTTGGCGCTCCACGTCCACGTCGCGCCGTTCGGGCGGCTCCAGACCCTGGTCCGAAAGTGGGTGGTCACCCTGATCACCGCCCCGCTCGTGTCGGGGCTCGTGCTCTGGGTGGCGCACATCATCGGTGTGACCGGATACGACCCGTGGCACATGTTCTGGTTCTCGAACCTGGTCATCATCGCGGTGGGGCTGTGCGCGCACACGATCATCGCGGCCGTCGGCAACGCCGGGCTGCTGGTGAACCTCGTGGTGTTCGTCGTGCTGGGGATCCCCACCTCCGGCGGCGCCACCCCGACGGAGATGCTCCCGCGGGTGTTCGTGGCCATCGGGACGCTGCAACCGATGCACCAGGCCTACCTCGGGCTGCGGTCGATCATGTTCTTCGACTCCGGTTGGGAGGCGGGTCTCGGGCACGCGGTCTGGGTGCTCGGCGGTTGGGCTGTCGCCGGACTCGCGGTGGGCGTGGTGGTCACCCTGGTCTACGAGCGGATGGGGATGCGTCGCCAGGCCGTGGCCGACCGGGTCCCCGCCGGGCGCGGGGTTCCGGTGGGACGCGGTGCGGCGGAGGGGCGAGGAACCGCGGAGGGTCGCGGTGCGGCGGGCGCGCGCGGCGAGGCCGACAGCCGGGCGGGATCAGGAGGCGTCGGCCCCGGGCGTGGCGTACGGGTCGCGGATACGGCCGCGGCTGGCGCCGGACAGCCGCGGGAGGTCGTGGAACGAGACCCCGCCCATCGGGAGTGACGCGTCAGCGGTGGTCACGAGCCGCGCGAACCCACGCTTCGGGAACATCACGCCCTTGACCTCATCCCACGGCACGGACTGACGGGCGCGCCAGGAGGACAGGTGGACGCCCCCCTCGTCCAGGCGGGTCCGGGTCCGGGCCACCCACCAGGCGAAGGCCATCGGGAGCAGCACCAGCCAGCCCAGGGCCACGGGGTAGGACGTGACGGGCCAGAGGATCGCGAGTACGAAGATGACGACGACGACGTACGACATCGGATTGACCCGGAAGAGGGCGTGATCGCGGGGGCTCGACTCCGGCACGGGGGATCTGAAAGGGGCACTCATGATGCCACCAGTCTGGCACGGTCCACATCGTGGGATCGATGTTCCACGAGTTGACGACGCGCTCGGCCGCGGCCTAGTCTGGGGCCCGTGAACACCTGGAACGGTCTCGTACTCGGCCGGCGCGTCGGCGCCTGAGCCCTACCTGGCTTTCCGTCGACGCGCACCCTCGCCGGCCTCCGTGGCCGACGGGGGTTTTTTGTTGCCGGGTCAGACCGCGGTCAGAAATCCCAGACAACACGGCCGACCACGAACCACGGCTCCACGACCAGCATGAAGGACAGTTGAAGTGAGCGCACCAACGGCACAGCCCGGACCTCGTCCGGGTGCAGACCAGAAGGCCCGGTCAGCGGCCCCAGAGCGGATGACGGGGGCGCAGGCCGTCGTCCGGTCCCTCGAGGAGATCGGGACCGAGGTCGTCTTCGGCATCCCCGGCGGGGCCATCCTGCCGGTCTACGACCCGCTCTACGACTCGGCCAAGGTCCGGCACGTCCTCGTCCGGCACGAGCAGGGCGCGGGGCACGCGGCGACCGGGTACGCGCAGGCGACCGGCAGGGTGGGCGTCTGCATGGCCACCTCGGGGCCCGGTGCCACCAACCTGGTGACCCCGCTCGCGGACGCCCAGATGGACTCGGTCCCGATCGTGGCGATCACGGGGCAGGTGGGGACCGCACTCATCGGCACCGACGGCTTCCAGGAAGCCGACATCTCGGGTATCACCATGCCGATCACCAAGCACAACTTCCTCGTGGCGCACGGCGACGACATCCCGCGGATGATCGCCGAGGCGTTCCACATCGCACAGACCGGTCGCCCCGGTGCCGTGCTGGTGGACATCCCCAAGGACGTGCTGCAGGCCGAGATGACCTTCTCGTGGCCGCCGGAGATGAAGCTCCCCGGCTACCGTCCGGTCACCAAGCCACACGGCAAGCAGATCCGTGAGGCCGCGCGGATGATGGCCAAGGCGACCCGCCCGGTGCTCTACGTCGGCGGCGGCGTCATCAAGGCCGACGCCTCCGAGGAGCTCATGGCACTGGCCGAGCTCACCGGCATCCCCGTCGTCACTACGCTGATGGCACGGGGGGCGTTCCCCGACTCCCACCGCCTGCACTACGGCATGCCGGGGATGCACGGAACGGTCGCCGCCGTCGCCGCGTTGCAGCGGTCCGACCTGTTGGTGACCCTCGGTGCGCGGTTCGACGACCGCGTCACCGGCCGCCTGGACACGTTCGCCCCCGACGCCAAGGTCATCCACGCTGACATCGACCCGGCCGAGATCGGCAAGAACCGGGCCGTCGACGTCCCGATCGTGGGCGACATCAAGGAGGTCCTCGTCGAGCTCGTCCAGACGCTGCGCGGCGAGAGCGAGTCCGGCACGCTGACCGAGCCGTCCGCGTGGGTCGGCGAGCTGGACGAGATCCGCAGCGAGTTCCCGCTGGGGTACGGCCCGCAGTCGGACGGTTCCCTCTCTCCGGAGTACGTCATCGAGCGGCTGAGCGCCGCCGCCGGACCGGACGCCGTGTACTGCGCCGGCGTCGGCCAGCACCAGATGTGGGCCGCCCAGTTCGTCAAGTACGAGAAGCCCCGCACGTGGTTGAACTCGGGCGGTCTGGGGACCATGGGGTACGCCGTGCCCGCCGCGATGGGTGCCAAGTTCGGCCGCCAGGACGCGGAGGTGTGGGCCATCGACGGTGACGGTTGCTTCCAGATGACCAACCAGGAGCTGGCCACCTGTGCCATCGAGGGCGCGCCGATCAAGGTCGCGTTGATCAACAACGGCAACCTGGGCATGGTCCGACAGTGGCAGACGCTGTTCTACGAGGAGCGGTACTCGCAGACCGACCTGTCGACGCACTCCATGCACATCCCCGACTTCGTCAAGCTCGGCGAGGCCCTGGGATGCGTGGCGCTGCGGTGTGAGCGCGCCGAGGACGTCGACGACGTGATCGCGCAGGCCCGCGCGATCAACGACCGCCCGGTCCTCATCGACTTCATCGTGGGCAAGGACGCCCAGGTGTGGCCGATGGTCGCGGCGGGTACGTCCAATGACGAGATCATGGCGGCCCGGGACATCCGGCCGCTGTTCGACGACACCGATTCCGTGGCGGATGAGGCCACGGACATCCACGAGGCGACCGAGCGGATCGACGCCGCGGTGATCGCCGCCGAGGAGGAGGACCAGTGAGCGCTCGCTCCCACACCCTGAGCGTGCTGGTGGAGGACAAGCCAGGCGTGCTCGCGCGCGTCTCGTCGCTGTTCTCCCGGCGCGGGTTCAACATCGAGTCGCTGGCCGTGGGCCCGACCGAGACCGAAGGCCTGTCGCGCATGACCATCGTCGTGAACGTCGAGGACTTCCCGCTCGAGCAGGTGACCAAGCAGCTCAACAAGCTCGTCAACGTCATCAAGATCGTCGAGCAGGATCCGGCCGGCTCGGTGGCCCGCGAGCTCACTCTCGTCAAGGTCCGCGCCGATGCCACCAACCGCGGTCAGATCGTGGAGATCGCGAGCCTGTTCCGCGCTCACATCGTGGACGTCTCGCCGGAGTCGCTCACGCTCGAGGCCACGGGTACCCCCGACAAGCTCGATGCGCTGCTGCGGATGCTCGACGGCTACGGCATCCGCGAGATCGTGCAGTCCGGCATGGTCGCGCTCGGACGCGGCCCCAAGTCCATCAACACCACTCGATAGTCTCGACTCCTACACAAGTCTCGGCTACACGAACCAACACGAAGGGAATCCACCATGGCAGTGGAGATGTTCTACGACGACTCGGCGGATCTGTCGCTGATCCAGGGCCGCAAGGTCGCCGTCATCGGATACGGCTCGCAGGGGCACGCGCACTCGCTGAGCCTGCGCGACTCCGGTGTCGAGGTCGCGATCGGCCTGCGTGAGGGCTCCAAGTCCCGCGCGAAGGCCGAGGAGGCCGGCCTCAAGGTCATGACCGCAGCCGAGGCCACCAAGTGGGCCGACGTCGTCATGCTGCTCGCCCCCGACACCTCGCAGGCGCAGATCTTCACCGAGGACATCGAGCCCAACCTGAACGACGGCGACGCGCTGTTCTTCGGCCACGGCCTCAACATCCATTTCGGCCTCATCAAGCCGGCGGACAACATCACCATCGCGATGGTCGCGCCCAAGGGCCCCGGCCACCTGGTGCGTCGTCAGTTCGTCGACGGCAAGGGCGTCCCGGCGCTCATCGCCGTCGAGCAGGACCCCAAGGGCGAGGGCGAGGCGCTCGCGCTGTCCTACGCCAAGGCGATCGGTGGCACCCGCGCGGGCGTCATCAAGACCACCTTCAAGGACGAGACCGAGACCGACCTGTTCGGTGAGCAGGCCGTGCTCTGCGGCGGCACCGAGGAGCTCGTCAAGACGGGCTTCGAGGTCATGGTCGAGGCCGGCTACGAGCCCGAGCTCGCCTACTTCGAGGTGCTCCACGAGCTCAAGCTCATCGTGGACCTCATGTACGAGGGCGGCATCGCCCGCATGAACTACTCGGTGTCCGACACCGCGGAGTTCGGCGGCTACCTCTCCGGCCCGCGCGTCATCGACGCCGGCACCAAGGAGCGCATGAAGGAGATCCTCGCCGACATCCAGAGCGGCGAGTTCACCAAGCGTCTCGTGGCCAACGTCGAGGGTGGCAACAAGGAGCTCGAGGGCCTCCGCAAGGAGAACGCCGAGCACCCGATCGAGGTCACCGGCCAGAAGCTACGCGACCTCATGAGCTGGGTCGACCGGCCGATCACGGAGACCGCCTGAGTGTTGCGGGCCCGGTCCCGGTGAGACCCCTGTAGGGTCCTGCGGGATCGATTCCCCACGTCCAGCAGGAGGACCGCCGTGCGCCACTTCAACCGAGGAGTGGGTGCGGCGGTCCTCGCCATTTCCCTGGTGGGAACGACGGTGGCGTGTACGGGGGACTCGGGTGGCGACGGCCCGGGGGCCGAGGTCACCCCGGTGGAGGGCACACGGGTCGCCGCGGACGCCGACGGATCCGGCGTGGAGACCACACGGTTGCTGGTGGAATCGGCGCCGGTGGTCGTGGTGGCGGCGCCGGACGACGCCGCCCAGGCGCGTGCCGCCTCCGTCGCGGTGGGCCTGCGCGCACCGATGCTCACGGCGGTGCCGGGTGGGGACGAGGCGCTGGCCGACGAGGTGCAGCGGCTGGGCGCCGAGCGGGTGCTGAGGGTCGGGCAGGTGGCCTTCACACCCGACGACGGCGAGGTCGTCGACACCCCGGGAGGCCGGCCGGAGCTCGAGGAGCTGACCGGGATCTCCTTCGACTCCGAGGTCGAGGTCCCGCAGGGCCGGATCGACGACGTCACCGTCCACCAGTCGCCGGGTACGCCGTCGCTGATGACGGCGGGGGAGTTCACCCCGGCCGACGGCGCGGGTGAGGCGGCCGAGCCGTTCAAGCGCGGCGAGCCCGCGTGGGACGGAGACGGCGCACCCAGCGTGCTCGTGCACGACGGGACCCCGGTCGCGTCGATCGCCACCGCCGTGGCCGTGGGCGCGGCGGTGTCGCATCTGCGCGCCCCGGACCCGCGGGTGGACGGCGGGTCCGTGGAGGCGGTGCGGGACGCCGAGGCGGTCTACGCGCTGGGGCCCGGATGGGGCACCGAGGACGAGCTCGAGGACCGGGTCGAGAAGGCTCGGACGGTTCCCGAACTGCCGGGCGGGGGACAGCTGCTGTTCCCCGGCCGCCGGTTCGTGGCGGCGTACGGCTCACCCATCACCCCCGTGTTGGGCATCCTCGGCGAGCAGGGGCCGGAGGAGAGCGTGGCGCGGGTGCAGCGCCTGGTCGAGGAGTACCAGCCGTACTCCCCGGAGCCGGTGGTCCCGGCGTTCGAGATCATCGGCACCGTCGCGGCCGGGGGCCCGGGCGCGGACGGCAACTTCACCAACGAATGGGACCCCGAGGTCTTCCTCCCCCTTGTCGACGCCATCACCGATGCCGGCGGGTACGCCGTGATCGACCTGCAGCCGGGGATGGCCGACATGCTCGACCAGGCCAAGATCTTCGAGGAGTTGCTCAAGCGCCCCGGGGTGGGCCTCGCGCTCGATCCCGAGTGGAAACTCGATCCCGGTCAACAGCCGGGTGCGCAGATCGGGTCGGTGGACGCCGAGGAGATCAACCGGGTCACCACCTGGCTGGCCGATCTCACCCGCGACAGCGGGGGACCGCAGAAGCTGCTCATCCTCCACCAGTTCAGCATGGCGATGATCGACGACCGGGAGCGGATCGACACCTCCCGGCCCGAGGTGGCGATCGCCCTGCACGCCGACGGCCACGGCACGCCGGACCTGAAGATGGAGACGTGGGACGTCCTGCGTCAGGGCCTGTCGCCCGACATCTGGATGGCGTGGAAGAACTTCTACGACGAGGACACCCCGACGTTCACGCCCGAGCAGACGATGGCGGTGCGCCCCCGGCCCTGGTTCGTGTCCTACCAGTGAGCCGGTAACCGGCCGAGGATCCTCCGGGCCACGTGCTGCCCGGCCATGCCGTGCACGCCCGGGCCGGGCGGGGTCGAGCCGGAGGCGTGCCAGACCCCGGGCACTCCGGTCGCGAACGGGTCGGCCCGTGGAACCGGGCGCGCGATGAGGCCCCGCAGGTCCACCCGTCCCGCCGCGATGTCCCCACCGGCGTTGTTGGCGTTGTGTTCGGCCATCCGGTCCGCGGGCGTGCAGTGGGCGGCGACGACCACGTCCCGCACCCCCGGCGCGACCTCCTCCAGCGCGGAGAGCACCTGCTCGGTCTGGTCACGGTCGGAGAACGCCGGCACGTGGGCGTAGGTCCACAGCGGGCGCCGACCGTCCGGGGCGACACGTCCAGGGTCGGTCACCCACGGCTGGGAGACGAGGATCATGGGTCGGTCGGCGTGCCTGCCGACGGCGACCTCGCGCTCGGCGGCCGCGATCGCGTGGGAGTCCCCTCCCAGGTGGACGGTCCCGGCGTCGGCGAGCCGGCCGTCACGCCACGGCACCGGGCCGGACAGCACGAGGTCCACCTTGGCCGCCGCACCGCCGACCGGGGCCTCCTGGAGCCGGCGCGCTCGGCGGGCCACGGACGGAGAGGGCGAGGACGCCATGAGGATCTCGCCGAGGATCCGCGAGGAGGTGTTGAACACGACGTCCCGGGCGTCGATCCCTGCCAACGAGTCCACACCGACCCCGGTCCGGAGCTCGCCACCGGCGTCCCGGATCGCCTCCGCCAGCGCGGCGGTGATCGCGCCGCTGCCACCCACCGGCAGGGTCCAGCCGAGAGGGGAGTGGAGCAACGAGCCAAGGACGAGGCCGACGCCCGTCGCGGCCGGGGAGGACAGCGGCGTGATCGCGTGGGACGAGATACCGGACAACAGTGTCCGCCCATCCGGTCCCAGGGCGTCGCCGAGTGCGCCACGGGGATGGGCCCGCAGGAACGCCGCGCCGAGCGCCGCGGTCGCGGCCACGGGCGGGACCGACCGCTGATCGGACAGAGCCGTGGCGACCACGTCCTCCGCCCGACGGCCCAGAGGGCCGATCAGGCTGAACCACCGGTCGGCCTCGGCGCGTGACCCCAACCCCTCGGAGAGGGTGTCGGGGGAGGGGGCCGCCGGCACGACGATCGCGTCCCTGCCCGGCAACGCGTGGGCCAACTGCACCGGGGGCGTGACCATCTCGACCCCGTGGGCGGACAGGTCGAATTCTCGGAAGAACGGCGAGGCCCCCGCCATGGGATGCACGGCCGAACACGGGTCGACCATCAATCCGTCCGCGAGGTCGCCGGGGATCCCGGACGCGACATCGCCCATCGGCAGGGTCCGGCACCCACCGCCGATCGTGTCCTGCGCCTCCAGGACGACCACCCTGCGCCCGGCCCTCGCACACAGCAACGCCGCGGCCAGCCCGTTGGGGCCGGAGCCCACCACGACGACGTCGGCACGAACGCGTCCCACAGCGCTCACTCGAACACCGCCAGACCGTAGGTACGGCGCAGCTGCTCCAGCAACTCCTCCTGCGCCCGCGCCTGTTCCGCCAGACCCAGCAGGAGCCGGCCGGTGCCCGGACCGCCGAGCTCGTCGTCGTCGTCGCGCTCTCCCACAGGCCCCCCGCCTGCCGAGGCCGGCCCGTCCGCGACCCAGGAGGCGGCGAGCAGCTCCCACATCGAGCGCTTGGCCACCACCAGCGTGCGCAGTGCCTCCAGGACGGCGAGTCGTGCGAGTGGGTCGAGCAGCAGCGGGCCCACCGGGAGCGCGGACAGGGTGATCGCGGACGACACACGCACCAGCCGACGGCCCGGGGTGCCGACCGGTGAGAGCACCCTGAGGAGCCGGGAGGCACTGGCGATCTCCTGCTCGAACTCCTCACGCAGCGGGACCAACCGCACGCGGTCCGCCGGGTCGACGGCACTGATGCAGCGGTCCAGGACGCTGCGTCCCACCGCGGCGCCGTACAGGTGGGCCCGCAGATACGTCGCCACCGCCGTCGGGCCGCGCGCCGGGGCGAGCACGGGCAACCAGGGGTCGGGGAAACGTGCCGGCGGCGGGGCCGACCGGGGGGTGCGGGGCATCGGTGCTCCGTTCATCGCGTGTCGGTGGTCACGTCCGGGCGGACTCCCGCCACGGTAGGCGTCCGGGGGCGTACCGGCCACTGGTCGCCGCCGCTTTCCGGTGCCCTAGACTGGTCGTGCCCGAATTGACACCGAGGAGATCCCACTGTGACAGCATCCGGACGGCCCGTCGTCCTCATCGCCGACAAGCTCGCCCAGTCGACCGTCGACGCGCTCGGCGACGCCGTGGAGGTCCGCTGGGTCGACGGCCCGGATCGTCCGAAGCTCCTCGAGGCGGTCGCCGACGCCGACGCGCTCCTCGTGCGCTCCGCCACCACCGTCGACGCCGAGGTGCTCGCCGCCGCGCCGAACCTCAAGATCATCGGTCGCGCCGGCGTCGGACTGGACAACGTCGAGATCCCCGCCGCCACCGAGCGGGGCGTCATGGTGGTCAACGCGCCCACCTCCAACATCCACTCGGCGGCCGAGCACGCCGTCGCACTGCTCATGGCCGCCTGCCGCCAGATCCCGGCCGCGGACGCGACCCTGCGCGAGCACACCTGGAAGCGCAGCTCCTTCAACGGCGTCGAGCTGCTCGGCAAGACCGTCGGCGTCGTGGGGCTGGGCCGCATCGGTCAGCTCGTGGCGCAGCGACTGGCCGCGTTCGAGACCAACCTCATCGCCTACGACCCCTACCTGCCCGCGGCTCGCGCGGCGCAGCTGGGCATCGAGCTCGTCGACATCGACGAGTTGGTCTCCCGCGCCGACATCATCACGATGCACCTGCCCAAGACCAAGGAGACCGCCGGTCTGTTCGACGCCGAGCGGCTGGCCCGGGCCAAGGACGGCGTCGTGATCGTCAACGCCGCCCGTGGCGGCCTGATCGTCGAGGACGCCCTCGTCGACGCGCTGAAGTCCGGCAAGGTCCGTTCCGCCGCGCTCGACGTGTTCGACACCGAGCCCTGCACCGACTCGCCGCTGTTCGAGCTCGAGAACACCGTCGTCACGCCGCACCTCGGCGCCTCCACCAGCGAGGCCCAGGACCGCGCCGGCACCGACGTCGCCCGTAGCGTCCTGCTGGCCCTGCGCGGCGAGTTCGTCCCGGACGCGGTCAACGTCTCCGGCGGCCCCGTCGGAGACGAGGTCGCGCCCTGGCTCGACCTGGTCCGCAAGGTCGGGCTCATCGCCGGTCACCTCTGCCCGGGCGTGCCCACGACGGTCAACGTCGAGGTCGCGGGAGAGCTCGCCGCCGAGCAGGTCGACGTCCTGGGCCTCGCCGCCCTGCGCGGCCTGTTCTCCGCCATCACCGACGAGCCGGCCACGTTCGTCAACGTCGGACAGATGGCCGAGCAGCGGGGCGTCACCCACTCGGTCGAGACCCGCAGTGAGTCCAAGTCCTACCGCAGCACCGTCACCGTCACGGCCGTGGCCGCCGACGGCGCCACCGGCAGGGTGACCGGAACGCTCTCCGGCCTCGAGAAGGTCCAGAAGATCGTGCGGATCAACGAGCGCGGTTTCGACCTGCGCGCCGAGGGTCAGAACCTGTTCGTCCACTACTCCGACCGGCCGGGCGTCCTCGGCAAGGTGGGTTCCATTCTCGGCGGCGAGAACATCGACATCCAGGCCGCCGCGCTGAGCCAGGACGCCTCCGGCGAGGGAGCGTCCCTGATCCTCCGGGTCGACCGCGCGGTCGCCGAGCCGACCGTCGATCGGATCGTCTCCGAGCTCGGGGCCACCGCCACCCAGATCAACCTGGACTGAGCAGAAGGAACCCACACAGCAATGAAGCTCGCAGTCATCCCCGGCGACGGCATCGGCGTCGAGGTCACGGCCGAGGCGCTCCGGGTGCTCGACGCCCTGGTGCCCGGCGTCTCCACGACCGAGTACGACCTCGGCGCGCGGCGCTACCTGCGCAACGGTGAGACCCTCACCGATGCCGACATCGACAGCCTCAGGACGCACGACGCGATCCTGCTGGGTGCCATCGGTGACCCCCGGTCGGTGCCGGCCGGTGTGCTCGAGCGAGGCATGCTGCTGCCGCTCCGGTTCGCACTAGACCACCACGTCAACCTGAGGCCCTCCCGGCTCTTCCCGGGGTCGGCCACGCCACTGAAGAACCCGGGCGAGATCGACTTCGTCGTGGTCCGCGAGGGCACCGAGGGCCTCTACACCGGTAACGGTGGCGCGATCCGCGTCGGCACCCCGCACGAGATCGGTACCGAGACCTCGGTCAACACCCGATACGGCGTCGAGCGGGTGGTCCGCGACGCGTTCGCCCGCGCGCAGTCGCGGCGCAACAAACTCACGCTGGTCCACAAGACCAACGTCCTCGTCAACGCCGGTGGGCTGTGGCAGCGCACCGTCGACGAGGTGGCTCCGGAGTTCCCCGGTGTCGAAGTCGACTACTGCCACATCGACGCCGCCACCATCTACATGGTCACGGACCCGTCCCGGTTCGACGTGATCGTCACCGACAACCTCTTCGGCGACATCATCACGGACCTGGCGGCCGCGGTCACCGGCGGCATCGGCACCGCGGCGTCGGGCAACATCGACGCCTCGGGGACCAACCCGTCCATGTTCGAACCCGTCCACGGTTCGGCCCCGGACATCGCCGGCCAGGGCAAGGCGGACCCGACCGCCGCCATCCTGTCGGTGGCACTGCTGTTGCGCCACCTGGGGCACACGGGCGAGGCCGACCGCGTCGAGGCGGCCGTCGAGGCCGACCTCGGGTCGCGCGGCGACGCGCCGATCGTCACCTCCGAGGTGGGCGACCGGATCGTCGCGGCCGTCAGCGGTCAGACCCCGCCCGGCTGACCCCACGTCCGGCCCCGCGGCCCGCGGGTGTGAATCACCTGAAGTGATCACGCCGCGGGCCGTCGGCGTCCACAGTGGTGGCATGGATGTCGAACTCGCCGAGGTGAGGGACTTCCTCGCGCGCTGTGCCCCGTTCGACGAACTGCCCGGGGACGTACTCGACCGCCTGCCGGCGAGGCTCGGTCAGCGCTATCACCGTCGGGGGACGGTCATCATCGACGCGGGGGCCGCCAATGACACGCTGCACATCATCCGCACGGGTGCCGTCGAGGTGTGCGATCCGGATGGTGCCCTGCTCGACGCCCGCGACGAGGGTGACTGCTTCGGTTACTCGACGCTGACCCGCCCCAGCACGTCGCGGTACCGCATGGAGGCGGTCGCGGACACCCTGTTGCTGGAGATGCCGCGGGCGGTCTTCGACGAGCTCGCGGCCGAGTATCCGAGCATCCGGGATTTCTTCGGCGAGCGCAGTGACCGGATCCGGCAGGATCTGGCCTCGGCGCGCGTCGCCGCGGCCGGCGGGGACCCCCTGAGCACCCCGGTGGGGGATCTCCTGATCCGCGACGCGGTCACCACCGCCCCGGGGACCACGATCCTGGAAGCGGCGCAGATCATGTCGCGGGAACGCGTCTCCGCGCTGCTCGTGGTGCGGGACGGGCGCGTGGTGGGCATCTTCACCGACCGTGACCTGCGTTCCAAGGTGGTCGCGGTCGGTGGTGACACCGGGCAACCCGTGTCGACGATCATGACCCCCGACCCGGTCTCGGTGGACGCGGGCACCCGCGCGTTCGACGCGACACTGCTCCAGATCGAGAAGGGCGTCCACCACCTGCCGGTGTGCGAGAACGGTGTTCCGGTGGGGATGGTCACGAGCGGGGACCTGCTGCGCCTCGCCCAGGCGGACCCCGTGTATCTGGCCGCGCGGATCTCCCGGGCCCAGGATGCCGACGGGGTGGCCGAGTTGTCCGCGCGGTTGCTGCCGCTGGTCGCCGAGTTCGTCCGCCGCGGGACCACGCCGCGGGACATCGGCCGTGTCGTCACCGCCACCGCCGACGCGGCCACCCGACGGTTGATCGCGCTCGCCGAGTCCGAGCTCGGCCCGCCACCGGTGCCGTACTGCTGGGTGGGACTCGGCTCCCAGGCCCGCGGTGAGCTCGGGGTGGCCAGTGACCAGGACAACGCGCTGATCCTCGACGACCGGGCCGCTGCGGGAGCCGGCGCGGACGCGTACTTCGCTGCACTCGCGGAGCGTGTCTGCACGGGGCTGGACCGGGCCGGCTTCCCGCTGTGTCCGGGTGAGGTCATGGCGACCAATCCCCGGTGGCGGCGGACCTGTTCGGACTGGGAGCAGACGGTCCGGGACTGGGTGGGAGCCCCGGAGGCCGAATCGGTGCTGCACAGCCAGGTCTTCTTCGACCTGCGCCCCGTGCACGGGGAGACCGCGCTCGCGGAGCGGGTCCGGCGGGAGACGGTGGTGCGTTCCCAGGGCAGTCCCCGTTTCCAGGCCCACCTGGCCCGGATAGCGTGCGACTGGCAACCTCCCCTCGGATTCCTGCGCGGTCTGGTCGTCGCGCGTCGTGGGGAGTACCGCAACACCCTGGACCTCAAGGCCGGGGGAGTGGCGCCCGTCGTCCAGATCGCCCGGTTGTACGCCCTGTCCGCGGGCCTCGACGAGGTGTCGACCATCGACCGGCTCGACGCTGCGGCGACGGCCGGGGTGATCGCCCGGTCGGATGCGGAGAACCTCATCGAGGCGTTCCGGTTCCTGCGTGGACTGGCCTCCCGGCACCACGGACGGCAGATCAGCGAGGGGTCGGCCCTCGACAACAACGTGGACCCCTCGACCTTCGGGACCAAAGACCGCCACCGGCTCAGGGCGGCGTTCCGCATCATCGCCGGGGCGCAGAGCGCGTTGGCGATCAGATACCGGGTGGGGCAGATGTGATGGTGCTGCAACGGCTGACCTCGGCGGGTCGTCGTCGCCGGGCCGCGCGGCGGGCCCCCGACGGACCGCTGCGACGATTTCTGGAGACACCCACGCCGGATCCGGACACGCCGCTCGAGGAGTTGTCGCTGCTCGCGGTGGACGTGGAGACCACGGGACTCGATTCGCGCCACGACCGGGTGCTGGCCGTGGGGTTCATCCCGATCGACGGGGACCGGATCGACCTGGGCGGCGCGGGGTCGATGGTGGTGCGCCCGGATCACCGCCCGGGCGACGACGACGACGGGGTGGGCCAGAGCGCCACGGTGCACGGGCTCACGGATGACAGGGTGGCGGCGGGGGCCGACGTCGTCGACGTGCTGGACCGGGTCTTCACTGCGCTCACCGGGAGGATCCTGGTCGCGCACTACAGTCCGATAGAAGTCGACTTCCTCGGCGCAGTGTGTCGGCGCACGTACGGGGTGCGCCCGCCGCTCGAGTCCGTCGACACCCTCGAACTGCACCGCCGCGTCCTGGGCGGAGGCGTCGACATGGGGTTCACCGCGGACCCGTCTCCCGAGCGACTGCGGCTCTGGGGTGCCCGCGAGCGGTACGGCCTACCCCGTTACCGGGCACACGACCCGTTGGTGGACGCCCTCGCCTGCGCGGAGCTGTATCTCGCACAGGTCTCCGAACTCCGGGACCGCGGGGCGCGCACGCTGCGCGACCTACGGACCGCCTAGGATCGCGGGTATGCGTCTCGCCCGTATCGCCCACCCGCAGGGTTTCGCCTTCGTCGAGGTCCGCGGAGACATCTCCGACCCGTCCTCACTGATCTGCGCCGAGATCTCCGAGCACCCCTTCGGTACCCCCGAGTTCACCGGACGGGACTGGCCGCTGGCCGACGTGCGTCTGCTCGCCCCGATCCTGGCGTCGAAGGTCGTGTGCGTGGGCAAGAACTATGCCGACCACGCCGAGGAGATGGGGTCGGCGGCCCCGGCGGAGCCGCTGATCTTCCTCAAGCCCAACACCTCGGTGATCGGCCCGGAGGCGGCCATCGCGTACCCGCCGAGCTCCGAGCGTGTCGACCACGAGGGCGAGCTGGCCGTGGTGATCGGGCAGCCGTGTCGGGATGTCGCCGCCGCCCGCGCCCATGAGGTCATCCTCGGATACACCTGCGCCAACGACGTCACCGCCAGGGACCAGCAACTGTCGGACGGACAGTGGACGCGTGGGAAGGGCTACGACACGTTCTGCCCACTCGGGCCGTGGATCGTCACCGACCTGGACCCCAACGGACTGGACGTCCGGGTCACCCTCACCCACTCCGACGGCACGTCCGAGGTGCGCCAGGACGGCAACACGTCCCAGTTCATGCACACCGTCGGCGAGATCGTCGAGTACGTGAGCCGAGTCATGACGCTCCTGCCCGGCGACGTGATCCTCACGGGCACCCCGGCCGGGGTGGGCCCCATGCTGCCCGGAGACCGCGTGACGGTCGAGATCGAGGGGATCGGCTCCCTGACGAACCCCGTCGTCGACAGGTAGATCCCGTCCCGGCCGGCTCCGGCCCACGGACCGGGAGCCCCGATTCGCTAGTCGGCTCCGAACGCCCGCAGGATGGTGCGGAGCTTGGCGCCGGTCTCCGCCACCTCGTCGTCCGGCTGGGAGTCCGCGACCAGGCCGCCGCCCGCCCAGGCGATCGCCCCCGAGCGGTCCGCGTCGATCTCGGCGCACCGGATGGTGACCATCCAGTCGCCGTCGCCGTCGGCGTCGGACCAGCCGACGGCCCCGGCGTAGAACCCCCGATCCCCTTCGATCGCCGCGATCACCCTGCGCGCCCCGTCCGTCGGGGTCCCGCACACAGCGGGGGTGGGGTGAACGGCGAGGGCGAGGTCCAGCGAGGTCGTGCGGGGGTCGGCGATACGTCCCCGGATACGCGTGCCGAGGTGCCACATCTCGCGGGTGGAGGTCAGGGTCGGCTGATCGGGGATCTCGAGATCAGTGCAGAGCGGGCCGAGCGCCCGTGCGAGCGAGTCCACGACGAACGCGTGCTCGGAGGCGTCCTTCCCGGAAGCGCGCAGGGCCCGTCCGGCGGCCTGGTCGGTGGCGGGGTCGGCGGACCGTGGTGCGGAGCCGGCCAGGGGGTGACACTCCACCAGGTCGCCACGACGGCGGACGAGCAACTCCGGGCTCGAGCCCACCAGGACCCGGCCGGCGTAGGCCCCACCGGCGGGGGAGAGGTCGACCAGGTAGCCGTCCGCAGCGGGGCTGGAGTCGATCAGAGCCGCGCACACCGCATGAGGGTCGATGGGCTCATCGGACGCCAGACGGACGGCCCTGGCCAGCACCACCTTGTCGATCTCGCCGGAGCGCACTCCGGCGATCGCGGTGGATACCCGGGATCGGTGCTCCAATGCCGTGGGGATCTCCCGGGCGACGTGGGCGCGGGTGCGCATCCGGCGGAAGTAGGCGGGGGGCTCCAGCGGCCCGTCTACGCGGACCACCACGTCGGGTTCGACCAGGGCCGCGGGCGCGTCGGGCTCGAACCCGATCGCGCCGACCACCAGTCCGCTGGCCCCGGAGCGCAGGGCCAGGGCCGCGTCCGCCGGATCCGTGAACGAGTTCAGGGCACCCTGGGTGCGCAGCGAACCGGTCGGACGGGACAGGAGGAAGTCCGGGGCGGTCACCGGGCGTGCGACGTCGGGATGGTGCCCAGACGCCACGGCACGCCTCCCTCGGTTCGGACTCCAGCGTGGATCCCGCCTACACGGTGGCGGCCACGGGTACCCGCCGATCCTAGGCCGGTCCTCGCCGGGGGTGCGACCCGGGACCGACACTAGGATGGTCCCCATGACCGCCTCGAACGTCCGCGTCCGCTTCTGTCCGTCTCCCACCGGAACACCCCACGTGGGTCTCGTCCGCACGGCACTGTTCAACTGGGCCCACGCCCGGCACACGGGCGGCACGTTCGTCTTCCGCATCGAGGACACCGACGCCGCCCGGGATTCGGAAGAGTCCTACCAGTCCATCCTCGAGGCGCTGCGGTGGCTCGGTCTGGACTGGGACGAGGGCCCCGAGGTGGGTGGCCCGTACGCGCCGTACCGCCAGTCCGAGCGTCGCGATCTGCACCTCGACGTCGTGCGCAGGCTCGTCGAGGCGGGGGAGGCGTACGAGTCGTTCTCCACCCCTGAGGAGGTCGAGGCCCGGCACAAGGCCGCCGGGCGCGACCCCAAGCTCGGATACGACGGGTTCGACCGAGACCTCACCGAGGAGCAGAAGCAGGCTTTCCGCGACGAGGGACGCGGCGCGGTGATCCGGCTGCGGATGCCGGACGAGGACCTGTCCTGGGACGACCTGGTCCGCGGGGAGACCGTGTTCAAGGCGGGCACGGTGCCGGACTTCGTGCTCACGCGCGCCAACGGGATCCCCCTGTACACGCTGGTGAACCCGGTCGACGACGCGCTGATGAAGATCACCCACGTCCTCCGCGGCGAGGACCTGCTCAGTTCCACCCCGAGGCAGATCGCCCTCTATCGCGCCCTGATGCGGATCGGGGTGGCCGAGGCGGTCCCCTCGTTCGGGCACCTGCCCTTCGTGATGGGGGACGGCAACAAGAAGCTGTCCAAGCGCGACCCCGAGTCGGACCTGTTCCTCCACCGCGACCGCGGGATGCTGCCGGAGGGGTTGCTCAACTACCTGGCACTCCTCGGATGGGGGCTCTCGGATGACCGCGACGTGTTCTCCCTCCGGGAAATGGTCGACGCGTTCGACGTGCGCCAGGTCAACGCCAACCCGGCCCGCTTCGACCAGAAGAAGGCCGACGCGATCAACGCCGAGCACATCAGGCAGCTTCCGGCGGACGAGTTCGCCCGCCGCCTGCGCGAGTACCTCGTCGCACATCCGGCCGAGGACGGGCTGACGCTACCCGAGGAACTCGACGGCCCGCGGTGGGCGATGGTCGCGGACCTGCTCCAGACCCGCATCGTGGTTTTGTCGGACGCGTGGGACCTCATCCGGTTCCTCATCGTGGACGAGTCCGCGTTCACGGTCGACGAGAAGTCGGCTGCCAAGAACCTCAAGGCGGAGGCCCGTGAGGTCGTGGACGCCGCGATCGCGGCGCTGGAGGCGGTCGAGGAGTGGACGACCCCGACCATCGAGGCCGCACTGTCGGGCGCTCTGGTGGAGAACCTGGGCATCAAGCCGCGCAAGGCCTACGGGCCCGTGCGGGTGGCTGTCACGGGATCGCATATCTCGCCGCCGTTGTTCGAGTCGCTGGAGCTGCTCGGTCGCGAGGTGACGCTGTCCCGCCTGCGGTCCGCGCCGGTCGCAGACTAGGCCCGACCCGGTAATCAGCCGGATTGACCAGGCGATTTGCTATTCACCCTCGGTAGTTTGATAGTCTCTTCGAGGCGCCCCGCGAGGGGCGGAGAAGTGAATGCAGTGGCCTATGGTGTAATTGGCAACACAGCGGTTTCTGGTACCGTCGTTCTAGGTTCGAGTCCTGGTAGGCCAGCTGAGCGCGTCACAGCGCTCGCTACAGCGGATCCCCTCGCGGATCCGTGTCCTAGCCCCCGTCGTCTAGCGGCCTAGGACGCCGCCCTCTCACGGCGGTAGCGTGGGTTCGAATCCCATCGGGGGTACAACAGGAAGGCGTCCGGAGCACATCGCTCCGGGCGCCTTTCTCGTCGGGGTTAGGGGGGCACGGCGTCCCGCGCCCCGTGGTCGCTCGTCGCTCCTCAGACCGGGGCCCGGACCGGCCCGCTGACACGACCCCGCCCGCGCAGGCGGATGAGGTGCCGGGCGTGGTCGTCCAGCGCGTGATCCTCGGCCGTGACCGGGGACCACCGGGGGACCGGGGTGGGACGTCCGTCCGTCCCCAGTGCGGCGCACACGGTCAGGCAGTGGGTGGTGAGCGTCCGCTCCGGTGAGGTGGTCTCCCCGGACCGGACGTGTACCGAGACGTGCATGGTCTCGTGGCCCGTGTGCAGCAGTCGCGCCTCCACCTCCACCACGTCACCGATCCGTACCGGGTGATAGAACCTCACGCCCCCGGCGTACACGGAGGTGCACCGGGTACCCGACCAGTGGGCGGCGCACAGGTTCGCGGCGTCGTCGATCCACGACATGATGCGCCCGCCGTGTACGTTGCCGCCCCAGTTGACGTCGCCTGGCGACGCGAGGAAGCGGAGGATCGAGCGGGGCGCGGTGCCCTGCGTGGAATACGTCTGCTCCGCCATCGCCAGTTCGATGTCCTTGCGCAGTCCGATGCGCATGACCGCTTCGTCGGACTCGTGGATCTCCAGTCGGGACGCGGGCGTCCAGGGGGGCACGGGGGTGGGCGCGCCGTCGCGGACGGCGATGAAGACCACCAGGCACTCGGCGCAGTGTCGGTAGTCGAGCGTGGTGGGGTTGCAGGCGCGGACGTCGCACTGGATGTGCATCGACGTGGAACCCGTGTGGACGAGGCGGGCCGAGACCTCGATGAGTTCGCCGGAGATGACCGGCCGGGCGAAGCGGATGTTCCCGACGTAGGCCGTGACGGAGTAGCCGCCGGACCATCCCGCCGCCAGGGCGTAGGCGGCCTTGTCGATCCATTCGAGGATGCGTCCGGTGTGCACCTGCGTGCCCGTGCCGACATCGGTGGGCGCGGCGAGGAACCGCAGGACGGTCTGACGAGGTGTGGTCACGCCCCGCACGCTAGTGAGGGCGCGTGACGGGGCGGTTGCGGCGCGTTCGGATTCGGTGTCGGACTCCTCACCCCTGCGCGGCACGGCGGTGAGCCGCGCCGTGCCGCGCAGGGGAGCGGGCTCAGTCCACGGTCTCCTTCAGGGTGTCCTCCCGCACGAACAGCAACAAGACGGTGGCGAGCAGGATGAGCGGTACGACGACGTGGTAGATGGGCACCAGCGCGTCGTTGTAGGAGCCCACGATCGCGTCGTGCAGGGGGCCCGGCAACCCGGCAAGGATCTCCGGTGTCATGGAGTTCGAGGCACCCGATCCGTTCGAGAAGCTCTCGGCCAGTGCCGCGCCCTCCGGGCCCAACTCGGCCGCGGCCGCGGGGATCCGCTCACTCATGAGATCGGCGAGCCGGCTGACGAACAGCGACCCCACGATCGCGGAACCCATGGTGCCGCCGATCTGGCGGAAGAAGTTGTTCGAGGCGGTGGCGGTGCCGACCATGGAGATCGGGAAGGTGTTCTGGACGATCAGCACCAGCAGCTGCATGCACAGTCCGAGTCCGAAGCCGAAGACGAACTGCACCACGGCCAGGTGGACGAGCGAATCGCCGGCCTCCAGAGAGCCGATGAGCCACAGGCCCACCGCCATGATGAGGGTGCCGGCCACCGGGTACCACTTGTAGCGGCCGGTACGGCTGACGATGTTGCCCACGATGATGGAGGTGCCCATCATCCCGGCCATCATCGGGGTCATCATGAGGCCGGCGGCGGTGGGGCCGAGACCGTGGACCATCTGGATGTAGGTGGGCAGGTACGCCATGCAGCCGAACATCGCGACGCCGACCAGCAACCCGGCGGAGGTCGCCAGCGAGAAGTTCCTCTCGGAGAACAGCGTCATGGGGATCAACGGATGCTCGGAGCGCAGTTCGACCACGACGAACGCGATCGCGCACACCAGGAACAGCGCCCCCATGCCGAGGATCATCGGGTCCGTCCAGCCGTAACGGTTGCCACCCCAGGAGGAGATGAGGATGAGGGCGGTGGTGCCGGTCGCCATGAGGATCGTGCCGGGCCAGTCCGTGCGGCGTCCGGCCCCGCGGTTGGGCAGGCGCAGCCAGACCACTGCCACGACGAGGGCGACCAGGCAGACCGGGAGGTTGAACCACAGTGCCCAGCGCCAGCCGGGCCCCTCGGTGAAGAACCCGCCGAGGAGCGGGCCGAGGACGGAGGACAGTCCGAAGACCGCGCCCATGATGCCCATGTACCGGCCGCGTTGCCGGGCGGGGACGACGTCGGCGACGATCGCCTGGGACAACACCATGAGTCCGCCGCCGCCGAGTCCCTGGACGGCGCGCGCCACGATGAGCAGGTCGATGTTCCAGGCCAGCGCGCCCAACAGTGAGCCCGCGGAGAACAGGAGGATCGCCGTGACGAAGAGCGGTTTGCGTCCGATCTGGTCGCCGAGTTTGCCGTAGACCGGCAGGCCGATCGTCATGGTGAGCAGGTAGACGGTGATGACCCAGCTCATCCGGTCCACGCCGCCGAGATCGGCGACGATCGTCGGCAGGGCGGTGGCGAAGATCATCTGCCCCAGGGAGACGATGAGCATCCCCAACAACAGTGAGGAGAACACCAGCGGCACGTTGTGGGTGACCTGGGCCGACGACGGAGCCGGACCCGGTGCCGGCGCGGGCGCGGGCCCGCGCGCCGCGGAGGTGGTGCGGACGTCGATTTCGCTCATGCGGGGCTCCCGGCGGGACGTGGGGTGGTGGGTGCGGGGGTGTGGGGTGCACTGACGAGCAGCGCGAGCTGCCGCAGCGCGGTCGCGCAGTCGTCGTCGAGGTCGTCGAAGGTGGCCGAGTCGCGGGTGAGCCAGGCGGACAGGCCCAGGTTCGCCGACGCTGCGACCAGGGCGACACACGCCCGGGCCTCGGCCTCGACGGTGGCACCGACCAGGCGACGGAGCGACGGGTGCCGGTCGAGATGGGTGGTGACCAGGTCGGCCAGCCGCAGCTGGAAGCGCGACGAGGCGGTCATCCGCGCGGCCGCCAGTTCGGGCTCGGCGCGGAAGATGGCGCGCCTGCGCTGTGCCAGTGTCGCGGTCTGGTCCTTGTCCGCGGTGCGGGTCGCCGCGAAGGCGGCGAGATACAGGCGCAGCAACGCGTCGAGGACGTCCCGGTCCGGCCGGTCGAGGAAGTCCGCCCGACTGGACTCCGGGACGTCCTCGGGGGTCGTGCCGATCACGGCAGCCTCCTTGGACGGGACGTAGTTGAAGAACGTCCGCTTGGAGACCTCGGCGGCCGCGCAGATCTGGTCGACCGTCACCGCGTCGTACCCGTTCTCCAGAACCAGCGCGGTGGCCGCGTTCTCGATCGCGACCATGGTCGCTCTGCGCTTGCGGTCGCGCAGTGAGTGGGGGTCGGGGGGAGAATCCATGGCACGAGCGTAGCGACTAAGTGCACCGAGTGCATGTTTGCACCCGGTGAATGGGGGTGGTGGGGCGATTTGGTTCGCCGTCCACGTTCCGGATATAGTGGTCGAGCGCCAAGCCCCCGTCGTCTAGCGGCCTAGGACGCCGCCCTCTCACGGCGGTAGCGTGGGTTCGAATCCCATCGGGGGTACACGAGAGATGTCCCGGTTCGTCAACGTCGACGAGCCGGGACATCTCGCATTTGTCGCCGTGGCAGGATCTCCGTCGTGACCTCTCGCCGCGACCTCCTCCGCCTGGCCGTCGGTGGCGGGTTGTCGCTCGCCGGGCTCACCGCGTGCGGGGCTGGAGTGGTGTCGACGACGACGAGCCCGGCCACCACGTCGGGCGACCCGCTGGCCCCTCCGAGTCCGATCCGTACACCCACGCCGGACGCCCCGCCGCGCCGTCTCATCGCACTCTCCTCGGCCGACCTCGACGTCCTGCAGGCTCTCGACCGCGAGCCCACGGCCGCGTGGGCGGTCGACGGGACGGGCCCGCGGCCGTGGCGGATGCGGCCGGCGCCGCCGTCTCCGGAGTGGGACGGCCCCGGGCTGCCGAGTCTGCGGTCGCTGCTGCCGTTCGGGGTCGACGCGTTCGTCCTGGCCACGGCGGACGTCACCGAGTCCGAGCTCCGGGGGTACGAGCGCCTGGCCACGGTGATCGTCGACCCGCAGGGGCGACCCGGGTGGCGGGATCACCTCGACCTGGTGGCCGGCGCCGTGGACCGCGATCCCGCGCCCGCTGCCGCCTCGACCGGGCGGGCGCTCGAGGAGTGGGCCGGGGGTCAGCGTCGTATCGGGGTGGACACCCTCGTCGTCGTCATCGGGACAGGCGCCCGGCCCGACACCCCCGTCGCCACCCTCGCGGCGGAGTCCCCACTCGGCACCGAGATCCGCGCGCTGGGCTTCGACGTGGACTCCCGCCCCGAGCCCGTTCCCTACCGGGACCTCCGGCGGACGGGCGTGCAGGTGGTGCGGGTGGATCCGCGCGACGGCGACCTGGTGGCGGCCGTGCGCCAACCCAGCGTGACCAGCCTGCCGTGGGCGCTCGAGCGACTCACCCGCGGGCGGCGACCCGCCTAGTCGCCGTCGCCTGACGCGCCGGGTTCGCGCGCCGACGTTTCGGACCGGTCAGAGCCGTTTGTGTATCGCGTCGGCGGCGGCGAGCAGGTCGGTGGCCCACTTCACGCCGGGGCGCCGACCGATACGGTCGATGGGGCCGGATACGGAGATCGCGGCGATCACGGACCCGGAGGAATCCCGGATGGGGGCGGAGATCGATGCCACGCCCGCCTCGCGCTCGGCCACGGACTGTGCCCAGCCACGCCGCCTGACCTCCGCGAGTTGGCGCTCCGTATAGGTGGCGTCCGCGAGCAGCGTGCGCTGGGTGGCGGGGTCGGCCCACGCGGCCAGTACCTTGGCGCCCGAGCCCCGCGTCATCGGCAGGATCGCGCCGACGGGGACCGTGTCGCGCAGGCCGGTCGGTGGTTCCGCGGAGGCCACACAGATCCGGTGGTCGCCGTCCCGGCGGTACACCTGCACGCTCTCCTCCGTGACCTCCCGCAGTCGGGGCAGGACGGTCGAGGCGGCCTCGGCCAGCGAGTCGGACACGTGCGCCGCGAGCTTGGCCAGACCGGGCCCCAGGCTCCACACACCGGCGTCGTCCCGGGAGAGGAGCTGGTGGATCTCCAGCCCCACGGCCAGTCGGTGGGCGGTCGCCCGTGGCAGGCCCGTCCGCTCACACAGATCGGACAGGACGCATGGTTGTTCGGCCACGGCGTGGAGCACCGTCATCGCTTTGTCGAGGACTCCGATCCCGCTATACTGTCTCACAGTTCGACTATATCGTCCTACATGGTGAGAATCCATCGGATCTGATCAGGACGTGGAGTGGAGGCGTGATGAGTGAGACCGTGCCCGCAGGCGCGCGACCGCGGACCCTGGCCGAGAAGGTCTGGGACGACCACGTTGTGGTCAAGGGGGAGGGCGAGGGCGAGTCCCGGGGACCCGACCTCCTGTTCATCGACCTCCACCTCGTGCACGAGGTCACCAGCCCGCAGGCCTTCGACGGTCTCCGACTGGCCGGTCGTCGGCTCCGCCGCCCGGACCTGACCCTGGCGACCGAGGACCACAACGTCCCGACCGACATCGTCGGCGGCGCGGTCAACCTCATCGCCGACCAGACCTCACGCATCCAGATCGAGACACTACGTCGCAACTGTGAGGAGTTCGGTGTCCGGCTGTATCCGATGGGTGACCTCGAGCAGGGGATCGTCCACGTGGTGGGCCCCCAGCTCGGACTGACCCAACCGGGTATGACCGTGGTGTGCGGCGACTCGCACACCTCGACCCACGGGGCGTTCGGTTCCATCGCGATGGGCATCGGCACCTCCGAGGTCGAGCACGTCATGGCCACCCAGACGCTGGCGTTGCGTCCGTTCAAGACCATGGCCGTCACCGTCACCGGCGAGCTGCAGCCCGGTGTCACCGCCAAGGACCTCATCCTGGCCGTCATCGCCCAGATCGGCACCGGCGGCGGGCAGGGCTACATCATCGAGTACCGCGGCGAGGCCATCGAGAAGCTCTCGATGGAGGCGCGGATGACCATCTGCAACATGAGCATCGAGGCCGGCGCCCGGGCCGGCATGATCGCCCCGGACCAGACCACCTACGACTACCTCCACGGGCGGCCGCACGCCCCCACGGGCGACGAGTGGGACGAGGCCGTGCGGTACTGGAACGGCCTCCGGACCGACGACGATGCGGTGTTCGACACAGAGGTCATGATCGACGGCGACGCCCTCACCCCGTTCGTCACCTGGGGCACCAACCCCGGCCAGGGCGTGCCGCTGGGTGCCGCCGTCCCGCACCCCGAGTCGTTCACCGACGAGAGCGCACGGATCGCCGCCGAGAGCGCCCTGGAGTACATGGACCTGGAGGCCGGCACCCCGATGCGGGAAGTGCCCGTGGACGTGGTCTTCGTCGGCTCGTGCACCAACGGTCGCATCGAGGACCTGCGCGCGGTCGCCGAGGTCGTCGACGGTCACACGGTGGCCGACGGGGTGCGGATGCTGATCGTGCCGGGGTCCATGCGTGTGCGCGAGCAGGCCGAGGCGGAGGGCCTGGACAAGATCTTCACCGCGTTCGGTGCCGAGTGGCGGCAGCCGGGTTGCTCGATGTGCCTGGGCATGAACCCGGACTCGTTGCTGCCCGGGCAGCGGTGTGCGTCCACCTCCAACCGCAATTTCGAGGGCCGTCAGGGCAAGGGTGCCCGTACGCACCTGGTCAGCCCGTCGGTCGCCGCGGCCACCGCGGTACTGGGGCATTTCGCCTCGCCCGTCGACCTCGAGCCCGCGAAGGGGGCCTGACATCTCATGGAGCCCATCACCACCCACACCGGCATCGGCGCCCCGCTGCGTCGTTCCAACGTGGACACCGACCAGATCATCCCGGCCGAGTACCTCAAGCGGGTCACGCGTACCGGCTTCGAGGACGGCCTCTTCTCCTCCTGGCGGGCGGGCGAACCGGACTTCGTCCTCAACCGGGCGCCGTACGACCGCGCCTCCGTCCTGGTCGCCGGTCCCGATTTCGGCACCGGCTCCTCGCGCGAGCACGCCGTATGGGCACTGATGGACTTCGGGTTCCGCGTGGTCATCTCCTCCCGTTTCGCCGATATCTTCCGCGGTAACTCCGGCAAATCCGGCCTCGTGGCCGCCCAGGTGGAGCAGGAGAACGTCGAGCTCCTGTGGAAGGTCATGGACGAGCGACCGGGAATCGAACTCACCGTGGATCTGGTGTCACGCACGGTGACCGCCGGCGACGTCACCGTGCCGTTCCACATCGACGACAACACCCGGTGGCGACTCATGGAGGGGCTCGACGACATCGGCCTCACGCTGCGGGAAGCCGACCGGATCGAGGAGTTCGAGAGCGGACGACCGGCGTTCAAGCCGGTCACGATCCCCCGCTGATCGGCAAGTAAGAAGTCGTTTCGGACTAACGTCCGAAATACCCCCGGCTGGCAGTAGCGTGTGAGTATGCTTATGTTTAGTCCGGCGCGGACCGGTACCGCGCCTGCATCACTCACCCGAAGGGGGATCCCCACGTGAACAAAGCCGACCTGATCGCCGAACTGGCGGACCGGATGGGCGGAGATCACCAGCTCGCCACCGAGGCGCTGGAGAACACTCTCGACATCATCGTCCGGACGGTCGCGTCCGGGGAGTCCATCACCATCATGGGTTTCGGGATCTTCGAGAAGAAGTCGCGTGCGGCCCGGGTCGCCCGTAACCCCCACACGGGCGAGTCCATCCCGGTCCCGCCCACCTACTCCCCGGTGTTCCGACCGGGGCAGTACTTCAAGTCCGTCATCCAGGGCACGGAGTCGTTGCCCGAGGACAGGCTCGCCGCGAAGCGCTCCAGCTCCCATCAGTCCTTCGGGGGGCTGCGCAAGAACGGCGTGACCCACCGCGAGAAGGTCAGCTGACCGCCCGGCCCGCTACCTCTGATCAGAACAGCGGTAGCGGGCTGGGGTAGTAGTCGGCGTGGACCAGCCGCGCGTCGTCGAACCCCAGTGCCCACGCCCCGGCCTTTTTGGTCGAAGCCTCCCCGACGTCGAGGCCGGCAGGGCCCGCGAGGTCCCGGATCATCCCCGGGATGGCGGTGCCCTGCGAGGACACCACGGCGACGCCGTCGCCGCTGGCGATCGCGGCCAGGCGCGCCACGGCGGCGGTCGGGTCGTCGAGGTAGGCCTCGTCGCTCAGCGACGACTCGACGGCGATCCCCACCCCGAGCTCGTCCGCCAGCGGCGCGAGTGTCTGTTCGCACCGGACCCTGGGCGCGCTGTACAACCGGGTCACGCCGAACGCCCGGAGCATCGGCGCGAGCATCTCGGCCTGCGCGCGTCCGGTCTTGTCGAGCGGACGGAGGTCGTCGTTCCCGCTCCACTGACTCCTGCTGCCGGCCTTGGCGTGCCGGACGACGAGCAGGGTCTTCGCGGCGGGGCGGGCCGCGCAGAAGCGCGTGAGGATCTTGCGGTCCAACGGGTAGGAGACCAGATCCTTGGCCTCCTCCACCGGGAGCCACCGGATCTCGTCGACCTCCGAGTTCGGTACGAAGGTCCCCTCGCAGGCCCTCGCCGACCAGTACGTGACCTCCTTGCGGGTGTTCTCCTTGAGGGGGTAGCCGGTGGTGCCGATCCGGGACTGTAGGACCGCGGTGAATCCCGTCTCCTCGGCGATCTCCCGGACCGCGGTGACCGGCAACGACTCCCCGGCGTCGACCTTGCCCTTGGGCAGGGACCAGTCGTCGTAACGCGGCCGGTGGACCACCGCACACAGGGGGGCGTCGTCGACCGTGCGGTACAGGACCGCCCCCGCCGCGGGGACCACCCGGACCTTGGTCTTCCTGCTCATCGGTCCCGGAACCCCGCGTGCAAGGCCGCCGTCCGTTCCTGGTGGTCCACCGACTCCGCCCAGTCCTCCGTCGCGGGCATGCGGGTCCACGTCGCGTCGGGTCGGAGGTGGAAGCTTCGGGTCGTCGGATCGAGGGCCGAGTCGAAGATGCGGTGGATCTGCGCCTTGAGCCGGGGATCGGTGACCGTGACCATCACCTCGACGCGGCGGTCCAGGTTGCGGTGCATCATGTCCGCGCTGCCGATCAGGGCCTCGTCCGCGCCCCGGAAGTGGAGGATCCGGGAGTGCTCGAGGAACCGACCGAGGATGGAGCGCACGTGGATGTTCTCGCTCAGTCCGGGAACACCCGCCCGCAGGGAACAGATACCTCGGACCACGATGTCGACCGGCACCCCGGCCTGGGAGGCGCGGTACAGGGCGTCGATGACCTGCTCGTCGACCAATGCGTTCGCCTTGAGCCGGATACCGGCCTGTCGGCCCTCGGCGGCCAACTCGATCTCGCGGTCGATCCGCTCGATGATCCCCGAGCGGATGCCCTCCGGCGCCACGAGCAGCCGCCGGTACTTGCTCACGTTGGAGAACCCCGTGAGGTGGTTGAACAGGTCCGTCAGGTCGGACACGACGTCCTCGTCGGCGGTGAACAGACCCACGTCCTCGTACAACCGGGCCGTCTTGGGGTTGTAGTTGCCGGTGCCGATGTGGGCGTAGCGCTGGAGTCGGTCGCCTTCCTTGCGCACCACGAGGCAGGTCTTGCAGTGCGTCTTCAGACCCAGCAGGCCGTACACGACATGGACTCCGGCCTGCTCGAGCTCGCGGGCCCACCGGATGTTGTTCTGTTCGTCGAACCGGGCCTTGATCTCCACCAACGCGACGACCTGCTTGCCGGCCGCGGCTGCGTCCACGAGCGCGTTGACGATGGGGGAGTCACCGGAGGTGCGGTAGAGCGTCTGCTTGATCGCCAGGACGTCGTCGTCGGCGGCGGCCTGCTCGATGAACCGCTGGACGGTGGTGGCGAACGACTCGTAGGGGTGCTCGACGAGCACGTCGGCCTCCTGGAGGGAGGCGAAGATGTTGCGGGCCGTCTCCCGCTCACCGAACGCCGGGGGAGTGGCCGGCACCATCGGCGTGTCCTTGAGGTCGGGCAGGTCGAGACCGTGGATCTGCCACAACCCGGTGAGGTCCAGCAGGCCCGAGAACCGGATGACATCGGCCGAATCGACGTCGAGCTCACGCTGCAGGATTCGGAGCATCCGCGGGGTGGTGTCCTCCGCGATCTCCAGACGCACCGCCGATCCGAAGCGGCGGCGGGCGAGTTCACGCTCGAGAGCCTGCAGCAGGTCCTCGTCGCGGTCCTCCTCGACCTCCATGTCCGCGTTGCGGGTCACCCGGAAGACGTGGTGCTCGACGACCTCCATGCCCTGGAACAGATCCTGCAGGTGCGCGGCGATGATGTCCTCGGCCGCGACGAACACGTAGTCGTCCTGTCCGCCCCGGTCGACCCGGACGAACCGCGGGACGTTGTGGGGGATCTTCACCCGGGCGAAGTGTTCCTGACCCGAGTCGAGATCGCGGATGATGACCGCGAGGTTCAGGCTCAGGCCGGAGATGTACGGGAACGGGTGCGCCGGGTCGACCGCCAGCGGGGTGAGGACGGGGAAGATCGAGTTGCGGAACAATTCCGCCAATGAGAAGCGTTCGTCCGCGGTGAGCTCGCTCCACGGCAGGATCCGGATCCCGCGCTCCTCCAACGCCGGCCGGATCTCGTCCTCGAACAACCGGGTCTGTTCGTCGCACAGTTCCCGGGTCCGTCGGCTGATACGGCCGAGTTGCTCGGCGGGGGTCTGGCCGTCCGCGGACCGTACCGACAATCCCGTCTTGTCGCGGCGCTGGAGGCCGGCCACGCGGACCATGTAGAACTCGTCGAGGTTCGACGCGAAGATCGCCAGGAACTTCGCCCTCTCCAGCAGTGGGAGGTCCTTCTCCCCGGCGAGTGCGAGGACCCGGGCGTTGAAGTCGAGCCAGCTCAGTTCACGGTTCAGGTAACGGTCGCGGGGTCGGGGCAATCCCTGGAGGGCGCTGGGTTCGGCGGTCACGGGACCATTGTGTCCGATACCCCGGTCGCGTGGGCGAGGAGACGGACGGCGGGGTCCCGTAGCATCCCGGCGGTGGCGGTCCCGACCGTTCTCCCCGGCAACGCCGCGAGGTCGCCGGGGAGGTCGACATCCCGCGCGGCGGCGCCGAGATCACCCTCCACCGGGATCGGAACCGCCCCGCCCCCGACGCGGAACCGAGCCGCGGAGTCGATGCCGAACCGGCACACGCGCGTGCCGGGGGCGGTGGTCCAGAAGGCCATCGTGGTCCCGGCCCCGCGGTGGTCCGCCACCGTCGAGTGCGGGTGTCTGCCGGCCACGTCCAGGATCCGCGCGAGGTGGTCCGGGCGCAGTTCCGGGAGATCCGCGGCGACCACCCCGACCGGACCGGGGACGTCGGCGAGTGCGAGGTCCAGGGCGAGGTTGAGGGGGTCGACGTGCGGGCGGCGCGTGTCGGCGGGCTCCCGGACGAACTCCGCCCCCGACCGCACGGCGAGATCCTCCACGCGGGGGTCGGCCGAGACGACCCGGACCCGTGCGACACCGGGGGTGTCCCGACACGCCCTCAGCACGTCGTCGGCCATCGCCACGACGAGTGACCGCCTGCCGTCGGCGCTCAGGGCGGGGACCAGTCGGCTCTTGGCGCGGTCGAGCGACTTGACGGGGACGACGATCGTCCACCCGTCAACCGTCATCGGGCCGCGCCGTGCTGTGCTCATCGACCGCCATCCTGCCAGCCGCGCCTCGCGCGCGTCCGACGCCGGGTAGCGTTTGACCACGATCCGCCTCTGGGGCGGTCGGGTGGATGACGACGGTCGGGAGGCGATGATGGCGCGGATCGCGGTGATGGGTGCGGGATCCTGGGGGACCGCGGTCGGCAAGGTGCTCGCCGACGCCGGATCCGAGGTCGTGATGTGGGCCCGACGCGACGAGGTGGCGGCCGGGATCAACGAGGAGCACTGCAACTCCAAGTACCTCCCCGACATCGTCCTCCCGGCGACTGTCACCGCGTCGACCGACCCGGCCCGCGTCCTGAGGGGTGCGGAGGAGGTCGTGCTGGCGGTCCCGTCACAGAGTCTGCGTGGCAACCTCGAGAACTGGGTCGACCTGCTCGAGCCCGATGCCGGGGTCATCTCGCTGGCCAAGGGGATCGAGACCGGGACGCTACTGCGTATCAGCGAGGTCGTCGCCGAGGTCACTGGTATCGATGAGAGCAGGATCGCCGCCCTGTCCGGTCCCAACCTCGCGAGGGAGATCGCCGAGGGGCAGCCGGCGGCCACCGTGATCGCCTGCACGGATGACGAGCGCGCGGCCCGACTCCAGGACGCCTTCTCCACCCCCTACTTCCGTCCGTACACCAACACCGACGTCGTGGGCTGCGAGATCGGCGGCGCCACGAAGAACGTCATCGCCCTCGTCTGCGGCATCGCCACCGGGATGGGGCTGGGCGACAACACCATGGCCACCCTCGTCACCCGGGGACTGGCCGAGACCACCCGGCTCGGTGTGGCCCTGGGCGCCAACCAGATGACGTTCGCCGGCCTCGCGGGACTGGGTGACCTCGTGGCCACCTGCACCTCCCCCCTGTCGCGTAACCGGACCTTCGGCGAGCGTCTGGGGAGGGGAGAGACCCTCGAGCAGGCCCAGGAGGCCACCAACGGCCAGGTGGCGGAGGGGGTCAAATCCTGCACGTCGATCCGCGAACTCTCCCGGCGGGTCGGGGTGGAGATGCCGCTGACCGAGGCGATCCACGAGATCTGTCACGAAGGGGGCGACGCCGTCGAGGTGGCGGTGCGCCTCATGAGGCGGAGCACGAAGCCCGAGTAGCCTCGGCCCGGTGAACCGCATCACCGTTGCCGTCCTCTACGGCGGTCGTAGCTCCGAGCACTCCGTGAGCTGCGTCTCCGCCGGCGCCGTCATGAGTCACCTCGACCGCTCCGCCTACGAGGTGATTCCCGTCGGGATCACCGAGACCGGGGCGTGGACGCTCGGCCCGGAAGACGTGTCCGACCTGCGCATCGTCGACCGGAGAATGCCGCAGGTCGACCCGCACCGCCCGCAGGTCGCCCTCGGGGTGTCGGTCGACGACCGCGGCGTACTGCGCTTCGTGGATGGTGACCGCGCCGGCGAGGAGATCGCCCGGGTGGACGTCGTGTTCCCCGTCATGCACGGCACCCACGCCGAGGACGGGACCATCCAGGGGTTGCTCGAGCTCTCGGGGATCCCGTACGTCGGTCCCGGCGTGTTCGCCAGCGCGGCCGGGATGGACAAGGAGTTCACCAAGGTCGTACTCGGCGCGGCGGGCCTGCCGATCGGCCGGCAGGTCGTCCTGCGGCCGGGCACGGAGACGCTCTCGGCCGCGGACCGCGACCACCTCGGTCTCCCGCTGTTCGTCAAGCCGGCCCGCGGTGGCTCGTCCATCGGCATCACCAAGGTCTCCCGTGCGGAGGAACTCGACGCGGCCATCGCGGCCGCGCGACGCTTCGACCCGAAGGTGATCGTCGAGGCCGCCATCGTCGGCCGTGAGGTCGAGTGCGGGGTCCTCGAGTACCCCGACGGCCGGGTCGAGGCGAGTCTGCCCGCCGAACTGCACATCCCCGGCGAACCGACCGGTGCCGCCGGGGAGTCGGACGGCGACGCCTTCTACGACTTCGACACCAAGTACCTCGACGACGTCACCACCTTCGACCTGCCCGCCGACCTGTCGGACGAGGAGACCGGACGACTGCGCGCGATGGCGGTGGAGGCGTTCCACGCCCTGGACGCCCGGGGGCTGAGCCGGGTCGACTTCTTCGTCACCGCCGACGGGCCGGTGATCAACGAGGTGAACACCATGCCCGGGTTCACCCAGATCTCCATGTACCCCCAGATGTGGGCGGCGACGGGGGTGGACTACCCGGGTCTGCTCGACACCCTGCTGCGGACCGCGCTCGGCCGGGGCTGACCGGGCCGGGATCGATGCGGCCGGGTGTCGGCCCCCGTCGACCGGGTCAGCCGACCGGTGCCGGGTCCGGCTCCACGGCCTCGAACGTCTCGACCAACGCGGCCGACAGGTCCTGGATCGGGCCGGTGCCACTGCCTTCCGGCAGCGTGACGGCGACGAACTGCGGGCGGTCGACGGCCACCCAGGTCGACGCGGTGACCGCGGGGTCCGGATCCGGCTCGTTGAACCACTGGACGCCGTTGACCTCCTGGAGACCCACGCCCACCGTGAACGTCGGTGGAGCCGGCAACCCGCAGCGGACGATCACCGGTTCGGCGTCGGGCATCCGGTACGCGGCGGTGCCCTCCGGCGCGGGTTCGACGAGTGCGACCCGGCCGGCGTCACCGAGGGCCTCCGGGAGTGCCTCGACCAGGGCGGCGCACTCCTCGGACCCGGCGCCGGGGGAGGGGATGGGTACCGCGGCCACCGGCTCGCTCGCCGCCGCCTCCGAGGCCTCGTCGCCCACCGAGCGGACCATGACCAACACCACCGCCAGCATGATCAACGGGATGACGACCGCCAGGACCACCACGATCCTCGAGACCGGAACCGTCCGCGCAGCAGGATCCCCGGTCTCCCGCGGGCCCGCGTCGTACCGGTTCCCGGGATCCGCATCCGTCGAAGCCACGTCGCGTCGTCCTTCCTCCCACAGGCGGCCGTCGTCGGAGGCGGCCGCTAGCCTGACGGCAACGCTACAGACCCACACCGGTACCCCCGGTGACGAGACAGCACGGGAGGACGAGGTGGCCGCCGTGATCGACCGTGCGCTGACCGTCGCCGAGGCGGGCGAGGCCGCGGTCCTCGCCGTCCTGAGCGACGCGGGCGGGGTCGCGGTGAGCCACCGGGGCACGGACCGGCCGGGGGTGGACCGGCCGGGGGTGGAGGACCCGGTCGGCAACGGCGACGACGCCGCGGTCCTGGGGCCCGCCGCCGCCACCGTGGTCACCACCGACATGCTCGTCGAGGGCACCCACTTCCGCCTCGACCTCACCGGCTGGGGCGACCTGGGCAGGAGAGCGGTGGCCCAGAACGTCTCCGACGTCCTGGCGATGGGCGCCGAGTGCTCACGTGTCCTGGTGGCCCTCGCCGTGCCGGCCGGGACGACCATGGGGCAGATCGAGGACCTCGCCGCCGGCGTCCACGGAGAAGCCGCGCGGTCCGGTGCCGTCGTGGTGGGCGGGGATCTCACCAGGGCGGACCTCGTCGTCGTCGGAGTCACGGCGATCGGCACCCTGCCGGACGGCGCCCGCCCCCTACGGATCGACGGCGCGCAGCCGGGTGACACGGTCGCCCTCACCGGCGCGCCCGGGCGCTCCGCCGCCGGACTCGCGCTCCTCCTCGCCGGCCAGCCCGACGGCCCGCTCCAACAGTCTCACCGGGTGCCCGTCACGCCGATCGGCTCCGGCACCGCCGCCCGGCTGGCCGGCGCGCGGTCCCTCACCGATGTCAGTGACGGCCTGCTCCGCGACCTGTCGGGGCTCGCCCGGGCCTCGGGGGTCGAGGCCGAGCTCGTCACCGACGATCTGCCCGTCGACCCGATCCTCGTCGAGGCGGCCGTCATGCTCGGTGCAGCGGACCCCCGGGGGCAGGTCCTGGACTGGATCCTCGACGGCGGGGAGGACCACGGGCTGCTGGCCACCTTCCCGCCCGGGGCGACGGTCCCCCCCGAGTTCACGGTGATCGGGACCATCCGTCACGGTGATCCCGGCCGGGTCACCCTCGACGGCGAGCCCCGCACCCCGGGAGGCTGGGACTCCGCCAGGGGCGCGAACTAGGCTGGCGGCATGGCCGTCTATGCGCTCGGAGACCTCGAACCAGACATCGCCCCCGATGCGTGGGTGCACCCCGATGCGGTGGTCATCGGCCGGGTGACGCTCGCCGCCGGCGTCTCGGTGTGGCCCACCGCGGTCCTGCGCGGTGACTACGGGCGCATCGAGATCGGCGCCATGACCAATATCCAGGACGGCACGATCGTCCACTGCACGGCCACCGAGCCGACGATCATCGGCGAGCACTGCGTGGTGGGGCACAACACGCACATCGAGGGGGCGACCATCGGCGACGGGGCCCTCATCTCGTCGGGCTCGATCGTGCTCAACGGATCGGTGATCGGGGCCGGGGCGGTCGTGGCCGCCGGATGCCTGGTGCCGCCGCGGTTCGAGCTCCCCGCCCGCCGGATGGCCATGGGGATGCCGGCGAGGATCCGCGAGGGCCACGAGGTGGACCCCGCGATGCTCGAGGGCAACACGCAGATGTACCACGAGAACGCCATGCGCTACCGCGCCGAACTACGCCGGCTCGACTGAGCAATGAACGACCGAGACATCGCGCCCACCCCGTTGGCCGATCTCCTCGACCCCGGCTGGGCCCGCGCGCTCGCCCCCGTCGAGGACCGGATCCACCGGATGGGCGATTTCCTCCGCGCCGAGAAGGCCGCCGGGCGGGGATACCTGCCCGCGGCGGAGCGGGTCCTGCGGGCGTTCACCCAGCCGTTCGACGACGTGCGCGTGCTCCTCGTGGGGCAGGACCCGTACCCGACGCCGGGCCATGCGGTCGGACTGAGCTTCGCCGTCGACGGCGACGTGCGTCCGCTCCCACGCAGCCTGGTCAACATCTACCGCGAGTACACCGACGACCTGGGCCTGGAGGCCCCCGGACACGGTGACCTGGGGGCCTGGGCCCGCGACGGGGTCCTGCTGCTCAACAGGGTGCTCACCGTCGCCCCCGGGGAGCCCGCCTCCCACCGTCGGAAGGGGTGGGAGGCGGTGACCGCCACGGCGATCGAGGCACTGGTCGGGCGGGACCGACCGATGGTGGCGATCCTGTGGGGCCGCGACGCCCAGTCCTTGACGCCCATGCTGGGGGACACCCCCGTGATCGCGTCAGCGCATCCGTCGCCACTGTCCGCGTCGCGGGGGTTCTTCGGGTCGCGACCGTTCAGCCGTGCGAACGAGGAGTTGCGACGGCTCGGCGCCGAACCGGTGGACTGGCGTCTCCCCTCCAGCCCTCTATAGATGTAGCGAGCAGTGCCGGGAGGTCAGCCCCGTCCGAACTCGGGGGAGCGCTTGGCGACGAAGGCGTCCACCCCCTCCACGCCGTCCCGGGAGACGGCCAGGCGGGCGATCGAATCGCGTTCGGCGTCGAGTTGGTCCGACAGCGTGGCGCTCTCCGAGGCACGCAGCAGCGCCTTCGTGGCGGCGTAGGACTCGCGCGGCCCGGCGGCGAGTCGCACCGCGAGGTCGCGGGCGGCGTCGCGGACATCGCCCTCGACGAACATCGTGAGCAGACCCAGCTGGTACGCGCGCTCGCCGTCCATCGGCTCGTTCCCGAGGATGAACGACCGCGCCACGGCCTGACCGGCCGCGCGCGGCAGACGCCACGACATGCCACCGTCCGGGGAGAGCCCGATTCCCGGATAAGCCGCCAACAGGCGGGTGGCCGGCCCGCAGACCGAGAAGTCCGCGGACATGGCCAGCGAGGCGCCCGCGCCGGCCGCCCACCCGGCGACCGCGGCGACCACCGGGACGGTGACCTCATCGAGCATGCGGACGACCGCGTGCAGCCTGTCCGCGAGCTCTCGCACATGCTCCGAACGATTCTCGGCGGCCGCGAAACCCGGGACGTTGCCGCCGTTGCAGAAGTTCTTCCCCAGGCCCACCAGCAGCACCGCTCCGGCGTCGATCTCGCCGGCCAGGAGCGCGCGGAGGGCGATGCCCGCCTGGTCGACCGCATCCGAGTCGAGCGAGTTCCCCTTGCCCTCCAACGAGACGGGGACCGTGAGGACCCCGTCGGCGAGGGTGACGAGCGGGGTGTCGGTGAGTGCTGTGGTCATGTGGTGCTCCCGTGTCGTGTCGGCCGTCTCGGCTAGTCGGACAGCTGTCGAGTGGTGAGGGTACTAGGCTTGGCCGCGCCGACCGGGAACATGACCGCAGGGGTGGGCGCGCGGTGAGGAGGGGTGATGACGCAGGAGTCGACACATGTCGAGGACCGACCCTCGACCCTCGACGCGCACGGTCTGCTCACCTGGGCGCGGCGGTGCGTCGAGCAGCTCGCCGCGCGCCGCGAGGAGATCAACGCCCTCAACGTCTTCCCGGTGCCCGACTCCGACACCGGGACGAACCTGCTGTACACCATGCGCGCGGCAGTGGATCGCGCCGAGGGCGAGGACGCGTGGATCGCCGAGGGCGGAGGCACCGCGGGCGCTCGTGAGATCGCCGTGGCCCTGGGTCACGGCGCCGTCCACGGGGCGCGTGGTAACTCCGGCGTGATCCTGTCCCAGGTGCTGCGGGCGGTCGGTGAAGCGGCCACCTTCACCGTTGTCGACGCGTCCACCTACCGGCGCGCGCTGCGGACCGCGGTGACCCTCGTGGACCATGCGCTGAGCGACCCGGTCGAGGGGACCATCGTCACCGTTCTCCGGGAGGCCGCCGCAGGCGCAGGCCGCTCGTCATCCTCCTCGTTGATCGAGGTCGCCCGGGCGGCCGCGGACGCCGGCGCGGACGCTCTCGACCGGACCACCTCCCAACTGCCGGCGCTGACCCGGGCCGGCGTCGTCGACGCCGGGGGTCGCGGCCTGCTGGTGCTGCTGGACGCGATGGTCGAGGTGCTCGTGGGGGAGACTCCCGATCGCCCGGACTACTACATCCCGCCGGACCCCGCCGCGTCGGCTGCACCGTCCGGGCCCGGTTCGACCGACCAGGATGAGGCCGACGGCACCCGCTACGAGGTGATGTACTCACTGACCCACTCCGATGACGCGCGCGCGGACGAACTGCGGACCGCGCTTCGCATGGTGGGGGACAGCGTGGGCGTGGTCGGCGACGGCGGGTCCGGCGCCAACGCGAGGTGGGCCGTGCACGTCCACTCGGACGACATCGGCGCCGCGATCGAGGCGGCGCTGCCGCTGGGGCGGGTCACGGAGATCCGGGTGACGGACATGCTCGACCCCGTGGGGACCCGGCCCGCCCGGGGCCCCGCCCACGACACCGCGGATCCGCGCCCCGGCGACCCCGGGCTGCGCAGGGTCGTCGCGATCGTGCCGGGGGGACCGCTGGCCGAGTTGTTCTCCGAGGCCGGGGCCGACACCGTCGACCCGGGTGACCGGGGAGAGGGGGTGATCGACGAGGTACTCGCCGTCGACGCCGACGAACTCCTCGTGCTGCCGAACGGCGAACTGTCCCGCGACCAGATCGGCGCCCTCGACGCCGCACTGCGCGACGTCGACGGGCACGCGCTGATCCTGCCGACCAATTCCGTCGTCCAGGGACTGGCGGCGCTGGCCGTGCACGACCCCACGACCACCCTGTCACTGGACGGGTTCTCCATGGCCGACGCCGCGTCCGGTACCCGTCACGCCCACCTGGTCCGGGCGCAGCAGGACGCGTTGACCCTGGTCGGGCGCTGCGCGGCCGGCGACCTACTCGGCGTGGTGGGGCACGACGTCGCACTGATCGAGCAGGACGCCGTCGACGCGGTGTGCGCACTCGTCGACCGGATGCTCTCCTCCGGGGGCGAGCTCGTGACCGTTCTGCTCGGGGACGACTACGACGCCGCGGCCACGGAATCGGCGCTGGCCCGGATCCGGTCCCGGCACCCCGATATCGAGGTGGTCGGGTACGAGGCCGGCCCCGGACGGGCCGTGGCCCACGTCGGGGTCGAATGACGTCCCTCGCCACCACGGACACCCCGCTCGCCGAGGTCCTCGACCCCGGGTTGGCGGAGCGGATCACCACGGCTCTGGGGCACCGCACGGTCGGGGATCTGCTGCACACCCTGCCGCGGCGCTACCGGCAGCACGGGCAGCGCTACGACAAGCGGGAACTGGTCGACGGCGAGCGGGTCACGGTGATCGGCAAGGTCACCACCGCGCAGACCCGGACGTACCAGACCAAGCAGCGGCAGACCCGCGAGATGCTCACCCTCACGGTGGAGGACGGCGACACCACGTTCCGGGTGGTGTTCTTCGCCGGGCGCAAGATCAAGTTCATGCTCCCCGTGGGGACACTGGCGATGTTCGACGGCACGGTGTCGCGCTTCCGGCGGTCGCTGGACCTCAAACATCCCGAGTTCCTCGTCCTGCGGGCGACGACCGGTCCGGGTGGCCAGCTCAAGGGATCCGGCGACCTCGCCGCGCTGGCGCGCCTGGCCGCGGAGATCGACGCGGAGGGAGGACCCAGTCTGTTCGACCGGCCGCTCCTGCCGGTGTACGCCGCCAGGGAGGGCGTCACCTCCTGGGACCTGCTCGGCGCGGTGGTCACCGCCCTGCGGGCGTTGGTGCCGGTGGTCGACCCACTCGACGACACGGTCCGGTCGGTGGCGGGCCTGATGGACCTCGACGACGCCCTGCGCAAGGCCCACCTGCCCGACACCGCGGAGGAGAAGGACCAGGCCGGGTACCGCCTCCGCTTCGACGAGGCCCTCGCCCTGCAGCTGCTGCTCGGTGCCCGGCGTCGGTTCGTGGCGCGGGACCCGGCCCCGGCCAGCCCGGTACGCGGGGACGGGCTCCGCGCGGCCATGGAGTCCCGGATGCCGTTCGAGCTCACCGACGGGCAGGCGTCGGTGCTGGACGAGATCTCGACGGACCTGGCGCGGGACGAGCCCATGAACCGGCTGCTGCAGGGCGAGGTCGGGTCCGGCAAGACGGTGGTCGCGCTGTTGGCGATGCTCCAGGTGGTCGACGCCGCGCGACAGTGCGTGATGCTGGCGCCCACCGAGGTGCTCGCGGTCCAACACCACCGCTCCCTGACCGCGATGCTCGGCGATCTCGGTGAGCACGGGCGATTGGGCGCAGCCGAGCAGGCGACCCGGGTGGTGCTGCTCACCGGGTCCATGTCCACGGCCCAGAGGCGCGCGGCCCTGCTGGACATCGTCACCGGGGAGGCCGGGATCGTCGTGGGGACGCACGCGCTGATCCAGGACTCGGTGGACTTCTTCGACCTCGGCCTGGTGGTGGTCGACGAGCAGCACCGCTTCGGCGTCCGACAACGCGACCGCCTCCGTGCCAAGGGGCGGGCGGGTCTGGTGCCGCACCTGTTGGTGATGACAGCGACGCCGATCCCGCGGACCATCGCCATGACAGTCTTCGGTGACCTCGAGGTGTCCGAACTGCAGGAGCTGCCCGGGGGGCGCCGTCCCATCTCCACCTCCGTCGTCCCGGCGAGGGAGAAGCCGCGGTGGCTCCAGCGGACCTGGGAGCGCGTCCGCGAGGAGGTGGAGGCCGGGCACCGTGCGTACGTGGTGTGCGCGCGGATCGACGGCGACGACGCGGAGAAGGACGGTGGCGGTGATACGAACGGCGGTGACAAGAGCGGCGACGACACCAACGGCGACCGACCCCCGCTGGCCGCCGCCGTGGACCTGCACGAGCACCTCTCCACCGGACCCCTGGCCGGGCTGAGGATCGGACTCATGCACGGCCGACTCCCACCCGAGGAGAAGGACGCCACCATGGCGGCGTTCGCGGCCGGCGCCCTCGACGTCCTCGTCTCCACGACGGTGATCGAGGTGGGCGTGGACGTGCCCCAGGCCACCGTCATGGTGGTCATGGACGCCGAACGGTTCGGGGTGAGCCAGCTGCACCAGCTCCGCGGTCGCGTCGGGCGGGGCGGGCTGCCCGGCCTGTGCCTGCTGGTGACGAACTCCCGCACCGGCGGCCGGTCGATGGAGCGGCTCAACGCTGTGGCGGCCACCTCTGACGGCTTCGTGCTGGCGCAGTTGGACCTGGTGCAGCGTCGCGAGGGCGACGTGCTCGGGGACGCCCAGTCCGGTGCACTGTCGGCACTGCGATTGTTGTCGGTGGTGGACGATGGTGAGGTGATCGAGATCGCCCGCCGCCACGCCGAGGAGATCCTGGGGACCGACCCGGGGTTGCACGACCATCCCGCGCTCGCCGAGCGGGTCCGCCGCCTGGCCGGCTCGGAGGAATCCGACTACCTGTTCAGATACTGACCCACGACCACAGGGGAGATATGACCCGCATCATCTCCGGCCGCCTGCGCGGGCTGTCGCTCACCGTGCCGCCGGCCGGGACCAGGCCCACCACGGACCGGGTCCGGGAGGCGCTGTTCAGCGCCATCGGCAGCCGGGTGGACCTGGACGGCGCCGCCGTTCTCGACCTGTTCGCAGGCTCCGGCGCACTGGGGCTCGAAGCGGTCTCCAGGGGTGCCGACGTGGCGTGGTTCGTCGAGGAGAACGCCCGGGCGGTGGCGTGCCTGAAGAAGAACACCGCGGGGGCCTCGTCGTCATCGCCCTCCCTCCGCGCGACGGTGCGACGGGCGGCGCTACCCGCCGCGGTCAGGGGGTCGTGCCCGGTCGACGGCGGATTCGACCTCGTCCTGGCCGATCCCCCGTACGAGCGGTCCGCGGAACTGGACGAACCGGTGCTGGCCGCCCTGTCGGCCGGTGGCTGGCTGGCGGACGACGCGCTCATCGTGTGGGAGCGGTCGAAACGGGACCCCGCCGTGCGGTGGCCGGGCGGGTACGAGGTGGTCTTCGAGCGCACCTACGGCGAGACCGCCGTGGAGATGGCCCGCCCGGTTGATACGGTCGCCCCATGACGACCGTCGTGTGCCCAGGCTCCTTCGACCCGGTGACCCTCGGGCACCTCGACATCATCCGGCGCGCCGCAGACCTGTTCGACGACGTGATCGTGTGCGTGGTCGCCAACCCCAACAAGCAGGGCACCTTCACGATCGACGAGCGCAAGGCGATGATCGACGAGGTCTGCGCCGACATGCCCGGGGTGCGGGTGGACAGCTTCTACGGACTGCTCGTGGACTACTGCCGCGATCAGGGCGCCACCGCCGTGATCAAGGGTCTGCGCGACTCCACCGACTACGACTACGAGTTGCCGATGGCCCACATGAACCGGTCGATCGCGGAGGTCGACACCGTCTTCCTCCCGACCCGAGCGGACCTGGCGTTCGTCTCGTCCTCCCTGTGTCGCGAGGTCACCCGGCTCGGCGGCGATGTCTCGCACCTGTTGCCGGCCCCGGTCGCGCGGGCACTGAGGAAGCGACTGGCCTGAGCGCGCGCCAGGGGGCACGCGGCCGTACGGCCCGGACCTTCCGGACACACCGCCCGCGTACCGGGCCGCCGCAGTGTGTTGCGGGCACACTGGTGGGGCAAGTGTGACGATCCGGTGAAGGGACGAGCGTGTACCGAGTGTTCCAGGCCCTCGATGAGCTGAACGCGATGATCGAGGACGCCCGCAGTCTGCCCATGACCGCGAACTGCGTGGTGCCCCGGCACGAGTCCCTGCTGTTGCTCGATGACATCCGCGACTCGTTCCCGGGCGAACTCGATGACGCGCAGGACGTGCTCGACCAGCGCGACCGGGTGCTCGCGGAGGCCGACGCCACGGCCCGCGAGACGGTCACCGCCGCCGACGCCGAGGCGGACCGGACCCTGCGAGAGGCCCGCGAGGACGCGGACGCCATGCTCGCCGACGCCAAGGCCCGCGCCGACCGCATGGTCGCCGAGGCCACCGCGCACGCCGACGAACTGGTGGGTGACGCCCGCGCCGAGTCCGCGGAGTTGCTCGACCGCTCCCGGCGCGACGCGGAGTCCACCACGAGTCGTGCCCGTGCCGAGGCCGACAGGCTGGTCGAGCAGGCCAACGTCCTCTACGACCGCACGATCACCGAGGCGCGGCAGGAGCAGCAGCGCATGCTGTCCGAGTCCGAGGTCGTCCGGATCGCCGACGAGGAGGCGGCGCGCGTGCGCGACGCCGCGCACGCCGAGAGCGAACGACGGCGCGAGGAGTGCGACGCCTACATCGACGAGAAGATGGCCCGGTTCGAGGAGTTCCTCGGCACCACGATCCGCACGGTCAGCCGGGGCCGCGAGGAACTGCACGGGGTCACCCCGACCGGACGGCGCGAGTCCGCCGGGCGGCGGGGGGTCCGCGAGGACGACCGCCCGGGTGACGGTTACGGGGACTACTGACGGCGGCGGGTAGTCTGCTGGGCGTGTCCTCCACCTCCCGTACCCCCCGCCACGGCCGCCCCGCCGCTGATTCGCTCGTCCTCGACACCCGCGTCCTCGGACGTGCGCCCGGCTCGACCGCGCCGGTGCAACGCGCCGCCGTCCTGCCCTCGGCCATCGGCGTGGAGCTCATCCGGATCCCCGAGGGCTCCGAGGTGGAGCTCGACCTCACCCTGACGTTCGTCGACGAGGGTGTGCTCGTGACCGGCTCGGTCTCCGGCCGCGCGGAGGTCGAGTGCGCGCGCTGCCTGGGCGAGTTCGTCGCCCCGGTCGGCGTCGATCTGACCGAGATGTACGCGGCCGAGGGCACTGCCGCGGCCGAGGCCGCCGAGCACGACGAGGTGCGCCTGCTGGACGGCGATCTGCTCGATCTCGAGCCCGCGCTCGTCGACGCGTTCGGACTCGAGTTCCCCATGTCGCCCACCTGCACCGATTACGGGCACCACGAGTGCATCAATCCCGACACCCCCGCCCCGGACGGGGTCTCCGGCGCAGACGAGGGACGGATCGATCCCCGCTGGGCCGGCCTGGCCGACAAGTTCGGGTCCGTGGGGGCCGGCGACGCCGGCGAGGACCGCGCGTGACGGAGCAACCGTCGCCGCTGGACTCCGTGCTGGGTGTCGACCTTCCCACCGACCTCGCCACCCAGGCGCTGACCCACCGCTCGTACGCCTACGAGCACGGCGGCCTGCCCCACAACGAGAGGTTGGAGTTCCTCGGTGACGCCGTGCTCGAGCTGGTGGTGACCGAGTACCTCTACAAGTCCTACCCGGACAGGCCGGAAGGGGATCTGGCCAAGATCCGCGCCAGCCTGGTCAACACCTATGTCCTCGCCGACATCGCCCGCGAGCTCGGCCCCGGTGGCCTCGGCGGCCACCTCCGTCTGGGCCGAGGGGAGGAGTTGACCGGAGGTCACGACAAGCACTCGATCCTCGCCGACACCCTCGAGGCGGTGTTCGGGGCCGTGTACCTGACGCACGGGCTCGAGGCGGCCCGCGGGCTGATCGAACGGATCATCGGGGAGCGGCTGCAGGTGGTCCCGCACCTCGGGGCGGCCCTGGACTGGAAGACCAGCCTGCAGGAGAAGTGCGCCTCACTGGGCAGGCCCAGGGTGCACTACGACATCACCTCCACCGGTCCCGACCACGCCAAGGTCTTCTCCGCCGTGGTGTCGATCGGCGACCGGGCCCTGGGCGAGGGGAGCGGACGCACCAAGAAGGAGGCCGAGCAGAAGGCCGCCGAGCAGGCGTGGGCCGCCCTGGACGGGACCGCCGACTGACGTGCCGGAGCTACCCGAGGTCGAGGTCGTGCGCCGGGGTCTCGCCGACCACGTCGTGGGCCGGGAGATCACCGCGGTCGAGGTCACGGGCGCCCGGACCGCGCGTCGGCAGCCCGGCGGGGCCGCGGAGATCGTCGCACGCCTGACCGGCCGCACCGTCAGCGGCGCCCGTCGGCGCGGCAAGTACCTGTGGCTCACCCTGGATTCCGACCACGCCGTCGGCGCGGACTGTCTGCTGGTCCACCTCGGGATGAGCGGGCAGATGCTGGTCACCGACCGTGGGGCGCCGCCGGTGCGCCACCTGCACGCCCGTGCCGAACTGGACGACGGCAGGGAGTTGCGGTTCGTCGACCAGAGGACGTTCGGGGGGTGGACCGTCGTGCCGCTGGCGGAGGCACTCGACGGCACCGGTGCGCTGCTGCCGGCGCCCGCGGCCCACATCGCGGCGGACCCCTTCGAGACCGGTTTCGATCCCCACGCGGCCGCGCGTGCGATCCGGCGCCGGGACACCGAGATCAAGCGACTCCTGCTGGACCAGACCGTGGTGTCGGGGATCGGCAACATCTACGCCGACGAGGCGCTGTGGCGTGCCGGACTCCACGGCCGCCGGCGCTCCGGCGGGGTGACGCTCCGCGTCGTCACCGGGGTGCTCGAGCACGCGCGTGAGGTGATGACGGAAGCGCTGGAGGCCGGCGGCACCTCGTTCGACGCGCTTTACGTCAACGTCAACGGCGCGTCGGGCTACTTCGATCGGTCCCTCGACGTCTACGGCCGCGCGGGTCTGCCCTGCGCGCGATGTGGGGCGGCCCTGGTGCGGGAGGACTTCATGAACCGCGGTTCGCACTTCTGCCCGGTCTGTCAGCCCGCGCCGCGCCGGAGTCGTGCACCGCGGCGGGGCGCTGCCGCGGGGCGGTCGGCCGGCGGTCCAGTCGTACGATGACCGCATGACCGAGTCGACCTCACACACCACCCCGCACACCACGCCGCAGACGCCCGCGCCGCAGGCCGCACACCCCGACCCCGACCTCCGCGTCGAGCGGATCGGGACCCGGCGCTACGTGGGAACGTCCGCCCGGGGGGCCAGGGTCGAGATCGGATCGGCCGACGTCGAGGGGGTGTTCACCCCGGGCGAGCTGCTCAAGATCGCCCTCGGCGCGTGCACGGCCATGGCCTCGGACTTCACGATCTCCCGGCGGCTGGGCGACGACTACGCCGCAACCGTCCGCGTCTCCGGCGACGCCGACCGCGAGAACGAGCGGTACCCGTTGCTGGAGGAGACCTACGAACTCGACCTGTCCGGGCTCGACCCGGCGATGGCCGAGCGACTGGTGGGCATGATCCGACGCTCGGTGGACAAGGCGTGCACCGTCGGCCGGACCCTGACCGCCGGCACCGAGATCGCGCTGGGGTTCGAGACCGGCGGCGGCGCGGCATGAGCGCACCGGGACCCGAGATGGTCCGGATGGTGGCCTGGGTCCACGGCCGCGTCCAGGGCGTGGGATTCCGCTGGTGGACCCGCAGTCGGGCCCTCGAACTGGGCCTGAGCGGGTACGCGGCCAACAAGCCGGACGGTCGCGTCCACGTGGTCGCGGAGGGACCGGAGTCAGCGTGCCATGCGCTGCTGGAACTCCTCCGCGGCGGCGGGACCCCCGGCCATGTGGACCTCGTCGTCGACACCTGGGAGCCGGCCCGGGGCGGACTCCCGGGATTCGTCGAACGCTGACCTAGGATCGACAACCGTGTATCTCAAGTCGCTGACGCTCAAGGGCTTCAAGTCCTTCGCGGCGCCCACGACCCTGAGATTCGAACCCGGCATCTGCTGCGTGGTGGGGCCCAACGGGTCCGGGAAGTCCAACGTCGTCGACGCGCTGACCTGGGTGATGGGCGAGCACAGCGCCAAGTCGCTGCGCGGCGGCAAGATGCAGGACGTCATCTTCGCGGGGACCGCGGGAAAGCAGCCGCTTGGCCGGGCCGAGGTCACCCTCACCCTGGACAACTCCGACGGCGCCCTGCCGATCGACTACGCCGAGGTGTCGATCACCCGCCGGATGTTCCGCGACGGCGCGGCGGAGTATGAGATCAACGGCGACCGCGCCCGGCTGATGGATGTGCAGGAACTGCTGTCGGACTCGGGCATCGGTCGTGAGATGCACGTGATCGTCGGGCAGGGCAAGCTCGCCGAGATCCTCGAGTCCAAGCCGGAGGAGCGGCGTGCGTTCATCGAGGAGGCCGCCGGCATCCTCAAGCACCGGCGCCGCAAGGAGAAGGCCCAGCGCAAGCTCGCCGGGATGCAGGGCAACCTGGACCGGCTGGGCGATCTCACCACCGAACTGCGGCGTCAGCTCAAGCCGCTGGGTCGGCAGGCCGAGGTCGCGCGCCGGGCACAGACCATCCAGGCCGACCTGCGGGACGCCACGTTCCGACTGGCCGCCGACGACCTGGTGACCCGCAGACGCGAACTCGCCGACGCCGAGAGCGTGCGTTCACGGCTGGCCGAGCGGGTGGCCGCGGCCGTCGATCGCAGAGACGAACTGACGCGCGCCGTCGCGGAGACACAGGCCGAGCTCGATCGGTTGACCCCGGATGCCGACGCCGCGCAGCAACGCTGGTTCGCCCTGTCGACCCTGGCCGAGCGGGCGCGCGCCACCGCCCGCATCGCCGCCGACCGCGCGCGCTCGCTCGCCGCCGAGGTCGCCGTGCACCACGGCACCGACCCCGACGAGCTCGACCGACAGGCCGAGCGGGCCGCCGCCCACGAGGAGGACCTCGCCGCGCAGGTCGACGCCGCCGCCGAGAAGGCCCGTCTCGCGACCGAGGCGTTGGGCCGGGCCGAGTCGACGCTCGCCGCGCTCGAGGCCGAGCACCTCAAGGCCGTCCGGGCGATCGCGGACCGCCGAGAGGGGGTGGCCAGGCTCGCGGGCAAGGTCGAGACTCTCGCCGCGAGAGTGGAGTCCACGCAGGCCGAGATCGCGCGCGTGGACGCGGAGGCAGAGGTGGCCCGCACCGCCGTGATCGACGCCGAGGCCGAGTTCGACGCCGTTCACGCCAGGGTGGGAGCACACGAGCAGAGCGAGCGGACCCTCGACGAGCACCTGGGGCGGGCCGAGCGCGCCCACCTGGCGGCCCGGGCCCGGCTGGCGGAGTTGCAGGCGATCGAGCGGGAGGCCGACCAGCGGATCGCGCGGTTGGCCGCCCGGATCGAGACGCTCGAGCAGAACAAGGGCGCCGGGGACGGCGCCGAATGGGTCCTGCGACACCTCGGATCCGACGCCGTCGCCGGCACGGTGGGGGAGATGCTCGGCGTCCGGGACGGCTGGGAACGCGCCGTGGGGGTCGCCCTCGGGCCGGCCGTCGACGCGGTGGTCGTGGACACCTCCGTGGACCGCCGGCAGGTCCTGGCGGCGCTGCGGGAGGCCGACGCGGGCCGGGCCGGTCTCGTGGGAGCCGGGGCGCCGGGTGGCGACTACCGACTGGAGGTGGACCTGGTCGGCGGAGCACGCTGGGCGCTGGACGTGGTGGACGTCCCGGAGGACCTCGTGGCGGCGGTGACCGCCCTGTTGGTCGACGTGGTCGTGGTCGACGACCTCGCCGCCGCGCACGCCCAGGTCGAGGCGGACCGCCGCGTGCGCGCGGTGACCCGCGACGGGGAGCTGGCCGGCGCGGGGTGGACCGTTGGCGGGTCTGCGTCGGGGCGGACCGGGTTGGAGATCCAGTCGGCGATCGACTCCGCTGTCGTCGAGCGTGACGCCGTGCGGGCCGAGATCGAGACCACCCGGGCCGAGTTGGCGGGTGCCGCGGCCGAGGACACCGAGCGGGCGGACCGGTTCTCCGAGACGCTCGCCGCCATCAGCGAGTCCGACGCCGCGATCGAGGAGATCTACGCGGAGCTCGCCCGTATCGGTAAGCGGCGCCGCCGTGCCGAGGCCGAGGTGCGGCGCCTGGAGCAGACCCGCCGGATCGCCGTGGACAAACTCGACGCCGCGCGCGCCGAACACGCCGAGCTGACCGACCGACTCGCCAGGGCCGGGGATGACGACGACGAGGTCCGGCCACCCGAGGACGACGGGCGCGGTGCCGCGCAGGCCGCCGTGGCCTCGGCCCGGGCCGCGGAACTCGAGGCCAGGCTCGCGCACCGGTCCGCGGAGGAGCGGGCCGCCGGAGTCCGTGGGAAGTCGGCCTCCCTGCGGCGGGCCGCGCAGGCGGAACGGGAGTCCCGGGCCCGGGCGGCCAGAGCGGCGGCGCAGCGGCGCCGGGGTGCGGAGGTCGCCGGCGTGGTCGACGAACTCAGCGGGCGGCTGCTCGCCCGGCTCGATGAACTCATCACCTCCGCCGGCGCCGAGCGGGATCGGCTCTCGACGGCGCGCGCCGAGGCCACAGCAACGGTCGCCGCGCTGCGCAGCGACCTCGCGGCGGCCGAGTCCGAGGTCTCGCGCCTGGGCGACGCCGCCCACCGCGACGAGATCGTCCGGGCTCAGCTCGAGGTCAAGGTCTCGGAACTCGAGGCGGCGGTGCTCGAACGCCACGGCATCGAGCCGGAGGCTCTCGTCGACGAGTACGGCCCCGACCAGGACCTGCCTCCGTCGGCACTGGAGATGCAGGAGTACGAGGCCGCCCGCGAGCGCGGTGAGGACGTGACCCCGCCGCCGCCGATGCCGTTCGTGCGCGCCGAGCAGGAACGTCGTCTCAAGTCGGCGCAGAAGGACCTGGCCACGCTCGGCAAGGTCAATCCCCTGGCCTTGGAGGAGTTCGCCGCCCTGGAGGAGCGCTACGCGTTCCTGTCCACCCAACTCGACGATGTGAAGAAGGCGCGTGCCGACCTCGAGGGCGTGATCGACGACGTCGACGAGCGCATCGAACAGATCTTCACCGAGGCGTGGGTGGACGTCGAACGCGAGTTCCGGGGTGTCTTCTCCACGCTCTTCCCCGGCGGGGAGGGCCGGCTGATCCTCACCGAGCCCGACGACATGCTCACCACCGGAATCGAGGTGGAGGCACGACCCCCGGGCAAGAAGGTCAAGCGGTTGTCGCTGCTGTCCGGCGGCGAGAAGTCGCTCACCGCGGTCGCGATGCTGGTGGCGATCTTCAAGGCCCGCCCCAGCCCGTTCTACGTGATGGACGAGGTCGAGGCTGCGCTCGACGACACCAACCTGCGGCGGCTCATCGGGCTGTTCGAACAGCTGCGGGAGACCAGCCAGCTCATCGTCATCACCCACCAGAAGCCCACCATGGACGTGGCCGACGTGCTTTACGGCGTGTCGATGCAGGGCGACGGTATCTCCAAGGTCATCTCCCAGAGGATGCGCTGACTCCTCGCGGGCGGCCCTGCGGTGTCAGATTTGGCACCATGGGGTCATGCCTCAGAGAGAACTGTTCATGGACCCGAGTCTGGCGCGCGCGGCGCGCGCGTTGTGCCTCGTCTCCACCAAGGTGGTGGCGCTGCGCTCCGGACTGGAGGAGCAACGGATCCGCGAGTACGAACGAGGAGTGGGCGCACTCGACGCGGCCGAGGTGCAGGCGTTGGCCGACGCCCTGGCCTACTTCGGTGCTCGGTTCATCCCGGAGAGCGACCGAGGGGGAGTGGGTGTGCGTCGCAAGTTCACGCGGACCAAGGTCGAGATGATCGACGCGTGGGAGGCAGAGGGAGGCCCGGTCGGGGAGGACGACGTCTAAGGTCACTGACGGCCCCGGTCGTCGTTCCGAGTGCGACGTGCCGACCTCCGTGCGCGTGCCCGAGGCGTCGCCGCTCGCTCACGAGCGCTTGAACACCGACCGGAGGCGCTCCCGGTTGACCACGCCGATCGCCCGCAGCGGGATCCCCGCAGGGCACACCCGCGAGCACTCCCCGTACAGCGAGCAGGGCCCGAATTCCTCGTCGGCCGCGCTGACCATCTCGCGGGCGCGGGCCGCGCGGTCGGCGCCCGCGACGGGCATGAGGGCGAGGTGCCCGAGTTTGGCGCCCACGAACAGGTTGGCCGAGCCGTTGGGGCAGGCCGCCACACACGCCCCGCACCCGATGCACGCCGCGAAGTCCAGCGCGGTCTCGGCGGCATCATGGCCCTGGAGGATCGAGTCCGCGTCCGGGGCGGAGCCGGCCGGTATCCCCACATGGGCAGCGGACTCGACGACCCCGTCCAGGGCTGAGCGGTCCACCACCAGATCGCGGATGACCGGGAACACGGCGGCGCGCAGTGGCTCGATGCGCAGGGTGTCCCCGTCGGAGTAGGGGGTCAGCCGCTGGTGACACGACGGGGTGTTCTCCGCGGGACCGTGGGGGCGTCCGTCGACGGTGACGCCGCAGGCCCCGCAGATCCCCTCGCGGCAGTCGGAGTCGAACGCCACCGGTTCGACGCCCGCGTCCACCAGATCGGCGTTGAGGACGTCTAGCAGGTCCAGGACACTCATCTCCGGCCGTGCGTCGCGCACCTCGAACTCCTCGTACCGTCCGGTCGCGTCGGGCCCGGACTGCCGCCAGATTCGCAGGGTGAGCCTCATCGGTAGTCCCTCGCCGTGGGTGCGACCACCGAGAACTCCAGCGGTTCGGCATGGCGGGTGAACGACCGTCGCCCGCCACGGTCATCGCCCTCGGAGGCCCAGACGGAGGCGAAGGCCCACGTCCCGTCATCCCGCAGGGCCTCGCCGTCGGGCGTCTGGTGCTCGTCGCGGAAGTGGGCGCCGCACGACTCGTCCCGGTCCAGCGCATCCACGCACATCAGCTCCGCCAGTTCGAGGAAGTCGGCGACCCGCCCGGCCAGTTCGAGCACCTGGTTGAGGTGACCGCCCGCGCCCGTGACCCGCAGGTCGGTCCAGAACCGGGTTCGCAGGTCACGGATGCGCTCGATCGCCCGGGTCAGGCCGTCGGCCGTCCGTGTGACGCCGCACCCCGCGTAGAGGATCTCGCCGAGCTCACGGTGGAAGTGCTCCGGCCCGGTCGAACCGCCCACCGCGAGCAGGTTCCGCACCCGCGTCCGGGCGCGGGCCACGGCGGAGACGACCACCTCGTCGTCGTCGCCCGGTAGATCGTCCCCGAGGCGGGTGGCCAGGTGCGCCGGCACCGAGTACGGGAGCGTGAACCACCCGTCGACGCTCGCGCTGAGCAGGGAGTTGGCGCCGAGCCGGTTCGCGCCGTGATACGCCCACCCGCATTCGCCACCGACGAACAGGCCGGGGATCGAGGTCTGCAGGTCGTAGTCGCTCCACAGCCCGCCCATCGTGAAGTGGCACGTCGGCGCGATGCGCATGGGTACGGCGAACGGGTCCTCGCCGGTGGCGTGGGCGTACATCTCGAACAGGTTGCCGTAGCGCTCGGTGATCGTCCGGCGCCCGTCGCGGGCCAGCGCGTCACGGAAGTCGAGGTACACGGAGTTACGGCGCGGCCCCACCCCGCGCCCCGCACGGATCTCGGCGGTGATCGCCCGGGACGCCACGTCGCGGGGCACGAGGTTGCCGAAGGCGGGATAGCGGCGCTCGAGGAAGAAGTCGCGGTCGGCGTCCGGGATCTCACCGGGCGGCCGGTCGTCGCCGTCGTGGAGCGGGACCCAGACGCGGCCGTCGTTGCGCAGCGACTCGCTCATGAGGATCGTCTTGGCCTGCCAGTCGTTGTCCTTGGGCAGCGCGGTGGGATGGAACTGCACGAACGACGGTGAGGCGAACAGGGCCCCCCGCTGGTGCGCGCGCCACACCGCCGAGGCGTTGGAGTGGATCGCGAGCGTGGAGTCGTGGAAGACGGTCCCGTAGCCGCCGGTCGCGAGGACGACCGCGTGCGCGGTCTCGGCCCGGATGTGGCCGGACACCAGGTCGCGCACGACCACACCGTGGCACCCCGAATCGTCGACGACGAGGTCGAGCATCTCGTGGCGGGTGTGCAGCGTCACGGCGCCGCCACGAATTTGCCGCTGCAGGGCCGAGACGCCCGCGAGCTGGAGCTGTTGGCCGGTCTGCCCCCGGGAGTAATAGGTGCGCGAGACCTGCACCCCGCCGAAGGACCGGGTGGACAGGACGCCGCCGTACTCGCGTGCGAAGGGGGTCCCGATGGCGGAGAAATGATCGATCACCCGCGCGGATTCCTCACCCAACCGGAACGCCTCGGCCTCCCGCCCACGGAAGTCCCCGCCCGAGACGGTGTCGGCGACGAACCGGGCCACCGAGTCGCCGTCCACCCGGCGGCCGCGGGCGGCGTTGATCCCGCCCTGGGCGGCCACGGAATGCGCGCGCCGGGCGGCGTCGTGGTAGGTGAACGCGGTGACCCGGTAGCCGAGTTCGCCGAGGGCGGCCGCCGCGCCGGCCCCGGCCAGGCCCGTGCCGATCACCACCACGTGGAGGTGGCGGCGGTTGGCCGGTGCGACCAGGCGGTAGGCGTCGCGACGCCTCGCCCAAGCGGAGGCCGGGTCGCCCCCGGGTGTGCCGGAGCTCAGCACGTGTCCCTGTCGTGCGTCGGGCACGAGGACTGGGGGCGGGGTGAAGGTCACGTCAGCCACCCGGCCTGGACCGCGATCGGGATAGCGGCGTTGCCCAGCAGCACGGCCACCGCGGCGATCCCGCCCACGGTCGTGATCACCGCCCGGCTCCGGACGCCGGTCACCCCGAGGTCGCCGGCCGCCGTGCGGACCCCGTGGGCGATGTGCAGGGCCAGCAGCACCATGGTGATGCCGTAGAAGGCCGCGACCCAGGGCCGCGAGAAGCTGGCGACCAGATTGGCGTACGCCGTACCGGGCTCGAACGCCTCCGACGCGGCGGGGGCGGTGCCCGTGGTCATGTCGAGGACGTGGAAGACGACGAAGAGCAGCAGCACCACTCCGGTGAGCAGCATCGAGCGGGCGCCGAACGAGCCCGCCGTCAGCCCCGTCCGCCGGCGGTGCGGGCCCGCGGACGCGTGGGAGCGCCGCACCAACACCACCGCGCACCAGACGTGCGCCACCAGACCCAGGACCAGCACAACGCGCAACGCCCACAGGACGCCCTCGTGGGGGACGAGGGGGTACAGCAACGTCCGCAGCCACGCGGCGTAGGCGTCGAAACCCGACGCCCCGCCGAACACCTTGAGATTGCCGACCATGTGCGCCACCACGAACGCGGTGAAGAGCAACCCCGTCACCGCCATGACGGCCTTGGCGAGCCAGGTGGGCGGGGCCGGGGCCCGGCGCAGTGGGCGCCGACGGGCGGGGGTACCCCCGTGCTGGGTGGCGACCTCGACCACGTGGGCTCCTCCCCGGACGGCGACAGACGCCAGTCTAGGTCCGTCACCGCCCCCCGGGACCGAGATGGAGACGGGTGCGGTCGGCCATACTGGGCACCGTGACTACCACCACCTGGATCATCATCGCCGTCGCCGCGGTGCTGCTGCTGGCCATCATCGCGCTCGTCGTGGGCCTACAGCTGCGCAAGAAGCGACAGATCTCCCTCACCAGGGCCGCCGAGCGCAAGGAGCTCACCCGCGAGGAACGCTCCGGAAACTATCAGGCCGGGACGGGATTCTCGTTCGCCCAGGCAGGAGGCGGCGCCACGGCGGCCCCGCCCAGGGAGCCGGTGCGTCGTGACCCGTCGCCGCGGGAGGACCTGCCGCCTGCGGCACCGGCCCCACAGCCCCCCGCGCCGTCGACCCCGGCCGCGGGCGCGGCCCCCGTGGCCGAACCCGCGACCGCCCCCGACGCCGCACCGGAGCCCGCCGTCCCCGCGCCCGAGCCGGACGTCGAACCAGGCCCGAGCGAGGCGACCGAAGTGGTGGAGGCGGCCCCGGTCGAACCCGTCGTCGTCCCGCCCGAGGTGCCCGACGAGGAGATCCCGGCGCCCCCGGAGACGGTCACCGGGACCCCGGAGCCGGTCGCCCCGGTCGAGCGCATCGACCCGGCAGCCGGCCGCCTCGACCGTCTCCGGGGCCGGCTCGCACGCTCACAGAACACCGTCGGCCAGGGCCTGCTGGGACTGCTCGGTGCGGGCGATCTCGACGAGGACGCCTGGGAGGAGATCGAGGACACGCTGATCATGGCCGACCTCGGCTCGGCCACCACCGAGCTCGTGGTCGACCGACTCCGGGCGGAGATCGCCACCCGACAGGTCCGCACCGAGGCCGAGGTGCGCGACCTGCTGCGGCAGACCCTCATCGACAACCTCCACCCCGAACTCGACCGATCGCTGCGCGCGCTACCGAACGACGGGACTCCGGCCGTCCTCCTCGTCGTCGGCGTCAACGGCACCGGCAAGACCACCACCACCGGCAAACTCGCCCGGGTCCTGGTCGCCGACGGTCGCGAGATCCTGCTCGGCGCCGCGGACACGTTCCGCGCCGCCGCGGCGGACCAGCTGCAGACCTGGGCCGAGCGGGTGGGTGCCGAGGTCGTGCGCGGCAAGGAGGGCGCCGATCCCGCCTCCGTCGCCTTCGACGCGGTGACCCGCGGGGTCGAGACCGGCGTCGACGCCGTGCTCGTCGACACCGCCGGCCGGCTGCACACCAAGACCGGACTCATGGACGAACTCGGCAAGGTCAAGCGCGTCGTCGAGAAGAAGACCCCCGTCGACGAGGTCCTCCTGGTGATCGACGCGACCACCGGCCAGAACGGCCTCATGCAGGCGCGCGTGTTCAAGGAGGTCGTCGACATCACCGGCGTCGTCCTCACCAAGCTCGACGGCACCGCCAAGGGTGGCATCGTCTTCCAGGTCCAGCACGAACTCGGCGTCCCGGTGAAGCTCGTCGGGTTGGGGGAGGGCGCGGACGACCTCGCCCCGTTCACCCCCGAGGCGTTCGTCGACGCGTTGCTCGGCACGTAGGCATCCGGGCCCCCGGACACATGACCGGAACCGGGGGCCCGGGCGCGTAACAATCCCGAAACACCCCCGCACATCTCGTGCAACACGACCAAGGAAATCTTCACGTCGACGGGGAGCGAAGAGTCGCTCACCACGTACGAGACGAGGAGGACCGCACCGTGATAGGTGACAGTGTCGCGTTGCTCGCCCATGAGGCGACGCCGGAGATCGATACGGGAGACACGGCCTGGATGCTCATGGCAGCATCCCTGGTCTTGCTCATGACCCCGGCCCTGGCGCTCTTCTACGGCGGGATGTCCCGGCAAAAGTCCGTGCTGAACATGATGATGATGTCGTTCGGCGCGATGGGCGTGGTCGGCGTGATCTACCTGCTGTGGGGATGGTCGATGTCCTACGGCAGTGAGTCGGTCCTGGGCATGTTCGCGAACCCCTTCGAGATGTTCGGACTGTCGGGCGTGATCGGGGACGCGGAAGAATGGGTCGTCTCCGGGTCCGGCGCCTACCCGCAGGTGGTCGACGTGGCCTTCCAGGTGACGTTCGCGATCATCACCGTCGCCCTCATCTCGGGTGCGATCGCCGAGCGCGCACGGTTCGGCACGTGGCTGGCCTTCGTCGGCGTCTGGGTCACCCTGGCCTACTTCCCGCTCGCCCACATGGTCTGGGGCGGGGGTCTGCTCTCGCACTCCGACAGCGGGCTCGCGGCGATGATCTTCGGCACCGTCGACGACGGCGAGGGCGGTCTGACCGCCGCCGTGGCGCCCGTCGACTTCGCCGGCGGAACGGTCGTACACATCAACGCCGGAATGGCCGCGCTCGTCCTGGTCCTGCTGATCGGCAAGCGACTGGAGTTCGGCCGCACCGCGTACCGCCCCCACAACCTGCCGCTGGTCATGCTCGGCGCCGCCCTGCTGTGGTTCGGCTGGTTCGGTTTCAACGCGGGCTCGGCGTTCGGTGCCAACGGCGCGGCTGGCCTGGCCTGGGTCAACACCACCGCCGCCACCGCCGCCGCGATGCTCGGCTGGCTGCTCGCGGAGCGTCTGCGTGACGGACACGCCACCAGCCTCGGCGCCGCCTCGGGTGTGGTCGCGGGACTCGTGGCCATCACCCCCGCCGCCGGTTCCGTCCACCCGCTCGGCGCGGTCGCCCTCGGTGCGATCGCCGGCGTGCTCTCCGCGCTCGCCGTGGGGCTCAAGCACCGCTTCGGCTACGACGACGCCCTCGACGTCGTGGGCGTGCACCTGGTGGCGGGTCTGTGGGGCACCGTGGCGATCGGCCTGTTCGCCACCGGCACCTTCGGTACGGACGCGGGTGTGTTCTACTCCGCCGACGGCTGGCGACTCCTGGTGGTCCAGATCGCGATCGCCGTGGCCGCCCTCGTGTTCACCGCCGTCATGACCGCGATCGCCTGGGCGATCTGCCGCCCGCTCGGCTGGAGGATCGACAAGTCCGACGAGCAGGCCGGGATCGACGGTGCCCAGCACGCCGAGAGCGCGTACGAGGCCTCCACCAACGCGCTCATCCGCTGAGCCGACCACTTCGAAAGGAACCCACGCCATGAAGCTCGTCACCGCGATCGTCAAACCGTTCACGATCGATGACGTCAAGGCCGCACTGGAGCAAGCCGGAATCCACGGCCTCACCATCAGCGAGGTCCAGGGCTACGGCCGACAGAAGGGCCACACCGAGGTCTACCGCGGCGCCGAGTACGCCGTGGACTTCGTCCCCAAGATCAGGGTGGAGGTGGTGGTCGACGACGAGACCGCGGACACCGCCGTCCAGCTGATCGTCGACGCGGCCCGGACCGGGAAGATCGGGGACGGGAAGGTCTGGGTGACCCCCGTCGAGAGCATCGTGCGCGTGCGCACGGGCGAGGAGGGAACGGACGCCATCTGACGCCCTTCGACCACCCGGCGCGCGGTCGCCCCGACCTGGGGCGGTCGCGCGCTGCCGTGTGCGCGCCACCGCTCCCGCCTCCGACGGCCACGTGCGCACCCGTTCACAGAAGTGAAACCTGCTCGCCCCGACGCGGTGACACGGAACCGACAGTCTGGAACGCGACGGATGAGGGAAGGGGAGTGCCATGGCGGTCACGGCGGACGGTGAGCGCGCCACGGCGCTGCGGGAGGGACGCGAACGGATCCTCTCCGCCCCGCGGGAGAGCCTGCCGGCCGCATCGCTGCGCGATGCCCTGTGTGAGCTCTACGAGATGGAGCTCGGGCGGCTCGCCGAGGAGGCCGGGATCGGACCCGGGTCGGGGTTCGCCCTGATCGCGTTCGGCGGACTGGGCCGGCGGGAGGTACTTCCCCATTCCGACCTCGATCTCGTCCTGGTCCATGAGCGACGCCCCGAGCGCGACGTGGGGGAGTTGGCCGACGCACTGTGGTACCCGCTGTGGGATTCCGGGGTCGGCCTCGACCACAGCGTCCGCACGGTCGACCAGTGCCTGGCCGTGGCCGCGGCCGACGTCTCGGTCGGGCTGAGCCTGCTGGACTCGCGGGTCATCGCGGGAGACGCGGACCTGGGGGCGTTGGTCGTGGACGGCGCCCGCCGACAGTGGCGGGACCAGATCGCCTCCCGGTTCGACGAGCTGGTCGAGGCGGCGGCCGCCCGACGACACCGGGCCGGGGTGATCGCGCACCGCAGCGAGCCGGACCTGAAGAACGGGGCGGGCGGTCTGCGTGACGCCCAGCTCGTCGCGGCACTCGGCCTGGCCCACCTCAGCGACGGCCGGCCCGTGGTCCCCGGGGGGATGGCACGCGCCCACCGGTTGGTGCTGGACGCCCGGACCGAACTCCACCGGGTGAGCGGACGCCCGCGGGAGGTGCTCCACGCCGAGTACGGGGACGACGTCGGCGAGGCGCTCGGCCTGGGGGACCGGTTCGACCTCGCCCGGGCACTGAGTGACGCCTCCCGCACGATCGCGTTCACCGCGGACCAGGCGATCCGTGGATCGTGCGCGGCGCTGTCCTCCCGGGGCCTGACCGGACTACTGCGGCGATCGCCGGTCCGGCGTCCCCTCGACGACGGGGTGGTGGAGCACGCGGGGGAGGTGGCGCTCGCCCGCGCCGCCCGTGTCGCCGACGACCCGTGGCTGGCGCTGCGGGTCGCGGCGGCCGCGGCCCGGTTCGAACTGCCGATCGCCAGCTCGACCCTCGGCGTGCTCGCCGAACGCAGCGTCGTGCCGACCGGCCGGTGGCCCGCGGAGGCTCTGTCCGACCTCCTGGTGCTCCTGGGCTCGGGTGAGGCCCAGATCCCCGTTCACGAGGCCCTGGACCGGTGCGGTCTGTGGGAACGGATCCTGCCCGAGTGGTCGGGGGTGCGGGATCTGCCCGCGCGGGACCGGGCACACGTCTACACCGTCGACCGGCACCTCGTCCAGACGGCCGTCGAGGCCTCCCGGCTCACCACCTCGGTGGCCCGCGCGGATCTCCTGCTGCTCTCGGCTCTCCTGCACGACATCGGTAAGAGCCGGGGCGGTGACCACAGCGAGAAGGGTGCGGAGATGGTCCGGCCGATCTGCGCGCGGATGGGCCTCGGGGACCGCGACACCGAGACGCTGACCCGCATCGTCAGACACCACCTGCTGCTCCCGGCGACCGCCGCGAGGCGCGACCCGGCCGACCCCGCGACCGCCCGGGGCGTCCTGGACGCGCTGGACGGCGACGACGTCGCCCTCGACGTCCTGGCCGCGCTCACCGAGGCGGACTCGCTCGCGACCGGACCGACGGTCTGGACGAACGGCCGCGCCGGGGCACACGCAGCGCTGGTGGCGGCGTGCCGACGGGCGCTCGGACCCCGCCCCGCGGCCGTCCAGGCCCCGACGGTCAACGCCTCGCGTCGTCACGGACCGCCGGATGTCGTCGTCGATCTCCGGGCGGCCGGGACGGGGACGACCCACGAGGTCACCCTCGTCGTCCCCGGCGGGGGGCGGTCGCTGGCCGTGACCGCGGACGTGCTCGCCGCGCATCGGCTGGAGATCGTGGACGCCGAGATCGACCTGCGTCCGCCGGGGGGTATCCGGGCGAGGATGACGGTCTCGACCCGCTTCGGTGACCCGGTGGACCCCCGCGTGCTGCGACAGGACCTACGCCGCTCGATCGACTCCGGTCTGCCCTCGCCGCTGCGCGCCGCACTGTCCCGGGGGGCGACTCTCCCGATCGGCCCCCCGCAGGCCAGATCGTCGGTCCTGATCTCCCACCGAACCGACGCCGACGGTGTTCTGATGGAGGTGCGCTCCGAGGATCGCCCGGGCCTGTTCGCCAGGGTCGTGACCGCGATCATCGACGCCGGGGCCCGGATCGACTGGGTGGTGGTGCGGACCAGGGGCGCCGCGGTGGAGGACGTCTTCGCCCTCTCCGGCCCCGGGGCCGTGCTGAGTACGGCCGGTGAGGTGGAGGCGCTGTTGCCGCGACGCGATCCCACGACGCCTACCGGAGCGCATGCCGATACCCTGTGATCAGTCGTCGCCGACGACGCCGGGAACCATGCGCGCTCCCGGGCCGCGAACCAGGGAGCTGTTGCCGTGTTCGAATCCTTGTCCGACCGCCTCACAGGTGCGCTCAAGGACCTGCGCGGAAAGGGTCGGCTCAGCGAGGCCGACATCGACGCGACGGCCCGCGAGATCCGCCTCGCGTTGCTCGAGGCCGACGTCGCCCTGCCGGTCGTGCGGGAGTTCATCTCGCGGGTCAAGGAGCGGGCCAAGGGCGCGGAGGTCTCCGAAGCGCTCAACCCGGCCCAGCAGGTCGTCAAGATCGTCGACGCCGAGCTCACCGCCATTCTCGGCGGCGAGGAGCGGCGGATCGAGTTCGCCAAGCAGCCCCCCACGGTGATCATGCTCGCCGGCCTCCAGGGTGCGGGTAAGACCACCCTGGCCGGAAAGCTCGCGCACTGGCTCAAGGGACAGGGGCACACCCCGCTCCTGGTCGCCTGCGACCTCCAGCGACCCGGGGCTGTCGACCAGCTTCGGATCGTCGGTGAGCGGGCCGGTGTGCCCACCTTCGCCCCGCACCCCGGGACCTCCGTCGGTGGTGATGGTGCGGTGATCGGGGTGCAGGAGCCGGTGTCCGTGGCGCAGCGCGGTCTGGCGCACGCCCGCGCGAAAATGCACGACGTCGTGATCGTCGACACCGCCGGCCGCCTCGGTATCGATGAGGAGATGATGGCCCAGGCCCGGGGCATTCGGGACGCCGTCCAGCCGCACGAGACGTTCTTCGTCCTGGACGCGATGATCGGTCAGGACGCGGTGGTCACGGCCGAGGCGTTCCGCGAGGGCGTCGGCTTCACCGGCGTCGTGCTCACCAAGCTCGACGGTGACGCCCGCGGTGGCGCCGCGCTCAGCGTCCGGGAGCTCACCGGGACGCCGATCATGTTCGCGTCGGACGGCGAGAAGCTCGAAGACTTCGATGTCTTCCACCCCGACCGGATGGCCAGCCGGATCCTCGGAATGGGCGATGTCCTCTCGCTCATCGAGCAGGCGGAGACGGTCTTCGACGCGCAGGAGGCGGAGAAGACCGCCGCGAAGATCGGCTCCGGCGAGCTCACGCTCGAGGACTTCCTCGACCAGATGCTGATGATCCGCAAGATGGGGCCCATCGGGAACCTTCTCGGCATGCTGCCCGGCGGCAAGGAGATGAAGGCCGCTGTCGGAGACATCGACGAGAAGTACCTCGACCGCATCCAGGCGATCATCCGCGGTATGACCCCCGAGGAGCGCGCCGACCCCAAGATCATCAACGGGTCGCGACGCCAGCGCATCGCGAACGGCTCGGGGGTCACGGTCACCGACGTCAATCAGTTGGTCGACCGGTTCTTCGAGGCCCGCAAGATGATGAGCCGCATGGCAGGCCAGATGGGTATGCCCGGGGCGGGACGCAAGAACCAGCGCAAGAACAAGAAGGGCAAGGGGAAGGGCAAGGGCCGCGGTCCCACCCAGCCCAAGCAGCGGGGGATGATGCCCGGCGGTATGCCGGGGATGCCCGGGATGCCGCCCGGCGGGATGCCGGACCTGTCCCAGTTGCCGCCCGGACTCGACCAGCTCCCACCGGGGCTGGAGGGGATCGACCTCAACGACCTCAAGTTCCCGAAGCGCTGAGCAGGCAGAGGGGGCGTGCCGATTGGTGCGCACCATCCCGGGCTGTCTAGACTGGTCCGCTGGACGCCGTCACCGGTGGACCCCTCGTGGGTCCGTGCCGAACGGCGGTCACCCGGAAGGCGAAACCGGGCCCCGCCACCAGGGCGGGCGCCGCCGAATCGCCACGTGACCCGCTACAGAAAGTGAGACGAGCTCATGGCCGTCAAGATCAAGCTCACCCGCCTCGGCAAGATCCGCAACCCGCAGTACCGCGTCGTCGTCGCCGACGCCCGCACGCGCCGCGACGGGCGCTCCATCGAGACCATCGGCCTCTACCGTCCCAAGGAGGAGCCGAGCTTCATCCAGATCGACTCGGAGCGCGCGCAGTACTGGCTCGGAGTCGGGGCCCAGCCCACCGAGGCCGTCGAGCAGCTGCTCAAGATCACCGGTGACTGGCAGAAGTTCAAGGGGATCGAGGGCGCCGAGGGCACCCTGAAGGTCGCCGAGCCCAAGCCCTCGAAGCTGGACCTGTTCAACAAGGCCCTCGAGGACGCCCAGGGCGAGCCCTCCGCCGAGGCCATCACCGCCAAGCGCAAGGCCGAGAAGGCGAAGAAGGAAGAGGCCAAGAAGGCCGAGCAGGAGGCCGCCAAGGCGGCCGAGTCCGGCGAGGGCGAGTCCGCCTCGGCCGACGCCGAGACCGCCGAGGCCTGAGTCAGATGAACGACATGGTCGTCGACGCCGTCGACCACCTCGTCCGCGGAATCGTGTCGGATCCCGACGCGGTGTCCGTGCGGTCGAGTGGTGGTCGGCGCGGCACCGTGATCCGCGTGGCCGTCGCGCCCGCGGATCTCGGCCGTGTCATCGGACGGGGCGGCCGTACCGCCTCCGCGATCCGGACGATCGTCTCCGCCGTCGGCGGGGAGGGCGTCCGGGTCGACGTGGTCGACACCGACCGCTGACCCCGCCCGCACACATCGGTAATCGGAGGACTGGAACCGCCATGGAACTCGTCGTGGGACGTGTCGTCAAGTCGCACGGCGTCCGCGGGGAGCTCGTGGTGGAGGTCCGCACCGACTCCCCGGACGAGCGGTTCGCGGTCGGGACCCGTCTCGTCGGGCGTGTGGGCCGTGGGGACCAGGCCACCGATCGCGACGTCACCATCGAAGCCGCCCGGCAGCATTCCGGGCGGCTTCTGGTGCGTCTGGTCGGCGTCGCGGACCGGGACACCGCGGACGGCCTCCGCGGAATGCTCCTGCTCGTGGACTCGGACGCCCTGCAGGACCCGGAGGACCCGGACGAGTTCCACGATCACCAACTGGTGGGACTCCGGGTGCTCGACACGGCGGGCGCCGTCCTCGGCGAGGTGACCGAGATCGTGCACACTCCGGCCGGCGAGCTCCTGAACATCCGGCTGGCCGTCGGAACCGACGCCCTGGTGCCCTTCGTCTCCGAGATGGTCCCCGAGGTGGACATCGCCGCGGGGACGTGCGTCATCGACCCGCCGGAGGGACTGCTCGACCTGGGAACGTCGTGACCGGACGCCCCGCCGCCGGGGACGGTCCACGCATGCGGCTTGACGTCGTCACCGTCTTCCCCGATTATCTCGCCCCGCTCCGGCTGGCGCTGATCGGCCGCGCCGCAGACCGGGGCATCGTCGAGGTCGGGATCCACGATCTGCGCGACTGGACGCACGACGTCCACAGGTCGGTCGACGACACGCCGTTCGGCGGCGGGCCCGGAATGGTCATGCGGCCGACGGTGTGGGGCGAGGCCCTGGACGATCTCGTGCCGACGTCGCCGCCCGCGGCCCCGGACACCGAGGACGCGGACGCGCGGCCGCTCCTGATCGTCCCGACCCCCGCGGGTCGACCGTTCACCCAGCCGGACGCGCACCGATACGCCCGACGCCGCCACCTGCTGTTCGCCTGTGGCCGCTACGAGGGGATCGACCAGCGTGTCGTCGACGAGGCGGCCACGCGAATGGACGTCGAAGAGGTGAGCATCGGCGACTATGTCCTCATAGGGGGAGAGGTGGCGGTCCTCGTCATCGCCGAAGCGGTCACCCGACTCCTGCCCGGGGTGCTGGGGAACCGACGCAGCCACGAAGAGGACTCCTTCTCCGATGGTCTGCTCGAGGGGCCCAGCTACACCCGGCCCGAGGTGTGGCGCGACCGTCCGGTGCCGGGGATCCTCAAGACCGGTGATCACGCGAAGATCGCGCGATGGCGCCGGGACGAGTCGCTGAGACGCACCGCCGAGCGGCGGCCTGACCTCCTCCGGTCCGTCGAGTTGAACCGTGCCGACCTGGCCACCCTCTCGGAGGTCGGCTGGGTCACCCCCACCGACTGATTTGGGTCGGCCGCGGGGAGGATGGCACACTAGCGAGGTTGACCTTGTGGGCGCCACGTGCGCGCGCTGACGGTCGCGCTGATCCGGGGCACGAACCGGTCGTCCCGCCTGCAGGCGGGCGCCAGGGTCCTCTGTCCTCATTCCTGACATGCAAGGAACCCAATGAACACTCTCGACTTCATCGACAACAAGTCACTCCGGTCCGACATCCCGGACTTCCGTCCCGGTGACACCCTCGACGTTCACGTCAAGGTCATCGAGGGCTCGAAGGAGCGCATCCAGGTCTTCAAGGGTGTCGTGATCCGTCGCCAGGGCGGCGGCGTCCGCGAGACGTTCACCGTCCGCAAGGTCTCGTTCGGCGTCGGCGTCGAGCGCACGTTCCCCGTGCACTCGCCCACCATCGACCGCATCGACGTCCTCGTCCGCGGTGACGTGCGCCGCGCCAAGCTGTACTACCTGCGTGAGCTCCGCGGCAAGGCCGCGAAGATCAAGGAGAAGCGCTGATCGTCTAGAGCGGGTCAGACTCGGCCGCCGTCGGCGGTGCGGGATCGACTACGCTCATCCGGGTGAGCAGCACCGATACGCCTGGACATGACACCGCCGAGCCGGGGTCCCGTGATGACGGGGCCCCGGCTCACGGCGTCGAGAAGAAGGGCCAGCCCTGGTACATCGAGATCCCGCTACTGGTGGTGATCGCACTGGTCCTGGTGTTCGTGTTCCAGACCTTCGTCGGTCGCGTCTATCAGATTCCGTCCGAATCCATGCAGCCCACGCTGCACGGGTGCGCGGGGTGTACCGGCGACCGCATCTTCGTGGACAAGATCACCTACCGGTTCGGTGACCCACGACCCGGGGACGTGGTGGTGTTCAAGGGGCCCGATTCGTGGAACGAGGGCTACCAGTCCATCCGCTCGGACAACCCGGCGATCAGAACCCTCCAGAACATCGGCGGCGTCATCGGCATCGTCCCGCCCGACCAGAACGACATGGTCAAGCGCGTCATCGCCGTGGGGGGTCAGACCGTCGGAGGGTGCTCCCCGGACGGCGGGCTGCTGGTCGACGGCCAGCCGTTGGACGAGCCGTACCTCAAGGAAGACCCCTCGCCGGTCAAGAACCCCCTCAACTGTGCCTTCGGGCCGGTGACCGTCCCGGAGGGCAACTACTGGGTGATGGGGGACAACCGCGGGAACTCCGCGGACTCCCGATTCCACATGGGGGACGAGTTCCAGGGAACGGTGCCCGGGGAGAACATCATCGGCAAGGTCCGGGCGATCATCCTCCCGTTCAACCGGATCGGGACGGTGTCCTCCCCGGATATCACCGCGGAGTGAGTCGGACGCGACCGCAGCGACCACGGGACGGTCTCCTTCCCGGGCGGGTGCGGGTGACCCGGCGCGACGGACGTCTGGCGCTCGAGGCCGCACTGTCGCGACGGGGCCTCGGGCCGGTCGCCGGCGTCGACGAGGCGGGGCGTGGATCCTGCGCCGGTCCGCTCGTGGTGGCGGCGTGCGTGCTGGGCGATCGACTCCACCCCGAGTTGGCTGATCTCGATGATTCCAAGAAACTCTCCGCCGCGACCAGGGACCGTCTGCACGACGTGGTGCTGCGGAGGGCCTCGGCGGTGAGCGTGGTGGTGATCGAATCGGACCGGATCGACGAGCGCGGGATCCACCGGTGCAACCTCGAGGGGATGCGTCGTGCGGTCGCCGCGCTGGACCCGGCGCCCGGTTTCGTCCTGACCGACGGGTTCGCCGTCGACGGGCTCGGGTGTCAGTCCACCTCAGTGATCGGGGGTGATGCGGTCGTCGCATCCATCGCCGCCGCGAGTGTCCTCGCGAAGGTGACGCGGGATCGGATTATGGTGGACCTCGACTCGCGGTATCCGGGATACGGCTTCGCCGCGCACAAGGGATACAGCACCACGAGTCACGCCAGGGCGATCGAGCAGCTCGGTCCCAGCGACGTCCATCGGATGTCGTACGCCAACGTCCGTCGCGCCGCGCAGGCGCATTCGAGGAGCAGCACGAGATGAGCGCCGAGGATCTGGAGAACTACGAGACCGAGATGGAGCTCTCGCTCTACCGCGAGTACCGCGACATCGTCGGCCAGTTCACCTACGTCGTCGAGACGGAGAGGCGCTTCTACCTCGCCAACGCCGTGGAGCTGATCCCGCGGTCCGCGGACGGGGAGGTCTACTTCGACGTGCGGATGTCCGACGCCTGGGTGTGGGACATGTACCGTCCTGCGCGTTTCGTGAAGTACGTCCGGGTGTTGACCTTCAAGGACGTCAACATCGAGGAGCTCGACAAGCCGGAACTGCGGCTCCCGGAGTAACCCTCCGCCCCGTCATCCACAGCCCACGTCCCCTCCACAGGGGGCCCACGGCCCGGTCCGCGACCCGCGGACCGGGCCGTTGTCGTCCGGCAGGGTGTGCCCCGGCGGGCCCGGACGGACCGGGCTGCCGGGGAGGGCTGGCGATGACGGGGGACCAGGGGCCTGGCGGGCGATCGGCGGGCGACGGTGCGGTGGGCAGCGGTGTGGCAGGGGGCGGTGTGGATCCCCGCCGACGGATTGGGCGGCTCGGCGAGGACCACGCGGCGGGGCTGATGGAGGCCCGGGGCGGCGTGGTGATCAGCCGGAACTGGCGGTGCCGGGCCGGCGAGCTCGATCTCGTCGTCCTGGACGCCGCGGGGCGGCTGCGGTTCGTGGAGGTCCGAGCCCGCACGAGTACGCGCTTCGGCACGCCCGCCGAGTCGGTCACCGCGGAGAAGCGACGGCGGCTACGCCGTCTGGCCGCCCACTGGCTGTCGGAGAACCCGGGCCGGTGGCGCCAGGTCTGCTTCGACGTGGTGGGCGTGGACCTGGCCGACCCCTCTCGTCCTCGGCTCGAGCTGTTCGAGGACGTGCTGTAGCCGTGGCGCTCGGTCGGACCTGGGCGGTCACGCTGCAGGGGGTCGGGGGACAGCTGGTGGAGGTCGAGGCCGACGTGGGCCGCGGGCTTCCCGGGGTCAGCATCGTGGGGTTGCCGGACTCGGCGGTGTTACAGGCGCGGGAGCGGATGCGGGCCGCCGTGATCAACAGCGGGTTGACCTGGCCGGCGGGCAAGGTCGTCCTGTCGTTGTCCCCGGCGGCGCTACCCAAGCGGGGATCTGGTTTCGACCTGCCGCTCGCGGTGGGCACCCTCATCGCGAGCGGGGAACTGCCCGGGGCGGGGGTCGACGGCACCCTGCTGGTCGGCGAGCTCGCACTGGACGGCCGGGTCCGGCCGGTACGCGGGGTCCTGCCCGCGGTGCTCGCGGCGCGGGAGGCCGGGCTGCGACGGGCGATAGTCCCTGCCGCGAATCTCGCGGAGGCCCGGCTGGTCGGGGGCATCGACACCGCCGGCGCGGACTCGCTCGCAACGCTCGCGGCGTGGTGCCGGGGTGCGGGCTCCCTGGTCACGGACGCCCCGGAGCCCCGCGCGGTGAACGGACGACCCCACACCGATCTCGCCGAGGTGCACGGGCAGGACGATTGCCGGCGCGCTGTGGAGGTCGCGGCGGCCGGCGGGCACGCCGTGTTGTTACGCGGTGCACCGGGTACGGGCAAGACCATGCTCGCGCGTCGCCTTCCGGGGTTGTTGCCCGACCTGGGGGAGCGGGACGCCCTCGAGGCGACGGCGATCCACTCGGTGATGGGACAGCTCGCTCCCCGCGACCCGCTGCTGCGACGCCCGCCGTTCGTGGCGCCACACCATTCGGCGTCGGTGGCCGCTCTCGTGGGCGGGGGCAACAACGTCGCCCGTCCCGGGGCGGTGACGCTCGCCCATCGGGGGGTGCTGTTCCTCGACGAATGCGCCGAGTTCCCCGGCCGGGTGCTGGACAGCCTGCGCACTCCACTCGAGGACGGGGAGGTCAGGATCGCCAGGCGTGACGGAATCTCGGTATTCCCGGCCCGCTTCCAACTGGTGATGGCGGCCAATGACTGCCCGTGTGGGAGTGCGCGGCCGGACGCCTGCACGTGTACCCCGGATGCCCGGCGACGCTACGGCCGGTCGCTGACCGGACCGCTGCGCGACCGCATCGACATCGCCGCGCGGACGCTCCCCATCGGTTCCGGACTGTTCGCCGTGGGAGAGGGCGAGGACACCGCCGCGGTCCGGCGGAGGGTGTCGACGGCGAGGGCGGCCGCCGCGGAGAGGTGGGCGGGGTGCCCGGATGCCGCAGGGGCGCGGGCCAACGCCGAGGTTCCCGGACGGGTCCTGCGATCGGTGTGGGGGCTCGACCGCCGGGCGCTGCACCCGCTGGACCGGGCCCTGGCGCACGGGGTGTTGTCCCCGCGCGGGGTCGACCGGTGCCTGCGCCTGGCGTGGACGGTCGCGGACCTGGAGGGCGCCACCGTGCCGGGTGAGGAACACGTGGCGGAGGCGCTCGTGCTGAGAGGGGAGGAGTGATGGCCGTGGGGTCTGAATCCGGGGTGGCGGTTCCGTCGGAGGTGCGCGAGGCCTATGCCTATCTGGGAGCGGTGGCCGAGCGTCCGACCGCCCAGTTGTGGGACCTGGTGGACGCGGTGGGGCCGGTGCGGGCTCGGGAGCTGATCCGCTCCGGAGAGGTGGGCGAGGCCCTGACCGGCCAGACCGCGGCGCGGCGGGACCTCGTCGACGGGGCACAGCTGTTGGAGGCGGCCGACGAGGTGGGCGCCCGGCTCGTGGTGCCCGGGGACCCGGGGTGGCCGGAGTACGCACTCGAGCCTCTGGACCGGCCGCGGGGACGGCGGCGTGACGGGACGGGAGGGGTGCCCACCGCGTTGCGCCCGCTCGGACTGTGGTGGCGTGGCCCCGCCGACCCGGCGCGGGTGCTGGGCAGAGCCGTCGCAGTCGTCGGGACCCGGGCGCCCACTCCGTACGGGAGAGCGGTGACCGCCGACCTGTGCGCCGGGGTGTCCGCCGAGGGGTTCACCGTGGTGTCGGGAGGCGCTTTCGGGATAGACGCCGCGGCCCACCGTGCTGTGCTCGGCGTCCGCGGCACCACGATCGCGGTGCTGGCGGGCGGGGTGGACAGGCTCTACCCGCGAGGCAACGACGCGATGTTGCGGGAGGTCGCGGCGACCGGCGCGGTGGTCTCGGCCCAACCGCCCGGGACCGGGGTGACCCGTTACCGCTTCCTCGACCGGAACCGGATCATCGCCGCCCTGACCGGCGCCACGGTGGTGGTGGAGGCGGCCGCCCGCAGCGGCGCCCTCAGCACGGCGGCGTGGGCGTCAGCGCTGGACCGTCCGGTCGGAGCGTTACCGGGGCCGGTGACCTCGGTCGCCTCGGTGGGGTGCCATCTGCTGCTCCGGGAGCGGGGTGCGGTGCTGGTCGGGCGTTCGTCCGACGTGGTCGAGCTCGCCGGCCGGATGGGGGAGACATCCCCGGTGCCCCGGGGCGAGGACGGGGCGTGGGACGGTCTGGACGACGCCACCAGACGGATCATGGAGGCGCTGCCCACCCGAGGGGGTGCTGCGCCTGCCGAGATCGCGGCGTCGGCGGGCATCGCACCCGTCACCACGAGGGCGGTGCTCGGTCGGCTCCTGTCCACTGGGGCCGCGGTGCGGGGCCCGGAAGGGTGGCGCAGGGCCGGCGGCGGGGTGCAGATGAGCTTCCCGGTGGGGTGACGGTTCCCCTCGGCACTGCTGAACCACCGCAGCACTGCACCACCGCCCCTTGCACCACCGTGACCAGATGCCCGGCCCGGCACGCTTGCGCGCCTCCGAGAAGCCGGTGACAATTGGTACTCATGGGGCAGGTGAGCACGACGGAGAGTGGTGGGGGCGGCCCGTCGGCGCTGTTCGGGGGCGTGGTCGACGACTTCGTCGAGTACCTCCGCGCCAGCCGAGGCCGGTCCGAGGCGACCGTCCGTTCCTATCAGTCCGATGTCCGTGGTCTCCTCACCCACCTCGCGGGCGACGCCGGCGGACGCACCACCGCCGCGGACCTGCGGGCGGCGCTCACCCTCCCGGCCCTGCGCGGGTGGCTCGCCGCGCAGGTCGGCGCCGGGGCGGCACGGTCGACGGTCGCCCGCCGGGTGGCCGCCGCCCGCTCCTTCAGTGGGTGGGCCGCCCGGACAGGTCTGGTGAACACCGACATCGGAGCCCGTCTCGAGGCGCCCCGCGCCCGGCGCCACCTGCCCGAGGTTCTCGATGTCACCCAGGCCGCCGAGACGATGCGCACGACCGAGCTCGGTGCGAGCGAGGGGGACCCGATCGCCCTCCGCGACCGGCTGGTGGTGGAGTTGTTGTACTCCTGCGGGATCCGGGTGGCCGAGCTGTGTGGGCTCGATGTGGACGACATCGACACCGAAAGGCGGCTGCTGCGGGTGGTGGGCAAGGGGGACCGCGAACGTGCCGTCCCGTACGGCGCCCCCGCGGAGCGTGCCGTGCGCGCCTGGCTCGAGGGCGGGCGACCGGCACTGGCCACCGCCCGGTCCGGCCCGTCCCTGCTCGTCGGGGCGCGGGGAGGGAGACTCGACCCCAGGACGGCACGGCGGATCGTCAACGAGGTCACCGACGCCACTCCCGGCGCGCCGAGGGTCTCACCGCACGCACTGAGGCACAGCTCGGCGACGCACCTGCTCGAGGGCGGGGCGGACCTACGGCATGTGCAGGAGCTGCTCGGGCACTCCACTCCGGCGACCACACAGATCTACACGCACGTCTCGGCGGACCGGCTCCGTTCCGCCTACCGGGGTGCCCATCCCCGCGCCTGACAGGAGCGACGGGTGCGGGCCGCGGGTCAGCCGGCCCCGTCTCCGGGCAGCGTGGGTTTGAGGCGGATCGGCCGTTCGGCGGCGGCGAGCAGTGTCAGCGGATCGATGTACTCGTCGTCGTCACCCCACGGGCCCCCCGTCGCGACCCTCGCGCCCCAGTGCAGACAACCCGCGACCGGGCACCCGGGGTGGCCGGCGAGTAATCGGCCGACCTCCTCGCCCGCGGCGACGGAATCACCGACCCGGACAGACGCGCGCACCGGCTCGTAGGTGCTGCGCAGGCCGTCCCCGTGGTCGATCGACAGGACAGGCCTCCCACCCACGGCGCCCGTGAAGAGGATCATCCCGTCGGCAGGCGCTCGCACCACGGCGAGGGGCGCTCCCGCCAGGTCGACCCCCCGGTGACCCGGCAGCCAACGCCGGGCCGGGGGATCGAAGGGGGTCGCCACCGACACCGGACCGGACAGGGGGTTGCGCATGTGCCCGGGCGGCGCCCCGGGTGCCGCACCCGCGACGGGGACGACGACGAGGACCGCGCAGGCCAGGCCGGCGGACACACGCCCCCGCACACCCCGTGGGCCGAACCGGATCAACTCCATACCGACAGTCCACCGTGGCGCAGCGGCCGGACGCCATGGGCAGTTCGGAGTCTGTGGAGGAAGTGGACGACCATCCCCAGGCGCAGCGGAGGACGGAGGGGCCAGCCCCGGCGGCGACCGGCGCGCGGGTGCTACGTGGGTGGCCCACCTTGGAGGCACGCGCCGGAGGGGATATGCTTCCGGTGCGGTCGACTCTGCGTCGATCGACTTCGCGTGCCCTGCGGCAACCCGGTGACGGGAGGCCGCATCCGGGCCCCGGGGCGACCAGCCCCGGCCACCCGGACCCCGGACCCGCAGGTGCCCCCGCCCAGGCGGGGGTCCGGCCCGGGGCGGACACCAGGGCCTTCAGGCCACCCGGCTTCGAGGGCATAACCCGATACACAGAAAGCGAGGACGAGGGCCTCGCGGTCCGGCTGCTTCCAAGCCGGACGAGCCCTCAATCCATCATGGCAGTCATCTCCATGAAGCAGCTGCTCGACGCAGGTGCCCACTTCGGCCACCAGACCCGCCGTTGGAACCCGAAGATGCGTCGGTTCATCTTCACCGACCGCAACGGCATCTACATCATCGACCTGCAGCAGACCCTGACGTACATCGACCAGGCGTACGAGTTCGTCAAGGAGTCCGTCGCCCACGGCGGCACCGTCCTGTTCGTCGGCACCAAGAAGCAGGCCCAGGAGGCCATCGCCGAGGAGGCCGCCAAGGTTGGCATGCCGTACGTCAACCAGCGTTGGCTGGGTGGCATGCTCACCAACTTCCAGACCGTGCACCAGCGGCTCGTCCGCCTCAAGGAGCTCGAGTCCATGGAGCAGTCGGGCGGATTCGAGGGTCGCACCAAGAAGGAAATCCTCATGCTCACGCGTGAGAAGAACAAGCTCGAGCGCACCCTCGGCGGTATGCGCGACATGAGCAAGGTCCCTTCCGTGGTGTGGGTCGTCGACACCAACAAGGAGCACATCGCCGTCGGCGAGGCCCGCAAGCTCAACATCCCGGTCGTCGCGCTGCTCGACACCAACTGTGACCCGGACGTCGTGGACTACCCGATCCCGGCGAACGACGACGCGATCCGCTCGGTCACCGTGCTGACCCGCGTCATCGCCTCCGCCGTCGCCGAGGGCCTCAAGGCCCGTTCGCAGGCCGGCAAGACCACCGGTGAAGAGGCCGAGCCGCTCGCCGAGTGGGAGGCCGAGCAGCTGGACCAGGTCACCGGGGCCGCCACGACCGAGGGTGCCGAGGCGCCTGCCGAGGTCACCGGCACCGAGTCCCCCGTCGCCGAGGCCCCCGCGGCCGACGCCCAGGAGACCGAGGCCGCCACCACCGAGGCGCCGGCCACCGAGGCCTGATCCTCGCCACCAGCTCGAGCACCGTCGGGCCCGGCCGCCCACGATCCCCACGGGGATCCTCCGGGGGCCGGGCCCGAGGTGTCGGAGGCGGTGGGCGGACGATCCACCGACGCCCCGGCGTCTAGGGTGGAGGCGATCACGCCCGCCGACCGACTCAGAACACTTTTCCCGACACATCACGAACCCCTTTAAGGAGGGTCGCCCCACCATGGCGAACTACACCGCTGCCGACGTCAAGCGTCTGCGTGAGCTCACCGGCTCCGGGATGATGGACTGCAAGAAGGCTCTCGAGGAGACCGACGGCGACTTCGACAAGGCCGTCGAGGTCCTGCGTATCAAGGGAGCCAAGGACGTGGGCAAGCGCGCCGAGCGCACCACGGCCGAGGGCCTGGTCGCCATCAAGGACGGCGTCATGATCGAGCTCAACTCCGAGACCGACTTCGTCGCCAAGAGTGCCGAGTTCATCGCGCTGGCCGACAAGATCGTCGACGTCGCCGCGGCCAACGGCATCTCCGACCTGGACGCGCTCAACGCCGCCGAGCTCGACGGTTCGACCGTCGCCGACTCGGTCGTGTCCTTCTCCGCCAAGTCCGGCGAGAAGCTCGTCCTGCGTCGCGTGGGCAAGCTCGACGGCCCCGTCGCGGTCTACCTGCACAAGCGCTCCTCCGACCTGCCGCCCGCCGTCGGCGTCATGGTCGCGTACACCGGAGAGGGCGAGGCCGCCGAGGCGGCCGCCCGTTCCGCCGCGATGCAGATCGCCGCGCTCAAGGCGCAGTACGTCTCCCGCGAAGAGGTGCCTGCCGACATCGTCGCCAAGGAGCGCGAGATCGCCGAGGCCACCGCGCGCGAGGAGGGCAAGCCCGAGCAGGCGCTGCAGAAGATCGTCGAAGGCCGACTCAACGGCTTCTACAAGGACGTCTGCCTGCTCGACCAGGCGTCCGTCACGGACAGCAAGAAGACCGTCGGCGCCCTTCTGGACGAAGCCGGTGCCAAGGTCTCGGCCTTCCTGCGCTTCGAGGTCGGCCAGGCCTGACAGTGGCCGAACCCGCCGGCGCGGGTTCACTGACGACGGCGGCACCCGGATTCCCGGGTGCCGCCGTCCGCGTCCGTGCGGGCGGGTGCGCCCGTACCCGGCGGGCTGGAGTGTGGTGCGCGTGTCGATAGGGCAGAATGAACGCGGTCCCACCACGGACCACTCGCCACCGTCGACCACTCGACGGCGGGGGCGTGAACGCGCGCGACACGGGCTGGATCCGCCCGGGACGAGGAGAGGGATGACCGACCCGCGGGACGGCTACAAACGTGTGATGCTCAAGCTCGGCGGCGAGATGTTCGGCGGCGGCAGCGTGGGGATCGATCCCGACGTGGTGCAGTCCGTCGCGCGGCAGATCGCCGAGGTGTCCCGGACCGGCGCGCAGATCGCGATCGTCATCGGTGGCGGGAACTTCTTCCGCGGGGCGCAGCTCCAGCAGCGCGGCCTGGACCGCGCCCGGAGCGATTACATGGGCATGCTCGGCACGGTGATGAACTGCCTGGCGCTCCAGGACTTTCTCGAGCAGGAGGGGGTCTCGACCCGCGTCCAGACCGCCATCCACATGGGGCAGGTCGCGGAGCCGTACATCCCGCTGCGGGCCGAGCGCCACCTGGAGAAGGGCCGCGTCGTGATCTTCGGCGCCGGGATGGGCATGCCCTACTTCTCCACCGACACCACCGCCGCGCAGCGCGCGCTGGAGATCAAGGCTGACGTCCTGCTCATGGCCAAGGCCGTGGACGGCGTCTACTCGGACGACCCACGGACCAATCCCGAGGCGGAGCTCTTCACCCGGATCGAACACCGCGAATGCCTCGAGCGGGGCCTGAAGGTGGCCGATGCCACGGCGTTCAGCCTGTGCATGGACAACGACATGCCCATCCTGGTCTTCAATCTCCTCACCGAGGGGAACATCGCGCGCGCCGTCGCCGGTGAGCAGATCGGGACCCTGGTGAGCAGTACTTCCTGACCCGCCCTTCACCGGACGACAGCCACCGACCCCAACGAAAAGAGACAGACATGATCGACGACACTCTGCTCGAGGCCGAGGAGAAGATGGAGAAGGCGATCGAGCACGTCCGCGAGGAGCTCACCGCCATCCGCACCGGTCGCGCCAATCCCGGCATGTTCAACCGCGTGCTGTGCGAGTACTACGGCTCGCTGACGCCCATCACCCAGATGGCCACCATCACGGCACCCGAGCCGCGCATGCTCATCATCAAGCCGTACGAGATGTCGCAGATCGGTCCGATCGAGAACGCGATCCGCAACTCGGATCTCGGGGTCAACCCGACCAACGACGGTCAGGTCCTCCGGGTCACCGTTCCGCAGCTCACCGAGGAGCGGCGCCGCGACCTGGTCAAGCAGGCCAAGGGCAAGGCCGAGGACGGCCGTATCGCGGTCCGGGGCGTCCGGCGCAAGGCGATGGACGAGCTCAAGCGCATCGACAAGGACGGCGAGGCCGGGGAGGACGAGGTCAATGCCGCCGAGAAGGAGCTGGACAAGCTCACCCAGCGCTTCGTCGGCGAGGTGGACGAGCTCGTCAAGGCGAAGGAAGGCGACCTGATGGAGGTCTGACCTTCTCCAGTAACCACCACCCGAGAACCGAGGAGTACGCCGTGGACACCGCTCCCCAGGGCCCGCCCGGGCCCACCGCCGCGGCCGCCGCGCCTCCGTCGCGCGCGGGCCGCGACCTGACCCGGGCCATCCCGGTCGGGGTCGGCCTGGGTGCGCTCGTGATCGCGAGCATCGCGTTCACCCCGCGAGCCTGGTACCTCGTCGCTGCGGGCGCGGTGGCCATCGGTACCTGGGAGGTGTTCAAGCGTCTGCGGCAGGCGCAGTTCAGTCTTCCCCTGATCCCGCTCCTTGCCGGTGGCCAGGCGATGGTCTGGGCGGGGTTCCTCACCGGGGCGGAGGGGGCGTTCGCGGCCTTTGCCGTCACCGCCGTGGTCGTCCTGGTCTGGCGACTGCTCATGGCCGGGTTGACCACCGCGCCGAAGAACTACATGCGGGACGTCTCGGTCGCGCTGTTCGTCCTGGCGTGGATCGCGGTGCCCGGATCCCTGGGCGCGATGCTCTCGGACGGGGACTTCGGCGCCCAGCGGGTGGTCGCACTCATCCTGTTGGTCGTGTGCTCCGATGTCGGGGGTTACGTGGCGGGGGTGCTGTTCGGCAAGCACCCCATGGCTCCCGCCATCAGCCCCAAGAAGTCCTGGGAGGGTTTCGCCGGATCGATCCTGTTCGCCACGGTCGGCGGCGCCCTGGTGGTGTCCCTGCTGTTCGACGACAGCATCTGGAAGGGCATCCTGCTCGGGGTACTGACGGTATTCACCGCGACGCTGGGTGATCTGGTGGAATCGCAGGTGAAGCGCGACCTGGGCATCAAGGACATGGGCACCCTACTTCCGGGGCACGGTGGCTTCATGGACCGTCTCGACTCGGTGCTGCCCACGGCTGTCGTGGTGTGGGTCATCTTCACCTACGTCGTCCCGACCTGACCGACACCCCACCCCGGCCGACCCGGGGTGGGATCCGGGCTGGGATCCGGCATCCACCGCCCCGGCCCGGGCGTCGTGCGTCAGTAGCGGGTGGTCAGCTTGCGCGCCTTACGTGCGCGCATCCGCAGCTGGAGGATCCGGAAACCGGCGAACAGGGCCATGATCAGGGCGCCGGCGATGGCGGCGAAGAGGATCAGCACCCCCAGGGGGAGGCTGAACTGCAGCCCCAGATAGCGGACATCGGTCGAGGCCGTGTTCTGGGCGATGAAGATCAGTAGCAGGATGGTGACGAGAGCACCCAGGACCAGACCCACCCACGCGGAGCCGAGGAGCCCTCCCGATGAATCGGGAAGAGCGTCCTGCTCGTGAGTGCGTGTTGTATCGACTGTCCCGTCCGTGGGCACCGGGGTGGAGCTCGCATGGGTGTCCTCGACGCGGATCTCGTCGTGCCCCCCGACGGGGGAGGCCTGAGGGCGGTCGGTCGGGTCGTGTGAACGCTGTGCCATACCTGGACTGTATGCCCTTCCCCGTCCCGACGGCACCGCTCGCGATGTGTTGCGGTCGTCCGTTTCTGACACAATGGCCGCATCATGGCTGAACCTCTCCCGCTCGTTTTCGACGCCCCCCGCCGAGGGCTGCCTCCTCGCCACTTCGCCGACTTGGACTCCGATGGACGCGCAGAGGCGATGGGCGAACTCGGCGTGCCCGCCTTCCGCGGCAAACAACTGGCCAACCAGTACTTCGGGCGTCTCGAGGCGGATCCACGTGAGATGACCGATCTCCCCGCGGATCTGCGCGAGAAGGTCGGTCAGGAGTTGTTCCCCTCGCTGACCTCGTCGCTGCGGCACGTCACCACTGATGAGGGCACCACCCGCAAGACCCTGTGGAAGCTGCACGACGGGTCCCTGGTGGAGAGCGTTCTCATGCGTTATCCCGACCGGGCCACCGTGTGCATCTCGAGTCAGGCCGGGTGCGGGATGGCGTGCCCGTTCTGTGCGACGGGACAGGGCGGTCTACAGCGGAACCTCTCGGCGGCCGAGATCCTCGAGCAGGTCAGGGTGGCCGCTCGGGCGATGCGCGACGGCGAGATCCCGGGCGGGCCCGGCCGGCTCTCGAACGTCGTGTTCATGGGCATGGGGGAGCCTCTCGCCAACTACACGCGCGTCATGACCGCCGTGCGGGGGATCATCGCACCGCCGCCGTCCGGATTCGGTTTGTCGCAGCGCTCGGTCACCGTCTCGACGGTCGGACTCGTGCCCGCCATCCACCGCCTCGCCGAGGAGGGGCTCCAGGTCACGCTGGCGGTGTCCCTGCACACGCCGGACGACGAACTCCGGGACACCCTGGTGCCGGTCAACAACCGCTGGCCGGTGTCCGAGGTCATGGACGCCGCACGTCACTACGCCGATGCCACAGGCCGACGGGTGTCCATCGAGTACGCGCTGATCCGCGACGTCAACGATCAGACCTGGCGGGGCGAGATGCTCGGCCGGCTCCTCGCCCAGCGGCTTGGACCGATGGCACACGTGAACCTCATCCCGCTCAACCCCACCCCGGGCAGCGAGTGGGACGCCAGTCCCCGCCATCAGCAGGACGCCTTCGTGACGGCAGTGCGTTCGGCCGGCGTCTCGTGCACCGTGCGCGACACCCGTGGACAGGAGATCGACGCGGCGTGCGGCCAGCTCGCGGCAGAGGGATGAACGGGGCCTAGAGAAGAACGCGGCCGTGGGATGATCGCGGGGGAGTGACCCCGGTGTGCCCCTCCGGCCCGGGTCGATGCACCCGCCGGACGGAGCCACGGACGACGAGAAGGGCCGCCACCACTCCACGGAGCGGTGGCGGCCCTTCTCGGGTCTACCGGGGTCAGTGCTTGGCCGGTGCCCGGCCCTGCGGGTTCCTCGCGGCCTCGGCACCAACATGGCCCGAGGCGGCAGCGCCGACCACGGCGTAGTGATCCGGCGAGACCTCGAAGACCCTGGTCCGCTTCGAGGTGTTGTCCTTCTTGGGGCGCAGCGACAGGAACATCCAGATCGCGAGGAAGGCGGCGACCGACACCAGCCAGATGTTCTCCACTCGTCCGATGTGGTTGCCGAACAGCATGGCCAGCATGAAGAGGACGAAGAAACCGCCAGCGACGAGGCCGACCATCCTGCTGTGCTTGTGCCAGCCCCACTCGACCGAGGGCTCGTCGAGGGTGCTGATCCCGTCGACGACGATCTCCTTGCTGGTGTGGTGCCCGTCCGCGCTCATGCTCCCCGGTTCTCCTCACGGCTCGCTGGCAGCCCTGCGGGCCGCCGACATCGTGCCCAGTTTGTCACACGACGTCCGGTGGTCGACGGGTAACCCGCCGGTCCCCGCCACACCGGGGGCCGGTGATGCGGCATCAGACGCCCCGGGCATGGACAATGGCGGGGTGACCACGCGTGTTCTCGTCCTCGGCAGTACCGGCTCGATCGGTACGCAGGCCCTCGAGGTGACCTCCGAGGCCGGACCCGGCCGCTTCGAGGTCGTCGGTCTGGCCGCGGGCGGGGGCCGGGTCGATCTGCTGGCGGAGCAGATCCGCCGTACCGGCGTCGGGTTCGTCGCCATCTCCGACCCGGCCGCGGCCGAGCGGATCCGCTCGTGGTTCCCGGAGGCCACGGTTCTCACCGGTCCCGAGGCCGCCACCGAGCTGGTGGGGGCGGTGCAGGCCGATGTGGTGCTCAACGGAATCGACGGATCGATCGGCCTCGGGCCCACCCTGGCGACGTTGCGCACGGGTGCGCGTCTGGCGCTCGCGAACAAGGAGTCCCTCGTCGCCGGAGGTGCCCTGGTGACCGGGGCCGCGGCGCCGGGGCAGCTCATCCCCGTCGACTCCGAGCACTCCGCGATGGCGCAGTGCCTCCGGGCGGGAACCGCCGACGAGGTGGCGTCGCTGGTGTTGACCGCGTCCGGTGGTCCCTTCCGGGGCCGTACCCGGGCTGAATTGGGGAACGTCACGGCCGACGAGGCGCTCCGGCACCCGACGTGGGCGATGGGCCGCATGATCACGCTGAACTCCGCGACGCTGGTGAACAAGTCCCTGGAGCTCATCGAGGCCCACCTGCTGTTCGGGGTCCCCTACGATCGGATCGACGTGACCGTGCACCCCCAATCGGTGGTGCACTCGGCGGTGACCTTCGTCGACGGCGCGACCGTGGCCAAGGCCTCGCCACCGTCGATGAAGCTGCCGATCGCGTTGGCCCTCGGCTGGCCGTCCCGGATACCCGGCGCGTCGACCCCGTTGGACTTCTCGCAGGCCCACACCTGGACCTTCGAACCCGTCGACGAGGAGACGTTCCCGGCGATCTCGGTGGCCCGCGCGGCGGGCGAGGCGGGCGGCCTGCGGACGGCGGTGTTCAACGCGGCGAACGAGGAGGCCGCCCCGGCCTTCCTGGACGGTCGGATCGGATTCCTCGACATCGTCGACGTCGTGGCGGAGACCGTGGGGGCGGCGGATCAGTGGTCCTCCGACCCGCGGGACCCGGATGACGTAGCGGCGGCGGAGTCCTGGGCGCGGCGGCACGCCGCGACCCTCGTCACGGGCCTGGAGGGCTGAGTCGTGCTGGTCTTCGGAGTCGTCCTGTTCGCGCTCGGGATCATGGTGTCGATCGTGTTGCACGAGTACGGCCACATGCGGGTCGCCCTGTGGTCGGGCATGAGGGTCCGTCGGTTCTTCGTCGGTTTCGGCCCCACCGTGTGGTCCGTCCGACGCGGCGGTATCGAGTACGGCCTCAAGGCGATCCCGCTCGGCGGGTTCTGCGACATCGCCGGGATGACCGCCTACGACCAGCTGTCGCCCGAGGACGAGCCGAAGGCCATGTGGCGCCAGGCCTGGTGGAAGCGCGTCGCGGTGCTCCTGGCCGGGCCTGTCATGAACATCGTCCTGGCGATCGCGCTGTTCTACACCGTCGCCCTGGGCTGGGGCCTGGTGAACCGGGACGTCCAGCCGATCCCCACGGACCGTGTCGCGGCCGTCGTGGGTGACACCTGCGCGGGCGCCAACCGGTGCGGGCCCGGGGTCGGCCCGGCCGGCGAGGCGGGGATCCTGCCGGGCGACCGGATCACGTCGGTCGACGGCGTCCCGGTGGCGAGTTGGGACGAGCTGTCCACCGTGGTCTCGGCACGGCCCGGTGAGACCGTGCCGGTGGCGGTGGAACGCGACGGGGCCACGATCACGACGACGACGACGTTGACCTCGTCGAGTGTCGACGGGCAGGAGCGGGGTGCGCTCGGGGTCCGGCTCTCGGAGGACGGTATCCCCCGGGAGATCCTCGACGATCCCGCCTACCAGACCGTCAACACCTACGACCCGCTGAGTGCGGTCCCCGCGACGTTCGTCTTCACCGGCGAGATGGTCGAGGCGACGATCGAGGGGCTCATCTCGTTCCCGGCCAAGATCCCCGCGGTGGCGGCGTCGATCTTCGGCGGCGAGCGGGCAGAGGATTCCCCGGTGTCCGTGGTGGGGGCCAGCTACATCGGCGGGCAGGCGGTCGAACAGGGCCTGTGGAGTCTGTTCCTGCTCTTCCTCGCCGGGCTCAACCTGTTCCTGGGCGCGTTCAACCTCGTGCCACTGACCCCGTTCGACGGCGGCCACATCGCCGTGGTCTTCTACGAGAAGATCCGTGACGTCCTCCGTCGACTGCGCGGCCTCGCGCCGGGCGGTCCCGCGGACTACGAGAAGCTGGCGCCCCTGACGATGGCGGTGTTCGTGCTCCTCATCGGAGTGTCCGCGATCGTCATCACCGCCGACTTCGTCAACCCGATCCTGCTGCCCGGCTGATCCGGGCGCACACCCACCTCGCACCCGCGCCCGGATACCCGGATAATGGGTCCCGGGACCTGCGAGCACCCGGCTGGCAACCCCTACGGAAGGCCTGAAGTGAACGACTCATCCTCGATCCCGGTCGGACTGGGCATGCCCGACGGTCCGCCGCCCGTCCTCGCGCCGCGGCGCAAGACCCGGCAGCTGTTCGTCGGCCAGGTGGGCGTGGGCAGCGATCATCCGGTCTCGGTCCAGTCCATGACCACCACCAAGACCCACGACATCAACTCGACGTTGCAGCAGATCGCCGAGCTCACGGCGTCGGGCTGCGACATCGTCCGCGTTGCCTGCCCCCGGCAGGAGGACGCCGACGCGCTGTCGACCATCGCGCGCAAGTCACCGATCCCGGTGATCGCCGACATCCACTTCCAGCCCAAGTACATCTTCGCGGCGATCGACGCCGGCTGTGCGGCGGTGCGGGTCAACCCGGGCAACATCAAGGAGTTCGACGGACGCGTCGCGGAGGTCGCCCGGGCCGCGGGAGACGCGGGCATCCCCATCCGTATCGGTGTGAACGCCGGCTCCCTGGACCCCCGCCTGCTCGCCAAGTACGGAAAGGCCACCCCCGAGGCTCTCGTTGAATCGGCCATGTGGGAGGCGTCGTTGTTCGAGGAGCACGGGTTCGGCGACATCAAGATCTCGGTCAAGCACAACGATCCGGTGATCATGGTCGAGGCCTATCGTCAGCTCGCGGCGAGGACGGACTACCCGCTCCACCTCGGTGTGACGGAGGCCGGGCCGGCGTTCCAGGGCACCATCAAGTCCGCCGTGGCGTTCGGGGCCCTCCTGTCCGAGGGCATCGGCGACACGATCCGGGTCTCGCTGTCGGCGCCCCCGGCGGAGGAGATCAAGGTGGGCACGCAGATCCTGCAGTCGCTGAATCTCCGTCCCCGCAAGCTCGAGATCGTGTCCTGCCCGTCCTGCGGTCGTGCCCAGGTGGACGTCTACAAGCTCGCGGACGAGGTCACGGCCGGCCTCGAGGGGATGAGCGTGCCTCTCCGGGTTGCGGTCATGGGGTGCGTCGTCAACGGGCCCGGTGAGGCGCGTGAGGCCGATCTGGGCGTCGCGTCGGGCAACGGCAAGGGGCAGATCTTCGTCAAGGGCGAGGTCATCAAGACCGTTCCGGAAGCGATGATCGTCGAGACCCTCATCGAGGAGGCCATGCGGATCGCGGAGGAGATGGGCGAACCCGTGGGGGAGGCCGCTGCCGGCCAGGGGCCGCAGGTCAAGGTCACGCGATAGTCCGATGACCGACACGGCTGCCCCGCGGACCGGGCTCGGCGCCTGCCGGGCTGTCGGCCCGGGTGAGTCGCGGGCGGTTCTCGAGGTATTGGGCTCTGATCCTTTGGTGTCCGCACCTGCGGCGGAGAAGTTCGCGTCGACGGGTGTGGCGCCCGGCGTCGACGGGCGGTTCCTCACGGTCGGCGGTCCCGACCGGTCCCTGGTCTTCATCGGCACCTCGGTGTTGCCGCTGCGTGGTGACGCCGCAGATCAACGGCTCCTCGGTGCGGCGGTCGCCGAGTTGGGGCTCGGGCCGATGTCCGTGCACGGCCGGCGGGACCGGGTCGCGGCCATGTGGACCGCACTGCGCGAGCGGTGGGGCGATGCCCGGGAGTATCGCGTGAACCAGTTCCTCATGGCACTCGACGGCCCGGTCGACCCGGTGCTCGTCATGGACGGGATCCGCCCGGCCACGTTGGAGGAGTTCGAGCCGGTGCTCGCCGCTGCCGCGGCCATGTACCGCGAGGAGCTGCGCGCGGACCCGTTCGCGGTCGGGTCCGGCATCCCGTTCCGACGCCGCGTGGCGCGATCGCTGGCCCGGGGGAGGACCTGGGTGGGGATCGACGCCGGCGAGGTGGTCTTCAAGGCGGATGTCGCCGCGATCTCCCCGGGCGTCGCACAGATCCAGGGCATCTGGGTCCACCGCGACCGGAGGGACGCGGGGCTCGGGTCCGGCGGGACGGCCGCCGTGTGCGCCGCCCTCCAGGCGCGAGGACTCAGGCCCTCCCTGGTGGTGAACGGGTCGAACGACGCCGCCCGTGCCGCCTATCGGCGGGTGGGCATGATCGACGCGGTCGACTACGCGACGGTCCTGCTGTGAACGCCCGCGCATGCGGGAGCACAGCGCGTCCGGCGACCCCGGGTGGGGTATCGCGTGCCCGGCGACTTCGGCATCGGTGTCGCCTGTGGGAAAGTGGAGTGCAGTCAGACCGTGGACCTCGGAAGGTGTAACCCGATGACAGTCACAGCGACAGGGCCCTCCGTGTGCGGAGCCGTGCGGGGAAGGACCGCGTGAGTACCCCGATGACCGCTCCTGTCACCGCGGCCCCGGTGCCGGTGTCCACGACGGGTCCGGCACGAGGCGCTGAGGCCCGACCGGCTTTCCGGTCGCAGCGGCGGGCGGACCGGGCGATGCGGCGCCTGCTGGGCGTGCGGCACATCGACAGCGGGGCCGGCTCCGGTGCCCACCGCGCGTTCCGGGTCTCCGTGGCGGTCTCGGCCGTGCGGTGCCTCATCACTTATCTCGCCATCCCGATCCTCGTCCCGCTGCTCAGCCTGTCCGGATGGGTTGCCGCACCCGTCGGTATCGCGTTGTGCGTCGTCGCCGTGGTGAACGGGGTGGTCAGTCTCCGCAGGTTCTGGGCGTCCGATCATGCGAAGCGCTGGACGTACACGGGGTTCATGGGGATCGTGTTCGTGATCCTCGCCGTGGCGATGGTCTCCGAGTTCCACCGGTGGGGGGTGATCTGATGGACCCGCGACAGGACCCCGAGTCCCGGGTGGACACCGACGCGAACGACGACGGCAGGCCGGACGCGGCGACAGACGGCGCTGGTCCGTCGAACCAGGAGCCCGGCCAGTCCTCGGCGGACGTGATCACGATGTCCCTGTTCGGGGCGATGGTCGTCATTGCCTCGATCTGCTTCGTCATCTGGTGATCGGACCGGGGCGACCGGCCCCGCCGCGCGGGCCTATCCTGGGGGCATGACCACCTCCACCCGCCAGCCGCTCGTCCCCGGTGAACCCACCCCGATCCGGACAGTTCCGGAGTCGATCCCCCGGCCGGAGTACGCGTGGCGTGACAGCGTCGACGAGGCCAACGGTGAGCCGTGGATCCAGCCCGCGGACGTCATCGACGCCATGCGGGTGGCCTCCCGGCTCGCCGCGGATGCACTCGTGCTCGCCGGGGAGGCGGTCGCCCCCGGTGTGACGACCGACGAGATCGACAGGGTCGTCCACGAGTTCCTGTGCGACAACGGGGCCTACCCGTCGACCCTGGGATACAAGGCGTTCCCCAAGTCCAGTTGCGTCTCGCTCAACGAGGTGATCTGTCACGGCATCCCCGATACCACGGTGATCCGGGACGGTGACATCGTCAACGTCGACGTCACCGCGTTCATCCACGGCGTCCACGGCGATACCAATGCCACGTTCCTGGCCGGGGACGTCAGCGAGGAGGCCCGTCTGTTGGTCGAGCGCACCAGGGAGGCGATGAACCGGGGGATCAAGGCCATCCGGCCCGGCCGGGAGGTCAACGTCATCGGGCGGGTCATCGAATCCTATGCCCGGCGCTTCGACTACACGGTCGTGCGGGAGTTCACCGGCCACGGTGTCGGTCCGACCTTCCACAACGGGCTCGTCGTCCTGCACTACGACGAGCCGTCCCGGACCGAGGTCCTCGAACCCGGTATGACGCTGACCGTAGAGCCGATGATCTCCCTCGGCGGACCGGGATTCGATGTCTGGGACGACGACTGGACCGTCACCACCGCGGACAAGGCGTGGACCGCCCAGTTCGAGCACACCGTCGTCGTCACCGAGGACGGGTACGAGATCCTCACCCTGCCGTCCGGGTCCTGACCGCCGGGCGGACACGACAGGGCGACCGCCCGGCCGACCGGACCGGGCGGGGACGCTGATGGACGATCGTCCCGATGTGGCCCTCGTACGTGGACAACACGGGGCATACTGTCCAGCATGATCGAGACCCCCCGTGGACCCGTGGACCAGATCGACCTGTTGGTGGTGGGCGCCGGCTTCGGCGGCATCGCCATGGCCGACCGCCTCCTCAGGGAGGGGCGTGGTCGCGACTTCCTCGTCGTGGAGGCCGCCGAATCGGTGGGGGGTACCTGGCGCGACAACACCTACCCGGGTTGTGCCTGCGACGTCCCCACCGCGCTGTATTCGCTGTCCCGGCACGCTCACCCGGGCTGGTCCCATTCGTTCGGCAGGCAACCGGAGATCCGGGCGTACCTCGAATCGGTGACGGACCGAATCGGCCTCCGCGACAGGCTCGTGACCTCGTGTGAGGTGACCGCGGCGACGTGGGACGCGGAGATGGCGCACTGGGTGGTCGACACCAGCCGCGGACGGATCAGGGCCGCACACCTCGTGCTGGCCTCGGGAGCGCTGTCCGCCCCCTCTATTCCGCACCTACCCGGACTGGAGTCCTTCGAGGGCGACGTGTTCCATTCGGCGCGGTGGCGCCACGACATCCCGCTCGAGGGCCGGAGGGTCGCGGTAGTCGGGACGGGGGCCTCCGCGGTCCAGTTCGTTCCGGAGATCGCCGGCGCCGCCGAACACGTCACCGTCTTCCAGCGGACCCCGGGATGGATCCTGCCACGTCTGGACCGGTCGATCTCGGACCGACGACAGAAGCTCTACCGTCGCTTCCCACTCCTGCAGCGGCTCATCCGCGGGCGGATCTACCTGGGACGGGAGCTCTACGTCGTGGTGTTCACCCGGGCCCAGTTCCTCCTGCGCTTCTTCGAGTGGTTCGCGCGGTTCTACCTGTTCCTCAAGGTGCGGGACCGCAGGATGCGGAGGGCACTCACCCCCGATTTCTCTATCGGATGCAAGCGCGTGCTGCTCACCAGTCACTGGCTGCCCGCGCTCACCCGGCCCGATGTCTCGCTGGTGTCCGGTGCGGCGTCGTCCCTCACCCCCCGTGGGCTCGTGGCGGACGACGGCACCGAGCACCCGGCGGACGTCATCATCTTCGGCACCGGATTCCAGCCGACCGAACCGCCGATCTCCCGCGTGGTCACCGGGGCGGACGGGCGGACCCTCGCGCAGCACTGGGACGGCAGTCCGCGGGCACACAACGGGATCACCGTCGCGGGGTTCCCCAACATGTTCCTGCTGTACGGGCCCAACACCAACCTGGGGCACTCATCGATCGTCTACATGCTCGAGTCCCAGGCCGATCACGTGCTGCGGCTCCTCGACCTCGCGGGGAGTGCGGGCCGACGAACCATCGAGGTCCGTCCGGAGGTCCAGGAGTCCTATGCCGCGCGGATGGACCGCCAACTCGCGCACACCGTGTGGAACCAGGGCGGCTGCTCGAGCTGGTACATCGACTCGAGTGGACGGAACTCCCTGCAGTGGCCGACGTTCACGTTCCGGTACCGGGAGCAGGTCCGCACCGTCGAGCCCGGGGACTTCGTCCTCACGTGAGGCCGGTCGGGGAGGGGGCGGGTGCGGGCCGCCCCCGGCACCGACCCACCGCCGCCGACCCACCGCCGCCGACCCCCGCTGTCAGAACCCCGCTGTCAGAACCCGCGATCTGGGAAGTCCAGACCCAGCAATGCGTTCTCGACCACCTCGGCCATCGCCGGGTGGATCCAGTACTGCTTGCGTGCGAGGTCGGGAACGGTGATCCCGAATTCCATCGCCTGGATGAGGATCTGCACGAGGGACGGGGCGTGGGCGCCCATGAGGTGGGCGCCCAGCAGCAGCCCGGTGGCGCGGTCCGCGATGAGCTTGCAGCACCCGACCGAGTCCTCCATCGCCCAGCCGTACGCCACGTCGCCGTAGTCCTGGGTCTTGACGGTCACGTCGTATCCGGCTGCGCGGGCCTCGGCCTCCGTCATGCCGACCGAGGCGATCTGTGGCCAGCTGAACACGGCGTACGGGACGTGACTGTGGTGGAACGGCTGCAGGTCCTCCGGGTGGCGAAGGTTGTGCCCCAGCACCCGCTGTTCGTGGTTGGCGACGTGCTTGAGCTGGTACGGCGAGCTCACGTCGCCCAGCGCCCAGACGCCCTCCGCCGTGGTACGGCCGAACTCGTCCACTCGTACCCTCTCGCCGTCCATCTCGACCCCGGCCGGACCCAACCCCAGCAGGTCGCCGTTGGGCGTCCGGCCGGTCGCCACGAGGAGCGCGTCGCCGGCGCACGTCGACCCGTCCTCGAAGGTGATCTCCACGCCCCGGCGATCCTCACCCGTCGCGGTCATCGTGGCGATCTGCTGCCCGAGGCGGACGTCCCACCGTCCCCGGGCGGCGTCGGTGAACCGCTCGGCCAGCTCGCGGTCGAGATGCTTGAGCAGCACGTCCGAGCGGCCGATGACGGTGACGTCGACGCCGAGGGAGGAGAACACGTGCGCGAACTCGCAGGCGATGAACCCGGAGCCCTGGATGACCATCGACTTCGGCAATTCGGGGATACGCATGACGTCGTCGCTGGTGTGGAAGGCGACGCCCGCCTCGGTGACGATGTCCGGAATCGACGGGCGTGCGCCTGCGGCGATCACGACCGAGTCCGCGGTGATGATCTCCCCGGTACCCGTGTCGATGGTGCGCGAACCGACGAACGTCGCGTGACCGTCGTACACCGTGACGTTGTCACAACGGTTGCGCCGGTAGTCCTCACCGCTCGACGCGATCGGGTCGATGCGTCGATCGAAGACCCGCGAGACGATGTCCGGCCAGCGGACCCCGTCCAGTGTCGAGTCGATGCCGTAGGTGGACGAGTGCCGGACGGAGGTGGCCGTGTCGGCGGCGTAGACGAACATCTTCGTGGGGATGCAACCGACGTTGAGACAGGTTCCGCCGAACGTCCCCTTCTCGCAGATCGCCACGGACTTGTCCGCGAACGACTCGTCGATCAACGAGTTGCCGCTGCCCGTGCCGATGACGACCAGGTCGAAGTGGCGGGAGGGGGTCTGGGTCATGGGGGTCAGGACTCCTTGATGTGTGAGGACAGGATCTGGTCCAGCCAGTGCCCGAGGTGGTCGAAAACCACCTCGAGGACGTCGGCGCGGGACAGGAAGACGTCGTGCCGGGCACCGGCGACGGGGACGTCGGTGACGTCGTCGGAGACCCGGTCGGCGAACCGCTGCATCGATCGGACGTCGAGGATCAGGTCGGTGTCCACATCGAGCGCGGAGCCGCGGGGCCGGGACCCGATCGACGACGCGGTGGAGCGGAGCAGGAGCACCGGCAGCGGCAGGTCGACGCCGGCCTGCAGACGCTTCTGTGCACGCCGGACCGCTGCGAGCCACCCCGCCCGGACGCCGACCCCGCCGGGGGGTTTGAGGGTGGTGTCGAAGTGGTATTCACCGTCGTGGTCCACGTGCGTGCTGATGACGTACCGGTCCGACGTGGGCAGCGGCAGGCGGTAGAAGGGCCGGACGGATCCGAGCGTGCGGATGACCGGGTCGAGCACGGGCCGGGCGCGCTCCGGGACGTCGAGCTGGAACCACGGCGAGTTCAGGATCACCCCCACGACGGGGGGCAGGGCGCCCCTGTCGCGCCGCCTGCCCAGCCACAGCGGCACCACCAACCCGCCGGTGGAGTGGGCGGCCACGAGCACCGGCGTTCGCGGGTGCTCGGAGACGATCACCTCGAGCGCCCGGTCCAACTCGTCGTCGTAACGCTCCAGGTCGGTCGTGAAGTGCGGTGTCACGCCGTCCCGCCGCGAACGGCCGCATTTGCGCAGGTCTATCCCAAACGTCGCGATGCCGCGCGACGCGAGGAACTCGGCGAGGTGGGTGTGGAAGAAGTAGTCGGACAGGCCGTGGACGACGAGCACCACTGCGGTGGGGTCCGACGGCGCGTCCTCGTGGCGGACCAGGGTCGCGACGATCTCGCCCTCACCGTCGGGATCGTCGCCGAGCGGCAGTTCGCGCTGCCGGTACGACGGCCCCAGCAGGTCCGGGGTCCACTGCGGGTCGGTTCCGGCGGAGGCGTCGGGATCGGGAGAGGACGTCGGCACGACGACCACCCTAGTCCGGTGTGTCCCACGCCCGGTGCCGTGAGTAGTGTTGGAAGCCGGTCGACGCAGGGCCGTCGGGACTGCCCGCGTCGATGAGAGATTCGGGTCCACGACCAACGAGCGAGGGTAGCCGGTGACTTCAGACCAGGTGGCAAAGCACGGAACGACGGATGTGGCGCTCATCGGCGCGGGCACCATGAGCGCGACTCTGGGTGCACTGCTCCGGCGGCTCCAGCCGGACTGGGACATCCAGGTCTTCGAACGGCTCGAGGGGCCTGCACTGGAGTCGTCCGACGCCTGGAACAACGCCGGCACGGGCCATTCCGCACTCTGCGAGCTGAACTACTCGCCCAAGACCGCGGACGGCGACGTGGACATCACGAAGGCCGTCAGCGTCAACGAGAAGTTCCAGGTCTCGCGCCAGTTCTGGTCCTACGCCGTCGAGAACACCATCCTCGGTGACCCCACAGAGTGGATCCGACCCGTCCCGCACATGAGCTTCGTGGCGGGCAAGGACGGTCAGGACTACCTCCGGAAGCGGTACGACAAGCTCGCCGGGCACCCCCTCTTCCCGGGGATGGGGCACACCACCGACTTCTCCGAGCTGGAACAACTGGTCCCCCTCATGGCCCGCGGGCGCTCTCCCGAGCAGCCGTTCGCCCTGAGCCACTTCTCCAACGGCACCGACGTCAACTTCGGCGCGCTCACCCGCCAGCTCATCAAGTACCTCACGCGCACCGGAGCCGAGGTGCACTACCAGAACCAGGTCAAGAACCTCGAGCGCAACAGCGACGGCAGCTGGCGACTGACCGTCACCAACCGCCACACCGGTGACGAGCGCACTGTCGACGCCAAGTTCGTGTTCGTCGGTGCGGGCGGCGGCGCCCTCCACCTGCTGCAGAAGTCCGGCATCCCCGAGATCAAGGGCATCGGCGGCTTCCCGGTGGGCGGCCAGTGGTTGCGCTGCACCAACCCGGAGCTCATCAAACAGCACCAGGCGAAGGTGTACAGCCAGGCCTCCGTGGGCGCGCCGCCGATGTCCGTGCCGCATCTGGACACCCGGGTCATCGACGGCAAGAAGGGGCTGTTGTTCGGCCCCTTCGCCGGCTGGACCCCCAAGTTCCTCAAGATGGGCAGCTTCCTCGACCTGCCGTCCAGCATCCGCGCCGGCAACCTGCTGCCCATGGCCAACATCGGGCTCACCGAGATGAGCCTGGTCAAGTACCTCATCACCGAGCTCGCCAAGAACCACGGCGCCCGGGTCGACGCACTGCGCGATTTCGTGCCGTCGGCACAGGACGGGGAGTGGGAGAAGGTCATCGCCGGCCAGCGTGTCCAGGTGATCAAGCCCAACGGCCGGGGCGGCACCCTGGAGTTCGGCACCGCCGTCGTGAACGCAGCTGACGGGTCCATCGCGGGTCTGCTCGGCGCCTCCCCGGGCGCCTCCACCGCGGTCGACGCCATGGTCGATGTGCTCAAGCGGTGCTTCCCGAGCCGGTTCGCCGACTGGACCCCCGCCCTCGAGGAGATGATCCCCTCGCTCGGCCGCGACCTGTCCGGGGAGCCGACCCTGTTCACCGAGCAGTTCGAGCGCTCGACCCGCACCCTCAAGCTCGACCAGAAGGCCTGAGCCGCCGGCGCCGGACCCCCGCTCCGCGACGTCCATCCCCCGGTCACCCGACGTGGTGACCGGGGGATGAGTCGTCTCGGGGACCCCCGGGCCGGGGCCGGGGGAGCAGTCGGGGGCGGATAGGATCGGAGCCATGATCCGGCCTGTGAACCCGTACCCCGTCGGCCTGGACCTCGAAGGTCGACGCGTCGTGGTCATCGGCGGAGGGTCTGTCGCGCAACGTCGCGTCCCCGTCTTGCTCGAGGCGGGCGCGGTGGTGCACCTGGTTAGCCCGGACGTCACACCGACGCTGCAGGGGCTGGTGGACGCCGGACGCATCTGGTGGGAGCCCCGCGAGTACGAATCCGGGGACCTCGAAGGTGCCTGGTATGTGGTCGCTGCGACCAAGGACTCGCTGGTCAATGCCCGTGTCGCGGCGGAGGCCGAGCAGAACCGCACCTTCTGCGTCCGGGCTGATGCCGTGACGTCGGGTTCCGCGGTGACCCCGGCGGTGGTCCGTCGGGGCGAGATGTTGGTCGCGGTGCTCACCGGCGACCGCGCGCGTACCGCCGAGGCCCGGGACGTGGTCGCGCGGGCCCTCAGCGACGCGGGGGCGGAGGCACCCGAGGTCGACGAGGCGCTCCGGGGCACGGTCGCGTTGGTCGGCGGCGGGCCGGGGGCCGACGATCTCATGACGGTGCGTGGTCGTCGACTGCTCGCCCGCGCCGACGTTGTCGTGGCCGACCGTCTCGCCCCCCAGCGCCCGCTGGCCGAGCTGCGGGCGGATGTCGAGATCGTCGACGCCGCCAAGATCCCCTACGGGCGGGCCATGGCACAGGACGCGATCAACGACGTGCTGGTGGACCGTGCGCGGGCGGGCAAGTTCGTGGTACGGCTCAAGGGCGGGGACCCGTTCCTCTACGGGCGCGGTTACGAGGAGGCGCAGGCATGCGCCGAGGCCGGTGTACCGTGCACCGTCGTTCCCGGCGTCTCCAGTGCGCTCGCCGTCCCGGCCCTCGCGGGAATTCCCGTGACCAACCGCGGGATGACGCACGAACTGACCGTGGTGTCCGGACACCTGCCGCCCGGACACCCGGGTTCCCTCATCGACTGGGACGCCCTCGCACGTATGCGCGGGACGCTCGTGGTGCTGATGGGGGTGAAGAACTCCCCGGCGATCGCCGAGTCACTCATGGCGGGGGGCCGCTCGCCCGGGACCCCGGCAGCGGTGGTGGTCGACGGGAGCCTCGACGGGCAGTCGACCCATCGATGCACCCTCGGAAGCCTGGCGGAGACCCTGGCGACCCACGACGTCAGACCCCCGGCCATCGTTGTGGTCGGCGCCGTCGCCGGGCTGCCGCAGTACATCACCGAAGGATGAGATCCCGCCCGGCGGCATCGCCGTCGGGCACGATGTGGACGTGACCACTCACAAGAAGATCGGTTTCCTCTCCTTCGGGCACTGGATGGACCACCCGGACTCCGCGGTGCGCTCCGCCTCCGACGCACTGATCCAGAGCGTCGAGCTCGCCGAGGCCGCCGAGGACCTCGGACTGGACGGCGCCTACTTCAGGGTTCACCACTTCGCGCGCCAGCTCGGTACGCCCGCGCCTCTCCTGGCGGCCGTCGGCGCCCGGACGAACCGGATCGACATCGGTACCGGGGTGGTGGACATGCGTTATACCAACCCCCTGGGCTTCGCCGAGGATGTCGCCGCCGCCGACCTCATCTCCGGTGGGCGGGTCCAACTGGGCGTGTCCCGGGGTTCTCCCGAGCAGGTGATCGACGGGTGGCGATACTTCGGATTCGAACCCGGAGACGGTGCCACCGACGCGGACATGGCGCGCCGGCATACCGAGGTATTCCTCCGGGCGGTGGAGGGGGTCGGGTTCGCTGAACCCAACCCACGGCCGATGTTCCCCAACCCTCCGGGTCTGCTGCGGCTCGAGCCGTACTCGGAGGGGCTGCGGGAGCGCATCTGGTGGGGCGCCGCGTCCGACGCGACCGCACGATGGGCGGCGGAGAAGGGCATGCACCTCATGTCGTCCACCTTGAAGGCCGACGAGTCCGGAGAACCACTGCACGTACAGCAGCGCCGTCAGATCGAGGCGTTCCGCGACGAGTGGTCCGCCCACGATCACGGCTTCGAACCGCGGGTGTCGGTATCCCGGTCGATCGTCGCCATCACCTCGGACACCGACCGGCGGTACTTCCTCGGGGGCGGTGACCGTGGTGACCAGTTCGGTCAGATCGAACCCGGTCTCCGGGCGGTCTTCGGACGGTCCTACGCCGCGGAGCCGGACCGGCTGGTGGAGCAACTCCGTGAGGACGAGGCGATCAGCGCTGCGGACACAGTGCTCATCACCGTGCCGACCCAGCTGGGGGTCGACTACAACGCGCACCTGTTGGAGTCGATCCTCACCCACGTGGCCCCGGAGCTCGGCTGGCGATGACGGCGGGGGCGGGACCCGGGAGCTGCCGTCAGGGCGTCGTGACCATGGTCAGGCCGTTCTGAGAGGTGTGCTCGACCGTATGACCGGCCCTGCGGGCCACCCGGAGCAGTGACGGCAGATCAGCCATCTCGGCGCGGGAGGTCGCGAGGGTCCGGGCGAGCAGACCCTTGTGGTGCTTGGAGAAGTGGGACACCACCTTGCGGCTGCCGTCCGGGTACTCGGTGACCACATCGACCGTCACCGCGCCCGGAACCGGGCCCAGGTGGTGGTACCCACCGGAACGCAGGTCCACCACCAGGTCCTCCTCCCAGCGGGCGGTGGCGGCGGTCAGGACGGGCCTCCACGCTGCCCGCAGCGTGCCCAGGCCCGGCAGTCGCGTCCCGGCCGACAGCCGGTAATGGGGGATCGGGTCATCGGCGGCGACGAGCCCGAACAGCGCGGACCCGATCCACAGTCGGGACTCCGCGCGCGCCCGGGTCGCGCCGGTCATCGACCCCTCGTCCAGAGCGTCGTAGAGCACGCCCGTGTACCGGGTGAGGGCCGGCGCGGTGGGGGAGGTCCACAACTGCGCGTCCAGCTGGACCTCCCCGGCGAGCTTCTCGCTCAGACCCAGTACCGCACGCGCGCCCCCGGGGTCGTCGGTACACATCGTCACCAGCGCATCCGCCACCGTCCGGCGGGTTTCGTTCAACGACGGCAGCGAGAGGGTGGCCAGTTCGAGGGGCTCACCCGCGCCGCCGATGGACTTGGTCTCGGAGGGCGAGAGGAGGATGCGCACCCGGCAGAGGCTACCGGCGGGCCGGGTGCCCACCCACGGGCGGCTACGCTTGACCACCGTGATCACGCGTCTGTCCCACCTTTTCCTCCGCACCCTCCGCGATGACCCGGCCGATGCCGAGGTCCTCAGCCACAAACTGCTGGTCCGCGCCGGATACGTCCGCCGCGTCGCTCCCGGCGTGTACTCCTGGCTCCCACTCGGTCTGCGCACCCTCCGCCGGGTCGAGCAGGTGGTCCGAGAGGAGATGGACGCCTTCGGCGCTCAGGAGATCAGCCTGCCTGCCCTGCTGCCGCGTGAACCGTACGAGACCACCGGCCGGTGGACCGAGTACGGTCCGGCACTGTTCCGGCTCAAGGACCGCAAGGGCAACGACATGATGCTGGGGCCCACCCACGAGGAGCTCTTCACGCTCACGGTCCAGGGTGAGTACTCGTCGTACAAGGATCTGCCCGTCACGCTGTACCAGATCCAGACCAAGTACCGGGACGAGGAACGGCCGCGTGCCGGGATCCTGCGCGGTCGCGAGTTCGTGATGAAGGACTCCTACTCCTTCGATGTCGACGACGCGGGGCTCGAGCGTTCGTACCAGGCGCACCGCGAGGCGTATCAGCGCATCTTCGACCGTCTCGGGATCGAGTACGTCATCTGCGCGGCCACCTCCGGAGCGATGGGCGGCTCCGCCTCCGAGGAGTTCCTCGCGGTCTCCGCGGCGGGCGAGGACACGTTCGTCCGGTCCACCGACGGAGATTACGCGGCCAATGTCGAGGCCGTCGTCACCCCCGCGCCCCCCGCACTCCCGGTGGAGGGGTCGCCCCGGGCGGTCGTGCACGAGACCCCGGATGCGCCGACGATCGAGACACTCGTCGCCTGGGCGAATTCCGCCGACCTCGGTCGGGACGTCACCGCCGCGGACACCCTCAAGAACGTCATGCTCAAGGTCCGTGAGCCCGGGCGGGACTGGGAACTGTTGGCGGTGGGGCTGCCGGGTGACCGTGAGGTCGACATGAAGCGAGTCGAGGCAGCGCTCGAGCCGGCGGAGGTCGAGATCCTCGAGGAGGCCGATTTCGCCGCCAACCCGTTCCTCGTCAAGGGGTACATCGGGCCGCGCGCGCTGCAGGAGAACGAGGTCCGCTACCTCGTCGACCCACGGGTCGTCACGGGTACCTCCTGGATCACGGGTGCCGACGAGGTCGGCAAGCATGTGGTGGACCTGGTGTGCGGACGTGACTTCACCCCGGACGGCACCATCGAGGTCGCCGAGGTGAGGGAGGGTGACCCTGCGCCGGACGGGCACGGGACCCTGACGCTGGCGCGCGGTATCGAGATCGGCCACATCTTCCAGCTCGGTCGGAAATACACCGACGCGTTCGGGTTCGACGTGCTGGGCGAGAACGGCAAGCCCGCCCGGGTGACCATGGGGTCCTACGGGATCGGGGTCTCGCGCCTCGTCGCTGTCCTCGCCGAGCAGTTCGCCGATGACAAGGGTCTGGTCTGGCCGGCCGAGGCCGCACCCGCGGACGTCCACGTGGTGATCGCGAACAAGGATGACGCCGCGATCGCCGGTGCCGGGACCCTCGTGGAGGCGTTCGACCGCGCCAGACTCGAGGTCCTCTTCGACGACCGCAAGGCCTCGCCGGGAGTGAAGTTCAAGGACGCCGAACTGATCGGCATCCCGTGGGTGGTCGTGGTGGGTCGCGGGTGGTCCGAGGGCACCGTCGAGTTGCGCGAGCGCGCCACCGGCGAGGTCACCCAGGTGCCGGTGGACGGCGCCGCCGAGGAGATCATCAGGCTGATCGGCGCGGGACGATAGAACACCTCACGCCGGCGGGGGGAACCCGGGCAGCGCCTCGAACGGCGCGCCCGGGACCAGCGTCCTCCACCGGGCCAGTTGGACCGCCGCCGCGGTGAGGGCGTCGCTGCAGAACCGTCGGGTCTCCGGTGCCTCGGCGCGGCCGAGTTCCACCCGCCAGGCCTCGCAACAATCCGATTCGATACGGATCGCCAGGAGGACCGCCGAGACGGGGGTGTCCGGTCCGGTGAGGTAACCGACCGGGGCGGGGGGCGACCCCGGCCACAACTTCTCCGCGGCGTCCCGACGGGCCCGGTGAGCGGCGAGCTCGCGACGGACCGCGGCCCGTATGGAGCCGTCCGCCCGGGCGAGCACCAGGCCGTATCCGTAGACCGCGGCGTCCTCGGCGGCCAGTCCGACGGGGGCGGTCACGCGAGCTCCACCTCGGCTGCGGCGGTGCATGCCGCGGCGATCGCCCCGGCGATCTCGGCCCGGGGACCCTCTTCCGCCGCGGCGGCGTCGGTGGCACCGGCGGCATCGACGCGGAGGCGGGCGCGCACCTCGTCGGCGGGCGGGCACACCGGGGCAGGGGTCGACGCGGGTGTCGGTCGCCCCTCGTCGGCCGGGAACTCCACGATCGTGGTCAGCCGTTCCGCGTGGAGCCTCCGCACGTCGGCGATCCGGCGCAGGGCACCGACCCGCTCTCCGTGGGAGGCGTCCGCGGCGGCGAGTTCGCGCGCATCGCGTTGCGCTGCGTCGAGCAGGCCGAGCAGCGGATCCGGGCGGTCGGAGACCGTGGGCAGGGCGCAGCCACCGGCGGCTGCGAGCCCGGCGACGCCGGCGGCTGCGACGACGAAGTGACGGCGCGTGAGGACGACGGGGGCGGAATGTGGCACTCCGACATCCTGCCAGGGGTCGGGGACGGCGGCGGCGAGGCGGTACAGTGATGCGGCCCGTCCGCGTCCCGGAACGGAATCCGCCAGCCCGCACTCCAGGAGCACAGTGATCGTCCCCGAGCCCGACAGGGCCCATATACGCAAGGCGGTCTCCGACCGCGGCCTCGACCTCGAGGACATCCGGGAGAACACCCGGTCGTCCACATGGCAAGTGACGGTGGTCGTGGACGGGGATTCCGGGGTGTCCCTCGACGATCTCGCCGAGCTGTCCGTCGATCTGGACCCGCTCGCCGAGCAGTGGGGTGGGTCAGTGCAGCCCGTCACGCTGGAGGTGACCAGCAGGGGAGTCGACGCGCCACTCGAGCAGCCGCGACACTGGCGCCGCGCCCGCGGACGCCAGGTGGACCTGGTCTACGTCGACGGTGCCGAGGGGCCGAGCAGGGGACGGGTGGGCGACCTCGACGAGGCGACGGGGGTGGTCCGCATCGTGTCGAGGGCGGGCCGGGGAACGACTGTGGAATCGGTAGCGTTGGAGCAGGTGGCCCGCGCCGTGATCCGGGTCGAGTTCCGGCCTGCACCGCAAGAGGAGCTGGACCTGTTGTCCGAGCCGGAGAACCCGGGGCGTGGCGTGCGAGAAGGAGAAAACCGTTGAACATCGATATGGCAGCGCTGAACATGCTGTCCCGGGAGCGCGAGATCCCGTTGGAAGACCTCGTGCACACCCTCGAGAACGCTCTGCTCACCGCGTACAAGCGGACCGAAGGTGCGCATCGGGTCGCCCGGATCGCGTTGGACCGTAAGGCCGGAACGGTCGCCGTCATGGCGGCCGAGGTGGATGAGGACGGCAACCGGATCGGGGAGTTCGACGCCACCCCCTCGGACTTCGGCCGGGTCGCGGCGGCGACCGCCCGGCAGATCATCCTCCAGCGTCTGAGGGAGGCGGAGACCGACCGCATCTACGGCGACCTCGTCACGAGGGAGGGCGAGGTGGTCAGTGGGGTCATCCAGTCGGACTCGCGGGCGAACGCCCGGGGGATCGTGGTGGTCCACATCGGACCCGAGAACGGGGGGACCGAGGGGACCATCGCCCCGGCGGAGCAGGTCCCGGGAGAGACCTACGAGCACGGCGACCGCATCAAGTGCCACGTGGTCGGCGTCCACAAGGGCCCCCACGGGGCCTCCGTCTCGCTGTCGCGCACCCACCCGGACCTGGTCCGGGGACTGTTCGCCCTGGAGGTCCCGGAGATCGGTGACGGCTCGGTGCGGATCGCGGCGATCGCGCGCGAGGCCGGGCACCGGACGAAGATCGCGGTGGAGTCCACCATCTCGGGACTCAACGCGAAAGGCGCGTGCATCGGTCCGAACGGCGCGCGTGTCCGCGCGGTCATGGCGGAGCTCAACGACGAGAAGATCGACATCGTCGACTACGACGAGGATCCCACCGTGTTCGTGGGCAACGCCCTGTCGCCGGCCAAGGTGATCTCGGTGTCGGTCGCCGACGCCGCGACGAGGGCGGCCAGGGTCGTCGTGCCCGATTACCAGCTGTCCCTGGCGATCGGTAAGGAGGGGCAGAACGCCCGGCTGGCGCACCGTCTCACCCAGTGGCGGATCGACATCCACAGCGATGCGGAGTGACGCCCGGGGCGACCTGTCGCCACGCGGTCGGGCGCGCCGTTAGTATCGACACCGCATCATCTGTAGACTGATCAGTTGTCACAGTGACTTCACGTCCACCCGTCCATTCGGGCCGGGCGGCGAGAGACCGAGGTGGCCGGATGCAGGGACGTGAGGACCAGCGGTCCGGTACCGCCGGGGGCGCGGGTCCGATCAGGACCTGCGTCGGCTGCCGGGGTCGGGATTCCGACTCCCGGCTCCTCCGGATCGTCCACGATCCGGAGACGGCCACACTCTCGCCCGATCCCCGTCGACGGGCGGTCGGACGAGGAGCCTGGGTGCACCGCGAACAGCGGTGCATCGCGACAGCACTCGACCGCAAGGCCTTCATCAGGTCACTGCGAGTCGCCGGGAACGTGTCCCAGGACGCGATCACGGAGGTGCTCGAGGCGTTACGCCCCGGGCACGACACCACCCGCCGGCCATTCGGTCCGGCAGGGGGAGCACAAGAAGAGGAACGGACCAGACACGATGAGCACACCGTGAAGCTCCAGCGATGAACGTCCATCGAATGTAGACCGAGGTCGCGCGGCCAGCCCTGCCGTGGAGACCTCGCAGTGAGGAGAGCAGTGGCAGGCAAGCCCCGGGTACACGAACTGGCAAAAGAGTTCGGTATCACCAGTAAAGAACTTCTGACGAAACTCCGCGATCAGGGAGAGTTCGTCAAGTCCGCGTCGTCGACGCTGGAGGCTCCGGTCGTCCGGCGCCTGCGCGAGGCACACGCACCGGCAGGCGGCGACTCCGCCGCCGCCCCGACCAAGTCCGGCAGCAGCGCCGCGCCCAAGCCGGGCGCGCCGTCCAAGCCGGCACCCGGTCCCCGCCCGGGTGCGGATCCGCGCTCGGCGGCCCCCAGGCCCGCGGCCGGCCCCACCCCGGGTGCCAAGCCCGCGGCCCCGGCTCCGGCTCCCAAGGCGCAGTCCGGACCGACCCCGGGTGCCAAGCCCGCGGCCCCCGCTCCGGCTCCGGCTCCCAAGGCGGAATCCGGATCGACCCCGGGTGCCAAGCCCGGCACCCAGCGGCCGACCCCGGGTGCGACGCCCGGTGCCGCCGCGGCCGCATCGCGTCCGGCTCCCGGACCGCGCCCGGCCGGGCCCAAGCCCGGCCCCAAGGCGCCGCGCGTCGGCAACAACCCGTACTCGAGCGGCACCACCCCCGCACCGCGTCCGCAGGGCGGTCCTCGCCCCGCGCCCGGTCAGGGTGGGCCCCGTCCCGGAGGTGCCCGTCCGGGCACGCCCGGCCAGGGTGGTCCCCGTCCCCCGCAGCGTCCCGGTGCGCCGGGACAGGGCGGTCCCCGTCCCACGCCCGGTAACATGCCGCCTCGTCCCAGCCCCGGTCAGATGCCGGGACAGGTCGCACGTCCCGCCCAGGGGCGCGGCCGACCGGGTGGCCCCGGTGGCCGACCGGGTGGCGGCGGTTTCCGCCCCGGTGGCGGCGGCGGTGCACCCGCGGCAGGCGGCGGTGGTTTCCGCGGTCGTCCCGGCGGCGGCAACCGTGGCCGTGGCGGCGCAGCGGGCGCGTTCGGTCGCCCCGGCGGCGCTCCGCGTCGTGGGCGCAAGTCGAAGCGGCAGAAGCGTCAGGAATACGATTCGATGCGGGCCCCGGAGGTCGGCGGCGTCCGGCTTCCCGACGGTCGTGGGCAGGTCCTGCGGCTGGCACAGGGTGCATCGCTGAGCGATTTCGCGGACAAGATCGACGTCAACCCCGCTCAGCTCGTCCAGGCTCTGTTCAACCTGGGTGAGATGGTCACGGCCACGCAGTCGGTGACTCCTGAGACGTTGCAGCTCCTCGGTGAGGAGATGGGCTTCAAGGTCCAGATCGTCAGCCCCGAGGACGAGGACCGCGAGCTGCTCGATTCGTTCGACCTCTCCTTCGGTGAGGACGAGGGAGACGAGAGTGATCTCGAGGTCCGTCCCGCGGTCGTCACGGTCATGGGTCACGTCGACCACGGCAAGACCCGACTGCTCGACAGCATCCGGTCGGCGAAGGTCGGCGAGGGCGAGGCCGGTGGCATCACCCAGCACATCGGCGCCTACCAGGTCACGGTGCCCGTCGAGGATGTGGATCGCACGATCACCTTCATCGATACGCCGGGTCACGAGGCGTTCACCGCCATGCGTGCCCGCGGCGCCAAGTCGACCGATATCGCGATCATCGTGGTCGCGGCCGACGACGGCGTGATGCCGCAGACGGTCGAGGCGATCAACCACGCACAGGCGGCCGACGTGCCGGTCGTGGTGGCGGTCAACAAGATCGACAAGGAAGGTGCGCAGCCGGACAAGATCCGTGGCCAGATGACCGAGTACGGTCTGGTCCCGGAGGAGTACGGCGGCGACACGATGTTCGTCGACATCTCCGCCAAGCAGGGTCTCAACATCGAGTCGCTGCTGGAGGCCGTCGTCCTCACCGCGGACGCGTCGCTCGATCTGCGCGCCAACCCGGAGATGTCCGCCCAGGGCGTGGCCATCGAGGCGCACCTGGACCGCGGTCGCGGTCCGGTCGCCACGGTGCTCGTCCAGCGCGGAACCCTGCGGGTCGGCGACTCGATCGTCGCCGGCGACGCCTACGGTCGCGTGCGTCGGATGGTCGACGAGCACGGCGAGGACGTCACCGAGGCGACCCCGTCGCGTCCGGTTCAGGTCATCGGCCTGACCAGCGTCTGTGGCGCCGGCGACACCCTGATGGTGGTCGACGAGGACCGGACCGCACGGCAGATCGCCGACCGTCGTAACGCGCGCAAGCGCAATGCGATGGCCGCCCGCAGCCGCCGTAGGGTCAGCCTCGAGGACCTGGATTCGCATCTCAAGGAGACGAGCCAGCTCAACCTCATCATCAAGGGCGACAACTCCGGTACGGTCGAGGCCCTCGAAGAGGCCCTCATGGGGATCGAGATCGACGACGAGGTGCAGTTGCGCGTCATCGACCGCGGTGTCGGTGCGGTGACCGAGACCAACGTCAACCTGGCTGATGCCTCCGACGCCGTGATCATCGGGTTCAACGTCCGCGCGGAGGGCAAGGCCACCGAGCTGGCCAATCGCGAGGGTGTCGACATCCGGTACTACTCGATCATCTACCAGGCGATCGACGAGATCGAGAGCGCGCTCAAGGGCATGCTCAAGCCGATCTACGAGGAGAAGAAGCTCGGCCAGGCGGAGATCCGCAACATGTTCCGCTCCTCCAAGGTGGGCAACATCGCGGGTTGCATGGTGCTCGACGGCATCATGCGCCGCAACGCCAAGGCCCGGCTCATCCGGGACGGCAACGTCGTGGCCGAGGAGATGACCATCTCCTCGCTGCGCCGAGAGAAGGACGACGCGACCGAGGTCCGCGAGGGCTTCGAGTGTGGTCTGACGGTGACGTACTCCGACATCAAGATCGGTGACATCATCGAGACCTACGAGCTCGTCGAGAAGCCGCGCGACTGACGTCGCAGGGCGCACCGCGGGGGCGGGTTCCGTTGAAGACGGACCTGCCCCCGCGGCATGCTTGTCAACCCGTGGTCGCCGTGCGACCGCATCACGTCAAGGAGGACCGCCATGACCGGTAAGGGACGCGCGGGACGGCTCGGTAAGCGGATCGGCGAGATCGTCGCGATGGCCATCGAACACGAGATCAAGGACCCACGGCTGGAGTTCATCACGATCACCGATTCGCGGATCACCGCGGATCTGCGCGTGGCGACCCTCTACTACACGGTCCGGGGCGTGACGCTCGACGACGAGCCGGATCTCGAGGCCGCCGAGGCGGCGTTGACCGCGGCTCGTGGTCGTCTGCGCACGATGGTCGGTAAGCAGACCGGCGTGAAGTTCACCCCGGAGTTGGCCTTCGTCCTGGACTCGGTCCCGGACGCGGCACGGCAGATGGAAGAGCTGCTCGCCAAGGCCAGGGAGCAGGACGAGCAGGTCAGGCGCGTCGCCGAGGGCGCGCGGCCGGCCGGTGACGAGGACCCCTACCGCAAGCCGGAGGAGGCGGGCCGACCGGAGGACGACCCGCGGTGACCACCCCGGTCGACGCCGCGGGCGCGGCGGAGGTGTTGGCCCGTCACCGTGAGGTGACCGTGTTGTGCCATCTCCGCCCGGACGCGGACGCGCTGGGCAGCTCCTCCGGTCTCGCCCGGGCGCTTCGCGCGCGGGGCGTGACCGTCCACCACTCCTTTGATCCCGGCGTCGTCCCGGAGGCACTCGGGGTCATCCCCGGGACCGACCGTGTCGTACCGCTGGAGCAGGTGCCCGCACACGATGGGCTCGTCGTGACCCTGGACTGTGCCAGCCCGGACAGGGTGGGTCGGTGGGATCGGCTCGCGGCGGCGGCAACCGAGGTCCTCGTCGTGGATCATCACGGATCCAATCCGGGATTCGGTTCACACATCCTGCTCGATCCGTCCGCGGCGTCGACAGCGACGCTCGTGTTGGACGTGCTCGACGCGGGCGGATTCCCCCTGGACGAGGAGACGGCGACGAGCCTGTACGCCGGTCTGGTCACCGACACCGGGTCCTTCCGTTGGGGCGGCGCGGCCTCCCACGAGACGGCCCGGCGGCTACTCGCCGCAGGTGCCGAGTCCTCCGAGCTCACCCACGCACTACTCGACGCGCACTCGTTCGCCTGGCTCCGGGTGCTGGGCGACCTGTTGACCACGGTGCGGTTGGAACCCGACGCGGTGGGAGGCGGTGGCTCGGTGTGGCTCGCGGTCCCGCACGAGGTGATCTCCGCCGCGGACGAGGACGACGTGGAGTCCCTGGTGTCGCACCTACGCGGTGTACGTGAGGCGCGGGTGGCGGTGCTGCTGAAGGAGTACCTCCCGGGCGAGTGGGCCGTCTCGCTGCGCTCACGTCCCGGTGGCGCGGGCCCGGGCCTCGTGGACGTCTCGGCCATCGCCGCCGCACTCGGCGGCGGGGGTCACCCGTCGGCGGCCGGCTGCACGATGCGCGGGGATCTCCGGACCGTGAGTACGAGGCTCCGTGACCTCCTCGGCTGACACGTCCCGCACCGGCTCCGATCCGGTCGTCGGTCTGGGCGCGATCGGGCGACGACTGTGGTCCATCGCGCTCCCGGTCCTGCCGGTGTTGTCCGCCGAACCCGTCTACCTGTTGGTGGACGGGATCATCGTGGGTCGGCAGGGACCGGAGGACCTGGCTGCGCTCGGTGTGGGCGCCCTGGTTCTCTTGGTGCTGGGCACCCAGATGAACTTCCTGTCCTACGGGACCACCGCGCGGTCGGCACGGCTTCACGGTGCGGGCCGACGTGGCGACGCCGTGGCCGAAGGGGTGCAGGCCACCTGGATCGCCCTCGCCGTGGGCGCGCTCGTGGTGACCGTCGTACTCGCCCTCACCGGTCCGATCACCCGGGTACTCGCCGCGGATGCGGCTGTGGCCGCCGGGGCGGCCGAGTGGCTCCGGGTGGCCGTGTGGGGCATCCCGTGCATCCTCGTCGCGTCGGCGGGTCACGGTTGGATGCGGGGCGTCCAACGGCTGCGGACCCCCCTCGTGCTCGTCGGTCTGGGCGTCGGGGTCTCGACCGTCGGCTGCGTGATGCTGGTGCCCGGTCTGGGTCCGGCGCCGGCTCTCGGGTTGGTCGGGAGTGCCTGGGCGAACCTCGCGGGGCAGCTGCTCATGGCCGGCGGTTTCCTCGCGGCGCTCGTGCTCGAACGTCCGGGATCACTGGCACCCCGCCGCGCGGTGATCGTCAGCCAGCTCCGCATGGGAGTGGATCTGGTGATCCGTACCGCCTCGTTCCAGGTCACCTTCGCCGTCGCCACCACCGCGGCAGCGGCCGCCGGGGTGAACTCGCTCGCGGCGCATCACCTGGCGCAACAACTGTGGGCGTTGTACTCACTCGTGTTGGACTCGGTCGCGATCGCCGCCCAGTCGCTCGTCGGTGCCGCGCTCGGCGCCGGGCTCGCCGCCCAGGGACGGGCGCTGGCCCGCGCGGTTGTCGTGTGGTCCCTGGGACTGGGTGCGGCTCTCGCCCTGCTCACGCTCGTGTTCAGGGTGCCCCTGGCAGCGCTGCTGTCCGGGGACCCCGGGGTGGCCGGTCGTCTGGTCGTCGCGCTCGTCGGGATGGCGGTGGTGGTGATCCCCGCCGCGGTCGTGTTCGGTCTCGACGGTGTCCTTCTCGGTGCGGGCGACGCGGCGTACCTGCGCACCAGCACGGTGGTGGCCGCACTGCTGGGCTTCCTGCCCGTTCTCCTCGCGACCCGGCACTTCGGCTGGGGCCTGGCGGGGATCTGGGTGGGCATGGGGGTGTTCGTCGGACTCCGGCTGGTCGCCGTGGCGGCCCGGGTACGCGGCGACCGGTGGATGGTACTGGGCGCACAGACCCCCGGCGCGCGGATGGCACAGGCCCGGACGTCCGGGGCCGGGACCCCGGGGAAGGTGGACGGATGACCGGCGGGGCGACGGGCGTACAACCGAGCCTGCGCGCGGTGTCCGACCTGCACGTGGGACACCGGGGCAACGCGGACGTCGTGGACGAGATCCACCCCGCGCACCCGGGCGACTGGCTCATCGTCGCCGGCGACGTCGCGGAGAGGGTCGACCGGGTGGTGGACGCGCTGGAGCGGCTCGCCGCGCGCTTCGAACGGGTGATCTGGGCACCGGGCAACCACGAGCTGTGGATCGGACGAGACGACGAGGGGATCACGTCGACCACCAAGTACGACAGGCTGGTGGAGGCGTGCCGCGCGATCGGGGTCGACACCCCGGAGGACGAGTTCCCCCTGTGGACCGGTCCGGGCGGCCCGGCGTGGGTCGTGCCGATGTTCCTGTTCTACGACTACAGCTGGACGCCGGTCGCGGGTCAGTCCCGCGCCGACGCCCTGGCCGGAGCGCGGGAGCGCCGGGTCGTGGCCTCGGACGAGTTCCTCATCGACCCCGCGCCCTACGGTGACGCGGTCGCCTGGTGCCGGGAGCGACTCGTGAGCACCACGACCCGGCTGGCGCGCCTGGATCCCGCGTACCCGACGGTGCTCGTGAATCACTGGCCGCTGCTCCGGGAACCCACCCGTGTCCTTCGCCACCCGGACTTCGCGCTGTGGTGCGGAACCGACCAGACGGCGGACTGGCACCGCCGGTACCGCGCCACCGCGTGCGTCTACGGGCACCTGCACATCCCGCGCGCGACGGTCCACGACGGCGTGCGTTTCGAGGAGGTGTCGCTGGGGTACCCGAGGGAGTGGAACGGGCGGGGTCGGCCCGATCCGCTCACCCGGCAGATCCTCCCGGCGCCAGCGGGCCCGCAGGTCCGGTGGATCCGAGGAGACGGCGGTGTGCCCAGGATCGCCCGGCCCGGTGACCCCGGCCCCTACCTGGAGGACGAGCAGTGATCGACGACCTCTTCCCGCCGGATGTGGCGGGGGTGACCGACGCCGAGCTCGGCCTGGACGACGCGGCCCTGTTGGCGTCGCTGTACCCGGTGGAGGTCGAGCAGATCGGGGCGGCGGTCGAGCGGCGCCGGATCGACTTCGCCGGTGCGCGTGCGTGTGCCCGGGTGGCGATGTCGAGACTCGGCGTCCCCGCCGGCCCGGTGCTGCGCGGGGGTCGGGGCATGCCGGTGTGGCCGCCGGGCCTGGTGGGCACGCTCACGCACACCGAGGGGCTGCGGGCCGCCGCGCTGGCGCCGACCGCCCGCGTCCGGTCGCTCGGGCTGGACGTGGAACGACACGCACCGCTGGCCGCGGGCGTCCTCGAGGCCGTCTCCCTGCCCGAGGAGGCGGCGTGGGTGCGTGCGGCACGCGCCGAGATGGGGACCGTCGCCTGGGACACGCTGCTGTTCACCGCGAAGGAGGCCACGTACAAGGCGTGGTTCCCGCTCACCCACCGGTGGCTGGGGTTCGGTGACGCACACATCACCCTGGTGCCGGACGGCGACGACGACGAGGTGGTCACCGGCACGCTGCGATCGCGGATCCTCATCGACGGCCAGGCCGTGGACGGGGGGCCCGATGTGCGGGAGTTCCGTGGCCGATGGGCCGTCCGGGACGGCTATGTGGCCTCGGCGATCGTGCTGCGACCCGCCGGGGTCGATAGCGTGGGCCCGTGACCCCGCGCAGACCCGACCCCCGCCCCGCACCCGAACCCGGCCTGGTGGTCGTCGACAAACCCGGTGGGATGAGCAGCCACGACGTCGTCGGGCGTCTCCGTCGGTATTTCGGCACCCGCAAGGTCGGCCACGCCGGGACACTGGACCCCATGGCGACCGGAGTGCTCGTCGTGGGCATCGAACGCGCCACCAAGATGCTCGGGCTCCTGGCCCTGGAGACCAAGTCCTACGAGGCGACCATCCGCCTGGGCCAGACCACCACCACGGACGACGCCGAGGGGGAGACCACCTCGACGGCGGACGCCTCGGATGTGACCGATGAGGCGATGGACGCGGCCATCACTGCCCTGACCGGGGAGATCGACCAGGTCCCGTCCGCCGTCAGTGCGATCAAGGTGGACGGGAGGCGGGCCTACGACCGTGTGCGGGCGGGGGAGGAGGTCGAACTCGAGCCGCGGCGCGTCACCGTCTCCCGGTTCGACGTGCTCGAGCGGGTCCGCACCGGGGACGTGATCGACCTCGTCGTCGTCGTCGACTGTTCGACCGGCACCTACATCCGCGCCCTCGCCCGTGACCTCGGAACCGCGCTCGGCGTCGGGGGGCATCTCACCGCGCTGCGCCGCACCCACGTCGGGCCGTTCGGCCTCGACGTGGCACGGACCCTCGAACAGCTGGAAGCCGATCCGACGCTGTCGCTGGACCTCGACGCCGCCGCGCTGACCGCGTTCCCCCGACGCGACATCGACGCCGACGAGGCGGAGGGCCTGCGGCACGGACGGTGGCTCGAGGCCCGCGGTGACACCGGGGTCGTCGCGGCCGTGGGGCCCGACGGCCGGGTCGCGGCGCTGGTCTCGGAATCGGGGCGGCGCGCCGCTCCGGTCGTGGTCATGCGCCCGGCGGGCCTGTGAACGCCGCGCGTAAGGTGGTCGCCGTGCAATTGTGGCGGACGTTCGACGAGATCGTGATCCCCGACGGCGGGACCTCCGTCGCCCTCGGCGTGTTCGACGGACTCCACCGGGGTCACCGGAGCCTGGTGGACCGCGCCGTTGGCCACGGCCGGGAACTGGGTGCCAGCCCCGTCCTGGTGACGTTCGACCCCCACCCCGTGGAGGTCGTCAGGCCGGGAACCCACCCGTCGGTCCTCACCCCCCTGGAGCGGCGTGCCGAGCTCGCGGCCGGGTTCGGGATCGACGCGGTGTTCGCGCTGCCCTTCGACCGCGAGATGGCCGCGTGGGAGCCCGAGGAGTTCGTCGACCGGGTCCTCGTGCGCGGTCTGCGGGCCCGTGCGGTCACCGTGGGGCGCAACTTCACGTTCGGCCGACGCGCGGCCGGTACGCCGGAGACCCTGCGAGACCTGTGCGCGGAACGGGGCATCGTCTGCGAGATCGTGGACCTTCTCGAGGCCGGGGGCGAGACCGTCTCTTCCAGCCGGGTCCGCCGACTGCTCGGCGAGGCCGACGTGGCCGGTGCCGCCGAGGTCCTCGGCCGACCCCACCGCGTCTCCGGGGTCGTGGTCCACGGTGCCGGTCGCGGGGGGCGGGACCTCGGGTATCCGACCGCCAACCTCGACCTCCCCGAACACACCGCCGTGCCGGTCGACGGCGTGTACGCCGGGTGGTTCACCGTCCTCGACGACGGCCCGGTGGACGGCACGATCGTCCCGGGCCGCCGCTACCCGTGCGCGATCTCCGTCGGGACCAACCCGACGTTCGGGGACTCCGCCCGCAGTGTGGAGGCGTTCGTGCTGGACGAGTCCGCCGACCTGTACGGACGACTGGCCGCCGTCGACTTCGTCGACCATGTCCGCGAGATGGTCAAGTTCGCCTCCGTCGACGAGTTGCTCGTGGCCATGGACCGCGACGTCACCACCACCAGGGGCGTGCTGGGGGGCTGAGCCGGGGATTGGGGCCCGGGGCGGTCCGGCTGGTAACCTCGTCAGTCGGCCCAGCTGCGGTCCGCGGCGGCGGGGTCATACATATTCGCGGACTGGAACAACCAGGAGACACCATGGCGCTCAGCACCGAAGAGAAGAAGGCCGTACTGGCCGAGTACGGGATCCATGAGACCGACACCGGCTCACCCGAGGCCCAGATCGCCATGCTCACCAAGCGCATCCAGCAGCTCACCGAGCACCTCAAGACCCACAAGCACGACCACCACTCGCGGCGCGGCCTGCTCCTGATGGTCGGACGTCGGCGTCGTCTGCTCAAGTACATCGCCAAGACCGACATCGCGCGCTACCGCTCGCTCATCGAGCGACTCGGCCTGCGTCGCTGACGCCGGACCACCACCGCGTCACCGACCCCCGCCCGGTTCTCCCGGTCGGGGGTCGTCGCATTTCGGTCACCCGACCCGAACCCCCGGTCGCCGCGCGCCGGGGGCGTCAGGCGCGCGTGCCCCGGTGACCCGGACGGTTTTCCCTGATAGCCTCGGGGGAGCCGGTGCACACGTGCCGGGGTGGTCGACAGGTCCGATTGACGGTCCTCGGTAGTGGCCGCCGGAGCCCGACGCCCCCAGCAGAACCAATTTGCTGTGGGGCGCACGTTCCGGCCGCTTCGATCGAAGACCGAGGTCGAACCGGGACCCCCTGACGTGACGCCCGGTGGCCCCGGCGGGACGATTCCGCCGTGCGGCCCATGCACCCGACACGACAGGAAACACATGCCACAGATCACGGCCGTCGAGGTCGAAGACGGGGTCTTCGAGACCGTCGCGACCATCGACAACGGCGACTTCGGTCGCCGCGAGCTCCGCTTCGAGACCGGCCGGCTGGCCAAGCAGGCCGCCGGCTCGGTCGTCGCCTACCTGGACGACGACACGATGCTGCTGTCCGCCACCACGGCGGGCAAGCACCCCAAGGAGCACTTCGACTTCTTCCCCCTGACGGTGGACGTCGAGGAGCGGATGTACGCCGCGGGACGGATCCCCGGTTCGTTCTTCCGCCGCGAGGGACGTCCCAGCACGGACGCCATCCTCACCTGCCGGCTCATCGACCGGCCCCTGCGCCCGACCTTCGCGGACGGGGTCCGCAACGAGGTCCAGGTCGTCGTGACCGTCATGAGCCTCGATCCCAAGGATCTCTACGACGTGGTGGCCATCAACGCCGCCTCCGCCTCCACCCAGCTCTCCGGACTGCCGTTCTCGGGCCCGGTCGGCGGCGTGCGCGTCGCCCTCATCCCGACGGCCGCCGACCCGGCCGGTCAGTGGGTGGCGTTCCCCACCGTCGAGCAGCTCTCCGACGCCGTCTTCGACATGGTCGTCGCCGGTCGTGTCGTCGGCTCCGGTGACACCGCCGACGTCGCGATCATGATGGTCGAGGCCGAGGCCACCGACGACGTGATCGAGAAGGTCGCCGGGGGCGCGCAGGCGCCCACCGAGGACGTCGTCGCCCAGGGCCTCGAGGCCGCCAAGCCGTTCATCGCCGAGCTGTGCGCCGCGCAGCAGGCGTTGGCCGACGCCGCGCCCGGCACCCCGCGTGAGTTCCCGTTGTTCCCGCCGTACGCGGACGACGTCTACGCCGCGGTCGCCGAGATCGCCGAGACCAAGCTCGGCCAGATCATGCAGATCGCCGACAAGCAGGATCGTGACGGCGCGACCGACGAGCTCAAGGCGACCGTCCTCGAGCAGCTCACCGAGCAGTTCTCCGACCGCCTCGGCCAGGTCGGGGCCGCGTTCAAGTCCCTGACCAAGAAGGTCGTGCGCCAGCGCATCCTCACCGACCACTTCCGCATCGACGGCCGCGGCACGCGGGACATCCGTGCACTGTCCGCCGAGGTCGAGGTCATCCCGCGCGCTCACGGTTCGGCGCTGTTCGAGCGAGGCGAGACCCAGATCCTGGGCGTGACCACGCTGGACATGGTCAAGATGGCCCAGCAGATCGACTCGCTCGGGCCCGAGACCAGCAAGCGCTACATGCACCACTACAACTTCCCGCCGTACTCCACCGGCGAGACCGGTCGCGTGGGATCGCCCAAGCGCCGCGAGATCGGACACGGGGCGCTCGCCGAGCGTGCGCTCATGCCGGTCCTGCCGAGCGTCGAGGAGTTCCCGTACGCGATCCGCCAGGTCTCCGAGGCGCTCAGCTCCAACGGCTCCACCTCCATGGGGTCCGTCTGCGCCTCCACCCTGTCGCTGCTCAACGCCGGTGTGCCCCTCAAGGCGCCCGTCGCCGGCATCGCGATGGGCCTGGTCTCCGACGAGGTCGACGGCGAGACCCGCTACGTCGCGCTCACCGACATCCTCGGTGCCGAGGACGCGTTCGGCGACATGGACTTCAAGGTCGCCGGCACGGGCATGTTCGTCACCGCGCTCCAGCTGGACACCAAACTCGACGGCATCCCGTCCGAGGTCCTGGCCGGCGCGCTCACCCAGGCCCGCGAGGCCCGGCTCACCATCCTCGACGTGATGGCCGAGGCGATCGACGAGCCCGACGAGCTCAGCCCGTTCGCGCCGCGCATCATCGCCATCAAGGTCCCCGTCGACAAGATCGGCGAGGTCATCGGGCCCAAGGGCAAGATGATCAACTCGATCACCGAGGAGACCGGCGCGTCCGTCTCGATCGAGGACGACGGCACCGTGTACATCGGTGCGACCGACGGCGAGTCCGCCCAGGCCGCGATCGACAAGATCAACGCCATCGCCAACCCGCAGCTGCCCAAGGTCGGAGAGCGGTTCCTCGGTACGGTCGTCAAGACCGCTCCGTTCGGAGCATTCCTCTCCCTGCTGCCCGGTCGCGACGGTCTGGTCCACATCTCCAAGCTGGGCCAGGGCAAGCGCGTCGGCAAGGTCGAGGACGTGGTCAACGTCGGCGACAAGATGCAGGTCGAGATCGCCGACATCGACAACCGCGGCAAGATCAGCCTCATCCCTGTGGGCGAGGACACGACCTCCGGTTCCGACGCGGACGCCGGTAGCGACAACTGATACCCCGCCGGCCCGCCGACAGCGGCGCCGGCACCCGACGAGGCACGCACCCCGCGCGCGGGGTGCGTGCCTCGTTCGTCGACAGAAGGGAAGGGCCGTGAACCCGACGATCCGCGTGGACCGCACGATCCCCGGCGTGCGCGTGGTGACGGAGGACCTGCCCTGGTGCCACACCGCGGCGGTCGGCATCTGGATAGGGTCCGGCTCGGCGGACGAGGGTCCCGGCGAGCACGGGGCCGCACACTTCCTCGAGCACGTCCTGTTCAAACGGACCACCGGTGCCACGGGTCGCGAACTCTCCGAACGGATCGATCTGCTGGGCGGGGACCTCAACGCCTACACAGGGCGCGAACACACCTGCTACCACGTCCACGTTCCCGCCGAGGGGCTGGACACCGCGGTGGACGTGCTCGTGGACGTCGTCGCCAACGGCTCCTGCGACCCGGACGACGTGGAGATCGAGCGGGACGTCGTACTCGACGAGCTGGCCGGGCGGGCGGATGACCCCGAGGACCTGGCCTGCGAACTGGTCGCCACCGCCGTCCTCGGGCGAGACCCACTCGCCCGGCCGATCATCGGCACCGAGGACTCGGTCGAGGCTCTGGACGCCGAGACACTCCGGGCGTTCCACCGCCGTATGCTCGGCGCCTCCGACGTCGTGGTCGCCGCGGCCGGGCGGATCGATCACGACGCCCTGGTCCGCCGGATCGCCGACGGTCCGCTGGCCGAGGTGGTCTCCCGGCACGGTGCCGGGCAGCGCGGTTCCGAGCGGACCGACCGCGGCGGCGTCGCCCCCGAGCGGGACGCGGGGTGGTCGGAGACGGCCGTCCTCGCCGGCGAGGACAGTGACTCCGAGCAGGCGTTGATCGCCCTCGCCCGCCGGACCCCCGCCCGGGATCACCGGGACCGGGCTGCCGCCCAGGTCGGCACCGCGGTCCTCGGGGGTGGACTGAGTTCGCGGCTGTTCCAACGCATCCGCGAGGAGCTGGGGCTGGCGTACACGGTCTACGCCGGCATGGACCAGTTCCGATCCACCGGTCTGATCACGGTGGTGGCCGGGTCCCCGGTGGACCGGGTCGGCGCGCTGTGCGACGAGGTCGGCGACGTGGTGTCCGGGATGCTGACCGCGCCACCCGCCGTCGATGAGGTCGACCGCGCGATCGGCCACCTCACGGGTTCCATCAGGCTCGGTCTGGACGACCCGATGTCCAGGATGACCCGGATCGGTCGGCACCTGTTGGACAGGGACACGGTGATCCCCGTCGAGGAGTCCGTCGCCAGGCTCCTGCGTGTCACCCCCGACGAGGTCGCCGCCTACTGGACCGCTGAGTCCGCGCCGTGGTGCCTGGCCGCGGTTGGTCCCGGGATGCCGGGCGGCGGCGCGGCTGGGCTCTTGGGGCGCGTGGGCGGATAGGCTGGCAGGGTTCGACGACGACCAATCGAGGAGACGATGACGGTGACGAAGGTCGGGGTGCTCGGTGCACGCGGCAAGGTGGGGACGGCGATCTGCGAGGCCGTCCGCCGGGCGGAAGACCTCGAGCTGGTCGCCGAGGTGGACCAGGAGGATCCACTGGGCTCGCTCGTCGATTCCGGCGCCGAGGTCGTGGTCGATTTCACCCACCCCGACGTGGTGATGGACAACCTCGAGTACTGCATCTCCCACGGGATCCACGCGGTCGTCGGGACCACCGGGTTCACCGAGGACCGTCTCGCCACGCTCAGGGGGTGGCTCGAGGCCAATCCCGGCACGGGCGTGCTCGTGGCACCGAACTTCGCGATCGGCGCGATTCTCATGATGCGGTTCGCCGTCCAGGCGGCCCGGTACTTCCCGTCCGCCGAGATCGTCGAACTCCACCACCCGAACAAGGCCGACGCGCCGTCGGGGACCGCTCACCGCACCGCCGCCATGATGGCGGAGGCCCGGTCCGCGGCCGGGATGGGACCGTCGCCCGACGCCACGTCGACCGGACTCGAGGGTGCCCGTGGCGCGGACGTCGACGGGGTTCGCGTCCACTCGGTGCGCCTGACCGGCCTCGTCGCCCATCAGGAGGTGCTGCTCGGCACCCAGGGTGAGACCCTCAGCATCCGGCACGACTCTCTCGACCGCTCGTCGTTCGCTCCCGGTGTCCTGCTGGGGATCCGCTCGATCACCGGGGCCCCGGGCCTGACCGTGGGGCTCGACGCCTTCATGGACCTCTAGGACGCCTGCGGTGGATCGAATCGTCAAGCCCCTGGTCATGGCCCTCACGGCGCTGGGTCTCGTCGTGGCCTTCGGCTACCTTCTGTACCTCGGCTGGTCCATGATCAGGGCCACCGATCACCTGGCCCTGCGCGGTCTCGGTGTGGGGATCATCCTGCTCACCGCTGTCGGCGCGTGGGCCACCTGGGCGATCGTCCGCAACGGCGTGGAACTCCAGAAGATCTCGGCCGCCGCCGCCGCGGAGGGCATCGAGGTGGATCTCACCGGGATGGAGCAGCGGCCCTCCGGCCGACTCCGACACGATGCGGCGGACGGTCTGTTCGACCGGATCAGCGCCGAGTACCGGGCGGCCCCCGACGACTGGCGGACCAACTACCGGTTGGCGCGGGCCTACGACCATGCCGGCGACCGCACCCGGGCACGGGAAACCATGAAGGTCGCCATCGGGCTACGGGGCGCCGAACTCGCCTCGGGGGAGAGTCGGCGATGAGCTCGGTACTGGTGGTGCACCACGCCCCGTCCCCGCGCCTGCGGAGAATCCTGGAGGCGCTCGTCACCGGTCTCGCGCATCCCGAGCTCGAGGAGATCGAGGTCGAGTCCGTCCCGGCGTTGGCCACCACCGACGACCACGTCCTGCGCGCGGACGGTTACGTCCTGCTCACCCCCGCAAACTTCGGTTACATGTCCGGTGCGCTGAAGCACTTCTTCGACCGCACCTACTACACCTGCGAGGGAGCGGTGTCGGGTCGGCCGTACGCCTTGTGCGTACACGGGGACAACGACACCGCCGGGGCGGTCAACTCGGTCGAGAGGATCGCGACCGGATGGGGACTTCAGGCCGTCGCCCCCGCGGTCCAGTTGACCGGCGAACCCGGTCGCGAGGACCTCGACACCGCCGCCGAGGCCGCGGCCACCGTCGCCGCACACCTGCTCGGCTGAACCGCCGGGCACGACACCCAAGAGGAGTTCCACGATGTCCGAGCTCGTCCGGCGGCAGGTCCGCCTGGTCGCGCACACCGAGTTCATCCCACCCGACGAGATCGAGTGGGAGACCGACGCCGAGGGCGGATCCGCCCTGGCCGAGTTCGCGGGGCGCGCCTGTTACCAGAGCTGGGACAAACCCAACCCTCGCACCGCCACCAACGCCGGGTACCTCAGGCACATCCTCGAGGTGGGGCACCTGTCGGTGTTCGAGCACGCGAGCGTGTCCTTCTACATCACCGGGATCTCGCGCTCGTGCACGCATGAACTGATCCGCCACCGACACTTCTCCTACAGTCAGCTGTCCCAGCGGTTCGTCCCCGAGCACGACTCGAAGGTCGTTCCCCCACCCGCGATCGCGGATGATCCCGAGCTCGTCGAGATCTTCCGCCGGGCGACCGACGCCTCCCGGGACGCCTACGCCGAGATGTTGACCAAGCTCGAGGACAGGTTCGCGGACGTGCCCAACCCCATGCTGCGGCACAAGCAGGCGAGGCAGGCCGCCCGATCCGTCCTGCCGAACGCCACCGAGACGCGGATCGTGGTGACGGGCAACTACCGCTCGTGGCGGCACTTCATCGGGATGCGCGCCACCGAACACGCCGACACCGAGATCAGGGGCCTGGCCATCGACGTCCTACGGCGTCTCCAGGAGGCCGCGCCGGCGGTGTTCTCCGACTTCGAGATCGCCACCCTGGAGGACGGTTCGGAGATCGCGGTCAGCCCGTACGTTCTCGAGGGATGACGACGCCCCCAGGGTGGGAATCGGGCTCCGTGGGGTCCTGCGGGTAGTCTGGGAGACCATGACACACGTGACCACCGGGGGCCCTGTCGGCTGGGAGACTCCGGCCGACACCGGCCGGACCCCCGCCGATACAGGGCGCCCTGCGCCGTTCGGCACGGTCGTCACGGCGATGGTCACCCCGTTCGGGGCCGACGGTTACGTCGATCTCAAGGCCGTCGCGCGTGTCTCGCGGCATCTCGTGGACTCGGGGTGCGACGGTCTCGTCGTCTCGGGAACCACGGGGGAATCGCCCACCACCACCGACGCGGAGAAGATCGCGGTTCTCGAGACCGTCCTCGCCGAGGTGGGGGACAGGGCGACGATCGTCGCGGGTGTCGGTACCTACGACACCGCGCACTCGGTGCACGCGGCGAAGCAGGCCGCAGCCTCCGGGGCGCACGGGATGCTCGTGGTGACGCCGTACTATTCCAAGCCCACCCAGGCGGGCCTGGACGTCCACTTCCGGACGATCGCGGACGCGACCGACCGGCCTGTGATGCTGTACGACATCCCCCCGCGATCGGTGGTCCCCATCCAGGCGGACACCCTGATCGGGCTCGCCGACCACCCGAACATCGTGGCGGTCAAGGACGCGAAGGGCGACTTCCACGACGCCGTGACCGTCATGACCCACTGCGACCTCGTCTACTACTCGGGTGACGACCAACTCAACCTCCCCTGGCTGGCCGTGGGAGCGACGGGATTCGTCAGCGTGATCGGACACGTCGCCGCGTCGCGGCTGGTCGAGCTCCGCCGCGCCTACCTGAGTGGCGACGTCGAGTCGGCACGACGAATCAACCTCGGACTCCTCCCGCTGTTCGACGCCCAGAGGGCGCTCGGAGGCGTGTCGATGTCCAAAGCAGCACTAGAGCTTCTCGGGGTCCCGGCCGGTGTGCCGCGACTCCCGCAGTTACCACCCACCGACGAGCAGCGGGACGCCCTCGCGGCGCTGCTGCACAGAGCAGGAGTCACCAGATGACGGAAAGTAATTCCACGGGCCGCGGACGCGGCCGCACCCGGCGCGCCGCCGGACGGCCCACGGGCGAGCCGGCACCCACGACAGCGGTGCAGTTCACCGAGCCGACCCCCGTGGCCGACGTGCCCGCCACCGACGCGGGGCAGAGCCGCTCCGGTCAGGGCAAGGGCAACGGAAACGGCAAGGGCAACGACAAACAGGATCAGGCCCAGCAGGACAACAGCCAGACGAGCCGGTCCCAGCAGGGCGACGCCGACAAGGACGGCGGCAACAAGGACGGCGGCAACAAGGACTCGTCCAGGGGCGGTTCGCGCGGCCGCGGCAAGGGTTCGTCCGCGGGCGCCAAGGGCGGATCGTCGGGCAACGACCAGAACGGTGGCCAGAACTCCGGCGGTCAGGGCTCCGGCGGTCAGGGCGGCGGACGTGGCCGCAGCGGCCGCGGCCGGGGTCGCGGCCGGGGGGAGACCTCGACCGCCGAGTTCGGCGGCGTCAAGACCATGCAGGGCGGGGACATGACCGTCCGACTGTCCAGCCCGCCCAAGGCCCGCAAGGGTGCCCTGCGGGTGGTGGCACTGGGTGGCATCTCCGAGATCGGCCGCAACATGACCGTCTTCGAGTACGACTCGAAGCTGCTCATCGTGGACTGCGGCGTACTGTTCCCGAGCTCCACCGAGCCGGGCGTCGACCTCATCCTCCCCGACTTCGGGCACATCGAGGACCGCCTGGACCAGGTCGAGGCGCTCGTGCTGACCCACGCCCACGAGGACCACATCGGGGCGATCCCGTTCCTGCTCAAGCTGCGCCCGGACATCCCCGTGGTGGGCTCCAAGTTCACCCTCGCGCTGGTGGCGGCGAAGTGCCAGGAGCACCGCATCAAGCCGGTGTTCCGCACGGTCGACGAGTCCAGCGTCAGCGACTTCGGCAAGTTCCAGGTCCGCTACTTCGACGTCAACCACTCGATCCCCGAGTGCCTGGGTGTGGTTATCAAGGCCGGCGACAACACGGTGATGATGTCGGGCGACATCAAGCTCGACCAGCTCCCGACCGACAAGCGCCCCACCGACCTGCCCAAGATGTCGAGGTTCGGCGACGAGGGTGTCGACCTGTTGCTCCTGGACTCCACCAACGCGACCACGCCGGGCATCAGCCCGTCGGAGTCCGGCGTCCGGCCCGCCCTGCAGCGGCTCATCGCCGACGCGCGGCAGCTCGTGGTGGTGGCCTGCTTCGCCTCCAACGTCTACCGGGTCCAGTCCGTCGTCGACGCCGCCGCCGCCACCGGTCGCAAGGTCGCCCTGACCGGTCGGTCGATGCTCCGCAACATGGAGATCGCCCTCGAGATGGGACTGCTCACGGATCCCGACCGGGTCCTGGTGGACATGGACACCGCGGCGAAGCTCCCCTCCGAGAAGGTCCTCGTGATGACCACCGGTACGCAGGGTGAGGCCATGGCCGGACTCTCCCGGATGGCCCGCCGCGAGCACCGGCAGATCAACCTCTCCGAGGGTGACACCGTCCTGTTCTCCTCGTCGATCGTCCCGGGCAACGAGGAATCCGTCTTCGGCGTCCAGAACGGCCTGTCGCAGATGGGCGTGAACGTCGTCACCAGTCGCGAGGCGGACATCCACGTGTCCGGCCACGGGTACTCCGGCGAACTGCTGTTCATCTACAACGCCGTGCGCCCGAAGAACGCCATGCCCGTGCACGGCGAGTGGCGGCATCTGCGGGCCAACAAGGCGCTCGCCGTGGCGACCGGGGTGCCCGAGGGGAACGTCGTGCTCGCCCAGAACGGCGTCGTCGTGGACCTCGTCGACGGCAAGGCCTCCGTGGTGGGCCAGGTGCCCGTCGGCAACCTGTACGTCGACGGCCTGTCCACCGGTGACGTGGGCGACACCGTCCTCGCCGACCGGACCGCCCTCAGCGAGGACGGGTTCATCGTCGCCACGGTGGTGGTTGATCCGCGTACGGGCCGCCCCGTGAGCCGGCCGCAGATCATCGCCAAGGGCTTCACCGACGAGCCGGGCGCGCTCGCGCCGGTCGTCGAGCTGGTGGAGAACGCCCTGTGGGACCTCGCGGGCGAGGGCGAGACGGATCCGTACCGCATCGCCCAGGCCGTGCGACGCACGGTGGGCCGCTGGGTGTCGGACAAGTGGCGCCGCAAGCCAATGATCGTCCCGACGGTCATCACCTCCGCCGTCGCGCAGGTCTGAGCTCGATGAGTCCCGGTCGTCCGACCCTCGCCCAGCGTGAGCGCCGCGCTCTCGTGGAGAGCATGCGCGCCTCGGGCCCTGACGCCCCGACGCTGTGCGAGGGCTGGACGACCAGGGACCTGGCGGCGCACCTCGTCGTCCGTGAGTTCCGACCGGACGCGGCGGCGGGGGTGGTGGTCCCCGCGCTCGCGGATCGGATGGAGCAGTTGAGACTGCGTGAGTCCGAGCGCTCGTGGGACGACCTGCTCGATGCGATCGCCGGCGGGGCGCCCTGGTATTCGCCGCTGCGGTACGCGGATCGGGTCGCGAACCTCGCCGAATACCTCGTCCACCACGAGGATGTGCGCCGGGGGAGCGGGGAGTGGACACGTCGCGAGTTCGACGTGGAGGACCTCGAGCGGATCTGGTCGCTGGCCACCACGGTGGCCAAGACCTTCCTCCGCAAGGTGAACGCCCGCGTCGATCTGCGCACTCCGCCCCAGCCCGGATCGACCCGCATGGCGTCGGTCTCCACGGGCGCGGCTCTCGCCCCGCTCGTCAGCATCACCGCGGATCCTGTCGAGTTCCTGCTGTGGACGTTCGGTCGTGACGAGGTCGAGATGGATATCTCGGGGGCGCAGCGGGGGATCGATGCCCTCGAGGCGGTCCCGCGCGGCATCTGAACCACCCCGACCCCGTGTGGCTGCTGTTACCAGTGGTGCGCGAGACGATAGAGTGACGACCATGGCATCCACCTCGAGCACGCGCTCCACCCGTGCCCCCGGCGGCCGACGTCCGGCTTCGACCTCGGGAGCGCAGCGATCGACCAAGTCCACCCCGGCCTCGGCGCGGGGTGGCGGTTCCCGTCGCGGTGCAGTCGTCTCGACCCCCAAGAAGGGGACCCGGGGCGGTTCCCGAGCCGCCTCCCCGGCGCCGGAACGCACCTCGGGCGCGTTCGGCGCTGTGGGCCGCGGTCTCCGCGGCAGCTGGTCGGCGGTCGCCAAGGGGGTGGGCCACGGTGTCCGTGGCCTCGGGGGCGGATCCGACGACGACGACAAGGTGGTCCCGCCGCATCGCCGGGACGGTCTCGGACTGATCCTCATCGGCGTGGCGATCGTGTTCGCCGGCGCGGTGTGGTTCGGTGCGGCCGGCCCGGTCGGCCAGTGGATCGACACCGGCATCCGGACGATCGTCGGGACCCCCGGCGCTCTGCTACCACTGCTGCTGGGCGGGTGGGGAGTGCTGGTCATGGCCCGCGAACCCCGTCCCGACGTGCACTCGCGTTGGCTGGTCGGCACCACCGTCACGGCGCTCGGTGTGCTCGGACTGTGGCACCTGGGATCCGGGTCGCCGACGGATCCCGAGGGCGTGCGTTCCGGCGCCGGTGTGCTCGGCCGGATCGTCGGGGGCACGCTCGAGGCCGGCCTGTCCGTCTTCGTCGCGGTACCGCTCCTCGTGCTCCTCATCGCGTTCGGGATCCTGGTGATGGTGGGGCGTCCCGCGCGCGAGATCCCCGGCATCGTCCGTGGATTCTTCGGGTGGGACGGCAACGGCGACATCGTCGACCACGACTACGTCGATTCCGATGAGGACTGGGACGACGAGGCGACCACGGCCTACCCCATCGCGGAGACCACCCGGACGACGGAACCCGAGCGATCCGCGGCGCGTCGCGGTTCGCGTCGCCGGGTCGCCGCGTGGTCCGACACCCCCACCGCCGGTGAGACGGTGGAGATGCCCCGCGCGGCCCGAACCCCCGCCGAGCCCGGGCCGGACCCCGAGGACACCGACACCGCGCAGCGCGCCACCGCGGCGGCCCCGGCACGCCCGAGGCGCGCCCCGCGCAGGACCGAGGTCCTCCCGGTGGACGACGAGGCGGGGACGGAGGACGCTGCCCCGGCCACCACCCCGTCCACACGGTCCACCCCGTCCCCGCGGGCCGCCGCGCCCGCGAGAGCGGCCGAGACCCCCGTCGTGGACACCTCCGCGGTCCCGCAGACCAACACTCCGTCGTCGCACACCGCGGCCGACAGCGGTGCCGAACGCCTCGACTCCCAGACCCAGCTCCTCAGCGGCGTGGACTACGCGCTGCCGCCCGTGAGCCTGTTGACCGCCGGCGATCCGCCCAAGGCCCGCAGCGAGTCCAACGACCAGATGATCGAGGCCATCCAGGGCGTCCTCGAGCAGTTCAAGATCGACGCGGCTGTCACCGGCTTCACCCGCGGCCCGACCGTCACCCGCTACGAGGTCGAACTGGGCCCCGGCGTCAAGGTCGAGAAGATCACGGCACTCCACCGCAATATCGCCTACGCGGTCGCCACGGACAACGTCCGTCTGCTCGCGCCGATCCCCGGAAAGTCCGCGGTGGGCATCGAGGTGCCCAACCTCGATCGCGAGCTGGTCCGCCTGGCGGACGTCTTGACCGATCCTAAGACCGCGGGCAAGCACAACCCGATGCTCATCGGCCTGGGCAAGGACATCGAGGGGGACTTCGTCACGGCCGACCTCGCCAAGATGCCGCACCTCCTGGTGGCGGGGTCGACCGGTTCCGGCAAGTCGAGCTTCGTCAACTCGATGCTGGTGTCGCTCCTGACACGCGCCACCCCGGACGAGGTCCGTCTCATCCTCATCGACCCGAAGATGGTCGAACTGACGCCGTACGAGGGCATCCCGCACCTCATCACGCCGATCATCACCCAGCCCAAGAAGGCGGCCGCGGCGCTGGCGTGGCTGGTGGAGGAGATGGAGCAGCGCTACCAGGACATGAAGTCCACCCGCGTGCGTCACATCACCGATTTCAACGAGCGTGTGAAGTCGGGCGCCATCACCACCCCGCCCGGTAGCGAACGCGTCTACCGGCCGTATCCGTACATCGTCGCGGTCGTCGACGAGCTGGCGGACCTCATGATGACCGCGCCCCGCGACATCGAGGACGCGATCGTCCGCATCACCCAGAAGGCGCGCGCGGCGGGAATCCACCTCGTCCTGGCCACGCAGCGTCCGTCCGTGGACGTGGTGACCGGTCTCATCAAGACCAACGTCCCGTCCCGGCTGGCGTTCGCCACGTCCTCACTCACCGACTCGCGGGTCATCCTCGACCAGGCCGGGGCCGAGAAGCTCATCGGTATGGGCGACGGGCTCTTCATCCCGATGGGCGCGTCGCGTCCCGTCCGTATGCAGGGCGCGTTCATCACCGACGAGGAGATCCACGAGGTCGTCGACTACGCCAAGAACCAGGCCGAGCCCGAGTACGACGAGTCCATCACCGCGGCGAAGGAGGACGGCAAGAAGGACATCGACGCCGACATCGGGGACGACCTCGACGATCTGCTCGCCGCCGTGGAGCTGGTGGTCTCCAGCCAGTTCGGCTCGACGTCCATGCTCCAACGCAAGCTACGGGTCGGATTCGCCAAGGCCGGCCGGCTCATGGACCTCATGGAGTCCCGCGACATCGTCGGACCCTCCGAGGGGTCCAAGGCCCGCGACGTCCTGGTGAAGCCGGAGGAGTTGGCCTCGGTGCTCTGGATGATCAAGGGCGGAGCCCCGCCGGAGGAGGAGCCGGGCGACGACCCGGCCGATCTGCAGGACCCCGCCGCGACCCCGGTGGGGTAGCGGGCGGTCAGGCGGCTCCGGCGGGCCTCCGGCCCGACGGGGCGCGGTCAGGTGAGGGCGCCGAAGACGGGCATCCACTCGCGGACCACGATCTCGGAGACCATTCCGCGGAGGCAGTGGGGGTCGTCGTTGACCAGTGATCGCGCCGCCTCGTCGTCGTCGGCCTCCACCAGCAGCAGCGCCCCGGCCCCGTCGACGAACGGTCCCACGGACCGGATCGAGCCGTCGTCGACGCGGGCGGACAGCCACTCACGATGGGCGGGCTTGTTGGCCTCGCGTTCCTCGCTCTGGGCGGCCTCGTAACGGTAGGTCACGGCGAAGATCGGCATCGGGGTCCTCCTGGGGATGATGGCGGGGGTGCCTCACGACCAAGGGTATTACCGCCCGGCTCGCTAAGGTGAGGGGGTGACTGCTTCCACGCGCGAGGACGGGCTACCCACCGCCGAGGTCCCCGTACTCAACATCGCGAACGTGCTCACGGTGCTGCGGATCGTCCTGGTCCCGGTCTTCGTGGTCCTGTTCTTCGTCGCCGACGCCCAGGAGCCGTGGTGGCGGGTTGGGGCGTTCGTCGTGTTCGCCGTCGCGATGTTCACCGACTACGTCGACGGTCACCTGGCCCGCAAACTGGGGTTGGTCACCGACTTCGGCAAGATCGCGGATCCGATCGCCGACAAGGCGCTCATCGCCGCCGCGCTCATCTCGCTCTCCCTGGTGGGCGAGCTGTTCTGGTGGGTGACCGTGGTGATCCTGGTCCGAGAAATCGGGATCACGCTGTGGCGGCTGTTCGGGGTGGATTACGTCGTGGCCGCCAGTAGGGGCGGCAAGCTCAAGACCGTCACCCAGACGGTGGGGATGGGGATGCTCATCCTCCCGCTGCCGCACTGGGTGTGGCCCGTGGAGTGGGTCGTGGTCGGGGCGGCCGTGGTGCTCACGGTCGTCACCGGCGTCGACTATCTGGTCAAGGCGCGTCAGGCCGCCCGTGCCGGTGACTGACGGACCCGTTACTCCGACAGTCGCACCGTCGCCCGCCGCCCGGGCCGCCGTGACGGCCCTGCGGGACCGGGGCTGGACCCTGGCGACGGCCGAGTCCCTCACCGCCGGGCTGCTGGCAGCGACCATCGCAGACGTCCCGGGCGCCAGCGCGGTGTTACGCGGTGGGCTCATCGTGTACGCCACCGAGCTCAAACACGACCTCGCCGGGGTTTCCCGCGAGATCCTCGACGAGTACGGGGCGGTCTCGGCGGAGACCGCTCGCGAGCTGGCCCGGGGCGCTGCCGCGCGCTGCGGTGCCGACGTCGGCGTGGGCCTGACCGGAGTGGCGGGACCGGACCCTCAGGAGGGCCGGCCGGTCGGCACCGTCTTCCTCGGCCTGGTCGTCCCCGGCCGGGGACCGTGGTCGGTGCCACTGAGGGTGGACGGTGACCGCAGCCGGATCCGCCGAGCAGCGTGCACGGCGGCATTGGAGCAGGTCGTCGCCGCAGCGACGGGGGAGATGGACCGGTGACGACGACGACGGGAACGAATCCGGCAGGTGGTGCGTTATACCCCGTGATGCCGAACATCCAGATGACCACCCTGCCCAGACCGGACCAGACCGGCGGTGCCCCTCTGCTACGCGAGACGCTAGGAACGGTCCTTCGTGGTCTGCGGGGGGAGTCCGGTCGGACATTGCGTGACGTGGCCGACGCCGCCCGTGTGAGTCCCGGTTACCTCTCGGAGATCGAGCGCGGCCGCAAGGAGGCTTCCAGCGAACTCCTCGCCTCCATCTCGGGCGCCCTCGACGTCTCGCTGGGGGAGATCCTCATCCGTGCGGCGCTCGAGGTGTCCCCTCCGGGCACTTTCACGGAGCCCGTGCTCGCGGCCTGACCCCGCACCCATCACGGTCGGTGGTCCCACACCGGCGTTGTTCGGTACCGTTGAACAGACCCGTCGTCCGAATCGGCAGAAGGACACTACGCAGCGATGGCCAATCCGTTTACCAAGGCATGGCGCTACCTCATGGCGTTGTTCGATTCGAAGATCGACGAGAATGCTGACCCCAAGGTCCAGATCCAGCAGGCGATCGCCGATGCGCAGCGCCAGCACCAGCAGCTCTCGCAGCAGGCCGCCGCGGTCATCGGGAACCAGCGGCAGCTGGAGATGAAGCTCAACCGGCAGCTCGCGGACATCGAGAAGCTGCAGGGCTCCACCCGCCAGGCCCTCCAGATGTCGGAGCAGGCACGCCAGAACGGCGACTCGGTGAAGGCGACGGAGTACGAGAACGCAGCGGAGGCCTTCGCCGCGCAGCTCGTCACCGCCGAGCAGAGCGTCGAGGACCTCAAGGGGCTGCACGACCAGTCCCTCCAGGCCGCGGCCCAGGCGAAGAAGGCCGTCGAGCAGAACGCGATGGTCCTGCAGCAGCGGGTGGCCGAGCGCACCAAGCTGCTCAGCCAGCTGGAGCAGGCCAAGATGCAGGAGCAGGTGAGCGCCTCCCTGCAGTCGATGTCGGAGCTCTCCTCGGGCGGCAACACCCCGAACCTCGACCAGGTCCGCGACAAGATCGAGCGGCGCTACGCCAACGCGTTGGGTTCCGCGGAACTCGCGCAGAACTCCGTGCAGGGTCGGATGCTCGAGGTCGAACAGGCCTCCACCCAGATGGCCGGCCACAGCCGTCTGGAGCAGATCCGCGCGTCGATGACCGAGGGCGGCCAGCTCGGCTCCGGCACCGGCGCCGCCGGCCAGCTCGGCCAGGGGCAGTCCCAGCCGGCCGCGTCGCCGCAGCAGCAGGCGCAGACCGAACAGCAGTGATCTCGCGGCAACGGGCCGTCGGCGACCACGCCGGCGGCCCGTCGTCGTCCGCAGGGGAGGGCGGAACGTGACTCTGACCGAGTTCCGGGCGCGCACGGCGGAGGCCTTCGGAGCACTCCGCGCCGACAGCCTCATCAGGTCGCACCATCTCGCGGAGTGCGGCGGGAGGACCGCGGACGAGGCGATCGACGCCGGACTGCCCGTCAAGCGCGTCTGGTTGGCGCTGTGCGCCGAGTTCGACGTGCCCGAACAGCTGCGCTAGCGGATGACGCACGGCGTGTCTGTCTACCTCGAACACCCGTTCGGCTACACTGGGGGACACGTGATGACGGGACGACCCGTCCACAGGGCGCCCTCCCTCCACAGGAGAGCGGTCGCCGGTTTCGCGCGAGACGTTCGTGTCGTACCCGGCCCGTAACGTCCGCAACTGAATCACCACCCAGACCGATCGGCCGGACGCCGGGGGTCGCGCAGGAACGGAGAGCACCATGGCACCCAAGACCACCGCGAAGTCGGGGACCAAGACGGGCGTGGCCCAGAATCGCGAGCAGGCCCTGGAACTGGCCCTCGCGCAGATCGACAAGGCGTACGGCAAGGGCTCCGTCATGCGACTGGGCGACGACACCCGGCCGCCGGTCCAGGTGATCCCGACCGGTGCACTGTCCCTGGACGTGGCGCTGGGCGTGGGCGGTTTCCCCCGCGGCCGCGTCGTCGAGATCTACGGACCCGAGTCCTCGGGTAAGACCACGGTCGCGCTGCACGCCGTGGCCAACGCCCAGGCCGCCGGGGGAATCGCGGCGTTCATCGACGCCGAACACGCGCTGGATCCGGAGTACGCCCGCAAACTGGGCGTGGACACGGACAACCTCATCGTCTCCCAGCCGGACACCGGCGAGCAGGCGCTGGAGATCGCCGACATGCTGGTGCGCTCCGGGTCGATCGACATCCTGGTCATCGACTCCGTGGCGGCGCTGGTGCCGCGGGCGGAGATCGAGGGCGAGATGGGTGACAGCCACGTCGGCCTGCAGGCGCGACTCATGAGTCAGGCCCTGCGGAAGATGACCGGTGCGCTGCACAACACCGGCACCACCGCCATCTTCATCAACCAGCTACGCGAGAAGATCGGCGTCATGTTCGGCTCGCCGGAGACCACCACCGGTGGTAAGGCGCTGAAGTTCTATGCGTCGGTGCGGCTGGACGTGCGTCGGATCGAGACGCTCAAGGACGGTGCCGACGCGGTCGGTAACCGCACCAAGTGCAAGGTCGTCAAGAACAAGGTCGCACCGCCGTTCAAGATCGCGGAGTTCGACATCCTCTACGGCGAGGGGATCAGCCGCGAGGGGTCGCTCATCGACATGGGCGTGGACAACGGCTTCATCAAGAAGTCGGGTTCCTGGTTCACCTACGGACAGGACCAGCTCGGCCAGGGCAAGGAGAACGCCCGTCGTTACCTGAAGGACAACCCGTCGGTGCGAGACGAGATCGAGCGCAAGATCCTCGACAAGCTCAAGATCGGCGCGGGCGCGGAGATCGCCGAGATCGAGGCGGAGTCCGACGAGGACGCGCCGATCGACGTGGTGCCCGTCGAATTCTGATGCCTGAACGGGACACCCGCGCCGGACGCCCCGGCGGAGCGCTGGGAGCGGAGGAGCTCCGCACGGCGATCGCCGCGGTGGAGGCCCGGCCTTCCAGTTCCTCGGACCTGCCCCCGCTGGCGCCCGAGGCACACGAGGCTGCCTCCTCCGCTCTGAGATTGCTCCGACACCGGCCACGCAGCGAGCACGAGCTCCGTGGGCGGTTGCTCGAGAAGGAGCACTCCGCGGATGCGGTCGACGAGGCACTCGACCGGGTCAGGGCGTGGGGTCTGCTCAACGACGCTGACTTCGCGGAGGAATGGGTCCGGGGTCGCAGGAAACGCCGCGGCCGCTCTCGGGGCGCACTCGAACGCGAGCTGCGGGACAAGGGCGTGGCGGAGTCGCACATCGCCCGGGCGGTCGGCGGAATCGACGAGTCCGATGACCGCCGGCAGGCTGCTGAACTGGTTCGCGGTCGGTTGGATCGCCGGCCCGCCGAGGCCTTATCCGGCCCCGATGTACAGGGGGAGCGACGGAGGCTCATCGCCTTCCTCGCCCGTCGGGGTTATCCGACGGGGTTGGCGATGAAAGTCGTGGACGCCGAATTGGCGGCCCACGCGTCGCCCTGAGTACCCTGGCCTGCGTGGATACTCTCGTGACCGACCTGCAGACGGCGGCGCAGGACGCACACGTCGAGGGCGTTGACCGCCGGACGTACCAGGTGCGTACCTTCGGCTGCCAGATGAACGTCCATGACTCCGAGCGGCTCTCCGGGGTGCTCGACGCCGCGGGGTACATCCCCTTCGTGGGCGAGGCCGACCCGGCCGAGGGCCACCTCCCCGACCTCGTGGTGTTCAACACCTGCGCGGTCCGCGAGAACGCCGACAACCGGCTCTACGGCACTCTCGGTCACCTTCGCCCGTGGAAGGACGCCAACCCCCGTCTGCAGATCGCGGTCGGCGGCTGCCTCGCCCAGAAGGACAAGGACGTCGTCGTCTCCCGCGCGCCGTGGGTCGACGTGGTGTTCGGTACGCACAACCTCGGCCACCTCCCGACCCTCCTCGACCGGTCGCGCCACAACGAGCGGGCCGAGGTGGAGATCGCCGACTCCCTGCAGCACTTCCCCTCGACCCTGCCCGCCACCCGCGAGTCCGCCTACGCGGGCTGGGTCTCGGTGTCCGTGGGATGCAACAACACCTGCACCTTCTGCATCGTTCCCTCCCTGCGCGGCAAGGAGGTCGACCGGCGGCCCGGAGAGGTCCTGGCCGAGATTCAGGCGCTCGCCGACGAGGGTGTTCTCGAGGTCACGCTGCTCGGCCAGAACGTCAACGCCTACGGCCGGTCGTTCCACGATCCCGACGAGCCCTCGGACAAGGGGGCGTTCGCCAAACTGCTCCGTGCGGCCGGTCGTGTCGAGGGGATCGAACGCATCCGCTTCACGTCGCCGCACCCGGCGGAGTTCACCGACGACGTGATCGAGGCCATGGCCGCCACGCCCACCGTGTGTCCCCAGCTGCACATGCCCCTGCAGTCCGGTTCCGACCGCGTGCTCCGGGCCATGCGCAGGTCCTACAGGTCCGAGCGCTTCCTCGGGATCATCGACCGCGTCCGCGCGGCCATGCCGCACGCCGCCATCACCACCGACATCATCGTCGGGTTCCCCGGTGAGACCGAAGAGGACTTCCAGGCCACCCTCGATGTGGTCGAGAAGGCCCGTTTCTCCAGCGCGTTCACCTTCCAGTACTCGCCCCGTCCGGGAACCCCCGCGGCCACCATGGCGGAGCAGATCCCCAAGGCGGTGGTCCAGGAACGCTACGAACGCCTGATCCTCCTCCAGGAGCGGATCACCCTGGAGGAGAACCAGAAGCAGGTCGGGCAGATCGTCGAGCTACTCGTCACCGCCGACGAAGGGCGTAAGGACGCGGCGACCGCCCGGATGACGGGCCGAGCCCGCGACGGGCGGCTGGTGCACTTCGCGCCGGTCGGCGAGCATGCCGAGCGGGTGCGGCCGGGGGACATCGTGACGACCCGGATCACCGCGGCGGCCCCGCACCACCTGCTCGCGGACGACGGGGTGCTCACCTACCGGGCCACCCGTGCCGGAGATCGTCACGAAGCCGGTCGAAAGCCCGAGACCCCGCCCATCGGGGTCGGGCTCGGACTGCCCACTCTGCGGCGCGACACCGTCGTCGCCTCCGTCACCACCGAGAAGGGATGCCCCACGTGAGCACCGACGACCGACCCGATCCGATCGCGGGGATCATGGAAGTCACCCGGAACGCGGAATCGGCGATGCGCGAGCGGGACAGGGTTCTCGGGCGCACCCTCGTGATCGGGCGTGCCTACCTGGCCTCCGCCGTCCTCATCGTCCTGCTGGCCGTCGCTCTCGCCCTCCCGCACAGCGCGGGAGTACGTGGGCTCGACGTCCTGTTCTTCACCGACGTCGCGAGCGAGCAGCACACGACGCTGCCGTCCCACCTGTTCGTGCTCCTGTACTCGGTCGGGACCATCGCGTTCGGCGCCGCGATGATCATGACCCAGAAGTGGTGGGCCGCCGGGATCGCCTGGGGCGCGACGTGTGTCGCCGCCGTCTACGGCGTACTGGCGATCTGGCTTCGCCAGTCCGGCCGGGGACCCAACCCCGACGTGCAGGACTTCGGAGCCCCCGGGATCGGCCTCTACATCAGCGAGCTCATCGTGTTCGCACTGGCGATCACCCTCGCGAGCGTGTTGTGGGCACGGACCCCCGAGCAGCTCGCGCTCGAGGACGACGCCCGGCACGGGGACCGGGGCTGACCGAACCCCGAACCCCATAGTCCGCCCGGACGAGGAAGAGCCCGACCCGTCGATCCGGGTCGGGCTCTTCTGATCCGGGGGCGCTCCCCGTCAACCAGGAGTCAGCGGGTGTCAACCGCCCTCTCGGCGGCCTCCGCCCACTCCCTCCACTGCGAGGCCTGGGCGCGGGCACCCTCGGCTTCGTTGCTCCTGCCCGCAGCCTCCGCCTTCGCGGCCTGCTCCTCGAAGTCGCGCACCCGGTCCCAGAACTGGCCGGCGCGTGCCTTCGCTTCCGGGTCGGTACGACGCCACTCGGTGTCCGCGGCGTCCGCGACCCGCTTCTCCAGAGCCCGGATACGACCCTCGAGCTGACCCATCCGCTCCCTGGGAACCTTGCCGATCTCCTCCCACCGGGACTGCAACGACCGCAGAGCGGACCGTGCGGCACCCAGGTCCGCCGCAGGGTCGATCCTGCCCTCGTACTCGGCGAGCAGCGCCTCCTTGGCCTGGGCGTTGGACTCGAACTCGGCGTCCCGTTCCGCTGACGCCGCGTGGCGGGCGTCGAAGAACGTGTCCTGGGCGGCCTTGAACCGCTTCCACAGCGCATCATCGGCGTCACGGGGAGCCCTGCCGGCCGCCTTCCACTCGTCCATGAGACGACGGAACGCCGTTGCCGTGTCGTTCCACTCGGTGGATGCCGAGAGCGCCTCGGCCCGCTCCACGAGCTCCTCCTTGACCCGCTTGACCGAGGCCCGGGTGCGGTCCAGTTCGGCGAAGTGCGAGCCACGGCGCCGGTTGAACGCCTCCCGAGCCTTGGAGAAGCGCTTCCACAGGGCGTCGTCGGTCTTGCGGTCGATACCCCGGATCGTCTTCCACTCCTCGAGGATCTCGCGGAGTCGATCGCCGGCGGACTTCCACTGCGTCGACGACGCGCCGATCTCCTCGGCCTCCGCCGCCAGGGCCTCCTTGCGCGCGATCGCCGCCGCCCGCTGCTCGTCCTTGCGCTGCCTGGCCGCGGCCTCGACCTCGCCGGAACGCTCGATCACCGCTGCCACCCGTGCCGCGAGTGAGTCCAGATCCCCCACTGCTGCGGCGGCGGGGATCTGCGCTGCGAGCGTCTCCGCCGAGGCGCGGGTCTTGCGGGCGTCCTGCGGGTGGGAATCGAGGCGGGTCTCCAGCAGGGCGACCTCGGCCGCGAGGTCGTCGAACCGGAGCCCGAAGTGCGCCAGCCCCTCTTCCGGGGCACCGGCCTGCCACGACCCGACCTGGCGCTCGCCGTCAGCCGTCCGGACGAACACCGCCCCCGACTCGTCGACGCGACCCCACTTGGACGGATCCGAACCGCGCTCGACCCGGGGCGCGACGGCGGGGGTCGGCCGCGGAGCCACCTTGCGGGCCAGTGCGGCGGGGGAGGGCGCTCCCGGCCTCGGACCGGGGTTCGGGGTCGCGCCGTCCGAACTCGATCCGCCCGGACCTGATCCGCTCTGGGCGGCGGGTGACTGCTCGGTCATGTCGTCCTCGTTTCCTTCTGCCGCGTGTCACGGCACCGTCACCGGGTTCGCACCGGTCATCGCCTCGCCGACCCGCGTCGCGGAGACGGCATCCTCCTAGTGTGTACCAACCGCCGCCCGGGTGTCCGCCGTATCCCCGCCGTGTCCCCGGACGGGTCTGTTCCCCGGCGTCGGAGGCGGTCAGTAGGGTTTCGGGATGTGAGCCCCTCAGTCGTCCTGGTCCCCGGAGCCCCGGTCCTCGTGCCGGAGCTGTCCGGATCGGCGGTCGCGGACACCGGCGGCGGGGTGGACACGATCTGTGAGGTGCTCCGGCGGGCCCGGATCGGCGCGGCACGGGTCGTCGTACTGGGGTCCGACCCCGGGGGCCGAGGCCTCGGCGACATGCGTTCCACTCTCGCGAGGTGGGGGGTCGACGTCCCGGTGGGTCGGCCCGATGCCCCGCCGGCACCGCACGGGGCGGTCCCCGACGCGGCACTGATCGGTTGGTGGCTGCTCGACCGTGCGGGAACCGACCTTCCGAGGTCCTTCAGGGGCATCCCCGTGAGTCCGCGGTCCGCCCCCACTCCGGAGCCGGACGACCTCGTCGTCGTCGTCGCGGACGGCCCCGCCTCCCTCACACCGCGCGCCCCCGTCCCCGAGGACCCGCGCGGTGTCTCACTGGACGGCCACCTCGGCCGGTGGCTGCGTATCGGGGGTGTGCTTCCCGACCCGGGCGCGCGCGTGGCGGACGAGGTCGGGTGGTGGAGTCGGCCCGCGTGGCTCGCACTGGCCTCTCTGGTCGCGGGCCGCCCTGCTCGGGAGTCGCTGTCCTGGGCGCCGTTCGGGGTGGGGTATCACTGCGCGTGGTGGCCCCCGGAATCCCCCACGGACCATGCAGTGGAGGGCGCCGTCCGCGACCCCCACGCCCGCGATGCGATCGTGCCCGGGGAGCCGTCATGACGGGGACCGCTCCCGTCGCCGTGGTGGGGCCGACCGGGACCGGGAAGTCGGACCTGGCCCTCGGACTGGCCGAACGACTCGGCGGGGAGGTGGTCAACTGCGATGCCATGCAGCAGTACCGCGGAATGGACATCGGTACCGCCAAGCTCACGCCGGAACAGCGGCGGGGGATCCCTCACCACCGACTCGACGTCCTGGACGTGACCCAGACCGCCAGCGTGGCCGACTTCCGCACAGCGGCCGAGCGGGAGATCGACGAGATCCGCGAGCGCGGCCATGTGCCCATCCTGTGCGGCGGATCGATGATGTACGTCCAGGCCCTCGTGGACGGATGGATGATCCCGGACACCGACCCTCAGGTGCGGGCCCACTACGAGCGTCGACTCGAGCAGATCGGGGTGGAGGCGCTGCACGCCGAGCTCGCGGCGGTGGACCCCGAGGCCGCCCGGACCATCCTGCCCAGCGATCCCAGGCGTACCGTTCGCGCCCTCGAGGTCGTCGAACTCACCGGGAAGCCCTTCTCGGCCTCCCGGCCGACGATCGGGGAGCCCCGGTGGGGCACCCGTCTGCTGGGGGTGCGATGCGACCTGGCCGAACTCGATGAACGGTTGGCCACACGAGCGGCGACGATGTTCGCGACCGGCCTCGTCGACGAGGTCCGTCGACTCGTGGGCGTCGGGTTGCTCGAGGGCGTCACGGCGCGGCGGGCGATCGGGTACGCACAAGTGCTCGATGAGATGGACGCGCACCAGCGGATCGACGACGAGGGCACGGGACGCGCCGAGGAGCGGACCGTGATCGGTACCCGTCGCTACGTCCGGCGGCAGCGGTCGTGGTTCGGCCGTGACCACCGGATCCGCTGGATCGACACCGACACCCGTGGCCGCGCCGACGACGCGCCCGACCCGCTCGAGGTCGCTCTCCGGATGCTGGGGGCGGACCGGCGGTGAGTTCTCCTCGTGGCGGGCGCTCGCGGGTCCAGTCGGTCGACCGTGCCTTCGACCTGCTCGACGCGCTGAGCAGCCGCGGCGGCCGGGCGAGTCTCGGTGACCTCGTCGCCGACACCGGGCTGGCGGCCGCCACTGTCCACCGGCTGTGCGGCACGCTCGCCGAGAGCGGACATCTCCGGCGTGACGCCGGCCGTGACTACCTGCTGGGTCCGCGACTGCAGCGGATCGGTGACGTCGCCGGGCGCGCGACCGCCTCCTGGGCCGTGCCGGTTCTCACCGCCGTGGTCGAGGGCACCGGCGAGACCGCCAATCTCGCCGTCCGGGAAGGAGACGGGGTGGTCTACCTGGCCCAGGTGCCCTCGCCGCACTCGATGCGGATGTTCACCGAGGTGGGTCGACGGGTGGACGTGCACTGCACCGCGGTGGGTAAGGCCCTGGTCGCGGGGGACGACGACGACGAGGTCCGCGGCATGCTCGACAGGGCCGGCATGCGCCGCTTCACCGACTCGACGATCGTCGATCCGGACAGTCTGATCGACGAACTGCGGTTGGTCCGCCGGGTCGGGTTCGCCACTGACGAGTCCGAGCAGGAGGAGGGTGTCCGGTGCGTGGCCATCGCGGTCGGCACCGGTGACGCCGCCTTCGCGGTGTCGGCATCCGGGCCCGAGGCCAGGTTCACCCGCGACCGTAGGGATGCCGCCGTGGCGATCCTCCGCGCGGCGGTGGCCGGACTCGTCCCCTGACCCCGCGGCGTCGGGAGCACGTCGATCCCGGCAGCGCGGACCCTGGCCGGAATGACGGAATCCGCTACCCTCCGTCCCGATCCGCTCCCCGGTGAGGGGCGGGTATCGGGCGGGGCAGCGGATTCCGGTGCGCGGGCGCCGGTCACCGGGCGCCGTGTCCTACCGTGCGCCGTGTCCTACCGGGCGTTGGCCGCCTTGAACTCGCGACGACGGCGGTGGAGGATCGGCTCGGTGTAGCCCGACGGCTGCGTGGTGCCCTCGAGGATCAGCTCCCGGGCCGCCTGCCACGCGATCGACGAATCGAAGTCCGGTGCCATGTTCCGGTAAGCCTCGTCACCGGCGTTCTGCTTGTCGACGATCTCTGCCATCCGGCGCAGCGAATCCTCGACGTCGTCGGCGGTGATGATGCCGTGGCGGATCCAGTTGGCCAGCATCTGCGACGAGATCCGCAGGGTGGCGCGATCCTCCATGAGGTTGACGTCGTGGATGTCCGGCACCTTCGACACACCGATGCCCTGCTCGACCCACCGGACGACGTAACCCAGGATGGTCTGGCAGGAGTTGTCGACCTCCTCCTTCTTCTCGGCATCCGACCACTCGGTGTTCGGGGCGAGCGGCACGGAGAGGATGTCGTCGACACTCGCGCGGGCGCCACCGGCGAGCAGCTCCTCCTGCCGGGTCATGACGTTGACCCGGTGGTAGTGCGTGGCGTGCAGGGTGGCTCCGGTCGGGGAGGGGACCCATGCGGTGTTCGCACCGGCCTCGGGCTGTCCGATCTTCTCCGCGAGCATCTCCGCCATGAGGTCGGTCTTGGCCCACATACCCTTGCCGATCTGGGCCCGGCCACGCAGACCGCACGCGAGTCCGGTGTCGACGTTGAAGTCCTCGTAGGCCGTCATCCACCGGGCGGACTTCATCTCGCCCTTGCGGATCATCGGCCCGGCCTCCATGGAGGTGTGGATCTCGTCGCCCGTCCGGTCGAGGAAACCGGTGTTGATGAACACCACCCGCTCGGTCGCCTCGGCGATGCAGGCCGCGAGGTTGACCGAGGTACGACGCTCCTCGTCCATGATGCCCACCTTGAGGGTGTTCTCGGGCAGGCCGAGGAGCTTCTCGACACGGCCGAACAGCTCGGTCGTGAAGGCGACCTCCTCCGGCCCGTGCTGCTTGGGCTTGACGATGTAGATCGAACCGTGACGGCTGTTCCCCCGCTCGTTGCCCTCGGCGATGCCGTGCATACCCGCGAGCGAGGTGATCAGCGCGTCCAGGATGCCCTCCGGCATCTCGTTGCCCTCGGCGTCGAGAACAGCCGGGTTGGTCATCAGGTGGCCGACGTTCCGCACGAAGAGCATCGAACGGCCGTGCAGACGGACCTCGCCCGAGCCGTCGGGCGCGGTGAAGACCCGGTCGTCGTTGAGGACGCGGGTGAAGGTCTTGTCGCCCTTGGTGATCTCCTCGGACAGGTCACCCTTCATGAGGCCCAGCCAGTTGCTGTAGCCCTGGGTCTTGTCCTCGGCGTCGACGGCGGCGACGGAGTCCTCGAAGTCCATGATGGTGGAGACGGCGGATTCGAGGACGACGTCCTTGACGCCGGCGGCGTCGGTCGAGCCGATCGGGGAGTCCGGGTCGATCTGGATCTCGATGTGCAGTCCGTTGTTGCGGAGCAGGACCGACGACGGGCTCGAGGCCTCGCCGAGGAAGCCCACGAACTTCTCCGGGTCCGCCAACCGGGTGGTCGAGCCGTCGGCGACGGTCACCTGCAGGCCGCCGTCGACGACGGCGTAACCGGTGCTCCCGACGTGACTGCCGGCCTCCAGCGGCGCGGCGTCGTCCAGGAACTCACGCGCCCAGGCGATGACCTTGTCCCCGCGGACCTTGTTGTAGGAGGAACCCTGCTCCGCGCCGTCCGACTCCGGGATCGCATCGGTCCCGTAGAGGGCGTCGTAGAGCGATCCCCACCGGGCGTTGCCGGCGTTGATCGCGAACCGGGCGTTCATGATCGGCACGACGAGCTGCGGACCGGCGACCGTCGCGATCTCCGCGTCGACGTTCTCCGTGGTGACGGAGACCGACTCCGGCTCCGGAACCAGGTACCCGATCTCCTGCAGGAAGGCCTTGTAGGCGCTCGGGTCGATCGGCGCCGGGTTCTCGTGGTGCCAGGCGTTGATCCTGGACTGCAACTCCTCGCGGGTGGCGAGCAGCTCGCGGTTGCGCGGGGCCAGCTCGGTGAAGATCTCTGAGGCACCCGCCCAGAACGCGTCGGGGTCGACCCCGGTCCCCGGAATGGCCTTGGTGTTGACGAAGTCGTAGAGGACCTCGTCGACCTGGATACCGCCGACGGTGATGCGTTCGGACATCGATGCTCTCCTAGAGGTAGGGGACCGTTCTCCTGTCCGACTCTAGTGGGCGCCCCGTCCGGGTTCATCCGGCCTTTCCGCACTGCGGAACGATTACCGGAGCCGAGTACGATTTCGCCATGACTTCGACTCGCCCGGCTTCGCAGCCCGACGGTATCGCCTTCCTCAAGGGCCACGGGACCCTCAACGATTTCGTCATCCTCCCGGACGACGACGCCGACCTCGAACTGGATGAGGCCCTCGTGCGTGCGCTGTGCGACCGGCGCGGTGGTATCGGCGCGGACGGCGTGCTCAGGATCGCCACCGCCGGCGCCCTCGTCGACCGGGGGGTGCTGGCTTCCCTGCCCGACGGTGTCGACCGGGCGGACTGGTTCATGGACTACCGCAACGCGGACGGCTCGATCGCGGAGATGTGCGGGAACGGGGTCCGGGTCTTCGCCCACGCGCTCGTCGGGACCGGACGGGCGGAGGCGGGTTCGATCCCCGTGGGCACGCGGGCCGGCGCCCGCCCAGCCGAGGTCATCTCCTACTCGGGCGATGATGCCGTGGTGCGGGTGGACATGGGGGAGCCGCGACTGCTCGGGCTGTCCTCGGCGGAGATCGCGGGCCGCACCTTCGCGGGACTGGCCGTCGACATGGGCAATCCGCATCTGGCCTGCGTGGTCCCGGGTCTGGGAGCGGCGGACCTCGCCGCGTTGCGGGTGGAGCAGAGCCCGGTGTTCGACAGGGACTTCTTCCCCGACGGGGTCAACGTGGAGATCGCCACCCCGATGGTGGACGGCCGGGTCTCGATGCGTGTCCATGAGCGCGGTGCCGGGGAGACCATGTCCTGCGGCACCGGGATCGTGGCGACCGCGGTGGCCGCACTGGCCGACGCGGGGGAGGCGTCGGGAGACGTCGTCGTCGCGGTCCCGGGCGGCGAACTCGCGGTCGCTCTACGAGAGGGTGGATCCTCCCTCATCGGACCGTCGGCCCTCGTCGCCCACGGCCGATATCGTCGTAGGCGTTAGCACACCGCTCCACACAGGACACCAGGGGCCCCGGTGTGAGAAGATGAACGCGAATGACTACTGATTACACGGCCGCTGATCGGCCGACACGCGACCTCGATCCATCCATCGGTGAGTTCCAGCTCGAGGAGAGATCCTCGATGCGCCGGGTGGCGGGGCTGTCCACCGAACTCCAGGACGTCAACGACGCCGAGTACCGCCAGCTCAGACTCGAACGGGTCGTGCTCGTGGGTGTCTGGACGGAGGGCTCCGCCGCCCAGGCCGACGCCGCGATGGCCGAACTCGCCCAGCTGGCCGAGACCGCGGGATCAGAGGTGTGCGATGCGCTCATCCAGCGACGCGACAAGCCCGACGCCGCGACGTACATCGGGTCGGGCAAGGTCAGTGTCCTCAAGGACGTGATCGCCGCGACCGGCGCCGACACCGTCATCTGCGACGGTGAACTCACCCCGGGACAGTTGCTCGCGCTGGAGAAGGCGGTCAACGTCAAGGTCATCGACCGCACCGCCCTGATCCTCGACATCTTCGCGCAGCACGCCACCAGCCGCGAGGGCAAGGCCCAGGTGACTCTCGCCCAGATGGAGTACATGCTTCCCCGCCTCCGCGGCTGGGGCGAGTCGTTGTCCCGTCAGGCCGGCGGGCGTGCCGGCAGCAACGGCGGCGTGGGTCTCCGAGGTCCGGGTGAGACCAAGATCGAGACCGACCGGCGTCGGATCCGCGAACGGATGGCACGTCTGCGGCGCGACATCAAGGGGATGAAACAGGCCCGCGACACCAAACGGCACCGTCGCCGTGCCACGCCCGTGCCCTCGATAGCGATCGCCGGATACACCAACGCCGGAAAGTCCAGTCTTCTCAATCGGATAACCGGTGCCGGGGTACTGGTCCAGAACGCCTTGTTCGCCACGCTCGACCCGACCACCCGGAAGGCCGAGCTGCCTGACGGCCGCGCGGTCGTCTTCACCGACACCGTGGGGTTCGTTCGTCATCTTCCGACCCAGTTGGTCGAGGCCTTCCGTTCCACACTGGAGGAGGTCGTCGACTCCGAACTTCTCCTCCATGTGGTGGACGGCTCGGATGCCTTTCCGCTCCGCCAGATCGAGGCGGTGCGCAAGGTGATCAACGAGGTGGTGGAGGAGCAGAACGCCGAGCGACCTCGTGAGCTGCTGGTGATCAACAAGGTGGACGCCGCGGATCCCGTCGTACTCACCGAGTTGCACCACGCGCTACCCGACGCCGTGTTCGTCTCGGCCGTCACCGGTCAGGGCGTCGACGAGCTGCTCGAGCGGATCACCCAGATCGTCGCTTCCGGGGACACCGAGGTCACCCTGGAGATCCCGTACTCCCGTGGGGACGTGGTGTCACGGGTCCACGCCGAGGGCGCGGTGGTCGAGGAGGAGCACACCGAAAACGGAACCCGGGTCATCGTCCGACTGCCCGCCTCAGTGGCGGGTGAACTCGACGAGTTCGCCGCCGACGGCTCACACGACGGCGCCGCCTGACCCCCACCGGGGACGGGCGGCGCGCCGTTCGAGTCCGGAGTTCAGAGCTTCCGGAACACCGTCACCACCTTGCCGAGGATCGTCGCGTGCTCTCCCGGGATGGGACTGAACGACGGATTGTGAGGTAGCAGCCAGACTCCGCTCGCGTCGTTGCGGAAGGTCTTGACCGTCGCCTCCCCGTCGATCATCGCCGCGACGATCTCACCGTTGTCCGCGACGTTCTGCCGCCGGACCACCACGAAGTCGCCGTCGCAGATCGCCGCGTCGATCATCGATTCCCCGACGACCTTGAGCATGAACAGGTCGCCGGATCCCACGAGGTCCGCGGGCAGCGGGAAGATCTCCTCGACGGCCTGTTCGGCGAGGATCGGACCGCCGGCGGCGATCCGGCCGAGCACGGGGACGTAGACGGGCTCGGAGGCGCCGCCGGGCCGCTGGGGCTCGGGCGTCGGCGAACGACGCCCGCGCGACTTCTGCCCGGGAACCCCGTGCACGTCCACCGCGCGCGGCTTGTGCGGGTCCCGGGTCAGGAAACCCTTCTTCTCGAGAGTCCGCAACTGATGAGCCACCGACGAGGTGGACTGCAACCCGACCGCGTCGCCGATCTCCCGGATGCTCGGCGGATAGCCGCGCTCCTTGACGGTGTCGTGGATGTGGAGGAGAACGCTCTTCTGTCGGTCCGTCAGCGACTCGAAGTCGGGCTTCGGCATCTCGTGTGGTCCCTTCGGCGAATGGATGTTCGACGTCTGTATCTGTGTACACCCTATCGCCCATGCGAACGTCGCGCCACACAGGTGTTCGAAATAATCGGGCCCGGAATGGTGACTGTGTCGGAGTCGCGTGATACAACTCTAGGAGAGTTCGGATTCGAACAGATGTACTGACACATACATACGGGTGTGCGAACACCACTCGCACACCGTATCGAGTAGGGAGTCACCATGACCGTTACGGAGTTGCAGTCACACGCACGTCCGACCGTGCGGTGGAGCGAGGTCTGCCCCGGCGACCATCGCGGGCGGTCCGCGGGCGTCGATCGTCCCGGCACCCCACAGAGTTCCCCGGGTAAGGGCAGCGCACAGCCCGGTCGCGTCCACCGTCGCCCCGCGGTTCGACCGGAGGGCAGCCGTCCCGCGGCGGCGTCGGCACGTGTCGACACCGTCGTCCGGCCGAGGGTGCCCGGCCGCCCCCTCGGCGTCACGTCTGTGGCACCGGGTCGCCGCGTGCTCGTCCGCCCGGCGTCGGCCGAGGGCGTGCGCGCCTGCCATATCGAGCCTCCTGTGGCCAGCGGCGTCGTCGACGACGTTCCTACGTGGGCGCTCCTGGCCTGCGGGATCGCGTTCGGAGTGATCCTGCTCTTCGCCGTGGCGTATCTCGGCGGGCCCGCCTACGCATGACCGGTCGTCGGGCCTCCTAGAATGAGTCGGGGACGGTGTACTGCCATCCCCGCATCCCGTCAGGCACGAGCCGGGACGCGTGAAGTCCGGTCGACGAAGGGCCCCACGGGAATGTACTGCCCGACATGCCACCACGAGGACTCCCGCGTGATCGATTCACGATCGGTCGACGAGGGGCAGGCGATCCGGCGTCGCCGGGAATGTCCGAGGTGCGGCCACCGGTTCACGACTCTCGAGACGCCGCTTCTGACTGTTCTCAAACGCAACGGGGTCACGGAGGCGTTCAGCCGGGACAAGGTGGTGCGCGGAGTCCGGCGTGCGTGCCAGGGACGAGCGGTCGACGAGGACGCCCTGCGCCGCCTCGCCCAACAGGTCGAGGACGCCGTCCGCGCCGGTGGCGTGTCCGAAGTCCCCGCCCATCAGATCGGTCTTGCCATCCTGGGCCCGCTACAGGACCTGGACGAGGTCGCCTACCTCCGCTTCGCCTCGGTGTACAAGCAGTTCAGTTCCGCCGATGACTTCGAACGCGAGATCATCGCCCTCCGGGAACGCCGGACGAGTCGCTAGACGCGCGCCATAGGCGGGTGATCGGCCGACGGCCGGCTCCAGGGGACGGCCTGCCTCAGCGGGACGACCGGGGGGCCAGCGCCGCTGCCACTGCCTTCTCGATGCGCTCCGCCGACACCGATCTGGCGGTCCCGAGCGTCTGCGCGAACAGCCCCACGCGGTATTCGGCCAGCATCCAGCGCAGGTCGCGAACGGCCCGGGCCCCACCCGGGCGCTTTCGCAACGCGGCGCACGCCTCGTCGACCCTCGCCTCGGACCGGGACAGCCTCACCGTGAGTTCCCGGTGGCGGGACGGAGACTTCTCCGCCAGCTCCAGGCGGAGCCCCACAGCCCTCACGTGTCGTTCCAGATGCGGGAGTGCGTCGGCCGGGTGTCGGGCGAGGAAACCCCGGCCGATGAGGAAGTCGAGAGACGGCCGGACGGCATCGGCGATGTCCGCCGGTGCCGCGGCCAGCGAGCCCCACACCGACTGGGCCGCCACGAGAGCGGGCACCGCCGTCGAGATCGCGGACGCCACGGCGCCGGGCACCTCCGCTCTCGCGGTGGCCTGCAGCTCGTCGAAATCAGCGACGGTGAGGACCGGAGCGCCCTTTCTCCGGGCGATGATCCGGCCGCACGCCGCGAGTGAGGCATCCGAGACGAGCCCCTCGATCCCGCCGTGAGGGTACTGCGAGAGAGCGAGCCGCTGCTGTACCGGGCGCCCACGCAGGATCGACGACGCCGACACGAGACCAGACGAGATCAGCGTCAGCACCGCGGCCGCCTGGGTCGATCGGCGCTCGTCCTCGGTGGCACACGCCACCACGTGGATGCCGTCCGCGCCGACACGCAGTGCTGGATAGACCGTGACCTCGACCCCGTCCACCGAGCCGGTCACCGCCGGCGGGAGATCGCCGATGGTGCCGGCGGTCCACTCCCGGTACGGACCCTTGTCCGGGACCAGGCGGGCGTTGAGAGTCGCACGAACCCTGTCCACCAAGCGGGTCCTCAACTGCGCTAGATCCGTCCCGGAGGCCACGACCTCGTCACCGTCGACCACCTCGAAGCGCATCCGGAGGTGGCCCGGTAGCTGGGTCGGGTCGAAGTCACGGGGATCGACTGTCGAACCTATCCGGGCCGAGAGCGCCCGCGCGAGCGCCACGGGAAGCGGGGCGGAGCGGGGCGAGACGTCGCCGGCGAGCAGCGACGCGAACTCCGCCGGCGGTGAGCACTGACGGCGAAGGTACTTGGGGAGTGTGCGGAGCATCTCGGTGTAGAGCTCCTCCCGCAGCCCCGGAACCAACCACTCGAAACCGGCGGCCGTGACCGAGGACAGCTGGGGCAGGGGGATACGGACCGTGATGCCGTCCGACGTCACGCCCGGGTCGAAGGCGTAGCGCAGTTCGAAACTCCGGTCGCCCTGGCGCCAGAGCGGCGGGAAATCCGCCGCGTCGGGCGCAGCCTCGGAGGTACGTATGTCCTCGGGCGTGAGGCGAAGGACGTCAGGGTCGCGGTGGCCTCGCTTCTTCCACCACGATTCGAGATGACGGCCGGACGTGACGTCTTCCGGCAGTCGCTCGAGGTAGAAGGCCACGAGGGCCTCGTCATCGATCACCAGGTCACGGCGACGGCTCCGTGTCTCCAGTTCACGGGCCTGTTCCACGGCGCGGGCGTTCTCCCGGATGACCGGGACGCGGGTGTCCAGGCGTCCCTCGACGATTCCGTGGCGGACGAGCATCTCCCGGGCGAGCGGCGCGTCGACGCGCGACAGCAGTATCCTCCGCGCCTCCACCACCGTCAGGCCCAACAGGAGGACCTTCTCGTAGGCCATCGCCGCACCCTGCGCGTCCGACCAGTGCGGTTCGGAGTACTGGGTACGGGTGAGGTGGCCCCCGAGCTGCTCGATCCAACCGGGATCGATCCGGGCGACGTCGCGGGCCCACAGCCGGGAGGTCTCGACCAGTTCCGAGGCCATCACCCAGCGGGGTGGCTTCCTGGACAGGTCCGACCCGGGGAACACCTGGAACCGGATACCACGTGTCCCGCGGAACTCCCGGGTCTCCTCGTCGCGCATACCGACATTGGTCAACAGACCGGTGAGGACCGCCTTGTGGAGATCGTCCTCCGCCGCATGCCCGGACGCGGGATGCCATCCGCGTTCGCGGCACATGCTCCGCAGCTGCGAGTTGAGGTCCTGCCATTCCCGGATGCGCAGCCAGTGCAGGTACTCGGCCTTGCACATCTTGCGGAAAGCGCTGCCGGAGAGCTCGCGACGCTGCTCGGTGATGTACCGCCACAGGTTGAGGTAGCCGAGAAAATCGGAGGTCTTGTCCGCGAACCGACGGTGCAGCAGGTCGGCTTTGTCGCGCTCCTCGGCGGGCCGCTCGCGGACGTCCTGAACGGTCAGAGCCGCGACGACCACCAACACGTCGGAGAGCGAACCGTTGCGATGGCCCTCGACCACCATCCGGGCGAGTCGGGGATCGAGGGGGAGTGCCGCCATGTCGCGGCCCACCTCGGTCAGATGCGGACGCTCGTCCTCGTCGACCGTCAACGCCCCGAGCTCGGAGAGCAGGGTCATCCCGTCGCGGACCGCCTTGCGGTCCGGCGGCTCCACGAACGGGAAGTCGTCCACAGGTCCCAGGTCCAGATCCGCCATGGACAGGATCACCGACGCGAGATTCGTCCGGAGGATCTCCGGATCGGTGAACTCGGGCCGGGAGTCGAAGTCCTCCTCTGAGTAGAGGCGGATGCAGATCCCGTCGGCGACGCGGCCGCAGCGACCGGCGCGCTGGGCTGCGGAGGCCTGCGACACCGGTTCGATGGGAAGGCGTTGGACCTTGGTCCGGGTCGAGTAGCGGGAGATCCTCGCCAGACCGGTGTCGACGACGTAGCGGATGCCGGGAACGGTCACGGACGTCTCGGCGATGTTGGTCGAGAGCACCACCCGTCGGGTCGAATGGGCACGGAACGCGCGCTGCTGCTCGGCGGCCGTGAGGCGGGCGAACAGCGGGAAGATCTCCGTATTGCGGAACTTCCGCCCCCGCAGCACCTCCTCGGCGTCGCGGATCTCGCGCTCCCCGGAGAGGAACACGAGCACGTCGCCGTCATCCTCGCGCAGGAGTTCGGCGACGGCGTCGGCGAGCGCATCGAGCGGATCCACGTCGACGAGACGGCCCGCGTGTTCGACCTCGAGGGGCCTGTACCGGATCTCCACCGGATAGGTGCGTCCCGAGACCTCGATGACGGGCGCGGGGCGTCCCTCGGCGTCCGCGAAGTGGCGGGCGAAACGCTCCGGGTCGATCGTGGCGGAGGTGATGACGAGTTTCAGATCCGGGCGACGGGGCAGGATCTGCCGGAGGTAACCCAACAGGAAGTCGATGTTGAGACTGCGCTCGTGGGCCTCGTCGATGATGATCGTGTCGTACGCACGCAGCAGCCGGTCGCGCCGGATCTCGGCGAGCAGGACACCGTCGGTCATGAGCTTGACCGCGGTCTCCGGGCTGGTGCGGTCGTCGAAGCGGACAGCGGAACCGACCGGCCCGCCGATCTCCACACCGAGCTCGTCCGCGATGCGCTCGGCCACCGAGCGGGCGGCCAACCGTCGCGGCTGGGTGTGCCCGATCATGCCCCTGACCCCGCGACCGAGCTCGAGGCAGATCTTGGGGATCTGGGTGGTCTTACCCGACCCGGTCTCGCCGGCGATCACCACCACCTGGTTGTCCCGGATCGCCTCGGCGATCTCGTCCTTGCGGGAGCTGACCGGCAGCTGCTCGGGATAGCGGGGCGTGGGGATGGACCCGGATCGACGCCGGACGAGCTCGGCGGCCACGTCGATCCGCCGGCCGAGCTCCTCGAGTTGGTCGACGCGGGCACGCCGGATCCGGGGCCGGAGCCGGTGCGCATCGAGGATGCCGACGTCGTCGAGTCGGGCCTGCAGCTCGTGGCGGGCCCGACGGAGGTCGGGGGAAGGCGGGGAGGACGACGGCATGGTGCCGCCAGGATATCCAGTCCCCCTCCGGTCTCCGACGCGCGCGGGGTCTACCCGTCCGCGCCGTGCCTGCGGGCCTGGATCCTGGCATAACGCTCGTGCAGGCGCTCCCGCACCTCATCGGGCTCGTACGACCGTCGACGCCGCTCCGACCGGGTCGCCAGGATCCCCGTGGCGGCCACCCCCGCCACTCCCGCCGCGCCGATCACCTTGAGCCACTGCCGTCCCCTGGGAGCCATGCCGCCGAGACTAGGCGGAACGGGCGGTCCGTCCTGGCAGGATCGCGGTATGACCGTCGACACCGTCCCTCTAGCCGCCGCCGCACACCGCACCCGCACCGGGGATCTGTGGGTGTTCCGGGGGCGTACCCCGGCGGACCGGTTGATCCAGACACTCACCAATGCGCCGGTCAATCACGTGGGCGTCGCGGTGGTGCTGGACGACATGCCGCCGTTGCTGTGGCACGCGGAGATGGGGCGGGCATTGCCGGACGTGTGGACCGGTCGGCGCCAACGCGGGGTGCAGCTCCACGACCTCGAGGCCGCCGTGCGGCAGTGGGCCGGCCCGTACGGGCAACGGGCGTGGTTCCGCCAGATCGCCCCGGAGATCGGCCGAGAAGGTGAGGACGCGCTCCTGGAGACCATCGCCCGGTTGAACGGCGTGTCGTTCCCGTCTGCGGGACGCCTCACCGCGAGGTGGGCTCGGGGGCGGTGGGCTGCTCGCGGTAAGCGGTCGGCCGGTAGCCCGCGCGGGACCGCTACCGGATCCGCGACCGGGACCGGGGCGGGGGCGGGGGCGGCACTGCGCATGGAGGCGGCGTACTGCGCGGAGGTCGTGGGTGTCACCCTCGAGGCGATGGGCGTGCTCCTCCCGGCGGGGGACCCGAGCTGGTATGACCCCGGTCGGTTCTGGAGCGGGGACGACCTCCCGCTGGCCCCCGGGTGGGATTACGGCCGGGAGATCGCCGTGACGGTCACCCGCCCCTGACCACCTCGCTGATCTCCGCCTCGACCTCCTCCGGAGCCACCACCAGCAGCTCGTCACCGGGCTCGAAGGGGACGTCTGGCTCGGGGACGATCACCCGCCCGCCCCGCAGGATGGCGACGAGGGCGGCATCGCGGGGAAGTCGCACGCGCGACACCGACCGCCCCGCCAGCGGGGTCTGATCCGGCAGCGTCACGCTCACCAGGTTCGCGCCACCGCGGCGCAGGGTCATCAGGCGCACCACGTCCCCGACGGAGACCGCCTCCTCGACGACCGAGACGATCAGGCGCGGCGTCGACACGGCCACATCGACCCCCCAACGCTCGTCGAAGAGCCATTCGTTGCGCGGATCGTTGACGCGGGCGACCACCCGGGACACGGCGAACTCCGTCTTGGCCAGCAGGCTCACGACCAGGTTGGCCTTGTCGTCGCCGGTCGCGGCCACGACGACGTCCGCGTCCTGCAGGTGCAACCGTTCGAGGACGCTGAGCTCGCAGGCGTCGCCGACCTGCTGGTCGGCCCCGTCGACGGGATCGGCCGAGAACACGATCGATCGCCTGTCGATCAGGGTGACCTCGTGACCACTCGTCACGAGCTCCCGCGCGATCGACCGCCCCACGACACCGGCTCCGGCGACCACCACCCTCATGGTCGCGGAGTACACGGTCCTGGCAGGTGCACCGGCGAGCAGTCCGGACCCGTCGGCGTAGTCGGGAACAACATCGTCAGCCATCAGAGGGTCCTTCCCGGAGCAGGTCGTCCAGGTCCGGGACCGCCTGCGAGGGCACAACGAGGTGAACCACGTCTTCGGCCTGGACGAGCGTGCGGGCGTCCGGGAGTCGGCAGTCGCCGAAGCGGGTGACCGCGGCGACCCGTCCCCCGACCGCCACGGCGAGCCGGTCGACCGGGATCCCTACCCACGCTGCGGGCGGGTCGAGCGCGACGAGTGACACCGAGTCCGTCTGGTCCCGCCACTCGACGGGACTCGATCCGGCGGTGATGTACCGCACGAGACGACCGGTGGCCCACGGCACGGTCGCGATGGTGGAGATCCCCAGTCGCTCGTAGACCTCGGCCCTGCCGGCGTCGTAGATCCGCGCGATCACCCGCTCGACGCCGAAGGTCTCCCGGGCGACCCGGGCGGCGATGATGTTCGAGTTGTCGCCCGAGGACACGGCGGCGAACGCGTCCGCACCCTCGATTCCGGCCTCGGTGAGCACCGTCCTGTCGAAACCCTGTCCCGTGACCGTGCGTCCCGAGAACCCCTCCGACAACCTGGAGAACGCGGCCGCCTCCCGATCGATCACCACGACATCGTGACCGGCTGCGTCGAGTTCGACGGACAACCCTGCCCCGACACGACCGCATCCCATGACGACGACTCTCATGATGAGTCCCACTCCTCACGGCCCACCCGCGTGCGCCAGTGATGATCACGCTACTCACACCCTCGGTTGCTGCCCGTCCGGGCGCGCGGGCCCTAGGATATGTCGGTGTCCACGATCTCGAAGGTCTCCGTGGGAGCCAAGCGCCTCCTCGTGGGTCGCCCCTTCCGTAGCGACACCGTCGGGGCCAGGAGTCTGCGCAAACGGGTCGCGCTCCCGGTGTTCGCCTCCGACGCGCTGTCCTCGGTGGCCTACGCCCCGCAGGAGATCTTCCTCGTCCTCTCGATCGCCGGGATGTCCGCCCTCACGTTCACACCGTGGGTGGGTCTGGCGGTGGCTGCGGTCCTCGTCGTCGTCATCGCCTGTTACCGGCTGAACGTCCGCGCCTACCCCTCGGGAGGGGGCGACTACGAGGTCGCGACGGTCAACCTGGGCCCCGGCGCCGGCCTCGCGGTCGGCGCGGCCCTGCTCGTCGACTACGTCCTCACGGTCGCCGTGTCGATATCGGCCGCCGCCGCCACCATCGGCTCCGCCATCCCGTTCGTCCAGTCCCGGGAGGTCGCGTTCGGCGTCCTGGCGATCGCCCTGCTGGCGGCACTCAACATGCGCGGCATCCGCGAGACCGGGGCTATGTTCGCCTTCCCCGTCTACGCGTTCCTCGCGTCCATGACGGGGCTCATCCTCTGGGGACTGTTCCAGGTCGAGATCCTGGGCCGCGACCTCCGGGCCGAATCATCCGGCTTCGAACTCGTCCCCGCCGAGGGGGCGGAACTGGCCGGACTCGCGCTCGCCTTCGTCGTCGCCAAATCGTTCGCCTCGGGCTGTGCGGCGCTGACCGGGATCGAGGCGATCCACAACGGCGTCCCCGCCTTCCGCAAACCCCGGGCCCGCAACGCCGCCGTGACACTCACTGTTCTCGGGACGCTGGCGGTCTCGTTCCTGCTCGGGCTCATCGCCCTGGCCGGTCGGCTCGGCGTCAGGATCGCCGAGCAACCGGCGACCCAGTTGATCGGGGCTCCCGAGGGGTATCGACAGAAGACGATGATCGCCCAGCTGGCCCAGCCGGTGTTCGCCGGGCTGCCGCCGGCCTTCTACGCCGTCATCGTCATCACCGCGCTCATCCTGGTGCTCGCCGCCAACACTGCGTTCAACGGATTCCCGGTGCTGGCCTCGGTGCTCGCGCGGGACAAGTACCTGCCCCGACAACTCGCCACCCGCGGCGACAGGCTGGCGTTCTCCAACGGGATCGTCCTCCTCGCGATCGCGGCGATAGCGTTGGTCGTCGCCTTCGACGCGCAGGTGTCGGTCCTCATCCAGCTCTACATCGTCGGCGTCTTCGTCGCCTTCACCCTCGGCCAGCTCGGCATGGTCCGGCACTGGAGCCGGCTGCTGGGGGAGGAGCGCGCCCCGGTCGTGCGTCGCCGGATCCGCCGGTCCCGGGTGGTCAACGCCGTCGGCTTCGTCCTCACCGCCGGCGTCCTGGTGATCGTCATGGCGACGAAGTTCCTCTCCGGCGCGTACGTCGCGGTCCTGGCGATGCTCGGGGCGTTCGGGGTGATGCGACTCATCCACCGCCACTACGTCTCCGTCGCCCGCGAACTCGACGAGTCCTCGTGGGAGGTCGTCCTGCCCAGCCGGACACACTGCGTGGTGCTCGTGTCCAAGCTGCACCTGCCCACCCTGCGGGCTCTCGCGTATGCACGGGCGGCCCGCCCGGACACGATCGAGGCCCTGACGGTGAACATCGACACCGCCGAGACCCGGGCCCTGGCACGGGAGTGGGAGCGCCGCGGGATCTCGGTCCCGCTCAAGGTCGTCGAGTCCCCGTACCGTGAGATCAACCGACCCGTGGTGGACTACGTGAAGCGGATCCGCGATCAGGCACCGCGCGACGTGGTGACCGTGTACATCCCCGAGTACGTGGTGGGCCACTGGTGGGAACAGCTGCTGCACAACCAGAGTGCGCTGCGGCTCAAGACCCGCCTGCTCTACGAGAGGGGTGTCATGGTGACCAGCGTCCCGTGGCAGCTGTCGTCCTCGCACGGCCGCGCGGAGCAGGCCCGCGACGAACCGATCGTCGGACGCTGGGGTGGACCGGAGGAACGATGACCCAGGACCGAGCAACCGACTGGACGGGCCGAGTGCTGCGCCTCCGTGTGGGGGGCCCCGCGCACGGCGGCGAGTTCGTGGCGCGTCACGAAGGCCGGGTGGTGTTCTGCCGCGGCGGGATCACCGGGGAGCTGGTGGACGTCCTCGTCGACGACGACCCGGGCCGCGCTTTCTGTCGGGGCACCGTGCAGAGCGTGCTCGAGCCGTCCCCGGACCGGGTCGCACCGGCCTGCCCGGCGGCGGCCGCCGGTGCGGGCTGTTGCGACTGGAGCCACATCGCCCCCGGTGCGGCCCGCGACCTCGCGGGGCGGATCCTGGCCGAGCAGGTGTCCCGGATAGGCCGCATCGACCTCCACGACGGACCGGTCCACGTGGAGGTCCCGGCCGCGGATCCGGTCACCTCGGGTTGGCGTACCGTCGCCCGCTGGGTCACCGGCGCCGACGGGGTGCCCGGCGTACGCAGGGCCCGTTCCCGGGAGCTGGTGACCGAGCCCTGCATCCAGCCCGATCCCCGTCTCCGGGACGCCGTGTCCTCCGCCTCGTTCGGCGCGGACCGCGAGGTCCTGGGTGTGCTCGGGGACGACGGAGTCGTCCACCTCGCCCACCGTCCGGTCGTCGACGACGCGCCGCGCGGACGGGGTGGCCGGTCCCGTCGGTCCGCCGCGACGCGCGCTCGTGCGCGTCACTCACGAGCCACTGACTGGGAGGTCGTCGCCGGGGGGCCCACCGTCGTGCGGTGCGTGGGCGACCGGCAGTGGCGCCTACCGTCAGAGGCCTTCTGGCAGGCGCACCGCTCCGCGGCGACCCACTACAGCGACGGGGTACGCACCGCGGTGACGAACACCCCGGGCCTGTCCGACGCGCCCGTGGTCTGGGACCTCTACGGCGGCGCCGGGTTGTTCGCCGCCGGGGTGCACGACGCGATCCCGGGGTCACGCGTGACGATCGTCGAATCCGCGACGGCGTCGGTGCACGCCGCGACGGACGCCTTCGGCGACGGATCTGGCGGGGGAGTGCGAACCGTGAGGGCCCGCGTCGAGACCTTTCTCGAGGGCCGTGACGACCGCCCGGGAGACCACCCCTATCCCGAGGTCGTCATCCTCGATCCGCCACGTGGTGGGGCCGGGATCCCGGTGATGCAACGCCTGGCCGCCACGGGGGCGTCCAGGATCATCCATGTGGGCTGTGATCCGGCGAGTCTGGCGCGCGACATCGGGGTACTCGTGGGCGCCGGGTGGACGCTCGCGGACCTCCGCGGAGTGGCCGCCTTCCCGGGCACCCACCACGTCGAGGGGATCGCTGTACTGGACTCGCCGCAGGGCTCCTGAGGCAGCGCCGCAGGTGGGGGCCCGAACGCCCGCCCGTGGGCGAGGTCGCGCGGCGTCAGCCCGTAGACTGACGATTCGACCCAGCGGGGTGTCGGTCACGGAAGGGGCAGTCGACAGCAATGAGCGTGCTCGAACAGGTGGACGGCCCCTCCGATCTCCGCAGGCTCGACTCCGACGAGTTGGGCCGACTGTGCGGGGAGATCCGGGAGTTCCTCATCCGTAAGGTCGCCGCCACGGGCGGGCACCTCGGCCCGAATCTCGGCGTCGTCGAACTGACCGTCGCGCTGCACCGGGTCTTCGACTCACCGCGCGATCCGATCATCTTCGACACCGGGCACCAGTCGTACGTGCACAAGATCCTCACCGGCCGTCGCGACCAGTTCGACGGTCTCCGCACCAGAGGGGGGCTTTCCGGCTACCCGTGCCGTGCGGAGAGTGAACACGACGTGATCGAGTCCTCCCACGCCACGGCGTCCCTGTCGTACGCGGACGGCCTCGCCAAGGCGTTCTCCCTGCGGGGGGAGTCCGATCGCACCGTCGTCACCGTGATCGGGGACGGTGCGATGACCGGCGGCATGGCATGGGAGGCGCTCAACAACATCGCCGCCGCCAAGGACCGCCCCATGGTGATCGTCGTCAACGACAACGGCCGGTCCTACTCGCCGACCATCGGGGGGATCGCAGAGCGTCTCGGCGCGCTCCGGCTCCAGCCGGCGTACGAGAAGGCGATGGACCGGACGAAGAACGCGCTCACGGCCCGCAAGGACGTCGTGGGCAAGGCCCTCTACTCCGTGCTCCACGGCATCAAGACCGGCGTCAAGGACGTCGTGTCCCCGCAGGAACTGTTCGCCGATCTCGGCCTCAAATACATGGGTCCGGTCGATGGCCACAACCTCGCGGCGACCGAGGCGGCGCTGCGCCTCGCGAAGGACTTCGGCGGTCCGGTGGTGGTCCACGTCGTGACCCGTAAGGGGATGGGCTACGTCCACGCCGAGAACAACGAGGCGGACCAGATGCACGCCACCGGGGTCATCGATCCCGAGACCGGCAAGCCGCTGGCGACCTCGTCATCCGTGGACTGGACCTCCGTGTTCTCCGAGGAACTGTGCGCGATCGGCACCGAACGCGACGATGTCGTCGCCATCACCGCGGCGATGGCCGGGCCGACCGGCCTGGCCGCGTTCGGGGAGCGGTTCCCGGAACGGATGTACGACGTGGGCATCGCCGAGCAGCACGCCGTGGCCTCGGCCGCCGGGCTCGCGCTCGGCGGGTTGCACCCCGTCGTGGCCGTCTACTCGACCTTCCTCAACCGCGCCTTCGATCAACTGCTGATGGATGTCGCACTCCTCCGGCAGCCGGTCACCCTGGTGTTGGACCGCTCCGGGGTCACCGGTCCGGACGGTGCCAGCCACAACGGGATGTGGGACCTGTCGTTGACCGGCATCATCCCCGGGGTGCGAGTGGCCGCCCCGCGGGACGCGGTGACCCTCCGGCAGGAACTCCGCGAGGCGGTGGCCGTCGACGACGGCCCGACCGTCGTCCGGTTCCCGAAGGGGTCCGTGGGGGACGCGGTACCGGCCCTCGCCACATCCGAGGACGGGGTGGACCGCGTGTACGGCCCCGGTGAGGCCGAGGTCCTGGTGGTGGCGGTCGGGTCGATGGTCGCCCCCGCCGTCGCCGCCGCCCGCGCACTCGAGGCAGAGGGACTCACCGTGGACGTCGTCGACCCGCGGTGGGTCTACCCCGTGCCGGCATCGATCGTGGAGAGCGCCCGCGGACGCGGACTCGTGGTGACGGTGGAGGACAACGGACTTCACGGAGGGGTCGGCTCGGCGGTGTCGGCGTGCCTGGATGCCGCATCGGTGCTGGTCGATCGCCTCTCGCTGGCGATCCCCCAGCAGTTCCTCGACCACGGCTCGCGCGGGGAGATCCTCGCGGACGCCGGCCTGACGCCCGAGGGGATCGCGGCCAGCATCCGTACCCGCCTGAACTGACGGACCGGATCCGCGGTCCCCGTCTCCGCGTCGGGCGCCCGACGCGGAGACGGTTCAGGAGTCCGCTCGGAAGCGCCGCACCGCCTCCAGCAGCGGGTCGGCGGTCAGTTCGATCTGCCAGGCGCGGGCATTCTCCGCGGTCAGCACGTCGTGGAGCAGCACACCGTCGTCGGTGGGCCGGGTGGTGGCCGCGCGCCACACCCACAGTCTCAGGGTCGAGGGTTTGAGCAGCAGCCCGGGCTCGAGTCCCAGTTCGTCGGCGAGCGCGCCGATCTCGTCGCGGGCGATCTCGAGCAGTTCCGCGGCCTCGGGCTCGTTGCGCTTCCACGACGCGTGCGGGGGATGCTCGGCGGGTGGCCCCTGGCGGGAGGGGAGGTCCCCGCGCCCGAGTCCTTCGGCCCACTCGAGTGCGGCCAGCCACTCCCCGGCCAGACGCCGGCGGTGCGGCCCGTCGAACCCGTCGATCGCCAGCAGGGCCGCCGCGTTCGACGGCCCCACCCTGGCGGCCTCGACGATCGCCGCGTCGCCGAGGAGCCGTTTGGGTGCTATGTCACGTTCGGCGGCGACCCGGTCGCGGGCCATCCACAGCTCCCGTGCCCGGGCGAGCTGACGCCCGTCACGCAGCGTCGACAACCGGGACAGTCGTCGCCAGGGGTCCGGCGGGGCGGGCGCCGGGCCCGACTCGACCAGATACCGGCACTCCGCCTCGAACCAGTCGCGGCGACCGAGGTCGTTGAGCAGCGGCAGGACCGCGTCCGCGAGCTCGTGGAGGAACAGGACGTCGTAGGCCGCGTAGTCCAACCACGACGCGGGCAGCGGTCGACGGGACCAGTCGGCGGCCGAGTGGGCCTTGGCGAGGGCTATCCCCAGGTGCTCGGAGATCATGGCCCCCAGGTTGACCCGCTCCGTGCCGAGGAAGCGCCCCGCGAGCTCGGTGTCGACGAGCGAGGTCGGCGACACTCCGAGCTCGCGCAGTGACGGCAGGTCCTGGCTCGCGGCGTGGAGGAGCAGGGGTCGACTCGACAGGACGTCGGCGAGGGAGCCGATGGTCCGGCCCGGGGTCTCCGGGTCGATGAGCAGGGCGGGTCCGGTGGCGGCGCGGAGTTGCAGGAGGAAGGCACGCTCGGAGTAGCGGATCCCCGAGGCGCGTTCGACGTCGACGGCGAGGGGACCGGGGGAGGACCCCAGGGCGCCGGCGACGGCCTCGATGGAGGCCGGGTCGTCGATGAACTCGTACTCGGCCGGGGGAGGCGGTGACCCGGGCGGGGTCTCGCCGCGGCGACGCCCGCTCACGACCGCCGGTGCAGGGAGGTCACGCCGACGGGCGGGAGGCCGGCGGCCAGTGCCAGGGTGGAGCAGAACGCGGACGCGTGCCCCGTCAGGTCGGACTCGAGGGCGGTCCAGGACGCGCGCAGTTCGAGTTGATGCGACTGGGGAGGACCGGCGATGTCGCCGTAACGGACGGACGCGGTGCTGGTCACGGTGCCACCCAGTGAGGTGTAGGGCCCGGCCTGCTCATCGAGGGCCTCGGTGAGCCAGCTCCACGCCACCTGGGGCAGGAGCGGGTCGGCCGCCAGGGACGCCTCCATGTCCGCCTGGATGTAGGCCACCAGGCGCAGGGTGCCGTTCCATGCATCGTCCCCCGAGGGGTCGTGCAGCAGGATGAGGCGACCGAAGGCGTCGCCGTCGGAGAATTCCGGGACGTCGTCCCCGGACGGCGGGATGATCTCGACGCCGAGGGCGTGACTGTAGGGTGCCAGTCGCTGCGGCGGGCGGATCGGGCCGACCGAGATCTCGGGGCGTACCTCGAGTCGCGACAGCGACTCGACCGCCTCCCGGAAGACCTCGGGTTCGCCGTCATTGACCGATGTGCTCACGGGTCGTCACGCTAGCGACCGCACGCTCCCGCCCCGAGGAGGCGCGCCGTCACCTGCCCGGGTGGGCTGACCGGCCCCGGTCGCCGCTTCATGGGACGATGGGGGGCGTGTTGAACTCTGATGCGTCCTCGACCTCCCGTTCCGTCGACCCCACCGCGGGTGCCGCGACCACCGGCCGCCGCGCCGGGACCGGCCCCTACCTCGACGAGGTGACCGGCGTCGGCGGTGCACACACCCCGGTGTGGTTCATGCGCCAGGCGGGACGCTCGCTTCCCGAGTACAAGGAGGTGCGTGCCGGCTCCACCATGCTGGAGGCCTGCTTCGATCCCGCGATGACGTGTGAGATCACCCTGCAGCCGGTCCGCCGCCACGGGGTGGACGCCGCGATCTTCTTCTCCGACATCGTGATCCCGCTGGCCGCCGCCGGTGTGGACATCGACATCGTCCCCGGGACCGGGCCCGTGGTGGCCGAGCCGATCCGCGACGAGGCGGGCGTCGCGGCACTGCCGGAGCTCACCCCGGACCGGCTCGACAAGATCGAGGAGGCCGTGCGCCTGGTCGTGGCCGAACTCGACCCGGAGGTGGCGCTCATCGGCTTCGCCGGCGCTCCCTTCACCATGGCCTCCTACCTCATCGAGGGCGGCCCGAGCCGCAACCACGAGCACACCAAGTCGCTGATGTACTCGCGGCCCGACGTGTGGAACGCGCTCATGGCCAAACTGGCCGACCTGACCACGGTGTTCCTGCGCGCGCAGATCGACGCCGGGGTGGACGCCGTCCAGCTCTTCGACTCGTGGGCCGGCGCGCTCAGCCTGCGGGACTACCGCGCGCTGGTACTGCCGCACTCCACCCGCATCTTCGCCGACGAGGTCATCTCGACGGTCCCTCGCACCCACTTCGGCGTGGGCACCGGTGAACTGCTCGGCGCGATGGGCGATGCCGGTCCGGAGGTCGTCGGTGTGGACTGGAGGATCCCGCTCGACGACGCCGCCGGGCGGGTACCGGGCAAGGTCCTGCAGGGCAACCTCGACCCCGCCATGCTCTTCGCCGATCGGTCCGCACTGGACGGCGAGGTCCGACGGATAGTCGAGGAGGGCAGGCGGGCCCGCGACCTCGGCGCACGCGGCCACGTGTTCAACCTCGGCCACGGTGTCCTGCCGAGCACCGACCCGGGCGCGGTGACCCACGTGGTGGAGCTCGTCCACGAGCTGACCGGGAAGTAGCGGTGGGCCCACGCGTCGCCGTCGTGGGGGGCGGCCTCAGTGGACTGACCGCCGCCTACCAGCTCTCCCGGGAGCTCCCGGACGCGCACATCACCGTCCTCGAGGCCTCGGACAGGCCGGGCGGGGCGCTGCACACCGCGGACTTCCCGTCCGGCCCGATGGAGCTCGGTGCCGAGGCCTTCATCGGCCGCCGGCCCGAGGCGAGCGACCTCGTCTCCGAGCTCGGCCTCACCGGCGCGCTCCGCCATCCCGGCCCCCTCGGGCCGGCCATCCTCACCGGGGGCCGGATGGTCCCCATGCCCTCCGGCACGCTGATGGGGCTCCCGTCCGACGTGGCGGCGCTGTCCGACGTGCTGGGACCACGCGAACTCGCCGTCGCCGCGCGCGAGGTCGACCTGCCGCTGGACTGGGAACCGGGAGGCGACGTCTCGCTCGGGTCGCTCGTCTCCGAGCGATTCGGTCACGCCGTCGTCACGCGGCTCGTCGACCCCATGCTCGGGGGCGTGTACGCCGCTCCCAGCACAGGACTGGGGCTGCGGCAGGTGACCCCGGGGCTGGCACAGGCCCTCGACCGGGGCGCGCCCAGCCTCACCGCCGCCGCCGGGGAACTCGTCGGCCACCGCGTGCCGGGCCCGGTGTTCGCCACCCTCGACGGCGGCTACCGGCTCCTCGTGGACGCACTCGTCCGGTCCTCGGGGGCCGTCATCCGCACACACGCCACCTGCACCGCCCTCCACCGGGACGGTCCCCGTTACTCGTTGGCGGTGGTCGGCGACCGCGGGTCGTGGGCGTGTGAGGCGGACCTCGTCGTCGTCGCCGTCCCCGTCCCCCACGCCGCCCCGCTCCTCGTGGCCGCCGGTGGGCTCGACTCCGACGACCGGGGCCTGTCCGGGATCCGGACGGCCTCCTCGGCCGTCGTCGCGTTGGAGGTCGACCGCTCCCTCGACCTGCCCGGGCGTTCCGGCGTCCTGGTGGCGACCGACGAACCGGTGCCGTTCAAGGCGATGACCTTCACCAGCCGCAAGTGGCCGCACCTCGACACCCGACCCGGTCACCTGGTGCGGGTGTCGTTCGGGAGACTGGACGACGACGAGGTCCTCGCCGCCGACGACGCCACCCTCTCCCGCATGGCCGAATCCGCACTGGGAGGACTGTGCGGCTCCGCTCCGACGGTCCTGCACTCGCGGGTGCGCCGCTGGTCCGACGCCCTCGCCGAGATCGGCCCCGGACACGACGCGCGGATCGCGGGCGTGCGCGACGAACTGGCCGAGCGCCTGCCCGGGGTGGAACTCGTCGGCGGGGCGACCGAGGGCGTGGGGGTGCCCGCCTGTATCGGCTCGGCACGGGCCGCGGCCCGGCGACTGGCGGCGAAGTGGCAGGATTGAGCCATGGCACGCCTTGATTACAAGAAGCTCAACTCGACCCTGCGGTACCTGATGTTCTCCGTCTTCACGGTGACCCCGGGTCAGCTCGGGGAGGACCGGGACACGGTCGCCGCGGACCTGGAGACGTTCCTCGCCCGCTACGACGGCACGGATGTGGTGGTGCGGGGCCTGTACGACATCTCGGGCCTGCGCGCCGAGGCCGACTTCATGATCTGGACCCACTGCGAGCACATCGAGGAGCTCCAGCGGTTCTACAACGAGTTCCGACGCACCACGATCCTGGGCCGGGCGAGCACCGCCTACTGGTCCAACACCGCACTGCACCGTCCCGCGGAGTTCAACAAGAGCCACATCCCGGCGTTCCTCGCCGAGGAGGAGCCGGGTGCCTACGTCTCCGTGTACCCGTTCGTGCGCTCCTACGAGTGGTACCTGCTCCCGGACGAGGAGCGGCGCCAGATCCTCGCCCAGCACGGCCGCGCCGCCCGCGAGTACCCGGACGTCCGCGCCAACACCGTGCCGTCCTTCACCCTCGGGGACTACGAGTGGATCCTGGCGTTCGAGGCCCCGCAGCTCGACCGCATCGTCGACCTCATGCGTGAGATGAGGGCGACCGAGGCCCGACGTCACGTGCGCGAGGAGATCCCGTTCTTCACCGGGCCGCGCGTCACGGCTAGGCAGTTGGCCACCTCGATGCCCTGACGCCGATCCGACTCGCGAGAGAGGGCCGACCGGGACACTCCCGGTCGGCCCTCTCTCGCGTCGGGACCGGACGGGTCCCGGGGTGTTCAGTCCTGCGCCGGCTCCAGGGTCATGCTCAGCGAGTTGATGCAGTACCGCAGATCGGTGGGGGTGCCGTACCCCTCGCCGGCGAACACGTGGCCCAGGTGGCCGTGGCAGCGGGCACAGATCACCTCGGTGCGGGTCATGCCGAGTGAGGTGTCCTCGCGCTCGATGACACTCCCACCGGCCAGGGGGGTGAAGAACGAGGGCCACCCGCAGTTGGACTCGAACTTGGCGTCACTGCGGAACAGTTCGGCACCGCAGCCACGGCAGCGGTAAACGCCCTCGGTCTTGGTGTCGTTGTACTCACCGGTGAAGGGCCGCTCGGTGCCGGCCTGCCGCAGCACCTGGTACTCCTCGGGGCTGAGACGGCGACGCCACTCGGTGTCGTCCAGCGTGAAATCCGGCTGGGGTGTGGGGGTATCGGTGGGCTTGCTCATGACCGCAGGCTACGCCGACACGGCGGCAGGTGCGATCCGCTCGTGCCGGTGGGGATCGGTGCGACGCCACAGCAGCACCACCAGGATGGTGGCCAGCAACAGCGACCACCCCAGGGTCGGGTGCGCGAACTCCAGCAGGCGCCCGTAGTACGGCCAGCGCGCCGACTCCCAGAAGTCGAGCGTGAAGAAGCCGTACGCGGCGAGCCAGGCCGGCCAGTTCCGGACCAGGGATTTGTCGAGCACCACCGTGAGCATGAGCGGGATGAGCATCATGGAGTAGTACATCTGCCCCAGGGTGGACACGAGGAAGACGCCGGTGAGCACGACCCCGGAGGTCGTCGCGAGCCACAGCACCTCGTGGTTGTGGCGGTAGTCCAAGAGGAGCCACACGGCGAGCAGAGTGGCCACCACGACCAGGATCCGGGCCACCAGGACGATCGGCTCGGGCACCCCGTAGTACAGGCCCATCCCGGCGATCGAACTGTTGTAGTAGTCCCGTACCTCGCCCATGTACGTCAGGGTGGTGTCGACGTAGCTGCGGGCATCGACGGTCAGGGCCCAGCCGGCGGCCATGGTGACCGCGGGAATCGCGGCCGCGGTGACGAAGGGCTGCCACTGCTTCCGGATCAGGGGCAGCACGAGCAGTGGCGCGAGCATCGGTTTGATGGCCAGGGACACGCCGATGGCCGCGCCCGCCCACCACAGGCGTCGTCGGTGGAGCAGGTAGAGGAACACCACCTGGCACAGGAATACCACGCCGTTGACGTTGGTGAAGACCAGGGTGTTGGTGACGGCCTCGGTGCAGAACGCCGCGAGCAGGATGGCGGGGGCGGCGAACGACCGGACGTCGAGGTCGAACAGCCGCATGAGTAGCCACAACGCGGCGATGATCGCGGCCGTGTTGACGCCGATGAACAGCCACCGCGCCAGCGTGTAGTTGTCGATCATCCCGAACGGGGCCAGGACGAAGGTGCCACTGGGGGCGTAGAGATAGTGCGGCTGCACCGTCAGCAGACTCTCGGCGTACACCGGCTCGCCGGCCAGGAAACGCCTGGTGGCGGCGTAGACGGTGCCGAAGTCGTTCGTGATGGATCCGTTGACGGCCTTGATCACGACGCGGTGGATCACGGTCATGATCGCCAGCGGCCACAACACATGGGTCAGGACACGGGGCACGGTCGTCGTGCTTCGGGAGGGCAGCGGCACGACTCGCAGGCTACCGCCTGACCTCCCCGCCCCCAGTGAGGCACCCCGGCCGGTCAGGACGGGCAGGCGGCGGATTCCCCTGCGGCGTCGGGGTCGTCGAGGAACCCGGTGACGGCGCTCCGGACGCATCCGGAGTGCAGGATCACCTGCGACCCCGGTGCGCCCCAGGTGACGATCCGCACGTCGGAGGCCCCGGCGGCGGTGAGCGCGCCGGCGGTCGGTTCGAGCGCGGCGGCCCCGGCCAGTGGATCGGCGATGCCGCCGACCAGCAGCACCGGGGTGTCCGCGGGCAGGGTCACGGGGGAGGGCCCGGGGACGGGCCAGGTGGAGCACGCGGACAGCTGTGCGGCGACGATCTCCCCGAACGGAGGGGTCTGCTCCCACTCTGCCCGTAGTTCCTCCACCCGGTTGACCGGGACGCGACGTGTCAGGTCGGAACATCCGGCCACGTACGGCAACGACGTGCCGGCCAGTGCGGCGGCACGGCCGCGGACACTGTCCGGGGTCTCGCCGGGGGCGGCGGCGACGAGGTCGCCCAGGAGGACGTCTCCCGGCGACGGGGCCGGGGCGGACGCGCCGGACAGGTCTGCGAGAGCCGACCGGATCACGTCGGACAGCAATGCCGCGGGGACCGCCGCACCGGGGTCGCGGGCGCGATCCAGGGCGCGGTCCAGGGCCGCGACCTTCTCGTCGGCGTCCCCGGGCCCGCACTCGACGCGGGTGCACGCCGCGGCCCACAGCCGCAGCGCCGCGTCTGAGCCGTCGATCCCGGCGCGGGCCGCGGCCTCCTGGTCACCGTCCGCCGGGGCGGGGGAGTCGAGCACCAGCAGGGACAGCCGGCCGGGGTGCGCGCCGGCGTAGGCCAGCGCGGTCCGGGCCCCGGTGCCGATCCCCATCACGGCGAGCCCGGGCACATCCCACTGCTGGCGTAGACGTTCGAGGTCCTCGGCGGCGCCGGCGGAGCCGAAGTCCAGTTCGCGGCCCTGGAGCTGGTCCGTGCAGGACTGGGAGGTGTCGGCGAGGTTCGCTCGCAGTTCCGGCGAGCCGGGATCGGTGCCCCGATCCGCCAGTGCGTCGAGCGTGCGGCGCGCCGGAAACGACAGGCAGGTGCCGGCCGGCCCGGTCCGCCCGCGGTGGTCCACGACGACCAGCGGTCTGGAGCGGCCAAGCTCGGGGCCGGCGGAGGCGAGCCTCGCGACGAGTGAATCGGCCGGTGTCTCGGGACCGGCGACGACGACGAGCGGAGCCGCGTCGTCCGGTGTGTCCGTCGCGGTGAGTCGCAACACCGGCGTGTCCCCGACCAGCGAACACTCAATGGTCGCGTCCTCGGGGATCCCGCCGACCCGGCTGTTGGGACACGGGACCCAGCTCAGGTCGGCCCGCGGCGCGAGCCAGTCGGGCGGGGCCTCGGGCTCCTCGGCGACGCCGCCCCCCGAGGTCCTCCCGGGTCCGTCCCCGGTCGCCAGCCGTGGACCCGTCGCGGGCAGTGGCGCGCACGCCGCGACCGACAATGCCAGCACCGTCACGCCCGCACCGATCGCCCGGATGCCCCGGTGTCGCGTCACCGCACGCCCTCCCGTCCGTCAGTTCCGGTGACGACCCAGCGTGTGTAGAGGCCGCCGCGGGGGCACGTGAAGGCCGCCGCGACGCGCAGGGGGACCCGGGTGGTGGCGGTGGCCTCCGCCAGTCGGGAGTCGTCACCGCCGAGGATGATCTCCGGGGACATCGACAGGATCAGTTCGTCGACCGCGCCCTCACGCAGGAAGGTCCCGAGCAGCCGCGGGCCGCCTTCGAAGGTCACCTCCGAGGCCCCGAAATGAGTGGCCAGCGATCGCACGGTGTTCCGCAGTGGGCCCGGGTCGAGGACGTGGACCGTGATCCCGCGCGCCCGGGCGGCGGTGAGTCGGTCACCGGGCACACCGTGGGTGGCGACCACCTGCAATCCGTCGCCGGCACTGGCGCAGTGGTCGATGAGGTCGTCGCCCAGGGTGCGGGTGAACACCAGGACCACGGGCGGGGGGCCGGGACGTCTGTCGGCCCACACGGCGGCGGTGCGGGCGGGGCCGTAACCCTCGGCGAGGACGGTGCCCGAGCCCACCAGGACCAGGTCGGACCGTGCCCTCATGGCGTCGTAGACCAGCCGGTCCGTCGGGGTGCCCAGCCCGCCGCTGCGCCCGTCCACGGTGGTCGTGCCGTCGACCGAGGAGATCATCACCGCGCGGATGCACGGCACGGGCAGGCCCGGTTCGGGGTCCAGTGCCGCCCACAGGGCCTCGAGGGCCGCGGGGTCGTCGTCGAGCACGGTGGGCCGTGTCGTGTGCACCGCGGACTCCTTCCGTTCTGACGCCGGGTGTCCCCACGATAGGCTCTGCCCATGGTCTCTCGCCTCGTTGACGTCACCCCGGTGGTCCCCGCCGACCAGCTCGTGGCACAGATGGTCCCCCCGTCGATGTTCGACGACGTCAGTTTCGACTCCTACATCCCCGACCCGGCGCAGCCCTCCCAGGCCGCTGCGGTCACGGCGTGTCGGTCGTTCGCCGAGTCGGTGGTGGCCCGTCGCGCGCCCAAGAAGGGGATCTTCGGCCGACGTCCGAAGGCGGTGCAGGGCACCGGCATCTACCTGGACGGCGGCTTCGGTGTGGGCAAGACCCACCTGCTGACATCGATTTACCACAACTGCCCCGAGCCCAAGGCGTTCGGGACGTTCGTCGAGTTGACCCACGTCGTCGGTGCCCTCGGGTTCAACCGGGCCGTCGACGAGCTCTCCGGGCACTCCGTCCTGTGCATCGACGAGTTCGAGCTCGACGACCCGGGGGACACCATGCTGGTGTCCCGCCTGCTCGCGGAGCTCACCACGGCCGGGGTGAGTGTCGCGGCCACGTCAAACACGCTGCCCGAGCAGCTGGGGGAGGGCCGGTTCGCGGCCAAGGACTTCATGCGCGAGATCCGGAAGATGTCCGGCATCTTCGAGTCGATCCGGGTCGATGGCCCGGACTATCGGCACCGTAACCTGCCCCCCGCTCCGGACCCGATGAACGACGCCGACCTCGAGGCCGACGCTGAGGCGGTCTCGGGTGCGACTCTCGACGACTTCGACGCACTGTGCGAGCACCTGTCGACCCTGCACCCCTCCAAGTACAACCGTCTCGTCGACGGCGTCACCCGAGTCTGCCTCAGCGGGGTCAAGCCGCTGCCGGACCAGTCGATCGCGCTGCGCCTGGTCGTGCTCGCCGATCGTCTCTACGACGCGGGCATCCCCGTGCGTAACTCCGGTGAGAAGCTGGACGCGATCTTCACCGAGGAGATGGTCGCCGGCGGCTACCGCAAGAAGTACCTCCGGGCGACCTCGCGTCTACTGGCGTTGTCCCGGTTCGAGACCGTCGGGGGCTGACCGGGGGCCGACCGTGGACCTACGGGGCCTCGCCCGGTCTCTATAGGGGCAGTTCGTAGACGACGTCGGTGTTGAGCACACCACCGACGTCGAAGGTCCGTTGTCCCCGCTCCAGGAATCCGTGCTTGCCGTAGAAGCGCCGTGCCCTCGTGTTGGCGAGGTTGGTGGCCAGCCACACACTCCGGGCGCCGCCCGCTCTGCTCCGCCGCGAGACGTCGTCGAGCATCACCGCGGCCAGGCCTGCTCCGTGGTGGGCGGGATCAACGTAGAACTTGCTGATTCCGATAGTCGGGTGGTGCACGATCTGGGCCGCACAGTCCGGGTCCATCTCCGTCCCCGCCACGAGTAGGACGTAACCGACGGCCTCGCCTCCGGTCCCACTCGCGACCAGCAGCTCGTGACCCGGAGTATCGAGGTGGGCCCGCAGGGCCTCCGGGGTCAGGTTCTCGGCGATGAACGCCTCGATCGCCGGAGCATCCAACTCGGGCGGGCACGCCAGGGGGAAGGTGCGTGCGGCGAGCGACGCCACGGCGTCGATGTCGGCCCCTGAAGCATGCTGCAATCGCGGTGTCACGCCCAGAGACTATCGGGGTCCGATTCAGGCCTCGTGCAGGTGCAGGCTCTCGCCCCCGCGGACACCGCGGATCGTGAGCTTCTCGATGTCGTCGCCTCCACCGAGGACGAGGGTGAGTTCGAACGAGTCGGTCCCGGTGCGTCGGAGGTCCGCCAGGATCCCGGTGCTGTGCCGGAAGTCGACGACGCGGCCACGCAGGGTCGCGACATCGGCCAGGTCGACGGTCGTCGAGTGGTGTAGGTACGGCATCACGGACATACCCCGATCATCCGCCTACGAGATCACGGGGCGACTACGCCGCGGTACCGGATCGGGAGCGACGACGACGAACGCCCCGGCCGACGGCCGGGGCGTTCGTGATGGTGCGCGATACTGGGATTGAACCAGTGACCTCTTCCGTGTCAGGGAAGCGCTCTCCCGCTGAGCTAATCGCGCGGGCTTCCCGTCCGGACAAGTCCGGACGTGGAGGTGGAGACGGGAATCGAACCCGTGTTGACGGCTTTGCAGGCCGCTGCCTCACCACTCGGCCACTCCACCGCAAAGGTATCGAGCCTGGTGAGGACGTCCTGGCTCCTCGATCCCTCCGAGCGGATGACGGGATTCGAACCCGCGACCCTCACCTTGGCAAGGTGATGCGCTACCAGCTGCGCCACATCCGCATCGCTTCGCGGCTCGCTCTCGCTCACCTCGTTGCGAGAAGGAACATTAGCCGACGGTCTTCGGGGAACACAAATCGGGGGGCGGAAACCAGGTCTGAGCTGTATGGACCGGGCGACGGCACGGTGCTCTACCGTGCAGCCCCGGCGAGCTCGCCTCGACGTCGAGCGCCCCGTACGGCCCACGGGTCGCCACGGCGAGGTGCAAATGGTCTGTGCGGATGGTCGGGGCGAATGGTCGAGGGCCCACGGCACAGTGGGCGACCCGGGCGAGGGCCACTACCCACCGAGACCCTCACGGCCTACGCCCCGGACGGCCCGTCAGCGATCCGCCCGCCCCTCGAGGGGGCCGAATTGGGGCCCGGCCCGGGTCTTGATACAGTGTTCCGGTGCCGAGGCGAGACCGCCCGGAACGCGAGGTCCTATAGCTCAGCGGAAGAGCGCTCCGTTCACACCGGAGAGGTCACTGGTTCGAACCCAGTTAGGACCACCCTTGAAGCGGGCCAGAGCCCACGACGACCCCCGGGCTCCACCACGGAGACCGGGGGTCGTCCGCATTTCAGTAATTCCGGTCCCGTACCCGCAGAGCAACGACGCCGCAGGTCACATCCGAGATGGCCTCTACATCTGTCACCCAGTCCAGGGTCTGAGTAGCCCGCGTGACCGAGATCTCAACGGTTGTGGAGGGCATGAAACAACTGAGGACCACTGCCGTCACACATCTGTAACACAACCTCCATAGCGTTCCGGACGTGCTGAAGCACACGCCCCGACCGGGGCATCGCCGCTGGAAGGAGCGCTAATGACGGGCATGTTCGTCACATCCGTCGTCGGGATCGGGCTCGTCGTCGCGGGGGTGAGCAAACTCCGAGATCTGGATGCTCACGGCCGCGTGGTGGTCGGTTACAAGATCCTCCCGGACCGCCTGGCATTCCGTGTCGGCCGAGTTCTCCCGTTCCTCGAGGTGGCCCTCGGCGCCGCGTTCATCGCCCGCGTGGCCCTGCAGCCGACCAGCTGGGCCATCGCCGCCCTCTTTCTCGCCTACGCGGCCGGCCTCTCCGTCAACCTGTTGCGGGGGAGGACCGAGCTCGACTGCGGTTGCTTCGCGTTCGGCAGCCACGAGGCCCCGCGGATCACCTGGTGGCACGCCGCCCGCGCACTCGCGTTCGCCGGCGCCGCCGCCTTGGCTCCCGTGTTGCCCGGCCCGGCCACGCTGACGGAGGCGATGACCGCTCTCGCCCTGGCGGGTCTCGCCGTCGTCCTGGCCTTCGGGGTCGGTTCGGTGTTCTCCACCCTCACGCTCGGACGCTCGCGGGTGGACACCTATCTGCAACCCGCCCGGGCCGAACTCCACCGCCGGCAGGCCGGCTCGGTCTGACCCGACCTCCCTGTCCGGTCCGGCCCCGGCCGAGCCGAACAGACCCTTCCCGACCATCGGTTCCGATCGGCCCCGCCGTCCGGGAGCCGCTCCCATCCCCACGTGCGCCGCACCTGGGGCCGGCACCCCCTGCCCGAATCACCCCAGAGGAGTCCCCATGTCCGTTCTCGTCTACACCGTCCTCGCGGTCCTCGTCGCCGTCGACGTCGTCCTCGTCCTGATGATCCTCGGCCTGGCCCGTGAGCTGGGTCGGGTCCAGGTCCGGCTCGGCCCCCTCGGCGCCCGCGTCCAGGACTCCGGGCCTGCGATAGGCGACACCGGCCCGGCCTTCGACGGCCTCACGGACCACCTCGGTCGCGACGCATCGGTGGCAGGGGAGCGGCCCCGGCCGCAGCTGCTGATGTTCACCGGCCCGAAGTGCTCGACCTGCAAGGCGCTCCTGCCCGGGATCAAGACCATGGCCAGGGCCGAGAAGGACCTCGACGTCGTGCTGATCTCGGACGGCACCGAGCAGGAACACCGTGAGTTCCTGTCCGGAGCGGGCATCGGCGGCGAACTGCAGTACCTCGACGCCCGCGAGGTCGGAATCGCCTACCAGGTCGGCACCACTCCCTACGGGATCCTGGTCGACTCCGACGGATCCATCGCCGCCAAGGGTCTGTGCAACAACATGCAGCACGTCGAGAGCCTGCTCAACGCACTCGAGACCGCAACCCCGACCATCCAGCACCTGTACGCCGGCCTGAAGGTCCCCAACGCGTCGTGAGCCCACCGGGACGCAGGTCGCGTCCGGGCCCACGAGATCACCCCCCACCCGAAACGAAAGGAATGAACCGTGGTCCACATCGAAGACTCCGACCAACAACGGTTGAGCGAACACGCCGAATGGCTGGCCGGCGGCGGCGGCTCCGCGATCAGCAAGGTCTCCCGGAGGCTGTCCGAGAGGACGTCCCGCCGGTCCGTGTTGTCCCGGATGGCCACGTGGACGATGGGCGTCTCCGGCGTCGCACTCGTCGGGGCCCTGCCCGTCACCCGCGACCCCAAGGCGATGGCACAGGAACCCCCCGCGGCGACGCCGTCGGCCGGTGCCACCAAGGTGACGCCGTTCGGTGCGGGCGATGACCTGCTGCCCACGTACGACGGCAAGGATCCCACCGAGTGCAACTACTGGCGCTGGTGCAACATGGACGGCCGCCCGTGTCCGTCCTGCGCCGGTGGCGGAGTGTCCACCTGCGCCCCCGGCTCCAAGCCGGGCGCCGAGTACTGGGTCGGATGCTGCACGCATCCCGAGAACGGCAAGACCTACCTCATCGCCTACTACGACTGCTGTGGAGCGCCTCGCTGCTCGACCACGTACTGCGGAGAGCCGGATGCCCAGGCGGTCATGTACAACCCCGTCTCCGGCAGCTTCGACCAGGAGATCATCTGGTGCGTCTCGGATGAGTCCCAGTCCTACACCTGCACCCTCGCGCCGATCATCGGCGAGGACTGCCAGACCAACAACGCGACCCGGCCCCGCGTCGGCGCCGGCGCCCGTTGACCGGCCGGAAAGGACACCCCATGAAGATGTTCACGACCACCCGGCTGGCGGGTATGTCGCTCGCCACCGCCACGGCGCTGATGCTCGTCGGATGTTCGTCCGGCAGCGATTCCACCGAGTCGGGCGAGGAGTTCGACGTAGCCAACGGCGTCGCCACCACGTATGAGTTCCCCAACGTGCCCGAGGTCACCCTGCCGCCGTCCAACGCGGCGCTCGGGGACGACGACCAGGAACTCGGCGAGGTCGGCGCCGACCCCAACAAGCCGTACACCGCGGAGGTCACCCCGATCGGGGAGGACTGGATGGTCGCGACCGAATCCCGCGACAACGAGACGGTGTACGCCGCGTTCGATCCGGCCGACGGCGTGGTCAAGACCCGGATCACCACCGGGCACGCCATCTGGGACGACGTGGTCCACGTCTTCACCTCCGACGACGCGTCCGAACCCCAGGCGGTGGCGTTCGAGGTGTGGGCGCCCCGTGGGTCGCGCGGACAGGCCGACTACACGGTCTCGACGTACTCCGGGAACCTCCTCGAGCCCGCCGAGGTACTGCTTCCCCGACACGTGCGTTTCCACTCCCGGGAGGGCTCACACACCGTCAGTGTCGGTGGCCGCTACATGACGTCGTGGGACGACCAGCTCTTCGGACCGCGTGTCGTCGATCTCGACCGGGGCGTGCTCTCCGGGGAACAGCAGATCCTCGGGTGCGGGCCGTTCACCTGGCCGGTGGGCGACAAGATCTACTCGGTCTGTGAGAACTCCCGCGAGCTCATCGAGCTGACGATCGACTCCGACGGGAAGATCAGCGAGACCGGGCGGTCGGAGGTACTCCCGGAGGACTTCACGTCCGCTCGCGAGGGGCACTTCGCCGAGGAGATCGCCTCCGGTTTCCTCATCAACGAAGCGGGCGACGTGTACCTGTTCGACTTCTCCGACGGTCTGCCCACCGAGGAGGTCACGCCCGTCGGCAATGTCGGTCGCGAGGACGGCCGTTTCCACAAGAACGGCGTCCGCCCGGACGGGCGACAGTTCTTCGTCGAGTACACCGACACGGAGATCCACCCGCACTCCGCCAACGGGGGAGACCTGGTGAGGATCCGGTTGTTCGACGTCGACGGGGCGCGGGAGACCCAGAACCTCGACCTCGAGAAGCTGGGGCTGGACTCCATCGATTCGGTGTCCTACAACCTCGACGGGTCGGTCCTCTACGTCCTGGGGACCGCCCCGGGTGAGGGTGACGACGAGGGCAAGGACCTGCCGACGGTCGTCGGCATCGACCCCGCGACCGGACAGGTCGTGTCGACCGTGACCGTCACGGGCCACGCCGGCGGCTCCGACGGCGTGAGCGGACTCCGGGCCCCGGAACGGCGGGCCGGCTGATGGGGCGCACCACGGGTGTCCTGCCCACCCTGGCCCCTGACGTCAACCGCCGGGCATTCCTCGCCGCCCTGGGTCTGGGCGGCGTGGGGTTGGCCATGGCCGCCTGTGGTGCGGAGGCGGCGGTCACGTCCGCGATCCGGGCATCGGACCGCATCGGCTACTCCGATCCGGAGGTCGGGGAGGCGGAAGCCGCCCGGTTCAGCTCCGGTCGGGTCGTGGACGTGGCCGTGCCGGCGGTCGCTGCCACCTTCGGCCTGGCAGGCCGACAGGTGACGGCGAAGGCCTACGGCGAGGGCCCCGTGGGTCCGGAGATCCGGGCGTCGCTCGGGGACCGACTCCGGGTCCGCCACACCAATCTCCTCGACGAGGAGACGATCATCCACTGGCACGGCATCCAGCTCCGAAACGACATGGACGGGGCGCCTCCGCTCACCGGTGAGACGGTGGCCCCGGGCGGGGAATTCGAGTACTCGTTCACCCTTCCGCACCCGGGAACGTACTGGTATCACTCCCACTCCGGTCTCCAGGCGGACGAGGCAATGCTCGGGGCCCTCGTCGTCGAGGACCCGCAGGACCAGTATGGCGCCGATGTCGACCACGTCCTGGTGATCGACGACTGGACCGTGGGTTTCGGCCCGTCACCCGACGAACTGCTCCGGGCGCTCAACCCCGCGCTCGGGGGTCACTCCGGTCACGGCGGACACTCCGGACACGGTTCGAGCACCACGGCCGCCGCCCGTGCGGTCGATCCGGATGCGCTCGCCCGAACCGCCGGACCCCATCCCGAGTCCGCGGCGCTCGGGGGGATGACCCAGCACATCGCCTACCCGTTGCACCTCCTCAACGGGCGTCCCTCGGAGAACGCCGACCCGCTGACGGTGCCGCCGCGCTCCACCGTCCGTCTGCGCATCATCAACGCGGCGGCGGAAACCCCCTACCGGGTGGCGGTCGGCGGTCGGACGATGCGTGTCGTCGAGACCGACGGGTTCCCGTGTCGACCGGTGGAGGCCCGGTCCGTTCTCGTGGGGATGGCGCAGCGGGTCGATGTCCTCGTGGACGTGGACTCCGGGACATGGCCGATCGTCGCCCGTGTGGAGGGGTCGGAGGACTTCGTGGCCACGACCCTTCGGACGAGGGACTCGGTCACGACGATCGATCCCTCGCGGTCGGGGGATATCGACGAACTCGGCACTACACCTGTGCAGGATGCCGACCTCGCCGCAACGGAGGCCTCGAAGCTCCCGGAGCGACCTGTGGACAGGACGTTCCGGTTGGAACTGATCCAGTCGCCGGCGGACTACGTCTGGGGGATCGCCGGGCCCGACGTGGGGAAGGTGTCCATGAAGACCGGTGAGCGGATCCGCGTGGAGATGACCAACAAGACGACCATGTGGCACCCCATGCACCTACACGGGCACACCTTCGGGGTGCCGGCGTACGGCGGGCTGCGGCGGGACACGGTCATCATCCACCCCGGCCAGGACCTCGCCTTCGAGTTCGACGCCGACAACCCGGGTGCGTGGATGTTCCACTGCCACAACGCCTACCACCTGGACGCCGGTATGACGACCAACTTCTACTACGAGAGGTGACAACTGATGTTGCATCGCGCCACCAAGATCGCCGCGCTGGCCTTGTCCGCGGTTCTGTTCGCCACCGGCTGCTCGTCGGACGGGGGATCCGGATCGACAGCGTCGGGTGAGACCGTCCGGGTCCACGTGAAGGACATGAGCTTCGAGCCCCCCGTGGTGACGATCCAACCCGGCGATTCGGTCGAGTGGGTCTGGGAGGCCTCCCTACCCCACGATGTGGCCTCCGACGACGACTCCGGGATCGAGTTCGTCTCGGAACTGCAGACGGAGGGCAGCTACACCCAGACCTTCGACACGCCGGGGGAGTACGGCTACCACTGCACCCCCCATCCGCAGATGACCGGGCAGGTCATCGTCGAGGGATGAGCCCCGCCGAACGGACGCGTCGTCCGGGCCGGTCGGCAGCGGTCGGGCTCCTCGTCCTGGCCGGGGTCCTGACGGCGGGCGCCGGCTGCTCCACGCAGACAGAGCCCACCAGGGTCACGGTCCGCAACGTCGCCTTCGAACCCCGGGAGATCCATCTCACCGCCGGAGACGAGGTCGCATGGTTCTACGACGACGGCGGGACCTTCCACGACGTGGTCGTGGAAGGCGTCGACGGCAACGCCGGCTTCCGCGCCGAGGGCGAGCACCGGATCACGTTCGCCGACCCGGGTGTCTACCGGGTCACCTGCTCGATCCACCCCCAGATGGTCGGGACCGTGGTCGTCGAACCGCGGGCCTGATCGGACGGGACCACCCCCGCCGGGCTCCTGCCCCTGAATCCACCAACCCCCGATACCGGGTCGATATCCACCATCACCGAGGAGGAACACCATGACAAGTATCCAGACCACGGCACCGCACCTCGCGGCGCCGTCATCCGTGGAGGGCGTCGCCACAGCCAGCGTGCCCGACATCTCCGATCTCGACCTGGGCGACCGCCCGGGCATCCGGCCACGTATGGGCCGGGCGATCAGCCTGGGCAAGCGCGTGGGCGTCGCCGCGGCCTCCCTGGCGGCCGGCGTGGGCGCCGCGGTCGCCGTCGGTGCCCTCGGTGGCCTCTCGGCGCCGGTCGCACTCACGGTCGGCGTCGTCGGCGCCGCCGCTCTCACCGCCGTCGCGGCGAACTGGTCCACCTGCGGCATGTCCGTGGCAGGGGTCGTCGCCGCCCCCAAGCAGGCGGACCGGCCCGGTGACGGCTCCGCCCTGAGCCGTCTCGGTGCCCACCTCGCGGGCTCGTTGCTCACCGCTCTGCCGGTCGGTGCGGGCCTGGGCCTCGTGGGAATGGCCGTCCAGTCCGTGGTCGGGCCGGCCCCGGTGGCCCCGCTGCTGGCGGGATGGTCCTCGCTGGCGTTCCTGTACGGCCTCCACGAGACCGGTCTGCTGCGGATGCCGACGCCGATGCGACGTCAGCAGCTGCCCCGCCATCTGCGCCGGGTCGGTCGTCCTATGCGGGTGTCGTTCTACTTCGGCACGCTCATCGGGCCCGGGTTCATGATCTTCATCCGCTCCAGCGCCTACTACCTGCTGTTCCTGGGCGCGATCGCCCTCGCCAACCCCGTTCTCGGCGCGGCTCTGTTCGCGGCGGTCTCGATCGGCAGGTGCGGGCCGTCCGCCCTCGCGATCGCGCACCAGCGGCAGGGCGGCACGATGGGCGACTTCCTGCTCAAGTGCATGGCCGCGGACCGCATGGTCCAGCTCGCCGCGGGCTCGGGCCTCGTGGCCCTCGCGGGTTTCGGCGCGGCGGCGTTGGCGATGTGACATAGCGGCCCCCCGCACGACCGGGCGCCCGATCCGCGGACAGCGGGACGGGCGCCCGGTGGTGGGTACGGGCCCGGTGATGGGTACGGGCTCGGCGAGGACTCAGACCTCCGCAGCCACCGCTTGCTCCAGTGCCCGGTCGAACACCTCGACCGGCTGGGCCCCGCTGACGGCGAGTCGGTCGTCGAACACGAAGAACGGCACCCCCCGGACCCCGAGACCGCGGGCCGTCTCGACGTCGCGGTGCACCCGGTCGGCGTACGCGTCCCCACGGAGCACCCGGTCGACCTCCTCTGCGGGTAACCCGGCCCCGACCCCGATCTCATACAGCACCGCCGGGTCCGAGATCGCCCGTCCCTCGGTGAAGTGGGCGCGTCGCAGGGCCTCGTCCACCGCGTCCGCCTGTCCGTGCTCGGCGGACAGGGCGGCCAGGCGGTGGGCGTCGAAGGTCGAACAGATTCGCGCGGACCGCCAGTCGAAGTCCAGACCGAGTTCGGTGAACCGGGCGGCCATCTGCTCCTGCCCGGCCTCCGCCTCGGCGAGAGACATCCCGTACTTGCGCGAGAGCATCTGTGCGCTCGTCTCTGTCGGCTCGTCCCCTTCGACGCGGGGAGCGGACGGGTCGAGTTCGTAGGCCCGCCACACCACCTCCACCCTGATCTCGGGGTGTCGCGCACGGAACTTCTCCAGTGCCGCCTCGAGGTGCCGCTTGCCGATCCAACAGAACGGACAGACGACGTCGGACCAGATGTCAATGCGCATGACGGGTGCAACGTCGCGCCGCGGTCCGGGATTCCGTGAGGGCCCCGGGTAGCATGGACCGGCCCGGTCCCTGTCGTGGACCGATGTCAGCCCGGGTGGCCCACCGGCACCCGACGTCCACTGCCCGAGGAGATCTCCCCCCGTGTCCGAGAACCGCATTCCGGAAACCGATGTCGACGCGACGGGTGCGGCCCCTGTGACGACCGTCGTCCCGGCCGGTGAGCCCGCGGGCAAGATCCTCGCCGAGCGGGAGCTGCAGTCGCGCAGCGGCCCGGAGACGATCGTCGTGGTGCGGGATCCGGAGGGGACCCTCCGGGACCTGTCCTGGGCGCCCGCCGAGGACACCGAGGTCGAACTGGTCCGCGCCGATTCGGAGGACGGCCGGTCGGTGATCCGGCATTCGTGCGCGCACGTGCTCGCCCAGGCGGTGCAGGACAAGTTTCCCGAGGCCAAGCTGGGGATCGGTCCGCCGATCGAGAACGGCTTCTACTACGACTTCGACGTGGCCGAGCCCTTCACGCCCGAGGACCTCAAGGACCTCGAGAAGCGGATGAAGAAGATCATCAAGGCCGGCCAGCGCTTCTCGCGGCGGGAGTACGCCTCGCTCGACGAGGCGCGCACCGAGCTGGCGGGCGAGCCGTACAAGCTCGAGCTGGTCGAGGACAAGGGCCGGGCGGACGCCGGTGACGCCGACGGTGCGGTGGCGCTCGAGGACTCCGAGATCATGGAGGTCGGCGCGGGTGCACTGACCGCCTACGACAACCTCAACCCCCGCACGGGCGAGGTCATCTGGTCGGATCTGTGCCGCGGCCCGCACACGCCCACCACCAAGTTCATCCCCGCGTTCACACTCACGCGCTCGTCCGCTGCCTACTGGCGGGGCGATCAGAACAACGCCGGTCTCCAGCGGATCTACGGCACGGCCTGGGAGAGCACCGAGGCCATGGACGCCTACCTCGACAGGCTCGCCGAGGCGGAGAAGCGCGACCACCGTCGGCTCGGGACCGAGCTGGACCTGTTCAGCTTCCCCGACGAGATCGGGTCCGGGTTCCCGGTGTTCCACCCCCGTGGCGGGATCATCCGCAATGAGATGGAGCAGCACTCCCTCCGGCGCCACCTGTCCGCGGGGTACTCACTCGTCAACACCCCGCACGTGACCAAGGGCGACCTGTTCCGCAAGTCGCAGCACCTCAGCTGGTACTCGGAGGGGATGTTCCCCCCCATGGTCCTGGACGCCGAATACGACGCGGACGGCAAGGAGACCAAGCCGGGGCAGGACTACTACGTCAAGCCCATGAACTGCCCCATGCACAACCTGGTCTTCGATTCCCGCGGCCGCTCGTACCGCGAACTGCCACTGCGGATGTTCGAGTTCGGCACGGTCTACCGGTACGAGAAGTCCGGGGTGATCCACGGCCTCACCCGCGCCCGCGGCTTCACCCAGGACGACGCGCACATCTACTGCACCGAGGAGCAGATGGAGGGCGAGATCGCCTCCGTGCTGTCCTTCATCATCTCGCTCCTGCGCGACTACGGCCTCGAGGACTTCTACCTCGAGCTGTCGACCAAGGACCCGGAGAAGTACGTCGGCGGCGACGAGATCTGGGAGCGCGCGACCGACACGCTGCGTCGGGTGGCGACGAACTCCGGCCTCGAGCTGGTCCCGGACCCGGGCGGGGCCGCCTTCTACGGCCCCAAGATCTCCGTCCAGGCGCGTGACGCGATCGGGCGGACGTGGCAGATGTCGACGGTCCAGTTGGACTTCAACCTGCCCGAGCTGTTCGACCTGACCTACAACGCCGCGGACGGCACCAAGAAGCGGCCGGTGATGATCCACCGCGCGCTCTTCGGCTCGATCGAGCGGTTCTTCGCGGTCCTGCTCGAGCACTACGCCGGGCTGTTCCCCGCGTGGCTCGCGCCCGTGCAGGTGGTGGGCATCCCCGTGGCGGAGGCGCACGAGAAGCACCTCGAGGACGTGATCGACGAGCTCCGCGGGCGCGGTATCCGGGCAGAGCTCGACGTCTCCGACGAGCGGATGCAGAAGAAGATCCGCAACCACACCACCGGCAAGGTCCCGTTCATGCTCCTGGCCGGTGACCGCGACGTCGAGGCGGGCGCGGTGAGCTTCCGGTTCCCCGACGGGACGCAGCTCAACGGGGTCTCGCGGAACGCCGCGATGGACAAGATCTCGTACTGGATCAACTCACGCCGCAACGACGTCCCGACCGCGGAGCGCGTGTGACGACCGGAGATCCGTCTTCCACGGACGTCTACCGCCAGTTCGGGGCGGGGGAGGACCACCTCCAGTTGCTGTGGGCACCCTACCGGATGTCGTACATCGCCGAGACGCGTCCCGAACCCGCGGAGGGGATGACGGGGGAGCCGTTCCTCGACATCCCGAGGATGAGCGACGAGGACGGGCTGGTGGTCGCCCGCGGCGAGCACGTCTACGTGGTGCTCAACCTGTTCCCCTACAATCCGGGTCACTCGATGGTGGTGCCGTACCGCAAGGTCGCGGACCTGGAGGACCTCGACGACGACGAGTCCCGCGAACTCATGTCGTACACGCAACACCTGATCCGGGTCATCAAGGCCGTCTCCAACCCGGACTCGTTCAACGTGGGGCTCAACCTGGGGGGCGCGGCCGGCGGGTCCCTGTCCGAGCATCTGCACCAACACGTCGTGCCGCGCTGGATCGGCGACGCCAACTTCATTACCGTGACCGGCGGAACCAAGGTGCTTCCGCAGCTCCTCCGCGAGACGCGGCGGCTGCTCTCCGAGGCGTGGTCCGCCACGGTGTCCCCGAACGGCGTGCCCGGACCAGACCGCACCTCGAAGTAGGCAGGGAGACGAATGCTCAGCGAGTACGGAAGGTCGGGGGTCGCCAGGGTGGCCCACCCCCTGGCGGCGTTCCTCGTCCGCACCGGTGTCACCGCCAACGGGATCACCCTCACCGGTCTCCTGCTGACCTGCGCCGCGGCGATCACGTTGTTCGGGCCCGGTCATCTCGTCGCCGGCGCGATCGTGATCGCCCTGTGCACCCTGTTCGACCTGGTCGACGGTGCCGTCGCCCGCGCGAGCGGGGGCGGGTCACCGTACGGGGCCCTGGTCGACGCGGTCTCCGACCGGGTCGCGGACGGGGTGATCCTGGCGTCGTTGCTGTGGTGGCTGGTCCACGCCGAGCCCGACAACAGCGTCGCGCTGATCATGGTGTTGGCGTGTCTGATCCTGTCCCAGGTGGTGTCCTACTCCAAGGCCCGCGCCGACGCCGGAGGGCTCCGCACGCCGGGCGGACTCATGGAGCGCGCAGATCGCCTGGTCCTCGTCCTGCTCGGTGCCGGTCTGGAAGGACTGGGGGTGCCGTGGGCGCTCGAGGTGGGCCTGACCGCGGTCGCCGTGGGCAGCTTCGTCACGGTGATCCAGCGCGTGTGGGGCGGGCGTACCGACTACCTCAGCCGGGTGGCACGAGCCGACGCCCCTGCGGTGGGGGACCGATGAGCGCACTGGCCGAGCGCCTGTCGGATCTGGGTTACGCCGCCGGGTGGGCCGTCGTGCGCGCGCTTCCCGAGCCGGCCGCCCGCGCGCTCTTCCGGGCGGGCGCCGATCTCGCCGCCCGCAGACAGGGCCCGGACTCGCAGCTGCGCCGGAACCTGGCCCGCGTCCTGGGAGTCGCCCCGGCAGAGGTCCCCGACCAGTTGATCCGGGATTCCTTCCGGTCCTACGCCCGTTACTGGCGGGAGGCCTTCCGCCTGCCGTCGATGGACCGCGAGGCGGTGGCGCGCGAGATGGATCGAACGATCGCCGGGGTCGAGCACCTGGACGCGGCGCTGGCACGGGGACGCGGGGTGGTGGTGGCGCTGCCGCACTCCGCCAACTGGGACCTCGGCGGCACCTGGCTGGCGCGACGCTACGGCGGGTTCGCGACCGTCGCGGAGAGGTTGAAGCCGGAATCGTTGTATCAGCGCTTCCTGGATTTCCGGGAGGGGCTCGGGTTCACCATCTACCCGCACACGGGCGGCCCCACCCCGCCGCTCGACGCGCTGCGCGAGTACCTCGCCGGGGGCGGGATCGTCTGCCTGCCGGGGGAGCGGGACCTCCGCCGGACCGGGGTGCCGGTGACGTTCTTCGGCGAGCAGACGCGCATGCCCGCAGGGGCCGCGAGGCTCGCGGTGGAGACCGGGGCACCGCTGCTGGTGGCCCAGTTCTGGTACTCCGACGAGGACACGATGCGCGTTCGGATCACCCCTCCCATCGACGTCTCCGGCGGGATCGAGTCGGCGGTCCAGGCGATGGCGGACCTCTTCGCGGAGGGGATCGCCCGACACCCCGCGGACTGGCACATGCTCCAGCCCCTCTGGCTGGACGACCTGCCGGCCGAGCGGCGCGCGCGGATCGAGGGCTGAGCCCGCCGTGCGCATCGGCATGATCTGCCCCTACTCCTTCGACGCCCCGGGAGGCGTCCAGGCCCACGTGGTGGACCTGACCGAGGAGCTGCGGCGCCGGGGGCACACGGTCCGGGTCCTCGCTCCGGGCAGTCCGGGCAGCGCGCCCGTCTCCGGGATGACACTGACCGGGCCGGGCGTCCCGATCCCGTACAACGGGTCGGTTGCCCGCCTCAGCTTCGGGCCGGCGACCTGGCGGGCCACCAGACAGTGGCTCCGCGAACAGCCACTGGACATCCTCCACATCCACGAACCCAACGCCCCGGGAGTGGGCATGTTCGCCCTGGCCATGTCCTCCGGCCCCATCACGGCCACGTTCCACACGTCGACGACCGGGTCGCTGATACTCGGCGCCGCCGACGGGGTCCTGGCCCCGTTGCTCGAGAAGATCCGCGGGAGGATCGCGGTCTCGACCCTGGCGCGCCGCTGGCAGATGGAGGCCCTCGGTTCCGACGCCGTGGAGATCCCCAACGGTGTGGACGTGTCCGCGTTCACGGATGTCGACACCTCGGCCGAGCCGACCGGTGCACCCACCGTGGCGTTCCTCGGCCGCTACGACGAACCGCGCAAGGGCATGGGGGTGCTCGCCGCGGCGCTCCCGGCAGTCCTGCGAGAGGTGCCGGGCCTGCGGCTGCGGATCATGGGTGACGGCGACGAGCGGGCCCTGCGCGCCCGACTGCCCCGGGGGATGGACGTGGAGTTCCTCGGCCGCGTCGACGACACCCGCAAGGCCGCCGTCCTCGCCGCCGCCGACGTGTACTGCGCCCCCAACACCGGCGGGGAGAGTTTCGGCATCGTGCTCGTGGAGGCCATGGCCGCCGGGACCGCGGTGGTGGCATCCGATCTCGACGCGTTCCGCCGGGTCCTGCGGGACGGCGAGTGCGGCGAACTCGCCGCGGTCGGCGACGCCGACTCCCTCGCCACCGCTCTCACGAGGGTGTTGACCGACCCCGGGCGCCGGGACGGCCTCCGCGCGCGGGGTCGGGAGGCGGTCCGCGACTACGACTGGTCGGTCGTCGCCGACAGGGTGGTCCGCGTGTACGAGACCATCCGCGGCCCGGGGGAGACGCTCCGTGTCCGGTGAACTGATCGTCGTCGTCGGCGTCTTCGTCGTCGCGCTCGCGTCACTGGTCCTGGCCTACCTCACGGCCCACCGCCTGGACAGGCTCCACATCCGCACCGACCTGGCCCGCGCCGCCCTGGCCGGGGCCCTGGAACGGCGCCACACGGTCGCCACCGCCGTGATCCGGGACCTCAGGGAACGAGACCCGGTGGGCGCCGACCGCCTGGCGCGGGCCCTCGCACGCGCCCGGGCCCACCCGCCGGGGGCGATCACCGGACCGGACCCCGCCCCCCACCCGGAGCACCGGCGGCACCGAGACGCCGACGACCACTCCGATGACTCCACCGGGCCCGACGCCGAGATCGCCGAGAACACCCTCGGCGTGGTGCTCTCCGGCGTCGACACGAGCGGGTTGCCCGCTGACCTCGCCGCAGAACTGGAGGACGCGACCGACCGCGTCTCCATGGCGCGTCGCTTCTACAACGATGCCGTGCGCGACACCCGTACCCTGCGCGAACAGACCCCCGTCCGGGTCCTGCGACTGGCCGGCCGGGCCCCCATGCCCGGGTATGTCGAGCTCGTGGACGCCCCGCCGCCACAGGCCTGACCAACCCCGGCGGGGCGGCGGTTGGGGCGGCGGGGTGAGGGCGACCTACACTGGACCCCTGTTACACGTCGTCTGAGCCAGGAAAGGCCTATTTCGTGAGCGAGCCGCAGTCCAGCGAGAACACCACCGGAACCGCACGCGTCAAGCGAGGTATGGCCGAGATGCTCAAGGGTGGCGTCATCATGGACGTCGTCACCGCCGAGCAGGCGAAGATCGCCGAGGACGCCGGCGCCGTGGCCGTCATGGCCCTCGAGCGTGTCCCCGCCGACATCCGCGCCCAGGGCGGCGTCGCCCGCATGAGCGACCCGGACCTCATCGACGGGATCATCGAGGCCGTCTCCATCCCCGTGATGGCCAAGGCCCGGATCGGTCACTTCGTCGAGGCCCAGATCCTCCAGGCGCTCGGTGTGGACTACGTGGACGAGTCCGAGGTCCTCACCCCGGCCGACTACGCCAACCACATCGACAAGTTCGCCTTCACCGTGCCGTTCGTCTGTGGCGCCACCAACCTCGGCGAGGCCCTGCGCCGGATCACCGAGGGCGCGGCCATGATCCGCTCCAAGGGCGAGGCCGGTACCGGAGACGTCTCCAACGCCACCACCCACATGCGCCAGATCCGCCAGCAGATCCGCAAGCTGCAGAGCCTCCCGTCCGACGAGCTGTACGTGGCCGCCAAGGAGCTCCAGGCGCCGTACGAGCTCGTCAAGGAGGTCGCCGAATCCGGCAAGCTCCCCGTGGTGCTGTTCACCGCCGGCGGCATCGCCACCCCGGCCGACGCCGCGATGATGATGCAGCTCGGCGCCGAGGGCGTGTTCGTGGGCTCCGGCATCTTCAAGTCCGGGAACCCCTCCGAGCGCGCCAAGGCGATCGTCAAGGCGACGACCTTCCACGACGATCCGGAGACGCTCGCCGACATCTCCCGTGGCCTCGGCGAGGCCATGGTCGGCATCAACGTCGACGACATCCCCGAGCCGCACCGGCTCGCCGAGCGGGGCTGGTGACCCGCCGGTGGCGAAGATCGAGGACATCCTCGAGATCGAGCGGATAGACCGCGACCTCTACCGGGGTCCGGCCATCCGCACGCACCTGCAACGGACGTTCGGCGGCCAGGTCGCGGGCCAGACCCTGGTCGCCGCCGTGCGGACCGTGGACTCCGACAAGCACGTCCACTCCCTGCACGGGTACTTCATCCGCCCGGGCATCCCCGACGTGCCGACCGTGTTCCAGGTCGACCGTCTCCGGGACGGTCGCAGCTTCGCCACCCGCCGTGTCACCGCCATCCAGGAGGGGGAGCCGATCTTCTCCATGTCGGCCTCCTTCCACCTCGTCGACCAGGAGGGCATCGAGCACCAGGACTCGATGCCCCGGGTCGTCGGACCCGAGGAGATCGACGTCCCGACGATCGACGACCTCGACGAGGACCACCGCGTCTTCGTCGAGGAATGGGCCCAGTGGGACATCCGGATCGTCCCCCGGGACCGCCTGGAGACCAGCTCGACGCTGGCCTCGCAGCAGCGAGTGTGGTTCCGCAGCGTCGACACGCTGCCGGACGACCCCAATTTCCACGTCTGCACCCTCGCGTACATGTCGGACATGACCCTGTTGGGTTCCGCGAAGGTGCCGCACCCGGACGAGCCCACCCAGGACGCGTCGCTCGACCACGCGATGTGGTTCATGCGCCCCTTCCGGGCCGACGACTGGTTGCTGTACGACCAGACCTCGCCGTCTGCCTCCGGGGGTCGGGCCCTGACCCAGGGGCGGATCTTCGACCGCTCCGGGCGACTCGTGGCCGCCGTCACCCAGGAGGGTCTGTCCCGGCGCCTGCGCCCGGGTGCGCAGCCGTTCCCGGTGAGCACCACCGACGACCCGTCGAAGAAGTGAGCGCGGTAGCCCCGACCGTCGGCGTCCTCGCCCTGCAGGGCGACGTCGCCGAACACCTGCGCCATCTCGAGTCCGTCGGCGCCCGCGCGGTGCCGGTCCGTCGGCGTTCGGAACTCGACACCGTGGACGGTCTCATCCTTCCCGGCGGGGAGTCGACCGCGATGAGCCGACTCCTCGATGTGTACGACATGTACGAGCCGGTGTCCGAGAGGATCTCCGGCGGCATGCCGGTCTACGGTTCCTGCGCCGGGATGATCCTGCTCGCCTCGGTCGTCCTGGACACCCGGGCCGACGCCACCTGGTTCTCCGCGATCGACATGACCGTCCGACGGAACGCCTTCGGACGGCAGGTCGACTCGTTCGAGGCCGACCTCGTCGTCGACGCCCTCGGCACCGACCCGGTCAGGACCGTGTTCATCCGCGCCCCCTGGGTCGAGTCGGTGGGCCCGGACGTGGAGGTGCTCGCCCGGGTCCGCGCCTCGGACGGCGACGATCACGTGGTCGCGGTGCGCCAGGGCAACGCCCTGGCGACCTCCTTCCACCCCGAGGTGACCGACGATGTGCGCGTCCACGGGTACTTCCTCGACATGGTGCGGCAGGCGACCTCGTAGACTGATCAGTCAGCGACACGTCGCACCGGACCCACCATACGGCGGGCCGGTCTGAGAACCCCCGGAGGGCGGAACATCACATGGCAGGCCATTCCAAGTGGGCCACCACCAAGCACAAGAAGGCCGCGATCGACGCCAAGCGCGGCAAGCTCTTCGCCAAGCTCGTCAAGAACATCGAGGTGGCGGCCCGTACGGGCGGCGGTGACCCAGCCGGCAACCCGACGCTCTACGACGCCATCCAGAAGGCCAAGAAGAACTCGGTCCCGGGCGACAACGTCGAGCGGGCGCGTAGACGTGGCGCCGGTGAGGAGGCGGGCGGCGCCGAGTGGGAGACCATCATGTACGAGGGCTACGGCCCGAACGGCGTGGCCCTGCTCATCGAGTGTCTGACCGACAACCGCAACCGTGCCGCCGGCGAGGTGCGCACCGCGATGACCCGCAACGGCGGCAACCTCGCCGACCCGGGCTCGGTGGCGTACCTGTTCACCCGCAAGGGCGAGATCGTCCTGGACAAGGGTGAGCTCGAGGAGGACGACATCCTCATGGCCGTTCTCGAGGCCGGCGCCGAGGAGGTCAACGACCTCGGTGAACAGTTCGAGGTGGTCTGCGAGCCGACCGACCTCGTCCGGGTGCGCACCGCGCTCCAGGAGGCCGGCATCGACTACGAGTCGGCCGAGTCCGGGTTCCGCGCCTCCGTCGAGGTGACGGTCGACGCGGACGGCGCCATGAAGGTCTTCAAGCTGATCGACGCGCTCGAGGACTCCGACGACGTGCAGAACGTCTACTCCAACCTGGACGTGCCGGACGACGTGCTGGCGGCGCTGAACGCCTGACGGGCGGGCCACTGGTAGGGTCTCGAACGTAGGTTCTACCAGTGGTCGGCGAAAGGTCGCTATGCGCGTGATGGGTGTGGACCCGGGGCTGACCCGGTGCGGGCTCGCGCTGATCGAAACCGAGCCGGGCCGCGCCGTCACGGCCCTGGACGTGGACGTCGTCCGCACCGCGGCCCAGGACCCCCTCGAGAAGCGCCTGCGGGCGGTCCACGCAGTGGCGGACGAGTGGATGGAGATCCACCGACCGGACGTCGTCGCGATCGAGCGGGTCTTCGCGCAGAACCAGGTCTCCACCGCCATGGGCACGGCCCAGGCCGCGGGCGTGGTGGCGCTGGCGGCCGCCTACCGCGACATCCCGGTGGCCTTCCACACCCCCTCGGAGGTCAAGGCCGCCATCACCGGCAGCGGGCGCGCGGACAAGAAACAGATGACTCTGATGATCACCCGCATCCTCGGTCTGCAGAAGCCGCCCAGCCCGGCGGACGCGGCCGACGCCCTCGCACTGGCCGTGTGCCACAGCTGGCGCGCGCCCATGCAGGGTCGGGTGGCAGCCCTCGACGGTCGGGTCGCCCGGACCCGCGCCGGGTTCGAGTCGAAGGTGGCGGCGGCACGCGAGGCCGCCGCGTCGAACGTCACCGGAGGCCGCAGCGCGGCCGCCGATCAGGAGCGCGCCCGGGCCGCCGCCCGGGGTATGGCGCGGACGAAGGGAGTGCGCTGGTGATCGCCTCGATACGGGGAACAGTGGCCGAGATCGGTCTCGACCGCTGCGTGGTGGAGACCGGAGGTGTCGGCGTACTCGTGCACGCGACACCGGCCGCGCTCGCGGGTCTGAGGCGCGGTGCCGAGGGGATGCTCCACACGGAGCTGGTGGTGCGCGAGGACTCGCTCACCCTGTACGGCTTCGACTCGGTGGACGCCCGACAGCTGTTCCGCACCGTGCAGACCGTCGCCGGGGTCGGTCCGCGTCTGGCCCTGGCGATCGTCGCCACGCTCGAACCGGAGGACCTCGTGCGCGCGCTGGGCGCCGGGGACGTCAAGGCGTTGACCCGGGTGCCCGGGGTGGGGAAGCGGACGGCCGAGCGCATGGTGCTCGAGCTCAAGGACAAGGTCGGGCCCGTATCGGCCGGCGGGCCGGCGGGAACCCCCGGCGGTGTCGGCGGTGCGCCGGCGGCGACCGAGGTGGCAGAGGCACTCGAGGGCCTTGGTTTCTCCGCGGCCGAGGCGGAGAAGGCCGCCACCGCTGTCCTCGCGGCCGAGCCGGACCTGGACCCGGCGCAGGCCCTGCGGCTGGCGCTCAAGTCCCTCGGTAAGCGCTGATGACGGGACCGTCCGACGCGCTCGGTGACGGGTTCACCCCCGGGGACGGGCTCAGCGCGGGGCAGGAGGACGAACTGTCCGCGTCCGTGACCCCGTTCGACTCGGACGTCGAGGGCGCCCTCCGACCGCGCAGTCTGGGCGAGTTCATCGGTCAGGAGACCGTCCGGGAACAACTCGACCTCGTCCTCACCGCCGCCACCCGCCGGGGCGTCGTCCCCGACCACCTGCTCTTCTCCGGTCCGCCCGGGCTGGGCAAGACCAGTCTCGCGATGATCGTCGCGGCCGAACTCGGTGGATCACTGAGGATCACCTCCGGGCCCGCCCTCGAACGGCCCGGCGACCTGGCCGCGATGCTGTCCAACCTCATCGAGGGCGACGTGCTGTTCATCGACGAGATCCACCGCATCGCCCGGCCGGCCGAGGAGATGCTCTACCTCGCCATGGAGGACTTCCGGATCGACATCATGGTGGGCAAGGGGCCCGGCGCCACCTCGATTCCTCTGGAGATCGCCCCGTTCACCCTCGTCGGCGCCACCACGCGATCCGGTGCGCTCACCGGCCCCCTGCGCGACCGGTTCGGATTCACCGCGCACATGGACTTCTACACCGACGCCGATCTCGCGAGGATCGTCACCCGCGCCGCGGACATCCTCGCCATCCCCGTGGAGGCCGACGCTGCGTTGGAGATCGCCGGCCGGTCCCGGGGCACACCGCGGATCGCCAACCGCCTCCTGCGGCGGGTACGTGATTTCGCCGAGGTCCGCGCTGACGGGCGCATCACGGTGCCCGTCGCGCGGGCCGCGCTCGAGGTGTACGAGGTGGACGAACTGGGACTCGACCGTCTCGACCGGGCGGTCTTGAGGGCGCTCCTCGTCCAGCACGAGGGTGGGCCGGTCGGACTGAGCACCCTGGCGGTGGCCGTGGGGGAGGAGTCCACCACCCTCGAGGAGGTCTGCGAGCCCTTCCTCGTCCGCGCGGGGCTGCTCGCGCGCACCCCACGCGGGCGGATCGCCACCGCCGCGGCGTGGGGCCACCTGGGCCTCACCCGATCCGACGGGGCGGCCGGCCAGCCGATGCTGCCCGTCGAGGTCGACCGGGGACCCGGCGCACGCGGTTGAGTCCCCGACTGGCATCCTCGGACGAGACCGTCCGTAGCCCGGACCCGCCCCACCGACCCGGAACCGGCGGGTCCACATCAGGAGGACCCGAATGGGACTGGAACTGCTGCTTCCGTTGATGATCGTCGTACTGATCGTGCTGATGGTCCTGCAGAGCACCAGGCAGCGCAGGGCGATGAAGGACATGCGTGAGATGCAGGCGTCCCTGTCCGCGGGAGATCGCGTGCTCACCACCTCCGGTCTGCACGCGACGATCGTCTCCGTCAACGAGGAGACGGTGGAACTGGAGATCGCCCCCGGCGTCCGGACCCGGTGGGACCGGCGGGTGATCCGCGAGAAGCTCGAGACCGGTACGACCCCCGGGCCCGACTCCGGTACCGGCGCCGCGAATTCCCGGTAGGCCGTAACCGGCGAGTAGTGTAATGGGGCCGTCCAGCCGGAGGCCACAGACGAATACCGAGAGAGATCACCTGTGTCACCAGTTCGTCCTCGAGGCACCGACGCCCGCCCCAGACCGTGGGCACTGCTGTCCGCCTTCTTCCTGGTGCTGTTCATCCTCCTCCTCGGCGCCTTCGCCGTGGCGGACCGCGGACTGACGCCGAAGCTGGGCATCGACCTGCAGGGCGGAACGCGCGTCACGCTGATCCCCAAGGGAGACCCCGACGAGGCGGACCTACGACTGGCGCAGGACATCATCCGGGACCGTGTCGACGGGCTCGGCGTCGCCGGGACCTCGGTCGTCATCGAGGGCAGCAACATCGTCCTCACCGTTCCCGGTGAGGACTCCAGCCAGGCCCGCGATCTCGGCACCACCTCGCAGCTGACGATCCGCCCCGTCCTGCAGGTCCAGCCCGTCGCCGAGGGCGACCTCGAGCCCGTGCCCGCCGCCAAGGGGGACCGGGAGGCCGTCGCCAGGGAGGTCGAGGAGGCCCGCGAGGTCCGCCAGGGCGATCCGCAGGAACTCACCGAGACGCTCGCGACATTCCGCTGCCCGGAGCGCGATGTGCTCGCCGGCTTCGACGACCCGTCCCAGGCCCTCATCGCCTGTGGTGACGGTGCGAAGTACGTCCTCGGTCCCGTCCCGTTGCTCATCGGCGAACCCGAGGACGGCCGACGTCTCGACGGCCAGCAGATCGTCAAGGACTCCGTCAGTTCGGGGTTCAACCAGCAGGCCGCCAAGAACGAGGTCTCCTTCCGGTTCAACGCCGGCCCCGGCGAGCAGGGCAGCGCCACCTGGTCACGCCTGACCCAGGAGAACCTCCAGCGGCAGATCGCCATCGTCCTCGACGGCGAGGTCATCAGTGCGCCGGTCGTCCAGGGCGCTACGCCCGTCGGTTCGGCGACCTCCATCACCGGTGACTTCACCACGGACGAGGCGGCGTCCCTCGCCGCGAACCTGCGCTACGGCGCCCTGCCCATCTCCTTCGAGGACCCCAACGTCGACAACGTGCCGGCATCCCTCGGTCTGGCGTCGCTCGAGGCCGGCCTGCTCGCCGGTGCGATCGGTTTCCTCCTGGTCCTGGCCTACTCGGCCTTCTTCTACCGCCTGCTGGGAGTCCTGGCGTTCATCTCGCTGGCCCTGTCGTTCCTGCTGACCTACGTCATGCTCGTGTTCCTGGGTTACACGGTGGACTACAGCCTCGACCTCGCCGGCATCGCGGGCCTGGTCATCGGCATCGGAATGACCGCCGACTCCTATGTCGTGTTCTTCGAGCGCATCAAGGACGAACTACGGGACGGCCACCGGTTCCGATCCGCCGTACCCAGGGCCTGGAAGAGCGCCGGCCGCACGATCGTGACCGGCAACATGGTCAGCCTCATCGGTGCCGTCGTCCTCTACCTGTTGGCCAGTGGCGAGGTGCGCGGCTTCGCGTTCACCCTCGGTCTGACGACCGTCATGGACGTGTTCGTCGCGTTCACCGTGACGTGGCCGCTCGTCTACCTGGCCTCCACCCGACCCACCTTCGCCAAGACCTGGGCGAACGGGATGGGACGCATGGAGAATCTCCAGGCGGCCGCAGCAGAACAGCGTCGACTCGACCGGAAGGCCGAGAAGGACGCGGACCGGGACGGTGGCCGCGGGGTCACCGCGACCATCCGGGGACCGGGCGGCGACACGATGACCGACACGCCGACCACGCGCCCCGCCACCGATGAGGAGGAGGGCCGATGAGCACTCCCGTCACCACCGCAACCGACAGCGGCGCCACGGCGCCCACCGGCCGGACCGACAGCCTGTTCACCCGGCTCTACACGGGAACCGGGGCGTTCGGCATCGTTCCGAACCGCCGGAAGTTCTACGTCCTCACCCTCGTGATCGTCGCGATCTGCCTGGCGAGCATCCTCTTCCGCGGTTTCAGCTTCGGGATCGACTTCACCGGCGGCACCAAACTCACGATGCCGGCCGGCGACATCGACAAGGACCGCGTGGCCGCGGTGGTCGAGGAATCCGTCGGCGAGGAACCGCAGATGGTGCAGATCGTCGGCGCCGGGAACGCCCGGATCGTGGAGGTCGAGACCCGGTTCCTCACCAGCGACGAGATCCTCGCCGCCAAGAACTCCCTGTACGAGGAGTTCCAGCCGGTGACCGCAGACGGGGTCTCGTCGGTGGAGGCCATCGGTGATTCCGCACGATCCGAGAGTTGGGGAGGGCAGGTCACCAAGAACGCCCTGATCGCACTCGGGGTGTTCCTCGTGATCGTCTTCGGCTACATCGCCTTCCGATTCGAGTGGCAGATGGCCACCGCCGCCATCGTGGCACTGTTGTTCGACGTCGTGACCACCGCCGGGATCTACTCGATCGTCGGCTTCGAGGTGTCCCCGGCCACGGTTATCGGTCTGTTGACCATCCTCGGCTTCTCGCTGTACGACACGGTGATCGTGTTCGACAAGGTCGAGGAGAACACCCGCGGCATCAGACACACGACGAGCCGCACCTACGCCGAAGAGGCGAACCTGGGTGTCAACCAGACCCTCATGCGATCCATCCACACCACGATCATCGGCGTGCTGCCACTGCTGGCGCTGGTGGTCATCGCGGTGTGGATCCTCGGAGTGGGCACCCTGATGGACCTCGCTCTGGTGCAGATGGTCGGCATCGTCACCGGTACGTTCTCCTCGGTGTTCCTCGCGACGCCACTGCTGGTTAGCCTGAAGAACCGCGACCCCCAGATCAGCCGCCAGACCGCCAAGGTGCTGGCCCGACGCGAGAAGGCCGAGGCCACCGCATGACCGAGCCCGCCCTGACCCACGTCTCACCGGCGATCAGCTCCGCCGTCGAGCGCCTGATGCGCCGCGTCGAGGACTTCCCGTCCGCCGGAGTCCAGTTCTGCGACCTGACCCCGGTTCTCGCCGACGCCGACGGCTTCGATGCCGTCGTCGCCGGGCTCATCGCCGGACACGAGATCGGCAGCGTGGACTACGTCGCCGGGCTCGACGCCCGCGGCTTCCTGCTGGCCGGGGCAGCTGCCGTACGCCTACACACCGGCATCCTCGCGATCCGCAAAGCCGGCAAGCTCCCGCCACCGGTGCACTCGCGCTCCTACGAGCTCGAGTACGGCGCTGCCACGTTGGAACTCCCCGCGGACGGGCTCGACCTCAGCGGGAAGCGCGTCCTCGTCGTCGACGACGTCCTCGCCACCGGGGGGACCCTCACCGCCGCGGTGGGACTGCTGGAGGACTGTGGCGCGATAGTCGCCGGGTTGTCCGTGGTGCTCGAGGTCCCCGGTCTCGGGGGTCGGGATAGACTGGCCGGCACACCGCTGACCTGCCTCACGGTCGCGTGACCGCCGGCCGTATCTGACGGCCCGGAACTGGAGGGAGGAGCCGGACATGACGCAACGGCAGGACCCCGCCGGGCAGCCGGACCGGGGCGCACCCCTCGGACAGAAGGCCCAACCCCAGCCCTCGACCCAACCGCTCCCGGTGATCCCGGGCAACCGCCCGTCCGCCGGACGGCGGGTGCGGGCCCGGTGGGCACGACGCCTCACCTCCGGGCTGACCGTGACCTCCACACCGGCCGTCCTCGAACCGCTGGTCCGGGTCCACCGCATCCACCACGCCAAAGCCGACGTCGGCCTGCTGGCGCGGGCCTACACCCTCGCCGAGAAGCAACACGAGGGCGTCTTCCGCAAGTCCGGTGACCCCTACATCACCCACCCGCTCGCCGTGGCCACCATCTGCGCCGAGATGGGCATGGACACCACCACCCTCGTGGCGGCACTGCTGCACGACACGGTGGAGGACACCGCGTACTCACTAGACCAGCTGGAAGCGGACTTCGGCGGTGAGGTCGCCCACCTCGTGGACGGCGTCACCAAGTTGGACAAGGTCGAGTTCGGCGAGGCCGCCGAGGCGGAGACCATCCGGAAGATGATCATCGCGATGGCTCACGACCCGCGCGTCCTGGTGATCAAGGTGGCCGACCGCCTGCACAACATGCGCACGATGCGCTTCCTGCCACCCGAGAAGCAGGTCAAGAAGGCGCGCGAGACCCTCGAGGTGATCGCCCCGCTCGCACACCGGCTGGGTATGGCGACCATCAAGTGGGAGCTCGAGGACCTCGCCTTCGCGATCCTCGAGCCGAAGAAGTACCAGGAGATCGTCCGGCTCGTGGCCGACCGGGCCCCCAGCCGCGACGTCTACCTGGGCACCGTGACCAACCGGGTGCGGACGGACCTCGAGAAGGCCCACATCCAGGCGCGGGTCGAGGGTCGTCCGAAGCACTACTGGTCGATCTATCAGAAGATGATCGTCCGGGGCCGGGAGTTCGACGAGATCCACGACCTCGTCGGTATCCGCGTCCTCTGCGAGGACGTGCGTGACTGCTATGCCGCGATCGGAGTGGTGCACTCGACCTGGAAGCCGATGCCCGGTCGGTTCAAGGACTACATCGCCCAGCCGCGCTTCGGCGTGTACCGGTCGCTGCACACCACCGTGATCGGCCCCGACGGCAAGCCGCTGGAGATCCAGATCCGTACCCACGAGATGCACCGCAACGCGGAATACGGCATCGCGGCGCACTGGCGCTACAAGGAGACCCGCGGCAAGCACAACGGCGACCCCGCCGAGGTCGACGAGATGGCATGGATGCGCCAGCTGCTCAGCTGGCAGCGTGAGGCCGCGGATCCCGGTGAGTTCCTGGACTCCCTGCGTTTCGAGATGACCAGCAAAGAGATCTTCGTCTTCACCCCCAAGGGAGACGTCATCAACCTGCCGGTCGGCGCCACACCCGTGGACTTCGCCTACGCGGTGCACACCGAGGTCGGCCACCGGTGCATCGGGGCGCGGGTCAACGGCAAACTCGTCGCCCTCGAGCGCCCGCTCGAGAACGGCGAGGTGGTGGAGGTCTTCACTTCCAAGGACCTCAACGCCGGCCCCAGCCTGGACTGGCAGAAGTTCGTGGTCTCGGGCCGTGCCAAGAGTTCGATCCGTCAGTGGTTCGCCAAGGAACGCCGTGAGGAGGCCCTGGAGCGGGGCAAGGACCTCATCACCCGGGAGGTCCGCCGCGGCGGTGTCCCGGTTCACCGCATCTTCTCCAACGAGTCGATCGCCGGGGTGTCCCGCGAGCTCGGGTTCGCGGACGTCACCGCGCTCTACACGGCGATCGGTGAGAACCATGTCTCGGCGAAGACCGTGGTGGGCCGTCTGGTCGCCGCCCACGGCGGAGTGGACGAGGTCACGGAGGAACTGGCCGACCGCTCCCGCGACAAGACCATCACCCCGCCGCGGACCACCACCTCGGGTGCAGGAGTCCTGGTCGGCGGCGTGGAGGACGTCCACGCCAAGCTCGCCCGTTGTTGTACCCCTGTCCCTGGTGACCAGGTCCTGGGCTTCATCACGCGCGGCGGCTCGGTCAGCGTGCACCGGACCGACTGCACCAATGCCTCCGACCTGCACAGGGAACCGGAGCGACTGGTCAAGGTCGAGTGGGCGCCCCAGCCCGGCGCGGTGTTCCTCGTGGCCATCCAGGTGGAAGCCCTCGACCGCCATCGCCTCCTGTCGGACATCACCAAGGTCCTGGCCGACGAGAAGGTCAACATCCTGTCCGCCTCGGTGCAGACCGCGGGCGACGACAGGGTGGCGATCTCCCGATTCACCTTCGAGATGGCCGACCCCAAGCATCTGGGCCACGTCCTCGGTGCGGTCCGGAAGGTCGAGGGCGTCTTCGACGTCTACCGCATGACCTCGAACTAGGGCAGCGGACCCGGACCAGGTGTCCTGGTCGCACCGAGGGCGAGGTCGACCGGGTGGCACCGGAGACGACACCGGCCCCGGCCTGGAGGCCGGGGCCGGTGATCCGGTGACGTGGGGTCACTCCTCGGGCAGGCCCTCCTGGGCGCCGACGGTGACCTTCTCGATGACGACGGGCCGACGCGGTGTCTCGTAGTCCGGCTTCGTCTGGTCGTCGCTCTTCGTACCCGCCTCGGCGATCTCGTCGAGGACCTCCAGACCCTCCTCACCGATCGTCCCCATGACGGTGTACTCGGGCGGCAGCATGGAGTCCTCGTACACGAGGAAGAACTGACTGCCGGCACTATTCGGTGCCTGCGACTTGGCCATGGCGACGGTTCCCCGGGGATAGATCGACATCCCCGAACCGCTCTCGTCCACGGCCAGGTCGGTGGGCGGCTCGTCCGTGATCATGTAGCCGGGACCGGAGAGCCCGGTCCCCGTCGGGTCACCACACTGCAGCACCGAGAGCTGCGAGCCCTCCCCGCCCACGGTCAGACGATGACATTCGGTGTCGTCGAAGTACTCCTGCTGCGCCAGGTGCACGAAGCTCGCGACGTTGCACGGAGCACCCTCACGGTCGAGGACGAGAGGGATCTCCCCCTTACCGGTGGTGATGGTGATCTCGGCAGTACCGCGCCGGGGCTGATCTCCGGTCGGGGGGTCGACCTCGCGCTTGGACTTCTCCACCTCGTCGATCTGCTCGTTGAAGCGTCGCGCCTCGGCGACGATCTCCGGCCCCTGATCCTCGAACTCCGCCGGGTCGACCTTCTCCCTGGGGGCGTTGTCCTCCGCGTACTCGCAGGTGACCCAGTTGGCGGCGTACTCCTCGGCCCGGGCCTGCTCCGCCTTGTTCCAGACCACCACGCCCACGATGCCGAGGAGGACCACCACCACGATCGCGGCCCCCGCGATCTTCAGCTGCTTCTCGCGGCGGGCCTGCGCCTCCATCTGCTCGCGCAGGCGTTGGCGCGCCTCGGCTCGGCGTTCCTGGTTGGTGGACACTGACCCTCCTGGGGACCTGGACTAGGCTGGAACGGTCGGGCGGACCCACGGTGGGCTCCTCGACGGAGTCACCAGGGCGGTCCAGCCCAGGGTCCTTGTCTACCAGGTCGGGCGATGACGGCTGAAAGCCACTCCGGTGTCGGGCCCCGTTGACCCGCCACGGGACGCCGGACGGCGTCGACCATCATCAGAAAGGGAGTTCGGGACGTGCAGATCGTCGGTTTCCCCGCCGGAATGTTCCAGACCAACTGCTACATCGTCGGTGACGACGCCGGTGACTGTGTGATCGTCGACCCGGGGCAGGACTCGGAGGCGCAGGTCCGTCGACAGATCTCCGAGTCCGGGTTCAGGCCTCGAGCGGTTCTCCTCACCCACGGGCACCTCGACCACATCTGGAACGCACAACAGGTGGCGGACCACTACGGGGTCCCCGCCTACATCCACCCCGAGGACCGGGCGATGCTCGCCGACCCGGGCAAGGGGCTGTCCCTCGACCTGTCGGCGATGCTCAAGGGCGTCACGTTCACCGAACCGGCCGAGGTCGTCGAGGTGTTCGACGGCGACACCCTGCGATTCGGATCGATGACCTTCGACGTGGACCACGTTCCGGGCCACAGTCCCGGTTCCGTGTCCTTCCGGATCACGGTCGAGACCGAGGAGGGACCCCGGATGGTCGTCCTCGGCGGGGACGTACTGTTCCAGGACGGCGTTGGTCGCACCGACCTCCCGGCGGGCGACACCGAGGTGTTGATGCAGTCCATCGCCAAGAAGTTCCTCGTCCTGGACGACGACGCCGTGGTCCTGCCGGGACACGGGCCCTCCACGACCATCGGTCGCGAGCGGCGCTCGAATCCGTTCCTGCGCGACCTCTAGACCGACCAGCTTCCCCACCCTCGAGACCCAAGGACCACTCACCAGTGACCGGCACCGAGAAGAAGACCGCGCTCAAGGCTCCCAAGGGCGTTCCCGACTACGTCCCCCCGGCGTCCGCCGGGTTCGTGGCGGTGCGGGAGGCCATCACCTCCTCCGCGCGGCGCGCCGGGTACGGGCACATCGAGTTGCCGGTCTTCGAGGACACGGCCTTGTTCGCACGGGGGGTCGGGGAGTCGACCGATGTGGTGTCCAAGGAGATGTACACGTTCTCCGACAGGGGCGGCAGGAGCGTCACCCTGCGCCCGGAGGGCACCGCCGGGGTCATGCGTGCCGTGATCGAGCACGGACTCGACCGCGGCCAGCTCCCGGTCAAGCTCTGCTACGCGGGCCCGTTCTTCCGGTACGAGCGCCCCCAGGCCGGCCGGTATCGCCAGCTCCAGCAGGTCGGCATCGAGGCGATCGGCGTCGACGACCCGGCGCTGGACGCCGAGGTCATCGCGGTGGCGGACGAGGCGTTCCGTTCGCTCGGCCTCACCGGATTCCGCCTCGAGCTCACGTCGCTGGGTGACGAGACCTGTCGCCCCGCCTACCGGGACCGCCTCCAGGACTTCCTCTCCGGTCTCGACCTCGACGAGGCCACCCGGGAGCGCGCGCGGATCAACCCGCTGCGTGTGCTCGACGACAAGCGCCCGGACGTCCGCGCCCAGCTCGAGGACGCGCCGCTGATGATCGATCACCTGTCGGACGCCAGCGCCGAGCACTTCGGGACCGTGCGGGCGCACCTGGACGCGCTGGGCGTCGCGTACGAGGTCAATCCCCGCATGGTCCGGGGTCTGGACTACTACACCAAGACGACTTTCGAGTTCGTCCACGACGGCCTGGGCGCGCAGTCCGGGATCGGCGGCGGCGGCCGGTACGACGGTCTGATGGAGCAGCTCGGCGGCCAGGCGTTGTCGGGGATCGGATTCGGCATCGGCGTGGACCGGACGGTGCTCGCGTTGCAGGCCGAGGGAATCGACCCCGCGGCGCAGGGGCGCGTGGACGTGTACGGCGTGGCGCTCGGCGCCCGGGCCAAGGCGGTGCTCGTACCCCTGCTCGCCGAACTCCGTCGCAGCGGACTCCGGGCGGACATGGCCTATGGGGACCGCGGTATGAAGGGGGCCTTCAAGGCGGCGGACCGTTCCGGGGCGGCGGTCACCGTCGTCGTCGGGGAGGACGAGCTCGCCACCTCCACGGCCGTCGTCAAGACGATGGCCACCGGCGACCAGGAGCCCGTGCCCCTGGAGGCCGTCGTCGACCACGTGACCAGGGCCGTCGCGCGCTGACCCCGAGCGGCCGGTGACCCCGACCGCAGCTCAGAGCTGCGCGCGGAACGTGTCGCAGGCCTGCATCGAGCCCTGCTCGTAGCCCGTCAGGAACCACTGCCGGCGCATCTCCGACGACCCGTGGGTCCACGAGCCCGGGTCGACGCGCGCTCCGCCGGAGCGCTGGATGTGATCGTCGCCGATCGCCTCGGCGGTCTGGATGATCGCGTCGACGTCGCTCCCGGTGAGGCTCTCGAGCAGCGGAGGGCCGCCGTCGGGCGCCGGGGTCGAGGTGGCGTAGTGGGCCCACAGCCCGGCGTAGCAGTCGGCCTGGAGCTCGACCCGGACCGCGCCCGAGGAAGGACCCTGCGGGTCCTGCTGTGAACGGCGGATGTCCCCGAGCATGGTCTGCAGGTGGTGGCCGAACTCGTGGGCGACGACGTACATCTGCGCCGCACCGGAGGGTGATCCACCGAGCTGGCCCACGAGAACCCGGTCGAAGAACGCGGGGTCTATGTACACGTTCTCGTCGGCCGGGCAGTAGAACGGCCCGATGTCGGAGGAGGCCGCGCCACATCCGGTGTCGATGGCGCCGGTGAAGATGTTGGTGTGGGGCTGGACCCAGCGCATCCCGATCTGGTCGGGCAACTGGGTATTCCACACGTCCTCGAGGCTCTCGGTGGTGGCGACGATGCGGCAGATGGTGTCGGTGTTGGCCTGCTGCAGGTCGCACTGGTCGATGTGGGCCTGGAACCGCTGCGCCGAGTCCGTGGACTGTCCCTGGCCGCCCCCGGTTCCGGAGTCCAGGCCGAGCTGGCCCGGGTCCACGCCCAGGAACAGCGCGATGACGACGACGACGAGGCCTCCGACACCGCCGCCGACCGCCATCCCCCGACGTCCCCCCCGGCCTCCGCGTCCCCCGCCGGAGACCCCGCTGGTGTCCAGCCGCCCACCCTGCCGGAACGTCATGTCGCCGCCTCTCGTCCGCGGGGCCGCCGGTCCACCCGGGCATGCCGCACCACCGCGATGCTCCGGGATCACTGTATGGGGCGCCGAGCCGCGGCCGCATCCGACACGGGGAACGGCCGAGGGGGGACGTAGACTGTGCCTCGTCCGAACCCGGGGCCGACCGCTCACGACGCGGTGGGTCCGCTCTGGCGTTCGCCGACCGCACACCTTTTCCCGACGAGAGGACAACCGCAGTGCTGCGCACCCATTCCGCCGGCCAGCTCCGAGCCGCCGATGCAGGGGAGACCATCACCCTGGCCGGCTGGGTCGCGCGCCGCCGGGATCACGGCGGGGTCATCTTCGTCGACCTCCGCGACGCGACCGGCGTATGCCAGGTGGTGTTCCGTTCCGAGGAGGTCGCCGAGCGCGCACACCGCCTCCGCAACGAGTACTGCGTCGCCGTCACCGGCGTGGTGGACCGCCGCCCGGAGGGGTCGGAGAACCCCAACCTCGCCTCGGGTGAGGTCGAGATCGACGTGACCTCGTTCGAGGTCCTCGGCGAGGCCGCGGCCCTGCCGTTCCAGTTGGACGACGAGGTCGGTGAGGAGGCGCGTCTGCGCCATCGCTACCTCGACCTGCGGCGCGAGGGCCCGGGCGCCGCACTGCGCCTGCGGTCGAAGGTCAACGCCGCCGCCCGCAACGTCATGGCGCGCCACGACTTCGTGGAGATCGAGACGCCCACGCTGACCCGCTCGACCCCCGAGGGGGCGCGTGACTTCCTCGTGCCCGCGCGCCTGCAGCCGGGCACGTTCTACGCCCTCCCGCAGTCACCGCAGCTGTTCAAGCAGTTGCTCATGGTGGCCGGGATGGAGAAGTACTACCAGCTCGCACGCTGCTACCGCGACGAGGACTTCCGGGCCGACCGCCAGCCCGAGTTCACCCAGCTCGACGTGGAGATGAGCTTCGTCGACCAGGACGATGTCATCTCACTCGCCGAGGAGATCCTCACCGACGTGTGGGCCACCGCCGGCTACCGGATCACCACGCCGATCCCGCGGATGACCTACGACGAGGCGATGCGCCGCTACGGCTCGGACAAGCCGGATCTCCGCTTCGACATCGAACTGGTCGAGTGCACCGAGTTCTTCGCCGACACCCCGTTCCGCGTGTTCAAGGCGCCCTACGTCGGGGCGGTCGTCATGAAGGGCGGGGCGTCTCAGCCGCGTCGCCAGCTCGACGCCTGGCAGGAGTGGGCCAAGCAGCGCGGCGCCAAGGGCCTGGCGTACATCCTCGTCGGTGAGGGCGGCGAGCTCGGCGGTCCCGTCGCCAAGAACCTCTCGGACACCGAGCGTGCCGGCATCGCCGCGCACGTCGGTGCCGAGCCGGGGGACTGCATCTTCTTCGGCGCCGGGGCCGTCAAGTCCACCCGCGCACTCCTCGGCGCGGCCCGCGGTGAGATCGCGTCCAAGCTCGGCCTGATCGACCCCGAGAAGTGGGCGTTCACCTGGGTCGTCGACGCCCCGATGTTCGAGCCGGCCGACGACGCCACCGCCGCCGGTGACGTCGCGGTGGGCTCGGGTGCGTGGACCGCCGTGCACCACGCGTTCACCTCGCCGAAGCCCGAGCACCTCGACACCTTCGACACCGATCCGGGCTCGGCCCTGGCCTACGCGTACGACATCGTGTGCAACGGCAACGAGATCGGTGGCGGGTCCATCCGTATCCACCGCAAGGACGTCCAGGAGCGCGTGTTCGGCGTGATGGGGATCTCGCAGGACGAGGCGCAGGAGAAGTTCGGGTTCCTCCTCGACGCCTTCTCCTACGGCGCCCCGCCGCACGGTGGGATCGCCTTCGGCTGGGACCGGATCTGCGCGTTGCTCGCCGGCACCGACTCGATCCGGGACGTCATCGCGTTCCCGAAGTCCGGCGGCGGGGTCGACCCGCTCACCGACGCCCCCGCGGCCATCACCCCCCAGCAGCGCAAGGAGTCCGGCATCGACGCCAAGCCGATCCAGCGCGGACAGGCCACCCAGGCCCAGCCGGCCGCGGCCGAGTAGGTCCCGGCGCAGGGCGGGGCCCGCACCGGGCCCGGACCGGGCCCGGACCGGGGCGGTCTGGTCAGAGGTGGAACGCCTCGAGCGCCGGGCGCCCGTCCATACCGGAGTGCTCGAGGCCGAACAGGCGCGCGACGGTCGGCGCCACGTCGAGGGTGCGCACCGGCCGGTCGACGACGCCACCGCGTCGGACGATCCGGTGCCCGCCGCCGATGAAGAATGGGATCGGAAGGGTCACCTCGTGGCCGTGGTTACCGGGGATCGGGTTGGAGAACGGGGTGGGGTCGGAGAACCGCCAACCCGGGTGACAGGTGGCCACGAGGTCGCCGCCCCGGTCGCCCAGGTCGAGCTCGGCCGGGTCGTAGAGGCGGTTGACCCCCGGGAGTGCTCCGACCACCTCCCGCAGCCGTGCCAGCGTCGCGTCCCGGTCCCCGGCGGGCCCGAGGTGGGCGAACGTGTCCGCACCCCCGTTCTGGGCGATCCCGACGCGGCCGCGCAGCGCCGGGTCGGCGTCGATCGCGCCGGCGGCGCTGATGAGGCGCAGTGGCTCGGACCAGTCCATACCGTGGTCGGCGAGCACGATGAGCACCGACCGTTCCCAGCGGCCGGTGGCCCGGAGGAACTGCTCGAGGTCCCACAGTTTGTGGTCGGAGTTGTACACCGCCTGGTTGCGGGCCAGGCGCAGTGAGGTCCCCGACAGGTCCATGTGCCCGAAGCGGTCCATGTCCCCGAGATTGACGAAGGTCATCCGCGGAGCGTGATCGGTGATGGTCTGCTTGAGCGCCTCGACGGTGAACCAGTCGAGCGAGTGGTCCGTGATCGGGACCAGCGGGAAGGGCGCCCACTGCACGCTCGCGCGGCCACCGAACAGACCGTGGAGGTAGTCCTTGCTGAGCACGCTCGCGGTGGTCAGGCCCGCCTCGGTACGGATGCGGTCCAGCACGGTGGGCGCCCGCAGGTCGTCGGGGCGGTCGAGGGTCCGTTCGTCGCCGAGTGCGTGGTCCCAGACGGTGTTGGCGGGCACCCCGTTGCGCGCGGGCAGGACCCCTGTGACCATGGCGGCGTGGTTGGGCAGGGTCTCGGCGATCATCACCGAGGAGGCGGCGGTGAACCGTGTCCCCTCGGTGGCCCACCGGTGCAGGGTGGGGGACTGGGCGGGGTTGAGTTCGTCGGGCCGCATCCCGTCGGTGACGATCACGTAGACGTCGAGGTCGTCGGCGACCGGGCGGGCCGGGGTGGCCCACACGGGAGCCGGGTCGGCGAGCAGGGTCACCCCGATCGCGCCGGCGGCGGCGACCATGCCGGCGCCGGCGAGCGCCTCGCGCCGCGTGAACGTGGAGCCGTGGATGGGGTGGTCGTCGCGGCACATGGGGTGGGGGTCCTCCGGGGATCGTGGTCGGCGGGGGTGGTGTTCCCGGCGGGGACCGTGACACACCTGGTGACAAGAGAACCCGACGACGACGAGGCCTGCCGGGACTTGGGGTGATTGGTCCCCGAATGTTCACCCGGGGTCCAGTCATGGCGCGCCGGTAGCCTGGTCGGCGTGACAGATGATGCTGGGTTGTTCGCCGCGGGGGACGCGAGCGGCGACGGGCCCGTCCCGCCCGCGTCGGGCACCGTGGACCCCTCGGCTCCGCTGGCCGTGCGGATGCGGCCACGCACGCTCGACGAGGTGATAGGCCAGGAGCACCTGCTCCGGCCCAACTCCCCGCTCCGGCGGTTGGTGGAGGGGCGGGGTGGCTCCTCGGTGATCCTCTACGGTCCGCCGGGAACCGGGAAGACCACGCTCGCGAACCTGGTCGCGAGCACCTCGGGACGACACTTCGTGGCCTTGTCGGCCCTGAGCGCCGGGGTCAAGGACGTCCGGGCGGTGATCGACGACGCCCGCACCCGCCAGGTCCACGGCCAGCGCACGGTCCTGTTCATCGATGAGGTGCACCGGTTCTCCAAGAGTCAGCAGGACGCGCTGCTCGCCGCGGTGGAGAACGGGATCGTCCTGCTGGTCGCCGCGACCACCGAGAACCCCCACTTCTCCGTGATCGCCCCGTTGCTGAGTCGATCTCTCATCGCCGAGCTCCAGGGCCTGGACGACCGGGGGGTCGCGGCCGTCCTGAACCGCGCGGTGGACGATGAACGGGGTCTGGCCGGCGGGGTCGAGCTGACCGACGCGGCGCTGGAGGACATCGTCAGGCTCTCGGGAGGCGACGCCAGGCGGAGTCTCACCATCCTCGAGGCGGCGGCGGGGGCGGCCGAGGACGGTGTGGTGACGCCGGAGGTCGTCGAGCTCAGCCTGGACGCGGCCCCGGTGCGCTACGACCGCGACGGTGACCAGCACTACGACGTCACCAGTGCGTTCATCAAATCCATCCGCGGTTCCGACGTGGACGCGGCGTTGCACTACCTGGCGCGGATGCTGGTGGCGGGGGAGGACCCGCGGTTCATCGCGCGCCGCCTCATGGTCCACGCCAGCGAGGACATCGGGATGGCCGATCCCACGGCGTTGCTGGCGGCGAGTGCGGCCGCAGAGATCGTGCAGAAGGTCGGAATGCCGGAGTGTCGGCTCGCGCTCGCCCAGGCCACCATCCACCTCGCGACCGCGCCCAAGTCCAAGGCTGTCATCGCGGCCGTCGACGCCGCCATGTCCGACGTACGCGCCGGCGGGGTGGGCGAGGTGCCCAAGCACCTCCGGGACGGGCACTACGCCGGGGCGAAGGGCCTGGGCAACGGAGTGGGCTACCGGTACGCCCACAACGCGCCCGCCGGTGTCGTGGCACAGCAGTACCCGCCCGACGAGCTGGTGGGCCGCGACTACTACGAACCGAGCTCCCACGGACACGAGAGGGAGCTCGCGTCGCGGGTGGACAAGCTACGCAAGATCATCCGAACGAAGACGTAGCCAGTCCTTGAGAAATATGTGAGTATCGTTAATAAGTGCTCGACCAGGCACTCTTACAACGCCGCTCACTCTGGAGGAAACATGGCCTATCTCTTGTCCACACTCGTCAGCGTCGCGACCTCGATCGGGGTCTGGGGCACGGGGGCGCACAGCATGGGGCTCCTGCCCCAGGAGGCGTTCATCACCGCCGCGAACTTCGGCATCATCCTGCCCCCGATGCCGCGCTGATCCCACGTCACGCACGGCACGTCCGGCACCGGGCGCCCATCCACCGGTTCGGCCGGATGGGCGCCCGCAGTCGTGTCCGGGCCGCCCACCCCGTCGTCGTCGTACCCGCGTGCCCCACCCACCTCGTTCCCGGTCCCGTCCGGACGCGGCGGTAGGCTGGGACCTCGCCCGAGACCACCAGTAGACGACCAGTGAGGCCCCCAGTGCAGACCCATGAGATCCGGCGCCGCTTCCTCGACCACTTCGTCAGGGCCGGTCACACCGAGGTCCCCAGTGCGTCGCTGGTGTTGGACGATCCCAACCTGCTGTTCGTCAACGCCGGGATGGTGCCGTTCAAGCCCTACTTCCTCGGCCAGGAGACCCCGCCGTACGCCACGGCGACCTCCATCCAGAAGTGCGTGCGCACCCTCGACATCGAGGAGGTGGGCATCACCACCCGCCACAACACCTTCTTCCAGATGGCCGGGAACTTCTCCTTCGGCGACTACTTCAAGGAAGGCGCCATCCGGCACGCGTGGTCGCTGCTGACCTCGTCGGTCGACGACGGCGGGTTCGGGATCGACCCGGCGCTGCTGTGGGTCACCGTCTATCTCGACGACGACGAGGCCCACGGCATCTGGCGGGACGTGATCGGGGTGCCCGAGGAGCGGATCCAGCGGCGCGGCATGGCGGACAACTACTGGTCCATGGGCGTGCCCGGACCGTGCGGACCGTGCTCGGAGATCTTCTACGACCGGGGCCCCGCCTACGGGGTCGAGGGCGGGCCCGAGGCGGACGAGGACCGGTACATCGAGATCTGGAACCTCGTGTTCATGCAGAACGAGCGGGGCGAGGGCAGCGGCAAGGACGCCTTCGAGATCCTCGGCCCACTGCCCAAGCAGAACATCGACACCGGCATGGGCGTCGAGCGTGTCGCGTTCCTGCTCCAGGGCGTGGAGAACGTCTACGAGACCGACCTGCTGCGTCCGGTCATCGACACCGCCGAGCGGCTGTCCGGCGCGAGGTACGGGGCGGACAGCGCCGCCGACGTGCGCTTCCGGGTCATCGCCGACCACGCTCGCACCGCCTACATTCTCATCTCCGACGGCGTGACACCCGGCAACGAGGGCCGCGGCTACATCCTGCGACGCCTGCTGCGTCGCATCGTCCGGTCCGTGAGACTCCTCGGCGCGACCGGCGAGACGATGGCCGAGTTCATGGCCACCGTCCGCGAGGCGATCGGCCCGTCCTTCCCCGAGACGGTCGCAGGGTACGACCGGATCGAGCGGATCGCGGTGGCCGAGGAGGTGGCGTTCCTCAAGACCCTCGAGTCCGGGACGCAGCTGTTCGAGCGCGCCGCCTCCGACGCCCGGGCCTCCGGCGCGGCGGTGCTCACCGGCCGCCAGGCGTTCGCCCTGCACGACACCCACGGCTTCCCGATCGACCTCACCCTCGAGATGGCGTCCGAGGCCGGACTGCAGGTCGACGAGGAGGGCTTCCGCTCCCTGATGTCGGAGCAGCGGGCCCGCGCCAAGGCCGATTCCCGGGCCAAGAAGCACGCCCATGCCGACCTGTCCGTCTACCGTGACTTCCTCGACGCCGGGGAGACCGTCTTCACCGGCTTCACCGACCTCACCGACGAGTCGCGGCTGCTGGGCATCGTCTCCGGCGGAGCGGCCGTCCACGTCGCCCGCGAGGGAGACGCGGTGGAGTTCGTGCTCGACCGCACCCCGTTCTACGCCGAGTCCGGTGGCCAGCTGGGCGACCGGGGCATGATCTCCACCGCCGGGTTCCAGATGCGGGTCGACGACGTCCAGAAGATCGGCAAGAAGCTCTGGGTGCACAAGGGCGTCCTCACCGGCGGCGAGGCCGAGGCGGGTCAGCTCGTCACCTCCGCCGTCGACCCCGAGTGGCGCAAGGGCGCCACCCAGGGCCACTCCGCCACCCACCTCGTCCACGCCGCACTGCGGCAGATCCTCGGCCCGGAGGCCGTCCAGGCAGGGTCGCTCAACAAGCCCGGATACATGCGGTTCGACTTCAACTGGTCGGGCTCGATCCCCTCCGACGTCCTCGCCCAGGTCGAGGAGATCACCAACGCGGCGGTCGACGCCGACTACGGGGTCAACACCGTCGAGACCACCCTCGAGGAGGCCAAGCGCATGGGCGCCATGGCCCTGTTCGGCGAGAACTACGGCTCGCGGGTCCGCGTGGTGGAGATCGGCGGACCCTTCTCGATGGAGCTGTGCGGCGGTACCCACGTCGCCAGCTCCGCGCAGATCGGACCCGTCAGCCTGCTGGGGGAGGCCTCCGTCGGCTCCGGCATCCGGCGCGTCGAGGCCTACGTCGGCATGGACGCCTACCGCCACCAGGCCCGCGAGCGCGCGCTCGTGTCCGGCCTGGCGGCCTCGCTCAAGGCGCCCACCGACGAGCTGCCCGACCGCGTCGCCGCCCTCACCGCCAAGCTGCGCGAAGCCGAGAAGGCACTCGAGTCCCTGCGGACCTCCCAGCTCGCGGCCCAGGCCGGCGACCTGCTGAACTCGGCGGAGGACCTCGGTGGCATCCGGTTCCTGGCGCACAGCACGCCCGGCGGCGCCGCGGGTGACCTGCGCACCCTCGCCTCCGATCTCAAGGGACGGCTCGGCTCGGACGCCGGGGTCGTGTTCCTCACCGCCCCCGGCCAGGACAAGGTGCCGTTCGTCATCGCCGTCAGCTCCGCCGCACAGGACCGTGGGCTCAAGGCCGGCGATCTCGTGAAGGCCATCGCGCCGGCACTGGGTGCCCGCGGCGGCGGCAAGCCGGACATGGCGCAGGGCGCGGGATCCGACCCGGCCGGCATCGACGCGGCCGTGACGGCACTGCGCGACGCCGTGCGGGACGCCGGATGACCGACGCCCCGGGCGCACCGGCCGATCCGGCCGGGCCCGCCACGCCCGGCGGCGGATGGACCCGCGGTCGGCGGCTCGGCCTGGACGTGGGCACGGCCCGCATCGGCGTGGCATCCTGCGACCCCGACGGGATCCTCGCCACGCCCGTCGAGACCATCCGGGTCACCGACGGCGACCCCGGCTGGGCCGCCGAACTCCGACGGCTCACCACACTCGTCGAGGAGTACGACGCCGTGGGCGTGGTGGTCGGGCTACCCACCTCGCTCAAGGGCCGGGAGACCGCGTCCACCGCGATGGCCCGCTCGTTCGCCGCCGCGTTGACGGCCGGGGCGCCGGACCTGACCGTGGATCTCGTCGACGAGCGCCTCACCACCGTGACCGCGAGCAACGCGCTCCACGGCGCCGGCCGCAACACCCGCAGACAACGCGACGTGATCGACCAGGCGGCCGCGGTGGTCCTGCTCCAGGCCTGGATCGACTCGCGGCACGCCCGGCGATGAACGACCCCCTGGGCGGCCAACCTGGATAAACTCGCCGACGAGCACGATGCTGTCCGCAGGACAGCTCCCCTGACACCATCACCGAGGAGCACGATGTCTGCGGCACGAGGACGCTCACGAACCGGAGCCACCACGAGGTTCATCCTCCTGGCGGCCGTGATCGGGGTGGTCCTCGCCTTTGGCGTGATGGTCTACCGCAATCTGAACACCGAGGTCGCGGCGGCGCCGGACTTCGAGGGGCAGGGCAGCGGGAACGCGCTCCTGCACGTCGAACCGGGGGACACCCTGGGTGTCGTCGGGGACCGCCTGTACGAGATCGGCACCGTCGCCAGCACGCGAGCCTTCACCGGCGCCGCGGCGGGCACACCCGTCGAGGGCATCCAGCCCGGCTACTACCAGGTCCGGCAGGAGATGAGCGCCGACGCGGCCGTGGAGGCGCTCTCGGACCCGCAGAACCGCGTCGGCTTCATCGAGGTCAAGCCGGGCGGCAGGCTGCTCGACACCGTCGTGGTGGGCGGCGGCAGGGAGAAGGGCATCTTCACCCTGATCGCCGACGCCACATGCCTGCGTGACCTGGACGATCCCGGGGCCCCGACGTCGTGTCGGCAGCCCCAGGAGATCGTGGACGCGGCCGTACAGGCCGATCCGGTGGAGCTCGGCGTCCCCGACTGGGCCATCAACGAGGTCCGGGGCGCCCCGGACCCGGTCCGTCGGCTCGAGGGCCTGATCGCCCCGGGCGTCCACAACATCAACCCGCAGTCCGAGCCCGTCGAGATCCTGCGCCAGCTCATCGACGCCTCGACCGCCGCCTACGACGAGACGGGGCTCGTCCCGGCCGCCGGTCGGATCGGCCTCACCCCCTACGAGGTGGTCACGGCGGCGTCCCTGGTGGAGAAGGAGGGCATGCTGCAGGACTTCGACAAGGTCGCCAGGGTCATCCTCAACCGCCTCGCCGAGCCCATGCAACTGCAGTTCGACTCCACGGTGAACTACGCCCTCGCCGACCAGGAGATCGCCACCACCGACGCCGACCGGGCCGCGGTCACCCCCTGGAACACCTACGCGATGGACGGCCTGCCCTACGGGCCCATCGGTTCGCCCGGCCTCGACGCACTGCGCGCGATGGAGAACCCGGCCGAGGGCCGGTGGAAGTACTTCGTGACCGTAGACATGCAGGGCACCACCCGCTTCGCCGACGACTACCCTGAGCACGAGCGGTACCAGAGCGAGGCCATCGCCAACGGGGTCCTGGCCAGTGGGCGCTGACCCCGCGGGTCCGCCACGGTCGGCCGCCGTCCTGGGCCACCCGGTGGACCACTCGCTGTCCCCGGTCCTGCACGGCGCCGCGTACAGGGCCCTCGGGCTCGACGGATGGACCTACGAGCGCATCGACTGTGACGCCGAGCGTCTGTCGTCGGTGGTCGCCTCGTCGCCCGCGGACCGCATCGGGTACTCGGTCACGATGCCCGGCAAGTTCGCCGCCCTCGCCTCGGCCGACGATGTGAGCGAGCGCGCCCGGATCGTCGGGAGCGCCAACACGCTCGTCCGGCGTGCCGGCGGCTGGTTCGCCGACTGCACCGACGTCGACGGGGTGACCGGGGCACTCGCCGCGTTCGGGGATCTGCCCCCGGCGCCCACCGCGGTCGTCCTCGGCGTGGGCGGGACCGCCCGCCCCGTCCTGGCGGGCCTCGCCGAGGCCGGCGCCACACGCGTGGTCCTGGCGTCCCGGCGCGACAACGCCGGCCCCGCGGCCGAGTGTGGCCGGGCCCTCGGGTTGGACGTCCACACCGTCCTGTTGACCGACCCCTCGCTGCCCGGGGAGATCTCTCGCGCCGACGTGCTGGTCAACACCGTGCCCGAGCCGGGGGTCCGCGACCTCACCGATCTGGTGGCACACGCCCGGCGACTGTTCGACGTGCTCTACGACCCCTGGCCCACCGTTGCCGGCGCGGTCGCCTCGCGGGCCGGGGTGCCGGTCGTGGGCGGGGACGTCATGCTGCTCAACCAGGCTTTCGGCCAGGTCGAACTCTTCACCGGGATGCCGGCGCCGCGCGAGGCCATGGCGGCCGCCCTGTCGGGAGTCCTCGGCCGGTGACGGGCCCGCGGCGGGCCTGATGTTCCCGCACCCGCGGGGGCGTGGGATGATCAGCGACGTGCTGAAGTGGACCACTGCCGGAGAATCGCATGGCCAGGCCCTCGTGACGATCGTCGAGGGCGTCATCGCGGGCGTCGAGGTGACGAGCGACGAGATCGCCTCGCAGCTCGCCCGCCGCCGCCTGGGCTACGGCCGCGGGGCGCGGATGAAGTTCGAGGCCGACGCCGTCCGGGTCCTGGGCGGGGTCCGCCACGGCCGGACCATGGGATCGCCCGTGGCAATCGAGGTCGGCAACACCGAGTGGCCCAAGTGGGAACAGATCATGTCGGCGGACCCCGTCGACCCCGAGGCGATCGACGACAAGGCCCGCGCGGCCCGTCTGACCCGCCCGCGGCCCGGTCACGCCGACTTCTCCGGGATGCTCAAGTACGACTTCGACGACGCCCGTATGGTGCTCGAGCGCGCCAGCGCCCGGGAGACGGCTGCCCGGGTGGCGGCCGGAACGGTGGCCCGCGCGGTCCTGCGGGACGTCCTCGGGGTCGAGGTGCTCTCCCACGTCATCTCCATCGGCGCCTCCGAGCCCTACGTCGGTCCCGAACCGACCCACGCCGACCTCGAGGCGATCGACGCCAGCCCGGTCCGGGCCTTCGACACCGCGGCCGGCGAGTCGATGATCTCGGAGATCGAGGCCGCGAAGAAGGCCGGCGACACCCTCGGCGGCGTCGTCGAGGTGGTCGTCCACGGACTCCCGATCGGCCTCGGCTCCCACGTCTCCGGCGACGATCGGCTGGACGCCCAGCTGGCCGGCGCCCTCATGGGGATCCAGGCGATCAAGGGTGTCGAGGTCGGAGACGGGTTCGAGACCGCGCGCCGCCGTGGCAGCGTGGCCCATGACGAGATGGTCCGCGGGGACGACGGAGTCGAGCGCCGCAGCAACCGTGCCGGGGGCCTCGAGGGCGGCATGACCAACGGTCAGCCCCTGCGTGTCCGGGCGGCGATGAAGCCGATCTCCACCGTCCCCCGCGCGCTGAGCACGGTGGACATGGAGGACGGTTCCGCCGCCACGGCCATCCACCAGCGCTCGGACGTGTGTGCGGTGCCGGCGGCCGGCGTCGTCGCGGAGTCGATGGTCGCCCTCGTGCTGGCCCGCGCCGTCCTGCAGAAGTTCGGTGGTGACTCGCTGGCGGAGACCCGTCGCAACGTCGGGGGCTACCTCGACGCGGTCGCCGAGCGGCTGGACTGGGCGACGGACGAGGCATGAGCGATCCGGCACGACCGGTCGCCGTCCTCGTGGGGCCGCCCGGTGCCGGCAAGACGACCATCGGCCGCAAGCTCGCCCGGCGACTGGACGTACCGTTCCGGGACGCCGACCACCTGATCGAGGAGGCCGAGGGCCGGTCGATCCCCGAGATCTTCGCCTCCGACGGCGAGCCGTACTTCCGTGGGATCGAGGAGCGGATCATCGGTGACGCCCTCGCCTCGTTCGACGGCGTCCTGTCCCTCGGGGGCGGGGCGGTCCTGTCGGCGGCGACCCGGGAACACCTACGGGGCCACCGCGTCGTCCACCTGACGATCGGGGTGGCTGAGGGGGTGCGCCGGTCGCGGGGGCCCGGTCGTCCCCTGCTCGCCGGAGGCGACGCCACGGCCCGGTACCAGGCACTGTTGACCGAACGGTCCCCGCTGTACCGGGAGGTCGCCTGGACCACGGTGAGCACCGAGCGACGCAGTTCGGGCAAGGTGGTGACGGACATCGTCGACAGGCTCGAATCCGGCGACCCGCACCTGCGGAGCGCCGGCCGGACGTGACCGATGACCAGACGCGTAGGAACACCAGCGATGAGCGGGAGCAGCAGATGAACCAGGACGAGAACACCACCGAGCCCGTCATCGTGGAGGTGCGCGCCGCGGACCCGTACCCCGTGGTCATCGGCCGGGGCCTGCTCCCGGAGATCCTCGAGGCGTGCTCGTCCTCGCGAACCGTGGCGATCTTCTACCAGCCCCCGCTGGCCCAGACCGCCGAGGCGCTGCGTGAGAAACTCGCCGACGCCGGCATCGACGCCCACAGGATCGAGATCCCGGACGCGGAGGCCGGCAAGGACCTCGCCGTGGCCGGCTACTGCTGGGACGTCCTGGGACAGATCGGACTGAACCGCAAGGACACCATCGTGAGCCTCGGCGGCGGTGCGGCCACCGACCTCGCGGGCTTCGTCGCCGCCACCTGGATGCGGGGAGTGCGGGTGGTGCACATCCCCACCACGTTGCTCGCGATGGTCGACGCCGCGGTGGGGGGCAAGACCGGGATCAACACCGACGCCGGGAAGAACCTCGTCGGCAGCTTCCACGAGCCGGCCGCCGTGTTCATCGACACCGCGACCCTCGAGACCGTCCCGCGCAACGAACTGGTCTCCGGGATGGCCGAGGTGGTCAAGTGCGGCTTCATCGCCGATCCACGGATCCTCGACCTCATCGAGGCGGATCCGGAGGCCGCCCTCGACCCGGGCGGCGACACGATCGTCGAACTCATCCGCCGCAGCGTGCAGGTCAAGGCCGACGTGGTCGGCCAGGACCTCAAGGAGTCCGGCCTGCGGGAGATCCTCAACTACGGCCACACCCTCGGCCACGCCGTGGAGCGGCGGGAGCAGTACCGCTGGCGGCACGGCGCGGCGATCAGCGTGGGCATGTGCTTCGTCGCCGAGCTCGCCAGGCTGGCCGGTCGTCTCGACGACGCGACGGCGGACCGGCACGCCGCCGTCCTGGCCTCGCTGGGCCTGCCCACCGGGTACGACGAGGACGCCTTCCCGCGGTTGCTCGAGCTGATGGCCGGCGACAAGAAGAACCACTCGGGTTTCCTGCGCCTGGTGGTCCTGGACGGACTGGCCCGCCCCTCGCGGATGGAGGCCCCGGACCCGTCGCTGATGACCGCGGCCTACGCGACCATCTCGGAGGGTCGCAAGCCCAGCGGGGGAGGGATCCTGCTGTGATCGAGCGTCTCGCCCCCCGGCGTCGCGCCGTCGCCGCCGCCCTCCCGGGTGTCGGTGCCGACGCACTGTTGGTGACCGATCCCCGCAACATCGCCTACCTGACGGGGTTCTCGGGGTCGGGTGGGGCCGTGCTCGTCGAGGGCGACGGCGAGGCGGTCCTCTGCACGGATTCCCGGTACGAACTCCAGGTCGTCGAGCAGGCCCCGGACGTGGGGCACGTGATCTCACGCGAGTACGTCGCCGGCGTCCTCGGCCGTAGCCGCGGACCCGCCGACGCCCCGCTCGCCGTCGAGGCGGATCAGCTGACCCTCTCCGCCGCGGCGGCGCTGCGCCGGGTGCTCGCGGCAACCGGGGGAGCAGGCGCGCGGATCGTGGAGACGAGCGGACTGGTCGAGCAGGTGCGCCGCGCCAAGGACCCTGACGAACTCGCGCTCATCGAACGAGCGTGCACCGTGGTCGACGAGGCGTGGACCCATGTGCTGGAGCAGCACCTGGTGATCGCCGGCCGGACCGAACGGGACATCGCGGCCGATCTCGAGCACGCGATGCGGCGGGCCGGATCGGACGGGGTCGCCTTCGAGACGATCGTGGCCTCCGGCCCCAACGGCGCGCACCCGCACCACGTTCCCGGCGACCGGGTCCTGGCCGACGGCGACCTCGTGGTGGTGGACTTCGGCGCCACTGTGTCGGGATACGCCTCCGACTGCACCCGCACCGTCGCTCTCGGAACCGCCCCGGACCGCCTGCTCGATGCCTATGAGATCGTCCGCCGTGCACAGGTGGCGGGCGTCGAGGCCGTCCGCCCGGGCGTCCCGTGCGCGGATCTCGACGCCGTGAGTCGGGACCTCATCGCCGACGCCGGGTTCGGCGACCTCTTCGGACATTCGCTCGGGCACGGGGTGGGGTTGGACGTACACGAAGCGCCCGCGGTGTCCACCCGGTCCACGAGTACACTGTCCGACGGCGATGTGATCACCATCGAGCCGGGGATCTACCTCCCGGGCCTCGGCGGGATCCGAATCGAGGACACCGTAGCCGTCACCGGCGGAGGCGGAAGGTCCCTGACCACCACGTCGAAGGCTCTCAGGGTGCTCTGAGGGACCGACCCACGACCATTCGCGCGGCGCCGGCACACGGCGTCGGCGCGGACGACTTCCCGAAGGAGTACCGACCATGGCGTCCACCGCCGACTTCAAGAACGGCCTCGTCCTCAAGGAGGAGGGTCAGCTCTGGCAGATCGTCGAGTTCCAGCACGTCAAGCCCGGAAAGGGTCCCGCCTTCGTGCGGACCAAGATGAAGAACGTCGTCACCGGGAAGAACATCGACAAGACGTTCAGCGCCGGTGTGAAGGTCGAGATCGCGACGGTCGACCGCCGCGACATGACCTTCCTGTACCGCGATGGCGAGGACTACGTCCTCATGGACGAGCAGGACTACGAGCAGATCAACGTCAGCCCCGCCGTGATGGGCGACGGCGCGCGGTTCCTGCTCGAGAACACCTCGGTCCAGGTCTCCATGCACGAGGGCGCGCCGCTGTTCGCCGAGATGCCGGTCGCCGTCGACCTGGTGGTGCAGCACACCGACCCGGGTCTGCAGGGCGACCGCTCCACCGGTGGAACGAAGCCGGCCACCCTGGAGACGGGTGCCGAGGTCCAGGTGCCGCTGTTCATCAGCACCGGCGACAAGCTGCGTATCGACACCCGCGACGGTCACTACCTCAGCCGGGTGAACGACTGATCATGGCGGACGAGGCCGATCACCGGAGTCGCGGATCGCGCTACCGGGCGCGTAGACGTGCCGTCTCCCTGCTCTTCGAGGCGGAGCTCCGCGATGCGGACGTGGTGGCGCTCGCCGAGGAACGCCGACAGATGGGCGAGGACTCCCAGGAGTTCCACGACGTCGCGCCGTACACCATGGAGATCGTCACCGGCGTCGCCGAGCGGCTCGACCGGCTGGACTCCACCATCTCCGAGCACCTCCGCGAGTGGACTCTGGAGCGCCTGCCCGCCGTCGACCGCGCGGTCCTGCGCGCCGGGGCCTGGGAACTGCTCTTCGGCACGGACGAGGTGGATGCGGCGGTCGTGATCGACCAGGCGGTCCTGCTGGTGTCCGACCTGTCCGCGGAGAAGTCGGTCCCGTACGTCAACGCGGTGCTCGACCGGGTGGCCGGACTGGCCCAGCACATCAGGGCCGCCGAGCGGGCCGTGTCGGGCCTGGGTGCCGAGCCCGCCGCGGACGAGTCCGGGTCCACGCCCGACGTCGCCGGGGACGTGTCCGAGACCACGTCCGCCGATCCCGGAACGCACCCCGGGGACTGATAGAGTCCAAGACCGAAAGCTATCCCTTTAACGAGCCGTCCAGCGAGGCGGACAAGGAGGTGGTGATCGGTGAGCGCTGACGGTTCGGAGACGAACTCGGTGTCACTCTTCACGTCCGACGACGTCGCCAGGACGGTGTCCCGCCTGGCACATCAGATCATCGAACGCACCGCAGCGGATGCACCCGACTCGGGCCCCGTGGTGTTGCTGGGGATCCCCACCCGGGGTGTACCGCTCGCGGCCCGCCTCGCGGAGAGGATCCGTGAGTTCAGCGGGGCCGACGTCCACGCGGGATCACTCGACGTCACGCTCTACCGAGACGATCTCGCCGGTGGCCCCCACCGGCCGATGGGTCCCACCCGGGTCCCGACCGCCGGGATCGACGGCGCGACGGTGATCCTCGTCGACGACGTCCTGTTCTCGGGCCGGACCATCCGGGCGGCGTTCGACGCGCTGCGCGATCTGGGCAGACCGGCCCGCGTCCAGCTGGCCGTGCTGGTCGACCGCGGCCATCGCGAACTGCCGATCCGCGCCGACTACGTGGGCAAGAACGTCCCCACCTCCCGCGACGAGGGTGTGTCGGTCCGGCTCACCGAGATCGACGGTGTCGACGCGGTGGTACTGCGGCGCCCGGACTCGGAGGAGACCCGATGAAGCACCTGCTCTCCGCGGCCGACCTCGACCGCGACGCGGCCCTGTCGATCCTCGACGAGGCGGAGCGACTCAAGGAGATGCTCCTCGGGCGTGAGGTCCGCAAGCTCCCGACGCTGCGGGGCAAGACCGTCCTGACCGTGTTCTACGAGAACTCCACCCGCACGCGTGTGTCCTTCGAGACCGCCGGCAAGTGGATGAGTGCGGACGTCATCAACGTCTCCGCCAGCGCCTCCTCGGTCCAGAAGGGCGAGTCGTTGCGCGACACGGCGCTGACCCTCACCGCGATCGGCGCGGACGCCCTCATCGTGAGGCACCCCGCCTCGGGGTCGGCGCAACAGATCGCCGGATGGGTCGCGCCGGGCGGGGCGGGCCCGTCGGTCATCAACGCCGGTGACGGGATGCACGAGCACCCCACCCAGGCCCTGCTCGACGCGATGACCCTGCGTGAGCGGCTGGGCGGGTTCGACGGACGCCGGGTGGTGATCGTCGGGGACATCCTGCACTCGCGCGTCGCCCGGTCCAACGCCCTGCTGCTGTCCACGCTGGGCGCCGAGGTCGTCCTCGTCGCCCCGCCCACGCTGCTCCCGGTGGGCGTGGACAGCTGGCCGGTCCGCGCCTCGACCGACCTCGACGCCGAACTCGACGGCGCGGACGCCGTCATGATGCTGCGTGTCCAGGCCGAACGGATGAACGGCGGGTTCTTCCCGTCGGCCCGTGAGTACGCGGTGCGCTACGGGCTCGGCCCGGCGCGCGCCGCGCGGCTCGGCGAGGACGTGGTGGTCCTCCACCCGGGGCCGATGGTGCGGGGGATGGAGATCGGCTTCGACGCCGCCGACGCGCCGTCCTCGGCGATCCTCCAGCAGGTCACCAACGGCGTGCACGTCCGCATGTCCGTCCTACTCCACACCCTCGTCGGCACGGAAGGAACACCCGAGTGAGCGCCCCCCACGCACCCACCCTGTTGATCCGGCGGGCGCGCCCGTACGGAGAGGGCGACCCGGTCGACGTCGTCGTGCGCGACGGCGTCATCGCCGCGATCGGCCCGGACGCCGCCGACTCCGTCGATCCGTCCTCCACGGACACCGAGACCCTCGACGCCGCCGGCGCCGTCCTGCTGCCGGGATTCGTCGACCTGCACACCCACCTGCGGGAGCCCGGGCGCGAGGACACCGAGACCATCCACTCGGGTTCCGCCGCGGCGGCCCGCGGCGGGTACACGGCCGTGTTCGCCATGGCCAACACCCAGCCGCCGCAGGACAACCAGACGGTCACCGACTCGGTCTGGCGCATCGGGCGCGAGGTCGGACTGTGCGACGTCCACCCCGTCGGCGCGGTCACCGTGGGTCTCAAGGGTGAGCAGCTCACCGAGATGGGTCAGATGGCCACGGGGGAGGCCCGCGTCCGGGTCTTCTCCGATGACGGGATGTGCGTCCACGACCCCCTCGTGATGCGTCGCGCCCTGGAGTACTCGGCCGGGCTCGGCGTGCTCATCGCCCAGCACGCCGAGGAGCCCCGGTTGACCGGCGGCGCGGTGGCCCACGAAGGGCCCAACGCCGCCCGCCTGGGCCTGACCGGGTGGCCGCGATCGGCGGAGGAGTCGATCGTGGCCCGCGACGCGATCCTGGCCCGTGACGCCGGTGCCCGCGTGCACATCTGCCACGCGTCCACGACCGGCACCGTCGAACTGCTCCGGTGGGCCAAGGCCCAGGGGATCTCGATCACCGCGGAGGTCACCCCGCATCATCTGCTGCTCGACGACTCCCGTCTCGAGACCTACGACGGCGTCTACCGCGTCAACCCGCCCCTCCGCGAGGCACACGACACCCTCGCCCTGCGGGAGGCGCTGAGGTCCGGCGTGATCGACTGCGTGGCCACCGACCACGCCCCTCACGCCGCACAGGAGAAGTGCTGCGAGTTCGCCGCCGCCCGGCCGGGGATGCTCGGGCTCGAGACCGCCCTGCCCATCGTGGCCGCCCTGCTCGTCGAGACCGGGGACATGACCTGGCGGGACCTCGCCCGCGTCATGAGCACCCGGCCCGCCGAGATCGCCGGCCTGTCGGACCAGGGTCGACCGATCGCCGTGGGGGAGCCCGCGAACCTCGCCGTCGTCGACCCCGACTCGCCGTGGACCGTCGTCGGCGACGCGCTCGCAAGTCTGTCCGCCAACACCCCCTACGAGGGAATGACATTCGCGGCGAGGATCATCGGCACCGTGTACCGGGGCCGCCTGACCACCCGCGACGGAGAGGTACTCGCATGACCCAGGACTACTGGACCGTCATCATCGTCGTCGCCGTCCTGCTGACGCTGATCGGGCTGATGACGCTGGGATGGCGGAACCGTAGCCGCTCCCAGGCCGGTCTCTTCGATGATCTCCCGGCCCGGCCCTCGGACCCGGGCGACATCGTCCTGGGGCCGCTGACCGGTGTCTACATCGGCAGTACCATCGCGGGGGACTGGCAGGCCCGGATCGCCCGCCCGCCGCTCGGCCACCGCTCGGCCGCCACCCTGACCGCCCACACCGGCGGCGTGCACCTCGAACTCGCCGACGCCGACGTGTGGATCCCCCGCGCGGACCTCGTCGACGTGCGCCGCGCCTCGGCGCTGGCCAACAAGACCGTGCCCGGCGGCGGCATCCTGGTCGCACGCTGGCAGGTGACGGGCACCGACGGCCGAACACTCATCGACTCCGGTTTCCGGGCCGACGACAAGGACACCTATCCCCGCTGGGAGGCCCTACGCGGAGACGCCGCCCCCTCCGACACGACCCCCAGCCCCAGCGCCACCACCGAGGAGAACCAGTGACACCGCACAGCACCACGCCCGCGCCGCAGGGGGCCCCGCAGCCCGCCGCGCTCGTCCTCGAGGACGGACGCATCCACCGCGGTACCTCCTTCGGCGCGACCGGCACCACCCTCGGGGAAGCCGTGTTCACCACCGCCATGTCGGGATACCAGGAGACGCTCACCGATCCCTCCTACTGCCGCCAGATCGTCGTCACCACCGCCCCCCAGATCGGCAATACCGGCTGGAACGACGAGGACGGGGAATCGCTCCTCGACGGACAGGTCGGCGGTGGCCGGATCTGGGTCTCCGGACTGGTCATCCGCGACCTCTCCCGGCGGGCGTCCAACTACCGGTCGCAGCGCAGCCTCTCCGACGAGATGATCGCGCAGGGCATCGTCGGGATCGCCGGGATCGACACCCGTGCCGTCGTCCGCCACATCCGCGAGCGCGGGGCGATGAAAGCCGGCATCTTCTCGGGCGCGGATCTCACCGACGACGAGTCGATGCTGGCCACCGTCCGGGCGCAGGAGTCAATGGCCGGTGCCTCCCTGTCCGAGGAGGTGACCACCGAGACCCCCTACGTGGTCGAGCCCGAGGGTGAGACCCGCTTCTCGGTGGCCGCCCTGGACCTGGGCATCAAGTCCAACACGCCCCGCATGCTCGCCGCGCGCGGCGTCCGGGTCCACGTGATCCCGGCGGGGTCGACCCTCCAGGACGTCCTCGACCTCGACGTCGACGGGGTGTTCCTGTCCAACGGGCCGGGTGACCCCGCCACCGCCGACGCCGCGGTCCACCTCACCAAGGAGGTGCTCGGTCAGGGCATCCCGTTCTTCGGCATCTGCTTCGGCAACCAGATCCTCGGCCGTGCGCTGGGGCTGGAGACCTACAAGATGCAGTTCGGTCACCGCGGCACCAACATCCCGGTGATCGAGAAGGCCACCGGCGCGGTAGCCATCACCTCACAGAACCACGGGTTCGCGCTCCGCGCTCCCGAGACCGAGACCTGGGAGACCCCGTGGGGTACCGCCACGGTCACCCACACCTGCGCCAACGACGGCACCGTCGAGGGCGTCGCCCTGACCGACGGGAGCGCGTTCTCCGTCCAGTACCACCCCGAGGCCGCAGCCGGCCCCCGCGACGCGGCCGACCTCTTCGACCGCTTCGTCAGCCTCCTCGACTCCTCCGACCTCGGCTCCGCAGACTCCAGAAAGGGCTCGAACTGATGCCCCGGCGCACTGACATCAACCACGTCCTCGTCATCGGCTCCGGGCCGATCGTCATCGGCCAGGCCTGCGAGTTCGACTACTCGGGGACCCAGGCGTGCCGCGTCCTGCGGTCGGAGGGTCTGCGCGTGACGCTGGTCAACTCCAACCCGGCCACGATCATGACCGACCCGGAGTTCGCCGACGCCACCTATGTCGAGCCGATCACGCCGGAGTACATCGACAAGATCTTCGCCAAGGAGGCCGCGGAGGGCCATCCCGTCGACGCGGTCCTGGCGACGCTCGGTGGGCAGACCGCCCTCAACGCCGCGATGCAGCTGGACGCCCAGGGCATCCTCACCAAGTACGACGTCGAGCTCATCGGCGCCGACATCCCCGCCATCAACCGTGGCGAGGACCGCCAGACCTTCAAGGACATCGTCGCCAGCGTGGGCGGCGACTCGGCCCGCAGCGCCGTGTGCCACACGATGGAGGAGGTCCACGCGACGGTCGCCGAGCTCGGGCTGCCCGTCGTGGTCCGGCCCTCGTTCACCATGGGCGGGCTCGGCTCCGGCCTGGCGTACACCACCGAGGACCTCGAGCGGATCGCCGGCGGCGGGCTGTCGGCCTCGCCCACCGCGAACGTCCTCATCGAGGAGTCCATCCTCGGGTGGAAGGAGTTCGAACTCGAGCTCATGCGCGACAACAAGGACAACGTCGTCGTCGTGTGTTCGATCGAGAACGTCGACGCGCTCGGCGTGCACACCGGCGACTCCGTCACCGTCGCGCCCTCGATGACCCTGACCGACCGCGAGTTCCAGAACATGCGCGACCTCGGCATCGCGATCATCCGCGAGGTCGGCGTGGACACCGGCGGGTGCAACATCCAGTTCGCCATCAACCCCGACGACGGGCGCCTCGTGGTGATCGAGATGAACCCCCGCGTGTCCCGGTCCTCGGCCCTGGCCTCCAAGGCGACCGGGTTCCCGATCGCCAAGATCGCCGCCCGCCTCGCCATCGGTTACTCGCTCGACGAGATCACCAACGACATCACCGGCGAGACCCCGGCCTGTTTCGAGCCGACGCTGGACTACGTCGTGGTCAAGGCCCCCCGGTTCGCGTTCGAGAAGTTCCCCGAGGCCGACGACACCCTCACCACCACGATGAAGTCGGTGGGCGAGGCGATGAGCCTGGGCCGCAACTACCGCGAGGCCCTGGGCAAGGTCATGCGGTCGCTGGAGACCAAGTCCGCCGGTTTCTGGACCCTGTCCGACGAGGTGATCGCGCCCGGCCGCTCGACCGACCTGTCCGCGGTCCTGGACGACCTGCGTCGCCCCACCGAGGGACGGATGTACGACGTCGAGCTCGCGCTGCGCCTGGGCGCGACGGTCGAGCAGGTGCACGAGGCCTCCGGGATCGACCCGTGGTTCGTCGAGGAGGTCGCCGCGCTCGTCGAGTTGCGCCAGCAGATCATCGACGCCCCCGTGGTCGACGAGGCGCTGTTGCGCCTCGCCAAGCACAACGGGCTCTCCGACGCCCAGATCGCGGCCCTGCGCCCGGAGTACGCCGGAGCCGAGGGCGTACAGCGCCTCCGCCACCGCCTCGGTGTGCGACCCGTGTACAAGACCGTCGACACCTGCGCCGCGGAGTTCGAGGCCAAGACGCCGTACCACTACTCGACCTACGAGCTCGACCCGTCCGCGGAGTCCGAGGTGACCCCGCAGACCGAGCGGGAGAAGGTCATCATCCTGGGCTCCGGGCCCAACCGGATCGGACAGGGCATCGAGTTCGACTACTCGTGCGTCCACGCCGCGCTGACCCTGTCGGAGGCCGGGTACGAGACCGTCATGGTCAACTGCAACCCGGAGACCGTGTCCACCGACTACGACACCGCGGACCGTCTGTACTTCGAACCGCTGACGTTCGAGGACGTCATGGAGGTCTACCACGCCGAGTCCGAGTCGGGCACCGTCGCCGGTGTCCTCGTGCAGCTGGGTGGACAGACGCCGCTCGGGTTGGCCGCCCAGCTCGAGGACGCCGGCGTGCCGATCGTGGGCACGAGCCCGTCCGCCATCGACCTCGCCGAGAACCGTCGCGAGTTCGGCGAGGTGCTGGCCAGGGCCGGCCTGCCCGCACCGGCCTTCGGCACGGCGATCAACGCCGAGGAGGCCACGACGATCGCGGCCGACATCGGGTACCCGGTCCTCGTGCGCCCGTCCTACGTCCTCGGCGGGCGGGGTATGGAGATCGTCTACGACGAGGCCTCCCTGCGTTCGTACATCGGCCGCGCGACCGAGATCAGCCCGGACCGCCCCGTGCTGGTCGACCGGTTCCTCGATGACGCCGTGGAGATCGACGTCGACGTCCTGTGCGACGGCACCGAGGTCTACCTGGGCGGCGTCATGGAACACATCGAGGAGGCCGGCGTCCACTCGGGCGACTCGGCGTGCGCGCTGCCGCCCATCACCCTCGGCCAGGACGACATCGACCGGGTGCGCCGCTCGAGCGAGGCCCTCGCGTTCGGTATCGGCGTCAAGGGCCTGATGAACGTCCAGTACGCCATCAAGGACGACATCCTCTACGTCCTCGAGGCCAACCCCCGTGCGAGCCGCACCGTGCCGTTCGTCTCGAAGGCCACCGGCGTCCAACTGGCCAAGGCCTGTGCGCGGATCATGATGGGCGAGTCGATCGCCGACCTGCGGGCCGACGGTCTGCTGCCGTCCGACCGCGACGGCGGCTCCCTGCCGGCGGACGCACCGGTCGCGGTCAAGGAGGCCGTGCTGCCGTTCAACCGCTTCCGCACCCCGGCCGGCGACACCGTCGACTCGCTGCTCAGCCCCGAGATGAAGTCCACCGGTGAGGTCATGGGCATCGGCCCGGACTTCGCCGTCGCCTTCGCCAAGGCGCAGCTCGCGGCCGAGGGAGTCCTGCCCACGTCCGGGACGGTGTTCGTGTCGGTCGCCAACCGCGACAAGCGCTCGATGGTGTTCCCCGCACAGCGTCTGGCCGCGCTCGGTTTCACCGTGTTGGCCACCGAGGGCACCGCGCTGATGCTCCGCCGGTACGGGATCGCCTGCGAGACGGTCGCCAAGCTCTCCGAGTCGGGCCCCCGCCCGGTGGACGCCGACGGCAACCCGGTCCAGACCATCGTCGACCGGATCAACGCCGACGAGGTGGATCTCATCCTCAACATCGCCTCGTCCACGGGGGGCACCCGGGCCGACGGGCACGAGATCCGGTCCTCCGCGATCTCGCGACGTGTCCCGTGCATCACCACTGTGCAGGGTGCCACGGCGGCGGTTCACGGCATCGAGGCGATGCGCCGCGGTGACGTCGGGGTGAGCCCGCTGCAGCAGCTGCACTCGGGGCTCGCCGCGCGATGACCGGAACCGCCTCCCGGGCCCCCTTCGGAACGCGCCTGCGTTCCGCCATCGACGACCGGGGCAATCTGTGCGTCGGGATCGATCCGCACCCCGCGCTGCTCCGGTCCTGGGGGCTCGGGACGGACCCGGCCGGGCTCGCCGAGTTCTCCCGCCGGTCGCTGGAGGCGTTCGCAGACCTGGTGCCCGCGGTCAAACCGCAGGTCGCGTTCTTCGAGGAGTACGGATCCGCGGGCCTCGCGGTCCTCGAAGAGGTCCTGGGCGGTATCGGTGAGGCCGGGGCACTGTCGGTGGCCGACGCCAAGCGGGGGGACATCGGGTCCACGATGGCGGGGTACGCGAGGGCGTGGCTCCGCGACGGCTCACCGCTGGCGTGTGACGCGCTCACGGTGTCGCCCTACCTCGGGGTGGGATCGCTCGAGCCCGCCTTCGACATGGCCGGCGAGACCGGTCGCGGTCTCTTCGTCCTCGCCCGGACCTCCAATCCCGAGGCCGGGGCGATCCAGGGCTCGACCGGCCCCGCCGGCACGGTCGCCCAGTCCGTGGTCGACGAGGTGGGCCTGAGGAACACCCGTGACGGGGACGGCACCCCGGGGTCGTTCGGAGTGGTCGTCGGTGCGACGGTCGCCGACCCCCCGCGGCTGGACGCGCTCTCCGGCCCGGTCCTCATGCCCGGGGTGGGGGAGCAGGGGGGCACCCTCGCGGACGTCCGGAGGATCGCCGGCCCCGCGCTCGGCGACACCCTGGTCAACGTCTCCCGGCACGTGCTCCGGGCGGGTCCGGACGTCGGAGCGATGCGTGCGACCGTGGTCGAACTGGCCTCGCAGTACAGGTTCTCCGGCGACTCCCCAGTCGCCTGATTCCCCTCGCGTGAACCGGCGTCCCACCCGACACGCCCCTGGCCGCCCGAACCGGGGGATCGCGCGGTTCACAACGCGCGCCCCGGCCGGCGGCGCTAGGGTGCCATACAACCTCGAACCGTCAAAGCGCAGATCAGACGGGGTGCCACTGTGGGACCCCGTCTGGTACACGGCCGGCCGGCCGCGTACTGTTGCTGAGGTCATCAGGCCCGGAGCCGCGGAAGTCCCCTCGGGGGCGGCGGAACCGCCCGGGTACGGTGAGCACGAGGGAGCGCCCGCTCCCGGAGGTGTTCCGCAGCCCGCGGACGCGCCGGGGACGGTCACCGCACACCAGGCGGGGGTGTCCTACGGTGGACATCCGCGTGAGTCATGAGACACACACGAACGAGACGGAGGAATTGTGGCCCTTCCCCAGTTGACCGATGAGCAGCGCGCTGCTGCTCTGGAGAAGGCGGCTGCCGCCCGTCGCGCCCGGGCTGAGCTCAAGGAGCGCCTGAAGCGTGGCGGCACCGACCTCAAGCAGGTGCTCAAGGATGCCGAGAGCGACGAGATCCTTGGCAAGATGAAGGTCTCCGCGCTGCTCGAGGCCCTGCCCAAGGTCGGCAAGGTCAAGGCTCAGGAGATCATGACCGAGCTTGAGATCGCGCCGACGCGCCGCCTGCGTGGTCTCGGTGACCGCCAGCGCCGCGCACTGCTCGAGCGGTTCGACTTCACGGTCGACTGATCGACGAATGAACACACCGTCATCCGGGGTCACCCCGGAGTCGACGGCGAAGAGGGGCCGGCTGATCGTCTTGGCCGGCCCCTCCGCCGTCGGGAAGTCAACCGTCGTCGCCCGCCTCCGCGAGCGCGTCCCGGACCTCTACTTCAGCGTGTCGATGACCACGCGGGCCCCGCGGCCCGGTGAGGTCGACGGCCGCGACTACTACTTCGTGTCCACCGAGGACTTCCGGGAAGCCGTCTCCGAGGGCCGGATGCTGGAGTGGGCGGAGATCCACCGGGGCCTACAGCTGTCGGGCACCCCCGCCGAGCCGGTGCGACAGGCTCTCGAGGAGGGGCACCCGGTCCTCATCGAGGTGGACCTCGCGGGTGTCCGTCAGATCCGCGAGTCGATCCCCGAGGGCAGGACCGTGTTCCTGGCCCCACCGTCGTGGGAGGAACTCGAGGTCCGACTGCGTGGTCGCGGCACCGAACCACACGACGTGGTGACCCGCCGGCTCGAGACCGCGAAGGTCGAGATGGAGGCCCGCGACGAGTTCGACGTCGTGGTCGTCAACGACGAACTCGAAAAGGCCGTCGACGAGTTGGTATCATTGCTGGTCGGCCGCGACTAGCGGCGGAACCGGCATCACCCGGCATCACCCCGGTGTCACCCGAGACACCATCCCAGGCTGTACCCAGAGGAGAACCCATAGTGGCCACCACCGAAGCCGCAGCGGCCACCCCGCTGTACGACACCCCGATCGGCATCACCAACCCCCCGATCGATGAGCTGCTCGAGCGGGCGTCCTCCAAGTACGCACTCGTGATCTTCGCGGCCAAGCGCGCACGTCAGATCAACTCGTACTACAACCAGATCGAGGAGGGCATCCTCGAGTACGTCGGCCCGCTGGTCGACCCGGGTCTTCACGAGAAGCCCCTGACCATCGCGCTGCGCGAGCTGCACTCCGACCTGCTCGATTGCGCCGAGGGCGAGTGAGCCCCTCCGGGGACGACAAGCGCGGCCCGCGCGTCGTCGTCGGAGTCGGCGGCGGGATCGCCGCCTACAAGGCCTGTGGCCTGATCCGGCTCCTCACCGAGTCCGGATGCCACGTCGACGTCGTCCCCACAGAGGCGGCCCTGCGATTCGTCGGGTCCGCCACGTTCGAGGCGCTGTCCGGTAACCCGGTGTCCACCGGGGTCTTCTCGGACGTGCCCTCGGTCCGCCACGTCGCCCTCGGGCAACGGGCCGACCTCGTCGTCGTCGCCCCCGCCACCGCGGACCTGCTCGCCCGCGCGGCGAGCGGTCGGGCCGACGACCTCCTCACCTCCACGCTCCTCACCGCCCGCTGCCCGGTGCTCCTCGCCCCGGCCATGCACACCGAGATGTGGGAGCACCCCGCGACCCGACGCAACGTCGACACCCTCCGGGGGGACGGCATCCACGTCATGCCGCCGGCGTGGGGTCGGCTCACGGGGGCGGACACCGGCGCCGGGCGGCTTCCGGAGCCCGCCGACATCGCCCGGCTGGCCCGACTCCTGCTCGATGGGGGATCACTGCCGTGGGACCTCGCCGGGAAGAGGGTCGTCGTCACCTCCGGCGGCACGCGCGAGGAGATCGACCCCGTTCGCTTCCTCGGCAACCGCAGTTCGGGCAAACAGGGCCACGCGATCGCCGCGGTGGCCGCCGCCCGGGGGGCCCACGTGACGCTGGTGACGTCCTCCGATCTGCCGACCCCACCCGCGGTCGAGGCCGTGCACATCGAGTCGGCGCTGGAACTGCGCGAGCAGACGCTGCGCGCAGCGGCCCACGCGGACGTCGTGGTCAAGGCCGCCGCCGTCGCCGATTTCCGGCCGGCCGACGTCTCCGACTCCAAACTCAAGAAGGGCAGCGAGTCCGAGCCGGCGGAGATCCGCCTCCGGCGGAATCCGGACATCCTGGCCGAGCTGGTCTCCGCGCGCTCGGCAGGGGACGTCCCGGCCCACTGCGTCCTGGTGGGTTTCGCCGCCGAGACCGGGGACGCATCGGGGTCCGTCCTCGAGCACGGCCGCGCCAAGCTCGCCCGCAAGGGATGCGATCTCCTCGTCGTCAACGAGGTCGGCCGTGACACCACCTTCGGCAAGGACGTCAACGGTGGCTGGATCCTCGACTCGGGCGGCGGCGAGACGGCTGTCGAGCACGCGAGCAAGGATCTCCTGGCCGACCGCCTCCTCGACGCGGTCGTGGGGATCGCGGACGGGCGGACCGCGCGGAGTGACGCGGACCGCACCGACTAGTCTGTTCCCACGCGATCAGCAACGATCACACGCGATCCCACCATGGAAGAGAGAACCACTGTGACGCAGGCACGTCGGCTGTTCACCAGCGAGTCCGTGACCGAGGGGCATCCGGACAAGATCTGTGACGCGATCTCAGATTCGATCCTGGACGCGATGCTGGAGCAGGACCCGGCGGCCCGGGTGGCCGTGGAGACGATGGTCACCACCGGCATGGTGCACGTGGCCGGCGAGGTCAAGACCACCGGTTACGTGGAGATCCCGCAGCTCATCCGTGACAAGATCGTCGAGATCGGTTACGACTCCTCGGACAAGGGCTTCGACGGCGTCTCCTGCGGCGTGTCGATCTCCATCGGCCAGCAGTCGCCGGAGATCGCCCAGGGCGTGGACACCTCCCACGAGGCTCGTACGTCCACCGACTCGGTCGAGGACGCGATCGCCCGTCAGGGTGCCGGCGACCAGGGCCTGATGTTCGGCTACGCCTGCTCGGACACCCCCGAGCTGATGCCGCTGCCCATCGCGCTGGCCCACCGCCTCTCGCGGCGGCTGACCGAGGTGCGCAAGGACGGCACGCTGGCCTACCTGCGCCCGGACGGCAAGACCCAGGTCACCATCGAGTACGACGGTGACCGCGCTGTCCGGCTGGACACCATCGTCATCTCCACCCAGCACGCCGACGGTGTCGACCTGGAGACCACCCTGCGGGACGACCTCACGCAGCACGTGATCGACCCGGTCCTGGCCGAGGCCGCCGGGGGGATCGACACCGCCGACTTCCGGCTGCTGGTCAACCCGACCGGCCGGTTCGTGCTCGGCGGCCCGATGGGCGACGCCGGCCTCACGGGACGCAAGATCATCGTCGACACCTACGGCGGCATGGCCCGCCACGGCGGCGGCGCGTTCTCGGGCAAGGACCCGTCCAAGGTGGACCGCTCGGCCGCCTACGCCATGCGCTGGGTCGCCAAGAACATCGTCGCCGCCGGCCTGGCCGAGCGCGTCGAGGTCCAGGTCGCCTACGCCATCGGTAAGGCCGCCCCCGTCGGGCTGTTCGTCGAGGCGTTCGGCACCGAGACGGTCGACATCGACCGCCTCCAGCAGGCCGTCACCGAGGTGTTCGACCTGCGGCCCGGCGCGATCATCCGCGACCTGGACCTCAAGCGCCCGATCTACGCCCCCACGGCCGCCTACGGTCACTTCGGCCGCACCGACATCGACCTGCCCTGGGAGCGCACCGACCGCGTCGACGAGCTCAAGCAGGCCGCCGGACTCTGACGCCGCCGCCCCGTGTGTCGTAGCGGGGTGCGAGTATTCCGGACGTGACCACCACGCGCCCAGCGACCCGGGTCGCGGCGGCAGAAGCCCCCGTGGCCCGGGTCCTGCCGTTGCTCGGGGTCCCTCACCTCGACCGGGAGTTCGACTACCTGGTCCCCGAATCCCTCTCCGCCGAGGCGGCCCCGGGCGTGCGGGTGCGGGTGAGGTTCGCCGGCCGCTTGGTCGACGGGTTCCTCGTCGAGCGGCGCGCGCAGACCGATCACCAGGGGGATCTGGCCTGGCTCGAACGCGTCGTGTCGCCCGAGCCCGTCCTCACCCCGGCCCTGCTCCGGTTGGTCGACCTCGTCGCCCGCAGGTGGGTGGGGATGCGCTCGGACGTGATCCGGTTGGCGATCCCGCCGCGCCACGCCGCCGCCGAGAAGTCCGTCCCGGAGCCGGAGCCGCCCCTCGGGGTGTCGGTGGGGCCGGTCGAGGTACCGGAAGGGTGGGGCGACCACCCGATGGTCGCCAGGTTCCTCGAGGCCGCGACCGGCGCCGTCCCCGCCCGCGGGGTGTGGACGGTCCCACCGGGACGGGACTGGGCCCGGGCCCTGGCGACCCTCGCCGACTCCCTGCGACGTCGTGGGCTCCAGGTCCTCCTGATCGTCCCGGACCAGCGGGACGTCGACCGCCTCACCGCGGCGTGTCGCGAGGTCGTCGGGGGCGGCGCGGCCGGTCGGGAGCTCGTCACGGATCTGTCCGCCGGTGTCGGGCCCTCCGCCCGCTACCGCCGCTGGCTGCGCGCGGTCCGCGGCCACGCCCGGATCGTCGTCGGCACCAGGAGCGCGGTCTTCGCGCCGCTGCCCGAACTGGGACTGATCGTGCTGCACGACGACGGGGACGACTCGTTCGTCGAACCGCGCGCGCCCTATCCGCACACGCGGGACGTCGCCGCGCAACGCTCGGCGCTCGAGGCCGTGCCCCTGTTGCTGTCGTCGGTGGACCGGACCCCCGAGGTGGCCGAGTACGTGCGCTCCGGCTGGGCGCACGAGATCCGTCCGCGGCCCGGGCTGGTCCGCGAGCTCGCGCCCCGCGTGGTCGCCGTGACCGATGCCGACCCGATCCAGGCCCGCGATGTCGCGGGGGGCCGGACCCGGTTGCCCGCCGTCGCCCTGACGATGGCCCGCGAGGCGATCGACGTGGACGCCCCGGTCCTGGTGCAGGTGCCGAGGAAGGGATACATCCCGACCCTGCTGTGCGGCTCCTGCCGGACCCCGGCACGGTGCCGCCGGTGCAACGGCCCGCTCCGAGCCGGTCGGATGGACGAGGTCTACGGCCCCGTGGAGCTGGCGTGTGGGTGGTGCGGGGTCCCGGAACCGGGGTTCCGGTGCGTGGCGTGCGGGTCCCGGGCGCTGCGGGCCGGGGTCGTGGGGGCCGGCCGCACCGCGGAGGAACTGGGGAGGATGTTCCCCGGTATCCGGATCCGCACCAGCGGGGGAGGGGACATCCTCGACACGGTGCCCGCCGGCCCCGCGATCATCGTGTCGACCCCGGGTGCGGAACCGGTCGCCGAGGGCGGGTACGGCGCGGCCCTGCTCCTGGATTCGTGGGCCCTCCTCGGCCGTCCCGATCTCCGTGCCGTGCAGAACGCCCTGCGCCTGTGGATCGGCGCCGCCGGCCTCGTGCGTCCCGCCGACGAGGGCGGCAGGGTCTTCCTGTCCGCCGAGTCGGAGTCCGCGGTCGCCCAGGCGTTGGTCCGCTGGGACCCCCAGGGCTGGGCGGAGCGCGAACTCGCCGACCGCGCCGAGGTGGGCTTCCCGCCGGCGGTGCACATGATCGCGGTCGACGGTCCGGCCGCCGCCCTCGCCGAGGTCCTCGAGGACTTCCGGCTGATGGACAGCGTGGAGGTCCTGGGGCCGGTGGATCTGCCCGCCGGCGAGGAACTCCCGGGCCATGACGAGGTGGAGGACCCGGAGCGGGTGTTGTTCCGGGTTCCTCCGCCCGTCCTGGCGGAGGTCGCCGCGGAGATCCGCGCGCTCGTCCTCCGACGGTCCGGGCGCCGGCACAGCCACCCCGTCCGGGTGCGGCTGGATCCCGTCCACATCGGCTGACGGCCGCGCGCGCCCGGCGTCACGAACCGCCGCCGCGGGCGCCCGCCGACGGAGGGCCTAGAATGGCCGTTCAGCATCGACGCCCGCGAGGAGACCCGATACGCATGACCGTCCACCCCGTCCGTCTCTTCGGCGACCCGGTCCTGCGGACCGCCGCCGACCCCGTCACCTCCTTCGACGACAGGCTGGCGCGCACGGTGGCGGACCTCATGGACACCGTCGCGCACGAGGAGGGTGCCGGACTCGCGGCGCCCCAGATCGGAGTGTCCACCCGGGTGTTCGTCTACAGCTGCGGCGGCAGTGAGGGGCACCTGGTCAATCCCGAGTGGGAACCGATCGGCGACGAGAGGACCCACGTCAACGAGGGGTGCCTGTCGATCCCGGGTGTGTCCGTGCCCACCGAGCGCTTCGCCCGCGTCCGCGCCCGCGGGTTCGACGTGCACGGTGAGCCCGTCGGCTTCGAGGCCGAGGGCATCCTCGCCCGCGCCGTGCAACACGAGACCGATCACCTCGACGGGGTGCTGTTCCTCCAGCGACTCACCCCGGAGCGTCGCCGCGCGGCGATGGCCGAGATCCGCTCGGCCAGCTGGTTCGGTAGCGCGGCGGTCAGCGGCGGCGTCATCTACGACCAGCTCTCCGACGCCCTGGCGGTGAGGTGACCATGCGTCTCGTCTTTGCCGGCACACCCGAGGTCGCCGTTCCCTCCCTCCGGGCACTGCTCGGCAGCGACCACGAGGTGGTGGCCGTGATCTCGCGACCCGACGCCCGCACCGGCCGTGGACGGGGACTGTCCCGTAGCCCTGTGGCGGCCGCCGCCGACGCCGCGGGGCTCGACGTCCTCACGCCGCCGAACGCCCGCGACCCGGAATTCGCTGAGCGCCTGCTCGAGCTGGCGCCCGACGCGGTGCCCGTGGTCGCCTACGGACACCTCGTCCCCCGCCCCGTGCTCGACATCCCCGCGCAGGGATGGATCAACCTGCACTTCTCCCTGCTCCCGGCATGGCGGGGCGCGGCCCCGGTGAACGCCGCCATCGCCGCCGGAGACGAGGTGACCGGAGCCACCACGTTCCTGCTGGACGAGGGGATGGACACGGGCCCGGTCCTGGGGACGATGACCGAGACCGTCAGGCCCCGCGACACGGCCGGGGACCTCCTCGGTCGTCTGGCCGTGTCGGGTGCGGGCCTGCTGACGGCGACCCTCGACGGTCTCGAGGCGGGAGAGCTGCGCGCGGTTCCCCAGCCGGCGGACGGTGCGTCCCACGCGCCGAAGCTCACGGTCGACGACGCCCGCGTGCGGTGGTCTGATCCCGCACTGGCCGTCGACCGTCATATCCGGTCGGTCACCCCGGCACCGGGCGCGTGGACGACCCTGGGCGGTGAACGCGTGAAGGTCGGCTCCGCTCGCCCCGCCGAGGACGCTCCCGCGGACCTCGGGCCCGGCCGAATCGCGTGGGACAAGCGGTCCTTCCTCGTGGGCACCGCGACCACACCGCTCGCCCTGGAGACCATCCAGCCACCGGGGAAGAAGATGATGAACGCGCTCGACTGGGTGCGCGGCGCCCGACTCGACGAGGGTGCGGTGTTCGAGTGAGCGCCGACGATCGACAGGGCCGTGGGCAGGGTCCCGACGCCCGCCGCGGCGGAGGACAGGGACGCCCGGGAAGCGGTGGCGAGGGCCGCCCGCGCGGCAGTGGGCAGGGGCGCCCCGGGAGTGGCGGGGGAGGCCGGCCGCGATCGGACCGCCGTCGGCGGCCCGACGCCCGGGCGGAGAAGCAGGGTTCGTCGCGAAAGCAGCCCCGCCCCGACGCCAGAACCGTCGCCCTGGCGGTGATGGCGGCCGTCCGGGAACGCTCGGCCTACGCGAACCTGTCCCTGCCGGCCGAACTGCGCCGCGCGAAGCTGGACACCCGGGACTCCGCCCTGGCCACGGAGCTGACCTACGGCACCCTCCGGGCGCAGGGGCTGCTCGACCGGGTGATCGCGCTCGCGGCGTCCCGGCCGGTCGAGGAGATCGACCCGCCGGTCCTCGACCTCGTGCGGCTGGGCTCGTATCAGCTGTTGTTCACCCGCATCGGTGCGCACGCCGCGGTCGACACCGCGGTCGAGGCCGCCCGCACCGCGGGCCTGGGCAAGGCGGGCGGATTCGTCAACGCGGTTCTCCGGAAGGTCTCCGCCCGGGGTCTCGACTCGTGGGTCGACGCGCTCCGTGACGGCGTCACCGACCCGGTGGCCCGGATGGCGATCGGAACCGCCCATCCCGAGTGGATCGCCCGTGCGTTCGCGGAATCCCTCGGTGCCGCCGCCGCGGAGTTGCCGGAACTGCTCGCCGCCGACGACGCCCGGCCGAAGGTCCACCTCGCCGCCCGCCCAGGGGCGATCACGGGTGAGGAACTGGCGCTGATCACCGGGGGGACGGAGGGCGAGCTGTCCCCGTATGCGGTGCACCTGGACTCCGGGGACCCCGGTGCCCTCGACGCCGTCCGCGACGGGCTCGCCACGGTCCAGGACGAGGGCAGCCAACTCGTCGCGTTGGCCGCCGCCCGCGCACCGCTGACCGGTCCGGATTCCGGGAGGTGGCTCGATCTGGCCGCCGGACCCGGCGGCAAGGCGGTCATGCTGGGTGCTCTCGCGGAGATCGACCAGGCGACGCTCACCGGGGTGGAGATCTCCGAGCACCGCGCCGACCTCGTCCGCGGCGCCACCAAGGATCTGCCGGTCACCGTGCACACCGCTGACGGTCGCGACCCGGGTCTGGAGCCGGGGTTCGACCGGGTGCTCCTCGACGCCCCGTGTTCCGGCCTCGGCGCACTTCGTCGTCGACCCGAGGCGCGGTGGCGCAAGACCGCCGCCGACATCCCGGGCCTGGTCACGCTCCAGCGCGAACTCCTCGAGTCGGCCCTGCGTCTGGTCCGGCCCGGAGGGGTGGTGCTGTACGCCACCTGCTCGCCGCACCTGTCGGAGACCGTGTCGGTGGTGCGCGAGGCTGTTCGGCGCGACGACGTCGAGCTCCTCGATGTGCGTGAGATCCTCGCCGAGGTGGTCGGCCGTCCGGTCGACGGCCTGGGCGACGGCCCGTGGGTGCAGCTGTGGCCGCACCGGCACGGCACCGACGCGATGTTCATGGCGGCGCTACGAAGGGGCAACGATGCGTGAGGACGCGCAATTCACCTCACACGGGGTGCGGTGCTCTGCGTGGGTCTACCGCCCGGACGGGTCGGCCGGTGGCCCCGCCACCCCGGCACGTGACACCTCAGCACCGGCCGCGCCCGCACCGGCGATCGTCATGGCACACGGCTTCGGGTGCATCCGGGACCTGCGGTTGCCCGCCTACGCGGAGCGGTTCCGGGACGCGGGCTTCGTCGTGGTGGTCTTCGACTACCGGCACTTCGGTGCCAGCGACGGACAGCCCCGGCAGCTCCTCGACATCGGCCGCCAACTGGACGACTGGCGGTCCGCCCTCGCCTTCACCCGGTCACTGCCCGGGGTCGACCCGGACCGCGTCATCGCCTGGGGCACGTCGTTCTCGGGTGGACACGTCCTCACCCTCGCCGGCACGGGGGAGCGGCTGGCAGGGGTCGTCGCCCAGGTCCCCCACGTGAGCGGTCCGGCGGCGGTCCGGGCGACGGGGCTCGCCGCGGCGCTCCGACTCGGCCCGGCCATCCTCGACGACCTGTGGCGCTCGCTCCGGCGTCGGGAACCCGGGTACGTGCGTCTCGTCGGACGACCGGGCGACACGGCGGTCATGACGAGTCCGGACGCCGATCCCGCGGTGGACCGATTGGCGGCCGACTCGGGACTGCGCCGCAGCGACTTCCGCGACGACGTCGCGGCACGGATCCTGGCACGGATCGGCTTCTACTCGCCGATTCGGCACACGCGGCGGATCACCTGCCCGACGCTGGTGCAGATCGCGACGGGGGACGCCATCACCCCCGCGGCGACCGCGCGTCGGGCCGCGGAGCGGATTCCGGACGGCCGGTACCTGGAGTACCCGTGCGAACACTTCGACCCCTACGTCGACCCGCACTTCGAGCGCATCGTCGCCGACCAGCTGGAATTCTGCGTCTCCCTGGTGTCTCCGGACGCCTGATCGTCGGGGACCGGTCGCGGTCCGCGCCCTCGGGGGGCCGCCCGGGCCGGCCCGCCTAGACTGGACGACATGTCGTACCAGCCGCTCATCGCGCCGTCGATCCTGTCCGCCGACTTCGCCCGCCTGGACCGCGAGATCGAGCGCATCCCGTCCGCCGACTGGATCCATGTGGACGTCATGGACGGTCACTTCGTGCCCAACCTGTCCTTCGGCGCCCCTGTCGCCAAGGCGGTCGGGAAGGTCACCGTCAAGCCGATGGACTGTCATCTGATGATCGAGGACCCCGCGCGCTGGGTCGGTGACTACGTGGACGCCGGGGCGTTCAACGTCACCTTCCACGTCGAGGCGACCGACGACCCGAGGGCGGTCGCCGAGCAGCTGCACTCCAGGGGGTGCAGGGCGGGCATCTCCATCAAGCCCGGGACCGCGGTCGAGCCGTACCTCGATCTGCTCGACCATGTGGACCTGGTCCTGGTGATGAGCGTCGAGCCCGGTTTCGGCGGCCAGAAGTTCATGCCCGAGGTGCTGGACAAGGTCCGCACGCTGCGCGCGGAGATCGACCGCCGCGGTCTCGCCGTCCTGATCCAGATCGACGGGGGCATCGATGCGGGCACCATCGCCGAGTGCGCTGCCGCGGGATGCGACGTGTTCGTGGCCGGCTCGGCCGTCTACGGTGCTCCGGACCCCGACGCGATGATCGGGACCCTGCGCTCCGGGGCGCTCGACGCGCGGGCGTGACGGTGCCTCACGTGCCGGAGGTGCCGGGCGTGCCCGGCGGGCCGGGGGCCGATGGTGACGGACGCCGCCGTCGCGAACGGGACGCCCTCGCCGCGGCGATCACCGTCTCCGCCTCCGCGTTGGGGGTGTGCACCCCCAACCCCCCGGTCGGTGCGGTCGTCCTCGACGAGAGCGGTGAGGTCGTGGGGACGGGCGCGACCGAGGCCCCCGGCGGTCGGCACGCCGAGGTGGTGGCGCTGGACGCCGCCGGGGACCGCGCGCGTGGCGGGACGATCGTGGTGACCCTGGAGCCGTGTGACCACCACGGGCGCACCGGACCGTGCACCGGTCGGATCCGCGAGGCGGGGCTCGCCCGTGTGGTGTACGCGGTATCCGACCCGAACCCCGTGGCGTCCGGCGGCGCCGGGACCCTGCGGCGGGAGGGGATCGGGGTCGTCCGGGCCGACGACGACGAGGTGCGCGCCGCCCGCAGCGGCCCGCTGAGGGCGTGGCTCCACCGCCAGGACCACGGCCGGCCCCTCGTCACCTGGAAGTACGCGGCCAGCCTGGACGGCAGGGTGGCGGCGGCGGACGGATCGAGCAAGTGGATCACCGGGCCCGTGTCGCGCCGCCACGCCCACGCCAGACGGCAGGAGATCGACGCCCTCGTCGTCGGAACCGGGACGTTGCGCGCCGACGACCCCGCCCTGACCGCCCGCACCGACGACGGCCGGCCCGCCCCCCGCCAACCGCTGCGGGTGGTGATGGGGCTGAGCCCCGTGCCCGCGGACGCGAGGGTGCGGGGCGCCGACGACCGGTTCCGGCACCTGGCCACCCGCGACCCCGCCGAGGCGCTGGCCCTGCTCGGTGACGTCTCGCACGTCCTCGTCGAGGGAGGCCCACGACTCGCGGGAGCGTTCCTCGCCGCCGGTCTCGTCGACGAGATCGACGCCTACCTCGCGCCCCTGGTACTCGGCGCCGGACTGTCGGCGGTGTCCGGCGCAGGGGTCGACACGCTCGCCGCCGCCCACGGATTCGAGATCCGAGAGACCACCATCCTGGGCGACGACCTCCACCTGCGCCTGACTCGTACTGCTGACACGACCCCACTGACGAGAGGACCCCGCTGATGTTCACCGGAATCGTGGAGGAACTCGGAACCCTCGACTCGATCGAGACGACGGGGGACTCCGCGCGCCTGCGCATACGAGGGCCGCTGGTCACCTCGGACGCCCACCACGGCGACTCGATCGCCGTCAACGGGGTGTGCCTGACGGTCACCCGGTGGGAGCCGGGGGAGTACTTCGACGTGGACGTGATGGCCGAGACGCTCGACCGCACCGCCCTCGGAGCACTGGCGCCCGGTGACCCGGTCAACCTCGAGCGCGCCATGCGCGCGGACGCCCGGTTCGGTGGCCACATCGTCCAGGGCCACGTCGACGGCACCGGCCACGTCCTCAGCCGGGTCGAGCACGATCACTGGCACGTCGTGCGCGTCTCGTTGCCCGTCGACCTCTCCCGGTACGTGGTGGAGAAGGGGTCGATCACCGTCTCGGGGACCTCGCTGACGGTGTCGGCGGTCAGCCCCGGAGGCGAGCCGGAGGCGTGGTTCGAGGTCTCCCTCATCCCGACCACCCTCGAGGCCACGATCCTCGGCGGACTCGGCGAGGGCGACCCGGTCAACCTCGAGGTGGACGTGCTGGCCAAGTACGTCGAGCGGCTGCTCGGCGGACGCGGTGGGGGGTCGCACTGACCGGATGCGCCATACTTGAGCCCGCGCCCGCGGCCCCCGCCCGGGCCCGCCTGATTGAGGAGAACCCGCAGCAGTGACCACCTTCGACGGCATCGATCGAGCCATCGCCGACATCGCGGCGGGACGGGCCGTGGTGGTGGTGGACAGTGAGGACCGCGAGAACGAGGGCGATCTGATCTTCGCCGCCGAACTCGCCACACCCGAACTCATGGGTTTCCTCGTCCGGTACTCGTCCGGATACGTGTGCGTCGCGCTCGAGGCCGAGGACTGCCTCCGACTGGACCTGCCGCCCATGCGCGCCATCAACGAGGACCGCCACGACACCGCCTACACCGTGACCGTCGACGCGCGCACCGGCGTCTCCACGGGGATCTCGGCCGCCGACCGCGCCCGGACCGCACGTCTGCTCGCCGCCGACGACACCGTGCCCGGTGACTTCACCCGCCCCGGCCACGTGGTGCCCCTGCGCGCCCGTCCCGGCGGCGTGCTCACCCGGCCCGGCCACACCGAATCCGCGGTCGACCTCGCCCGGTTGGCGGGGCTGCGCCCCGCCGGCGTCATCTGCGAGATCGTCTCCGAGGACGACCCCACCACCATGGCGCGCACCCCCGAGCTCCGGCGGTTCGCCGACGAGCACGGGTTGGCGATGATCACCATCGAGGCACTCCAGGCGTGGCGTCGCGCGAACGAGGTCCAGGTGGTGCACGAGGCCGCCGCGCGGATCCCCACCCCGGCCGGCACCATGACCGCCCACGGGTACCGCGACACCCTGCAGGGGGTCGAGCACGTGGCGATGGTCGCGGGTGACATCTCGGGCGACGACCCCGTCTCGGTCCGCATCCACTCCGAGTGCCTGACCGGCGACGTGTTCCATTCGCTGCGCTGCGACTGCGGACCCCAGCTCGACGCCGCGGTCGCCGCGGTCTGCGAGGAGGGTCGCGGGATCGTGCTCTACATGCGTGGACACGAGGGCCGGGGGATCGGCCTGGTGCAGAAGCTGCGCGCCTACCAACTGCAGGACGACGGGCGCGACACGGTGGACGCCAACCTCGACCTGGGGTTGCCCGCGGATGCCCGCGACTTCAGTCTCGCCGCGCAGATGCTCAGGGACCTCGGCGTGACCCGGGTGCGGCTGATGACCAACAATCCCGCCAAGGCGGACGCGCTGCGTGCCGGTGGGGTCGAGGTCGTGGCCCGGGTGCCCATGCCGACGGCGGTCACTCCCGAGAACCTGCGATACCTGCGTACCAAGCGAGACCGGATGGGTCACCTGCTCGAGGGACTCGACGAGGGGCCCGCCGGCCCGGCCGGCGCCGACGTGGACGGAGAAGATCAGCGATGAGCGGCAGCGGTAGACCCGAGCTCGTGATCCCCGACGCCCGCGGGCTGCGGCTCGGGGTGGTGGCCTCCACCTGGCACCAGGAGATCTGTACCCAGCTCATGGACCGGGCCCTGTCCGTCGCCGAGGCCTCCGGTGCGGTGGTCACCGTGGCGCGCGTGACCGGCGCCGTGGAGCTGCCCGTGGTGGCGCAGGAGCTCGCACGGTCCCATGACGCCGTGGTCGCGTTGGGCGTGGTGATCCGGGGCTCCACCCCGCACTTCGACTACGTCTGCCGGTCGGTGACCGACGGACTCACCCGCATCGCACTGGACGAGGCCACCCCCGTCGCCCACGGGGTGCTCACCACCGAGAACGAGGACCAGGCCCGCGACCGCGACGGCCACGAGGGCGCCGCAGAAGACAAGGGGGGAGAGGCCGTGGCCGCCGCGCTCGGCGCCGCGATCGCCCTCCGCAGCCTGAGGACCGGTCGATGAACGAGAGCTGGGATTTCGAACACCGGCCCCGGCGGATGCGCACCACCGCGATCGCGGTGGCGGTGCTCATCGTCATCGTCCACGTGGTGTGGGCGGTCATCCTCGTCCGCGGTGACACCGGGGTGACGATCGGGGTCGCCGACCAACTGGCCTTCGTCGTGATCGGCTTCATCTTCGCCGGCGTCCTGCTCACCCTCCTGCGGATCCGGGTGCGGGTCGGGCAGCAGGGCGTGGAGCTCCGCGGGCCACTGCGCGTCCGGACCTGGGGGTGGGACGACGTCGTGGGGCTGACGTTCCCGCGCTCCAGCTACTGGCCCCGGCTCGAGCTCCCGGCCTACGAACACGCCGGGATCTGGGCCATCCAGACCATCGACGGCCAACACGGGATCGACGGCATGGCGCGCCTGCGCGAGGCCGTGCGAGCCCACAAGCCCTCGGCCGCCGACCCCGAGACCGTCGCCGACCGCTGACCCGCTGTGGCCGATCCACGTACCTACCGCCCGGCCCCCGGCTCGATTCCGACCGAGCCGGGGGTCTACCGCTTCCGTGACGAGCACGGGCGTGTCATCTACGTCGGCAAGGCCAAGAACCTCCGAAGCCGACTGAGCTCGTACTTCGCCGACCTGTCGCTCCTCCACCCCCGTACCCGACGGATGGTCCTCGCCGCGGCCGGAGTGCAGTGGACGGTCGTGTCCACCGAGGTCGAGGCGCTGCAGCTCGAGTACACCTGGATCAAGAAATACGATCCGCGGTTCAACGTCCGCTACCGCGACGACAAGACCTACCCGATGCTGGCGGTCACCGTGGGCGAGGAGTTCCCCAGGGCGTTCGTCTACCGGGGGCCCCGGCGACCGGGTACCCGCTACTTCGGCCCCTACTCACACGCGTGGGCCATCCGCGACACCCTCGACACGCTGCAGCGGGTGTTCCCCGTGCGCTCCTGTTCGGCCGGGGTGTTCAAGCGTCAGGCCCAGCTCGGCAGACCCTGCCTGCTGGGGTACATCGACAAGTGCGCCGCCCCCTGCATAGGCCGGGTGACCCCGGACGAACACCGTGTGATCGTGGGCGAGCTCATCGACTTCCTGGCCGGGCGCACCGATGCGATCATGCGCCGCATCGAGAAGCGGATGCTCGAGGCCTCCGCGGACCTCGACTTCGAGCGCGCCGCGCGCCTCCGGGACGACCTCGGTGCCATGCGGCGTGCGATGGAGAAGCAGGCGGTCGTGCTGGGCGACGGCACCGACGCCGACGTGGTGGGCGTCGAGGTCGACGAACTCCAGGTCTCCGTCCAGGTGTTCCACGTCCGCGGAGGGCGGATCCGCGGCCAGCGCGGATGGGTCGTCGAGCACGCCCACGGGGTGGACGAGGACGGCGAGTTCGACGCGACCCGGGCCGTCCCCGGGGTCGTCTCCGACTACCTCGCCCAGTTCTACGGGGGAGAGGCCGATCTGGCCGAAGCCGCCGAATCCGGGGACATCGCAGCCGCGGTGCCACGGGAGGTCTTGGTCCCCGCCCTGCCCGAGGACTCGGACGAGCTCGCGGACTGGCTCTCGGGCCTCCGCGGCTCCCGTGTCTCGCTGCGGGTGCCCCAGCGCGGCGACAAGCGGGCCCTGGCCGAGACGGTCCACCGCAACGCCGTCGAGGCCCTGACCCAGCACAAACTCCGGCGCAGCGGCGACCTCACCGCCCGCTCCGCCGCACTCCAGGAGATCCAGGAGACTCTCGAGCTGGACTCGGCACCCCTGCGCATCGAGTGCGTGGACATCTCCCACACCCAGGGCACCGACGTCATGGCCTCCCTCGTGGTGTTCGAGGACGGGATCCCGCGCAAGAGCGACTACCGGCTCTACCGCATCCGGGACGCCGCCGGCGACGGCCACTCCGACGACGTCGGCAGCATCGCCGAGGTCACCCGCCGTCGCTTCCGACGCCACCACGAGGACCCGGCCGTCACGCCGGACGAGACCGACGGCCCGGTCGACGACGTCGGAGCCCGGGACACGGCGCCCGCCACCCGCCGGTTCGCCTACCCACCGCAGCTCTTCGTGGTCGACGGTGGCCGACCGCAGGTCGAGGCCGCCGCCGAGGTCCTGTCCGAGCTCGGCGTGACCGACGTGCCGGTGATCGGGATCGCCAAACGACTCGAGGAGATCTGGCTGCCCGGGGAGGAGTACCCCGTGATCTTCCCGCGCCACGGTGAGGGGCTGTTCCTGCTCCAGCGGTTGCGCGACGAGGCCCACAGGTTCGCCATCCGGGCCCACCGGGGCGCCCGGTCCAAGCGGATGACGGCGTCGGTGCTCGACGATGTCCCGGGCCTCGGCCCGTCCCGACGGGCCGCGCTGGTGGAGAAGTTCCCGACCGTGTCCGCACTGCGCGCCGCGAGCATCGACGACCTGTGCGCGGTACCCGGGATCGGTCCGGGGGTCGCGGCCGCGATCCACTCGACGCTCGGCACCGACACCGGGCCCGGGGACGCGGCCGCCACCGACGTGGAAGACTCGGACGGGCAAGCCGACCGGGCACAGACCGACGACACGAGGTGACACGATGGACGCAGGTGACGACGACGGCCACGGCGAGCGAGGGCGCGAGCTCCTGCTGATCAGCGGTATGTCCGGGGCGGGGAAGGGCACCGCATCCAAGGTCCTCGAGGAGTTCGGCTGGTACGTCGTCGACAACCTCCCGCTGGCGTTCGTGGGAGAACTGCTCGCCCGGTTCGGGGAATCCGACGACGAGCCCCTCCGCCTCGCCATCGTCACCGATACCCGCAGCCTCGGGTTCGACGAGCACCTCGGGGACCTCCTCGAGCTGATCGACGACCGTCCGCAGGCGCGGATCCTCTTCCTCGAGGCCTCGGACGAGGCTCTGGTCAGCAGGTTCAACAACGTGCGCCGCTCCCACCCCCTGCAATCCGGTGGCGGGTTGATCGACGGCATCACCCGTGAACGCAAGATCCTCGAGGGACTACGCGGGCGTGCCGACGTCGTGGTGGACACCTCGTCGCTGAGCGTGCACGACCTGCGCCACCGACTGGAGACCCCCTTCGGCGACCTCGGGTTCGACTTCCACCTCACCGTGGAGTCGTTCGGGTTCAAGTACGGCGTCCCCGTGGACGTCGACATGCTGCTGGACATGCGGTTCCTCCCCAACCCGCACTGGATACCCGAGCTCCAGCCGCACACGGGGCGGGACAAGCCCGTCCAGGACTACGTCCTCGCCGACGAGTCGATCGAGGAATACCTCCGCGCCGCGGTCTCGATGATCCGGCTGGCGATGACCGGGTACCGACGCGAGGGCAAGCGATACATGACGATCGCGGTCGGATGCACCGGGGGCAAACACCGGAGCGTGGCGATCTCCGAGTCGCTCGCCGGCCGACTGACCGGCCTCGACGCGGTCGAGGTCCACGTCCGTCACCGCGACCTCGGGCGGGAGTGAGGCCGGACATGACCGACAACACCGACAGCACCGACACCGCCGACACCGGCAGCATCCCGTCCGTCGTCGCCCTCGGCGGCGGTCACGGCCTGTCCGCGACCCTCCGCGCAGCCCGCCTCGTCGCCGACCACGTCACGGCGGTCGTGACGGTCGCGGACGACGGCGGTTCCTCCGGTCGGCTGCGTCGCGAGCTGGGGATCCTCCCACCGGGGGACCTGCGGATGGCCTTGTGCGCCCTCGCCTCCGAGGAGGACGACAACGCGCTCCTGACGAGGCTCTTCCAACACCGCTACGGGGGCACGGGCGCACTGGCCGGGCACGCGGTGGGCAACCTCGTCTTCGCCGGCCTGTGGGAGTTGCTGGGTGACCCCATCGAGGCGCTCGACGCCGTCGGATCGATGCTCGGCGTCACCGGCCGCGTGCTCCCGATGTCCCCGGTGGCCCTCGACATCGCGGCCGAGGTCGTCGGACTGGAGGCGGACCCCCGTGTGGTCCGGACGATCATCGGACAGGTCGCCGTCGCGACGACCCCGGGCAGCGTCCGCCGGGTCACCCTCATCCCGGACGGTCCGCCCGCCGCGGAGGGCGTGGTCGGCGCGATCACCGGGGCCGACCTCGTGGTGCTCGGCCCCGGGTCGTGGTTCACCAGCGTGATCCCCAACGTGCTCGTGCCCGAGATCGCGTCCGCCCTCAAGCGGACGACGGCGACGAAGGCTCTCGTGCTCAACCTCGCGCCGCAGCCGGGGGAGACCGCCGGCTTCTCCGCCGAGCAGCATCTCCACGTGCTGCGTCAGCATGCGCCCGAAGTTGACTTCGACGTCCTGCTCGTGGACCCCAGGATGCCGCTGAGCGCCACCGAACGCGCGCATCTCGACCGGGCGGCGGCGGGACTCGGGGCACGGGTGATGACCGCGGAGATCGCCAGGACCGCTGCGGATGGGACGATGAGGCCTGTCCACGACCCCGCACTGCTCGCCTCGGCACTCGCCGACTCGGTGCGATGAGGAACGGGACGATGAGCCGAGAACGAAGGAGCAGGGCGTGTCACTGACCGCACAGGTCAAGTCCGAACTGGTGAGGGTTCCCGTGGGGAACACCGAGACCAGGAAGGCCGAGGTGGCCGCGCTGCTGAGGTTCGCCGGCACCCTCCAGGTCCTGTCCAACCGACTCGTGATCGAGGCCGAGGTGGACTCGGGGGAGATCGCGGATCGTCTCGCCGGGGAACTCGACGCACTGTTCTCCGTCCCGTGCGAGATCCACCCGATCGGGGGCTCGGGAGGGCGACCGGCCCGAAAGTTCGTCCTGCGGGTCATCGACCGGGGTGCGGATCTGGCCCGCCAACTCGGGTTGGTCGACAACTCGGGCCGGACGGTCCGTGGGCTCCCCGCCGCGGTCGTCGGCGGCTCCGTCGCCGCCGCCGAGGCTGCGTGGCGGGGCGCGTTCCTCGCCCACGGGTCGCTGACCAAGCCCGGTCGATCGTCCGCGCTGGAGGTCACCGCGCCGGGGGCGGAGGCCGCGATGGCGCTCGTGGGCGCCGCACGGCGTCTCGGTGTGACCGCCAAGGCCCGCGAGGTCCGCGGCGGGGACCGGGTGGTGATCCGCGACGGCGAGGCGATCGGGGTCCTCCTCGCCCGACTGGGCGCCACCTCCACCAGGGACATCTGGGAGGAGCGCCGATCCCGGGGGGAGGTCCGCGCCACGGCCAACCGGCTCGCCAACTTCGACGACGCGAACCTGCGCAGGTCGGCCCGGGCCGCTGTGGCCGCGGCCGCCCGCGTCCAGCGCGCCCTGGAGATCCTCGCCGAGGACGTCCCCGATCACCTGCTCGCCGCGGGTGAACTCCGCGTCCAGCACCGCCAGTCCTCGCTCGAGGAACTCGGCCAGCTCGCGGACCCGCCCATGACCAAGGACGCGGTCGCCGGCCGGATCAGGAGACTCCTGTCCATGGCGGACCGGAAGGCCGCCGATCTCGGAATCCCCGACACCGAGTCCGTCGTCACCGAGGACATGCTCGACGAAGGCTGATCCACCCCGAGCACCCTGCACGGGCGCGCCCCGCGGCGGGTAGTCTGGATCACGTCCCGGGCTCCACCCGGCCCTGGTGACGTCAAGCGTTCTCGCACCACCAATAAGGAGACAACACGTGACCGTGCGCGTAGGCATCAACGGATTCGGACGTATCGGCCGCAACTTCTACCGCGCGGTGGAGGCTCTCAAGGCCGAGGGCAAGACGGACATCGAGATCGTGGCCGTCAATGACCTGACCACGAACGACATGCTCGCTCACCTGCTCAAGTACGACTCGATCCTGGGTCGTCTGGGCAAGGACGTCACGTTCGACGACTCGTCGATCACCGTCGGTGGTGTGAAGATCGGCGCCCTCGCCGTCAAGGAGGGTCCCGCGTCCGTGCCGTGGGGCGACTACGGGGTCGACGTCGTCGTCGAGTCCACCGGCATCTTCACCGATGCGGAGAAGGCCAAGGGCCACCTCGAGGGCGGCGCCAAGAAGGTCATCATCTCGGCGCCGGCCAAGAACGAGGACATCACCGTCGTCATGGGCGTCAACGACCACGAGTACGACGGTTCGCAGACGATCATCTCCAACGCCTCCTGCACCACCAACTGTCTCGCCCCGGTCGCCAAGGTGCTCTCGGACGAGTTCGGGATCGTCAAGGGCCTCATGACCACGATCCACGCCTACACGCAGGACCAGAACCTCCAGGACGCGCCCCACAGCGACATGCGTCGTGCCCGCGCCGCCGGCATCAACATGGTGCCCACCTCGACCGGTGCCGCCAAGGCCGTCGCGCTCGTCCTCCCGGAGCTCAAGGGCAAGTTCGACGGGTACGCCGTGCGCGTCCCGCTGCCCACCGGTTCGCTCACCGACCTCACGGTCGAGCTCGAGAAGAAGGCCTCGGTCGACGAGGTCAACGCCGCGATCAAGGCCGCCGCCGAGGGTCCGATGAAGGGAATCCTGAAGTACACCGAGGACCCGATCGTCTCCTCCGACATCGTCGGTGACCCGCACTCGTCCATCTTCGACGCGCCGCTGACCAAGGCGATCGACGGCCAGATCAAGATCGCCTCCTGGTACGACAACGAGTGGGGTTACTCCAACCGCCTCGCCGACATCATCGGCCTGGTCGGCAAGTCCCTCTGAGAACTCTCGGGACTTTCATCCCCAGTACGACGATCCGGGCCCGGTCCGGGAACGCCCACAGCGTCCCGACCGGGCCCGGAGCACATAGTCCGGTACCGCGTACCACCCACCATCACCACCGTTCTTCCGACAGGAGTCCCACCACATGGCCGTGAGCACGCTCAACGACCTGCTCGACGCCGGCGTAGAGGGCCGCAAGATCCTCGTCCGCTGCGACCTCAACGTCCCGCTCGACGGCACGACCATCACCGATGCGGGCCGTATCACGGCCTCGCTGCCCACGCTCAACGCCCTGCTGGACGCCGGCGCGGCGCTGGTGATCACGGCGCATCTCGGCCGTCCGAAGGGGCAGGCCGATCCCGAGTTCTCACTCGCCCCTGTGGCCGAGAAGCTGGGTGACGAGCTCGGACGCTACGTCCAGCTCGCCGGAGACGTGGTGGGTCCGGATGCCCGCGAGCGCGCCAACGGTCTGACCGACGGCGACGTCCTCCTCGTGGAGAACGTCCGGTTCGACGCACGCGAGACGAGCAAGGACGAGGCGGAGCGGGCCGAGTTCGCCGCCGAACTGGCGAGCCTCGTGGGCGAGGACGGGGCCTTCGTGTCGAACGGCTTCGGGGTGGTCCACCGTGCCCAGGCGTCCGTGTACGACGTCGCCAAGGTCCTCCCGGCCTACGCCGGGGACCTCGTCCGGAGCGAGGTCGAGGTCCTCGCGAACCTCAGCGGTGACCCCGAGCACCCCTACGCGGTCGTGTTGGGCGGGTCCAAGGTGTCCGACAAGCTCGCCGTGATCGAAGCCCTGGCGCCCAAGGTCGACAGCCTCGTCATCGGTGGCGGTATGTGCTTCACCTTCCTCGCCGCCCAGGGTCACGGGGTCGGCTCCTCCCTGCTGCAGGAGGAGATGATCGACACCTGTAAGGATCTGCTCGCCAAGTTCGGGGACGTCATCAGCCTGCCCGTGGACGTGGTGGCCGCCGATGGTTTCGCCGCCGACGCGCCGCACACCACGGTCGCCGCCGACGCCATCCCCGAGGGGAAGATGGGCCTGGACATCGGTCCCGAGTCGGTGAAGGCATTCAGCGAGAAGCTCTCCACCGCCAAGACCGTCTTCTGGAACGGCCCCATGGGCGTGTTCGAGTTCGAGGCGTTCTCCGCCGGGACACGAGGGGTCGCGGAGGCCATCATCACCGCGACGAAGAACGGCGCGTTCTCGGTCGTCGGCGGCGGCGATTCCGCCGCGGCCGTCCGCACTCTGGGTCTGGGCGAGGAGAACTTCTCGCACATCTCCACCGGTGGCGGGGCCTCGCTGGAGTACCTGGAGGGCAAGGAGCTGCCCGGCGTCACCGCCCTCGAGCGCAGCAACTGATCCGGACCCCGAGACCACAGGAGAGAACATGGCACGCACCCCGCTCATCGCCGGCAACTGGAAGATGAACCTCAACCACCTCGAGGCCATCGCACTCGTGCAGAAGGTCGCCTTCGCACTCCCGGACAAGTACCTGGAGAAGGTGGACGTGGCCTTCATCGCCCCGTTCACGGACATCCGCGGTGTCCAGATCGTCATCGAGGGCGACAAGCTCGGTTTCGCCTACGGCGCCCAGGACGTCTCCGTCCACGAGTCCGGTGCCTACACCGGCGAGATCTCGGCGGCGATGCTAGCCAAGCTCGGCTGCACCTATGTCGTCGTGGGCCATTCCGAGCGGCGGGACTACCACTCGGAGACCGACGAGCTCGTGGCCGCCAAGGCCGCCGCCTGCCACAAGCACGGGTTGACGCCGATCGTCTGCGTCGGTGAGAAGCTCGAGGTGCGCGAGGCCGGGGACCACGTCGACTTCGTCGTGAACCAGCTCAAGGGTTCCCTGGCGGGTCTGACCAGGGACCAGCTGGCCTCGACCGTGATCGCCTACGAGCCCGTGTGGGCGATCGGGACCGGCAAGACCGCCTCCGCGGCCGACGCCCAGGAGGTCTGTGCCGCCATCCGTTCGGCGCTGGCCGATCTCGCGGACGACGCGACCGCCGAGCAGATGCGGGTCCTGTACGGCGGCAGCGTCAACGCCGGCACCATCGGCGAACTACTCGAGCAGTCCGACGTCGACGGCGGTCTGGTGGGCGGAGCCTCGCTCAAGCCGGATGAGTTCGCCCAGCTGTCCGCCATCGCGGCCGGCGGCCCGTTGCCCTGACCCACCCACCCCGGCGCGCCCGGCCCGGCCGGGTCGGGCGCGCCGGGATTCGCCGCGGACACCCGACCGGGTAGTCTGTAGCGGTCGCACCCGACCGCCCGACCCGACGTGAGGCACGATCCCTACATGAAGCTCGCCCTGGACATCTTCCTCATCATCACCAGCCTGCTGCTGATGCTGTTCATCCTGCTGCACCGCGGCAAGGGTGGTGGCTTGTCCTCGCTGTTCGGCGGCGGCGTCCAGTCCAGCCTCTCCGGGTCCAGCGTCGTCGAGCGGAACCTCGACCGCGTCACCGTGGTCGTCGCGATCCTGTGGGTCATCGCCATCGTGGCGGTCGGCCTCATGGTCCGCTTCGGCTGACCCACCACACTCCGGCGCGACCGAGTCGTCGCCCACACGAGCGGGGTGCCCGCCTTCCGTCAACGGAAGGACAGGCACCCCGTTTCGTCCGTTGAGGACGGAATGGTGCACCCCGGTGTCCGGTCAGCCCAGCATCTGTCTGACGCGCCATCTCTCTGACGCACCAACTGTCTAACCCAGCAGCTGTCTAACCCAGCATCGAAGCGGCCGGTCCGTCCAGGTGGTAGGTGGTGGACTCCATGCCGACGGCGCCGGCGACCGGCCAGTCCGCGGGATCGGCCCCGCCGAGGCCCTTCGCCACCGCCTCAGCCTTCCCGTCGCCGGCGGCCACGACGATCACGTGCCGCGACCGGCGGACGGCGGGAAGGGTGAAGGTGAGCCGCTCAGGCGGGGGCTTGGGACAGTCACGCACGCCCACCGCGAGCCGCTCGACCTCGGCGATCGCCGGGGAGTGCGGGAAGATCGAGTCGATATGTCCCTCGGGTCCCATACCCAGCAGCGTGACGTCGAACAGCGGTCCATCGCCGGCGGGTAGGTCCACGGCCCGCAGGAATGCCTCGGCTGCGCTATCGACGTCGTCGAACTCGGGGCCGCGCGCCGGCCACCGGTGGATGACGGCACGGTCGCCGATGACGCCGAGCAGAACGGCGTCGAGTTGCCCGTCGTTGCGTTCGGCGTCGTCCACCGGGACGAAGCGTTCGTCACCCAGGAAGACGGTCACGCTGTTCCAGTCGATGTCGGCCCGGGCGAGCGCGGCGGCGGTCTTCACGCCCACCGACCCACCCGTGAGGGACAGGGTCGCATGCCCGGCCACCGCGATCCGGTCGCCTAAATGCCCGGCAGTCGCCAGTGCTGCAGCCTCGGCGAGGGCCTCGGAATCCGGGTGTACGAGATGACGGGTGACTGACATCGGCGCTCCTGTCGTGGGTGTGGTCGGGATCTGACGCGAGCCCCGGCTCAGCGGACGGAGGCCGAGGTGTAGATGACGCGGTCATGGTTCGCCAGGGCATCCGCGTACACGCCGTCGGTGTCCATGCGCCGCAGCTCCTCCGACAGACAGTCGGCGATACTCCGACCGACGAGGGCGACCCGCGTGGGCGCCTGACCGGTGATGCGGAGCTCGGCCGAGGTGGGGCTGATCTGCTCGAGGACGATGGACCCGGATGCCCGCTCGAGGACGACCATCCTCGGCCCGACGGCCCGGAGGACGTCGATGCCGAGACGCGACGCCAGCCAACCACCGGCCAGGTCCACCGAGGCCGCCCGCTCCGGACCGCACACCGTCGCTCCGGTGATGGGTTCGAACGGCGGGCTGTCCAGCGTTGCGGCGAGCAGCGATCGCCAGTGCGTGATGCGCGCCCACGCCAGGTCGGTGTCGCCGGGCGAGTACCCGGCCGCCCGCTTGGCCAGGGCATCGGTCGGGTGCCCCTCCGCGTCAGAGTCGACGATCCGACGCCTCGCGAGTCTGCCCACCCTGTCCTCGGACAGCAGCGTGGGGGAGTGGCGGGGCCACCACACGGCGAGTGGCGTGTCCGGCAACAGCAACGGGGTCACCAGGGACGCAGACTGGGACGCCATCGCGCCGGAGGTGCGCAGCACGACGACCTCTGCCGCGCCGGCGTCGCCCCCGACGCGGATCTGACCGTCGAGCCTGTCCACGTCCGCGCGGCGACCGCGGATCACGACGATGACCCGGCACGGGTGTTCCCGGCTGGCCTCGTTGGCCGCCTCGATCGCGGACTCACTGCCGCGGACATGATCGGTGATCACGATCAGTGTCAGGACCCGTCCGATGGTGCTCAACCCGGCGTCCTCGCGGATCTGCACGAGCTTCTTGGCGATCTCCCGCGTCGAGGTGTCGGGTAGGTCGATGATCACGGTCGCCTCCATGCGCGGCCACTGCGGGCCAGTATCTCGTCGGCGCCACTCGGCCCCCAGGTACCCGCCTGGTACTGCTCGGGGGTCCCGTCCGATTCCCACTCCTGCAGGACGGGGTCCAGCAGTTGCCAGCTCAGTTCGACTTCGCGGGAGACCGGGAAGAGCGAGGGCTCTCCGAGGAGGACGTCCAGGATGAGACGCTCGTACGCCTCGGGGGAGGACTCGGTGAACGCCTCGCCGTAGGCGAAGTCCATGTTGACGTCCCGGACCTCCATCGCGGTGCCGGGGACCTTGGAACCGAAGCGCAGGGTGACACCCTCGTCTGGTTGGACCCGGATGACCAGGGCGTTCTGGCCGAGCTCCTGCGTCATGGTCGCGTCGAACGGCAGGTGCGGAGCGCGGCGGAAGACTACGGCGATCTCCGTGACGCGCCGTCCCAGACGCTTACCGGTGCGGAGGTAGAACGGGACTCCCGCCCAGCGCCGGTTGTGGACCTCGAGGGTGATCGCGGCATAGGTCTCGGTGGTCGAGGAGGGGTCGTACCCCTCTTCGTCCTTCAGCCCCACGACCTGTTCGGATCCCTGCCAACCCCCCGCGTACTGACCTCGCGCGGCCGTCTCGGCTATCGGCAGCGCCAGCGAGGTCGACTCGAGGACCTTGGTCTTCTCCGCCCGCAGAGCGGCAGCGGAGAAGTCTGTCGGTTCCTCCATCGCGATAAGCGCCATCAACTGGATGAGGTGGTTCTGGATGACGTCCCGCGCGGCGCCGATGCCGTCGTAGTAGCCGGCCCGGCCACCCAGACCGATGTCCTCGGCCATGGTGATCTGGACGTGGTCGACGTGGTTCGCGTTCCACACCGGCTCGAAGAGTTGGTTGGCGAAACGCAATGCGAGGATGTTCTGGACGGTCTCCTTGCCCAGATAGTGATCGATGCGGAACACCGAGTCCTCGGGGAACACCGCACCCACCACGGCGTTGAGCTCGCGCGCGCTGGCCAGGTCGTGTCCGAAGGGCTTCTCGATGACGACCCGGCGCCAGGATCCCTCCGGACCGCGGGTGCACCCGGTGCGATCGAGGTGCCGGCAGACGGTCGGGAAGTCGTCCGGGGGGATGGACAGGTAGAACGCGTAGTTGCCGGCGGTCCCACGTTCGGCCTCCAGGGCCTCCAGCTGGGCCGCGAGGCGATCGAAGCCCTCGTCGTCGTCGAAGGTCCCGGTGACGAACCTCAGCCCGGCGGCGAGCTGCTCCCACACGTCCTCTCGGAACGGGGTACGGCACCGTTCCCGGGCCTGTTCGCGTGCGAACGCGGCGAACTCGTCGTGCGCCCACTTCCGACGTCCGAACCCGATCAGGGAGAAACCCGGCGGGAGCAGACCACGGTTGGCCAGGTCGTAGATCGCCGGGATGAGCTTCTTCTTGGACAGGTCACCGGTGACGCCGAAGATCACGAGGCCGGACGGCCCCGCGATCCGGGGGAGCCGACGGTCCCGCGGGTCGCGGAGAGGATTGGACCATCCCTCCGGCGCTCCCCCCGGGACCTCGTCGACCCGTGTGCCCCCGCCGTCGGAGCCGCTCACGACCCGGTCGGGATCTCGTCGATCCGCGCCCGCACGGTGTCCACCAGATCGTCCCAGGCGGTCACGAACTTCTCCACGCCCTGTTGCTCCAGGAGCGCGAAGACCTCCTCCAAGTCCACGCCCTCGGCGCGCACGGCGTCGAGAGTGGCCCGGGACGCCTCGGCGGTGCCGCGGACCGTGTCGCCCTCGACGACGCCGTGGTCCGCGAACGCCTCGATGGTGCCGAACGGCATGGTGTTGACCGTGCCGTGGGTGACCAGACCGGTCACATAGAGGGTGTCCGGGTACGCCGGGTCCTTGACCCCCGTAGAGGCCCACAGGAGACGCTGGGGGCGGGCCCCGCGATCGGCCAACTCACCGAAGCGACCGGCCGGGTCGAAGACCTCGTCGTAGACCTCCTGGCACAGGCGGGCGTTCGCCAGCCCGGCCTGGCCGCGCAGGTCGGACGATCCCGGAAGTCGGGAGTCGATCTCGGTGTCCAGCCGGGAGACGAACACCGACGCCACCGAGTGGATGGCGGACAGGTCGTGCCCTGCTGCGACAGCCTGCTCGAGCCCGGTCAGGTACGCCTCGGCGACCTTGCGGTACTGCGCCGCCGAGAAGATCAGAGTGACGTTGACGTCGATCCCCTTGCCGATGACATCCGTGATGGCCGGCAGGCCCGCGGCGGTGGCGGGGATCTTGATCATGACGTTCGGTCGGTCGACCACCTCGGACAGCTCCACCGCCTGGGTGACGGTTCCCGCGGTGTCGTCCGCGAGACCGGGATCCACCTCGAGGGAGACACGGCCGTCCACCCCGTCGGTCGTCCGGTGGATGTCCGCCAGCACGTCACAGGCGTCGCGGACGTCGGACGTGGTCAGGGCCCGGACGACGGAATCCACGTCGCGATCGGCCCGGACCGCCTCGGCGAGCGCACTCTCGTACGCGGAGGAGTCGGCCAGTGCCGACTGGAAGATCGCGGGGTTGGTCGTCACGCCGACGATCGAGTACGCGGACATCCGCTTCTCGAGCTCGCCGGAGGCCAGGAGCTGCCGCGACAGGTCGTCGAGCCACACGGAGACGCCGGAAGCGCTCAGGGCGGCGAGATTGGCGTTGGTCATGATGCCTCCCCTCGGGCGGCCGCGAGGGACTCGCGGGCCGCGGAGACCACCGCATCGGCGGTGATCCCGAACTCGGTGAACAGGGTCTGGTAGGGCGCGGAGGCGCCGAAGTGCTCGAGCGAGACGGCCCGACCGGCGTGCCCGATGAACCGGTGCCACGGCATGGCGATGCCGGCCTCGACGCTCACCCGGGCACGGACGGAGCGGGGGAGCACCGACTCGCGGTACCCGGCGTCCTGCTGATCGAAGAACTCGACGCACGGCATGGAGACCACCCGGGTCGGCACCCCCTCCGCCTCGAGGACCTCACGTGCCCGGACGGCCAGCTGCACCTCGGACCCGGTGCCCATGAGGATCACCTCGGGAGTGCCCGTCGACGCCTCGGCGAGGACGTATCCGCCGCGCTCCACGCCCTCGCGGGCGAGTTCCTTGGTGCCCTCGAGAACGGGGACGTCCTGACGGGTCAGGCACAGGCCCTTGGGCCCATCGAGCGCCTCCAGCATGGCGCGCCACGCCGCCGCGGTCTCGTTGGCATCGGCCGGGCGGAGGATCGCCAACCCGGGGATGGCGCGCAGGGCGGCCAGCTGCTCGACCGGCTGATGGGTGGGGCCGTCCTCGCCCAGACCGATCGAGTCGTGCGTCCACACGTAGTACGCGTTGCTGCCCTGCAGTGCGGCCAGCCGGACCGCAGGACGCATGTATTCACTGAAGATCAGGAAGGTACCGCCGTAGGGCCGGGTGGGGCCGTGCAGCGCGATTCCGTTGAGGATCGCCCCCATCGCGTGCTCGCGGACACCGAAGTGCAGGTTCCGGCCGTAGGGCGACGCGGTCCACGTGTCGGTGGAGATGGTCGCCGGGCCGAAGGAGTCCGCACCCTTGATGGGTGTGTTGTTGGACCCCGCCAGGTCCGCGGAACCGCCCCACAGTTCGGGCAGGGCCGCACCCAGCGCCTGGATCGCCTCCGCCGAGGCCTTGCGCGTGGCGACACCCTTGGCATCGGCGTCCCAGGTCGGGAGCCCGGCGTCCCAGCCCTCGGGGAGCTTGCCCGAGTAGAGACGGTCGAACAGCGCCTTCCGCTCCGGGTTCGCCTCCGCCCAGGCGTGGAACATGTCGCTCCACTGCGCGTGGACGCGGGCACCCCGGTCGCGGGCGGCCCGCGTGTGGGCGATCACCTCGTCCTCGACCGTGAACGGATCGGTACCGCCCATACCGAGCGCCTCCTTGACCGCGTCGACCTCGTCCTGGCCGAGCGCCGCGCCGTGAGAGGCACCGGTGTTCATCATCGTGGGAGCCGGGTAGGCGATGATCGTGCGCAGCACGATGAGAGACGGCTTGTCGGTGACCGCGCGCGCATCGGCGATCGCCTCCTCGATGGCGGCGACGTCCTCGCCGCCGTTCACCGTCTGCACATGCCAGCCGTACGCCTCGTAGCGTGCCGCGACGTCCTCGTTGAAGGCGATCTTCGTGTCGTCCTCGATCGAGATCTCGTTGTCGTCGTAGATCGCGATGAGGTTGCCGAGCTGCTGGGTGCCGGCGAGGGAGGACGCCTCGGCGGTGACGCCTTCCTGGATGTCCCCGTCGGAGGCGATCACGTAGATGAAGTGGTCGAACGGACTCTTGCCCGACGGGGTCTCCGGATCGAACAGACCGCGCTCGTAGCGTGCGGCCATCGCCATGCCGACCGCGGAGGCCAGTCCCTGACCGAGCGGGCCGGTCGTGATCTCCACGCCGTCGGTGTGACGCCACTCCGGGTGTCCGGGGGTCTTGGACCCCCAGGTCCGCAGCGCCTTGAGGTCGTCCAGCTCCAGACCGAAGCCGGCGAGGTACAGCTGGATGTACTGGGTGAGGGAGGTGTGCCCACAGGACAGGACGAAGCGGTCCCGGCCGACCCACGTGGGGTTGGTGGGGTCGTGCCGCATGATGCGCTGGTAGAGCGTGTACGCGAGCGGCGCGAGACTCATCGCGGTGCCCGGGTGGCCGCTGCCGCACTTCTGCACGGCCTCCGCGGCGAGGACCCTCGCGGTGTCCACGGCGCGGGTGTCGAGTTCGGTCCAGTCGGACGGGTGGCGTGCAGTGGTGAGCTCGGTGATCTCCGACGCGCTGGTCACTTGTGGTTCTCCCGGGTCTGAGGGTGCGGCGCGGATCCGCGCGTATGTCGTGAACCACCTTAGTGGTCGCGGGCGCGGCGGGGCGTACGGTCCCCGCCCCCGCTCTTTCGCGGACCGCGCAGGGGGGACGTAGTATCGGCGCAGTAGTGCGTTGACGTCTGCTGCGAGGAGTTCCGGTGCACGATTCCACCCCGACCCGGAGTGGGGGACCATCCGTCTCCCCTCCCGAGTCCACGGGGCGGCCGGCTCCGGCGAGCGGGCGAGCCCGTCTGACGGATGTGGTGATGGCGTACATCGCCCTCACCAAGCCCCGAGTGATCGAACTGCTCCTCGTCGCGGCGATCCCCGCGATGCTGCAGGCCGATCGAGGCGCCCTCCTGAGCGGTGACGACACGGGCCTTTCCATCTCATTGGTCCTGCTCACACTGGTGGGTGGCTGGCTCGGGGCGGCCAGCGCCAACTCGCTCAACATGGTGGTCGACGCCGACATCGACAAGGTGATGAAGCGGACGGAGCGCCGGCCGCTGGCGCGTCACGCGATCAGCACCCGGGCCGCCCTGATCTTCGGTCTGGTCCTCGGTGCCTCGAGCATGCTCTGGCTGGGGTTGCTCGCCGGCAGCTGGTTGGCCGCGTTCTTCATCCTGCTGACGATCTGTTTCTACGTATTCGTCTACACGATGATCCTCAAGCGTCGCACCGCCCAGAACGTCGTGTGGGGCGGAGCCGCCGGATGCATGCCGGTGCTGGTGTCGTGGGCCGTGATCACGGACCACCTCCCCGAGGGCCAGCCGCACAACTGGTGGCAGGCGATCGTCCTGTTCCTCATCATCTTCTTCTGGACTCCGCCGCACACCTGGGCGCTGGCGATGCGCTACAAGGAGGACTACGAGGCCGCGGGTGTCCCGATGTTGCCCGTGGTCATGTCCGCCGAGGGCGTCACCCGCCGCATCACCATCTACACCTGGGTGACGGTCCTGTGCACCCTGGCACTGATCCCCGCGGCCGGGTGGGTGTACGCCGCCGGCGCCGTCGGCTTCGGCGTGTGGTTCATCATCATGGCCCACCGTCTCGAGGCCGGGGTCCACCGCGGCATCGAGGTCAAGCCCCTGAAGTTGTTCATCCTGTCGAACAACTACCTGGCCGGGGTGTTCGTGGCGCTGTCCGTCGACGCCCTCCTGGGACTACAGACGGTCGCAGAGCTCATCCCGCTCGCCTGACCACTCGACCCCACGCGCCGCTCAGCGGGTGGGGTCGAGGACGACGGATCCGGTGGTCTGTCGCGACTGCAGTGCCCGGTGCGCCTCAGCGGCGTCCGAAAGGGCGAAGCCCGCGCCCACAGACAACCGCAGCGACCCGTCGACGATCCCCTCGAGGACCTCTGCCGCGCGCTCGCGGAATTCCGCCGTGCCGGCGATGAAGTCACCCAAGCTCGGCCGGGTGAGGAACACCGAGCCGGCCGCGTTGAGCCGCTGCGGGTCCACCGGGGGAACCGGACCACTCGCCGCGCCGAAGAGCACGAGCGTCCCCCGACGGGCCAGCGAGGCCAGGCTGTCGTCGAAGGTGTCCCGGCCCACCCCGTCGAACACCACCGAGACGCCGCCGTCGGAGAGCTCCCGGACCCTGTCGGGGGTCGCCTCGGGGTAGAGCAGCACGTGGTGCGCCCCCAGGTTCCGGCACAGTTGCGCCTTCTCCTCGGTCGATGTCGTGGTGATCACCCGATAGCCATGGACCGTGGCCATCTGGATGAGGAGCTGACCCACACCACCCGCGCCGGCGGTGATCAGCACGGTGTCACCGGGTACGGCCCGGTGGGTGTCGGTGATCAGGTAGTGCGCCGTGAGTCCCTGCAGCAGCATCGAGGCCGCCACCTCGTCGTCGACCCCCTCCGGCACGGTCACCAGCGACTCGGCCGGCGCCACCACGTACTGCGCGTACGACCCGGGCACCTGGCACCAGGCCACCCGATCGCCGACCACCAGGTCGGGAGTGCCCTCGCCGACCTCCTCGACCACTCCCGTCCCCTCGCTACCCGGGACGAAGGGCAGCTCCCGGGAGTAGATGCCCTCGCGGAAGTAGGTGTCGATGTAGTTCACCCCGACCGCGGTGGTGCGCACGAGCACCTCGCCCGGCCCTGGGGAGGGCGTGTCCACCTCGACCGGCGTCAGCACCTCGGGTCCACCGTGTCCGGAGATCTCAATGGCTCTCATGGAGCCCAGTATCCGGGAGGGTCGGGCCCGACGCAGCCGGTGCGGGTCCATCGGTTCGCCTGTTCGCGGGAGTGCCGGCGTGGGCGGGGCGGGGGAGGCGATAGGCTACCCCCATGAGCCTGCAGATCCTTTCCCAGTACGCCGGGGGGCCGCGAGTCCGGGCGACCGGATGGCCCGAGATCACCACCAGTGGGTCCGGGTCGCCGGCCGCGTCCACCCGCTCCCAGGCGGCACCCGAGGACGCTCCGGAGACGGCCGCGCCGCGGACGGAGGCTCCCGGGGCGGCGGCTGCCGAGGCCACCGGACCCGCACAGACGGCATCCCCCGTGCAGGAGACCCCCGCGCAGGAGACCCCGGCCCCGGCCGCGAGCGGATCGGGCGGGGCCGTCTCGCTCGGTCGCCGCGCCCCGCGCGCACCGGGCGGGGGTGCGTCCACCCTTCACGGTTCGCGTATCACCGAGGTCGACGGCGGCGCTCCCGTCGCATCGTCGGCCCCTGCCGCGTCACCCGCCCAGCCGGCCGCTGCCGCGTCACCCGCCCCGGCCGGTTCCACGGCGTCCGACCCCGCCGAGACGGGGTCGGCTCCGGCGCAGCCTGCTGCCGAGCCGGCCGCGAACGCCGCGCAGTCGGATGAGACGGCCGCCTCCCCGGCTCCGGCGGCCCCGACACCGGCGGCCGCACCGTCCGCACCGTCCGCACCGTCCGGCGGCGGGCTCAAGCTCGGGGGCGGCTCCAAGGCCAAGGCCCCCGGTGGCGGTTCTGCGGGCAAACTCGTCCTGGGTGGCGCGGCCGGTGCCGCTGCGGCCGGTGCCGCTGCGGCATCGGGAGGCGACGACAAGGCCCCCACCCCGGCCGCGGCGTCGACGCCCGCGGGGGACCCGGCGCCCGCAGCACAGGCGGCCCCGGTGCCCGCGGCGAAGGCGGAGAGCGCCACCGATGCGGCTCCGGCCGAGAAGAAGTCCGGCGGAGTGACCCTCGGCGGCGGTTCCTCCGCCAAGGCACCGGGCGGCGGCAAGCCCGGCGGCCTCACGTTGGGCGGCGGGAGCAAGGCCAAGGCACCGGGCGGCGGCAAGCCCGGCGGTCTGACGCTGGGCGGTGGCACCGCGTCCGCCGCGCAGGCGCCCCCCGCTGCGGAGACTGCCGGCGAGTCGAAGGACGTCGACGCCACCGGCTCGGCCGACTCGGCGCCGTCCGCGGCTGACCGGCCCGCGGATGCACCGGCCGCCTCCCAGCCGGCGGCGGCTGGCGCGGGCGATGAAGGCGGCCCGGCGACGCAGGAGGAGCCGGCTGCCGCGAAGGACACGCCGGCCGAGAAGGCGCCCGCCGAGAAGATCGAGGCGGCGCCGGTGCCCTCGGGCCCCACCCCGCCGGCCAAGACCGCCAAGTTCGTCGAGAAGTTCCTGTCCCGCCACGGTGGGTCGGCGGACGTCGTCCTCCAGCCCGTGGGTCGCTGTGGTGTCCGCGTCACCCTGGTGGGCGCCGACGGCGTCCTGGGCGACACGATGGTCGACAGCCTGTCGGAGGCCGAGGCGGTCCGTGACGGGATCTCCGGTCTGACCGGATCGGACTGGACGCGTGAGCTGGTCTCGCGCACCGATGTGCCGGCCGGGCACTGGAAGCGCATGGCTGGTTCGGGTTCGCTGGTCTGATTCCCTGACCTGCGGCACACGACAGCGGCCCCGCCGATCGGCGGGGCCGCTGTCGTGTCTGCGGTCGTCCGGGTGCGCGCCCCGAATGGACCGGAGGGGGCGCGCAGCGGGCGGCCATCCGTACAGAGACGACGCGCACCTCGCGGCGCACCACCGGGGTGGACCTCGCGGCGCACCTCGGGGTGCCCCACCGGGGCGCCCCGCCGGGGTGGAGACGGGATCGACCTAGGCGGGCACGTGGTCTCTGATGACCCCCGCCGCCCACAGTGCCCCGGTGACGGCGGTGATCGCGCCCGCGAGGGTCACGTGCGCCACGACGAGGAGTTCGGGGACCCCGAGCTGGTACTGGGTGATCCCGATGACCGCTTGCGCCGCGATGAGCCCGATGAGGATCGCGCACCGTCGGATCGCGGGGCCCTCCGTGCGCAGGGCGATGAGCCCGGCTAGCAACCCGATGAGCAGGCATACGTAGCCCACCATGAGTTCGGCGTGGAAGTGCACGAGCCACTGGATGGGCATCTGGAGTCGATCCGCGGCGGTGATGCGGGCGTCGCCGGCGTGGGGGCCGGCGCCGGTGACCATCGTCCCCGTGGTCAGCACCCCGGTGAGCAGGACGGCCGAGAGTACGGTCAGCCACGTCATGGGCCTGGGCATGACGCGCCGTGGCGGCGCCGTGTCGTCCTCGCCGATGCGGGCGAAGAGCACGGCCGCGAGCCAGGCGAGGATCATCGAGGGCAACAGATGCAGGGCCACGGTCCACCAGACGAGGCCGGCCAGGACGGTGATCCCACCGATGACGGCCTGGGCGACGATCCCGGCGGGCATCGCCAGGGCCAGCCAGATGAGCCCGCGGCGACGTCCGGCACGCAGCAGCGCCAACAGCAACGCGGCGGCCACGGCCACCAGGACGAACGTGAGCAGCCGGTTGCCGAACTCGACCGCCTGGTGCAGGGCCGGTGCCGCGCCCGGGACGGGGACGAAACTGGCCTCGTTGCACTGCGGCCAGGTCTCGCAGCCGAGGCCGGAGGCGGTCACGCGGACGGTCACGCCGGTGGTCATGATCCCGATCTGGGCGATGACGTTGGCGAGTGCGACGCCCTTCTGGACCCGGATCGACGGCACGGGCAGGCGGGACAGTGGTCCAGCGGATCTCCCGGGGTCGCTCGCGGCCGGGGTTCCGGAGGTCGGGGCGTGCGATGTCGAGGTCACGGCCCCGATTCTAGGCCGCGACGGTCGGACGTCTGCTATCAGGTGAAGGAGAAGTGACGCACGGCGAATCCGCCGCACACGGCGGTCCAGACGAGCAGGGACAGCGCCGCCAGTGCGGGGACGCCGCCGCCGAGCGCGGTGACCAGTGCGGTGGTCAACGCGTAGGAGGGGACGACGACGAGGAGGTCACTCAGCGCGGCGGGGAGATCGACCACCCCGATCGCGAGACCGGCGCCACCGATGAGGACGAACCAGATGAGGTTGGCCAACGCGAGGACGATCTCCGCCCGCAGGGTGCCCCCGAGCAGGAGACCCATGGACGAGAACGCCACCGAACCGAGGGCTATCACGAGCGCCCCGACCGCCAGTCCGGCCGGGTCGGGCCGCCATCCCAACAGTGCGGCGATGATGCCGAGTACCACGGCCTGCCCGGACACGAGCACCAGGGTCGCCAGGATCTTGCCGATGATGATGACGCTGGGCGGCAGGGGAGTGCCACCGAGACGCTTGAGGGCTCCGTAGCGCCTGTCGAAGCCCACCGCGATCGCCTGACCGGTGAAGGCCGTGCCCATGACGGAAATGGTCAGCACGGCGGTGATCGCGTAGTCGATCCGCGGTTCGGGTACCGCGCCGAACTCGACCGCGGTGAGGGCGAACAGGATGGCCACGGGTATGACCAGGGCCACGAGGAGCTGTTCGCCGTTGCGCAGGAACAGGGCCAGTTCCATGCGGGTCTGGGCGGCCGTCATCCTGGCCGGGGAGGCCGGGGCGGACGGTCGGGCGAAGGTCCCGGGGGCGAAGCGGTTGCCACTGGTCGGGGTGTGGGTCATCGCAGTTCCCGTCCGGTCAGGTCGAGGAAGACGTCCTCGAGGCTCCTGGTGCGGGTGGCCAGGGAGGTGAGTTGGATGCCGGACCGCTCGAGGGCGGCGCACATGGCGGTCATGATCTCGGGGGAGACCGGGCCGTGGACCTCGAGGACGCCGGCCGCGGTCCCCGCCGTGACCGTGTGTTCCTCGCCGAGTGCGCCGGCGAGCACGGACGGGGACACCTCGCCGTCGACGACGAGGGTGACGCCCTCGGCGGTTCCGGCGCGTTCGAGTTCCGCCGGGGTCCCGGAGGCGACCCGTCGGCCGTGGTCGATGATGACCACCTCGTCGGCCAGCGCGGCCGCCTCGTCCATGAGGTGCGTGGTGAGTACCACCGCGGCCCCGTCGCGACGCAGGGCGTGGACGAGGTCCCACACGGCACGGCGCGACTGGGCGTCGAGGCCGGCGGTCGGTTCGTCGAGGAAGACCAGTTCCGGGCGCCCGATCACCGCGATCGCCAGCGACAGACGCTGCTGTTGGCCGCCGGACAGCCGTCGGTACGGGGTCCGTGCGTGCTCGGTCAGCCCGAGTTCGCCCAGCAGCCAGGCCGGATCGAGGGGATCGGAGTAGTAGGACGCCACCAGCCGGAGCATCTCCCCGACCCTGGCGGCGGGGTAGGAGCCGCCACCCTGGAGCATCATCCCGATGCGGCTGCGGACCCGCTGTCGATCGAGGACCGGATCCAGTCCCAGGACCTTCACGGTTCCCGCGTCGGGGCGGACGAATCCCTCGCAGATCTCGACCGTCGTGGTCTTCCCGGCGCCGTTGGGTCCCAGCAGCGCCATGACCTGTCCGCGCTCGAGCCGCAGGTCCAGGCCGGCCACGGCGGTGGTCGCGCCGAATCTCTTGACGAGCCCCTCGACGTGCAGAGCGGGCGGGGTCGGCGGGGAGGTCACGGGATCCGAGTGTAGGCCGGTCCGGCTACCGGAAGCGCAACAGCCCCGGCCACCGGAACAGCGCGACGAGCAGCATGGCGACGGCCACGACGGTCGCCGCCCAGGCCTGGACGGTCACGAACGGCGGCAGTCCCGCACCTGGCGGGAGGGTGAAGCAGGCCAGCACGGCGCTGACCGCCACCACCGGCAGCCGGAACTCCATCCGTGAGGCCCATGCGGCCAACGGGACCAGGGCCCACAGGACGTACCAGGGCTGCACCACGGGGAAACACAGGACGATCGCGGCCATGGACACCCCCAGCCCGCCGACAGGGTTGATGCGGCCCGACTGGACCGCGAACAGCATGCGGACGGTGAACGCGCCGGCTGCGACCAACGCGGCGGTCTGCACCATGACGAGGATCTGTTCCGTGTGGTCCCCGAGACCGAGGTACTGACCGATGCCGCCGATGATCACGCCGATCGCGGTGGGCGGGGAGAGCCAACTCCGGAGTGAGGTGGCCGCGCCGAGTTTGGTGATCCACCCGAGACCGGACGAGGTGACGAGCATCGCCAGCCCGGTCGTCACCCCGCTGATCAGGACCATGGTCGCCGCCGCGCGCAGGGTGGCGGACCAGCTCGCCCCCCAGCGTCGCGCCAGTGCCATCCCGATGAAGCCCAGGGCCACCACGGTGGGGAGTTTGACCAGGGCCGAGCCGGTGACCAGGACGGTGCCCAGGACGAACACCGCGGTGTTCCGCCACCCGGATCCGGAGGCGTCCACCGCGCGGAGGGCCAGCACGAGGCCGATCGCGAGCAGGCCCATCATGAGCGATTCGGAGTGGATACCGGAGACCAGATGGAACAGCACGAGGGGGTTGGCGACGGCCAGCCAGAGGGCGGCGACGTCGGACACACCGCAGTACTCGGCGAGCCGGGGGACGGCCCAACCCAGCATGAGGATCCCGAGCACCGCGACGACCCGGTGCAGGATGGTCCCGAACAGCACGTCGTCGCCCGTGAGTCCGTGGATGGCCTTCTGCACCCCCAGGAACAGCGGGCCGTACTGGTTGGGCGTGTCGCGCCAGATGTCCGGGACGTTGATGGTCAGGGCGTGGGAGGTTCCCAGCGCGGAGACCGGGCCGAGTTCGTAGGGGTCGTCGAGTTCGTTGCCTATCGCCCCCTGGGCGAGATAGCTGTAGACATCCCGACTGAACATCGGTGGCGCCAGCGCGAGGGGGAGTGCCCACGACGCGATGACCCGGTCGAGCGTCGCCCGGTCGATACGACCGCTGATCCGGCCCCGCCGGTCCTGACCCAGCACGTACGGGGCCAGGAGCAACCAACAGAGGGTGACGGTCACCATGCCTGCCATGACGACCGTCATCGAGGACTGTTGCAGTCGCAGCCACAGCCCGAACAGACGCTCACCGGCGATCGGGTTCTGCAGGACGGGCAGTGCCCCGGCCCCGAGCGCCCCGACCGCCATGGCGACGGCCGCCGTGGTGCCGAGGCGTCGGATGCGACGCAGTCGGGCCAGCTCCGCGGACACCGGGGACCCGGTGGACTGCTCCTGCGCGTGGAGTCGGGAGGTCACCGACCCGGCGCCGCGCATCGGGGAATCGCGTGCCACAGTCCCGACCCTTCCTCCACCGCCGCTGTCGTCGCACACCTCACCCCGGCAGGGCACGCCCGGGGGTGGGGGGAATATTTCCGAAACAGAAGTGTTGCGTAATATCAGGAGGTGCGTCCCGACCGGGCGCACCGAGCATAACCGGAAGGGAGTGGCGCATGAGCGTGCAGCACGTGTTCGACAGCACCACGCGTCCGGACACCCGCTCGTCGATCCGTGAGCTCCTGCTGGAGCGCGGAGCCCTCACCGCCGTGGAGATCGGGCACGAACTCGGGCTCACCGCCGCCGGTGTCCGACGCCACCTGGACCACCTGGTCGAGTCCGGCGAGGTGGAGGCCGTCCGTACGCGGCCGGCGGGCACCCGCGGCCGCCCCGCCAAGGCGTTCCAGATGACGGCCACGGGCCGCAACACCGCCCGCCACGGGTACGACCACCTGGCGGTCGAGGCGTTGACCGCGCTGCGTCGCATCGGTGGCACGGCCGCCGTCTCGGAGTTCGCCCGGGAGCGGGTGCGCTCGGTGATCGGGCACGTCCGTCCCGCCGAGGGGCCGCACGACGTCGAGCGGGCGGCCGCCGACATCGCCACCGCCCTGTCCGGGGCGGGTTACGCGTCCTCCGTCGAGGAGGCCGGCACGGGACTGCAGATCTGCCAGCACCACTGCCCGGTGTGGAACGTCGCCTCCCGGTTCCCCGAACTGTGCGAAGCCGAGCAGGAGGTGGTGGCCGAGATAGTGGGCACCCACGTCCAGCGGCTCGCCACCATCGCGGGCGGAAACTGCGCCTGCACCACCAACATCCCGACCGGGACCGTGATCGTGAGTGATCTCGCGGCCACGATCCCCGCACCGGCCGACGCGTCCGCGTCGGCACCGACCGCCGAAAGGACAGTGCGATGACCATCACCCCCGATCAGGTGACGGCCGACGTCACGGAGCCGACCACCGATGAGGAACGAATCGCCTCCATCGGCCAGTACAACTACGGCTGGCACGACTCGGACGACGCCGGTGCCACCGCGCAGCGCGGCCTGTCCGAGGCGGTCGTGCGTGACATCTCCGCCAAGAAGAGCGAATCCGACTGGATGCTCGACAAGCGCCTCAAGGCCCTGAAAATCTTCGACAAGAAGCCGATGCCCACCTGGGGATCGGACCTGTCCGGTATCGACTTCGACAACATCAAGTACTTCGTCCGTTCCACGGAGAAGCAGGCCACCAGCTGGGAGGACCTGCCCGAGGACATCAAGAACACCTACGACAAGCTCGGCATCCCCGAGGCCGAGAAGCAGCGTCTCGTGGCGGGCGTGGCCGCCCAGTACGAGTCCGAGGTGGTCTACCACCAGATCCGTGAGGACCTGGAGAGCCAGGGCGTCATCTTCATGGACACCGACACGGCGCTCAAGGAGCATCCCGAGTACTTCGAGGAGTACTTCGGCTCCGTCATCCCCTCCGGTGACAACAAGTTCTCCGCCCTCAACACGGCGGTCTGGTCCGGCGGGTCGTTCATCTACGTCCCGCCGGGTGTGCAGGTGGACATCCCGCTGCAGGCCTACTTCCGTATCAACACCGAGAACATGGGCCAGTTCGAGCGGACGCTGATCATCGTCGACGAGGGCGCCTACGTGCACTACGTCGAGGGCTGCACGGCTCCGATCTACAAGTCGGACTCGCTGCACTCCGCGGTCGTCGAGATCGTCGTCAAGAAGGGCGGCCGTTGCCGCTACACGACCATTCAGAACTGGTCGAACAACGTCTACAACCTCGTCACCAAGCGTGCCCGCGCCGAAGAGGGCGCCACCATGGAGTGGATCGACGGCAACATCGGTTCCAAGGTGACGATGAAGTACCCGGCCGTCTGGCTGACCGGTGAGCACGCCAAGGGCGAGGTGCTCTCGGTGGCGTTCGCCGGGGAGGGACAGCACCAGGACACCGGCTCCAAGATGCTGCACCTGGCCCCCAACACCTCCTCGAACATCGTCTCCAAGTCGGTGGCCCGTGGCGGTGGACGCTCCGCGTACCGAGGTCTGGTCCAGATCAACGCCGGTGCGAAGGGCTCCAAGTCCAACGTCGAGTGCGACGCCCTGTTGGTCGACAACATCAGCCGGTCCGACACCTACCCCTACATCGACATCCGCGAAGATGACGTCACGCTGGGGCACGAGGCCACGGTCTCCAAGGTGAGCCAGGACCAGCTGTTCTACCTCATGAGCCGCGGCCTCGCCGAGGACGAGGCGATGGCCATGATCGTGCGTGGTTTCGTCGAGCCGATCGCCAAGGAACTCCCCATGGAGTACGCGCTCGAGCTCAACCGCCTGATCGAACTGCAGATGGAAGGATCGGTGGGCTGACCACTATGACCGACACCACCACCCCCGAGACCGGGTCCACCCCGGCACCCCTGACGGACCGCTACGGCGTCCCCGTCGACGCCACCAAGGGCGACCAGTTCGCGTCGTTCGACGTGGGCGCCTTCGAGGTACCCAGCCACAAGGACGAGATCTGGCGCTTCACCCCGCTGCGTCGTCTGCGCGGTATCCACGACGGCTCCAACATCACCGCGACCGGTCGCCTGCTGGCGTCCGTCGCCGAGCACGACGGTCTGACCGTCGAGACGGTCGCCATGGACGACAAGCGCGTCGGCGAGGCCGGGGCCCCCCGCGACCGCGTCGCCGCGCAGGCGTTCAGCTCCGCCGCCGAGGCCACCGTCATCACGGTCGCCAAGGAGACCGTGATCGACGAGCCCGTCTACGTCACCGTCGACGGCCCGGGCGAGGGCGAACTGGCCTACGGCCACACCCAGATCCGCCTCGAGGCGTTCGCCAATGCGACGTTCGTCGTGGACCAGCGCGGCGGCGGGACGATCGCCGAGAACGTCGAGTTCATCGTCGGCGACTCCGCCCACCTCGAGGTCGTCCTCATCCAGGACTGGGACGACGACGCCCTGCACCTCGCGGGTCACCATCTGCAGGTCGGCCGCGACGCGACACTGACCTACACGACGGTGACGTTCGGTGGCGAGCTCGTGCGTGTCTCCCCGTTCGCACGGTTCACCGCTCCCGGCGGCACGGTCACCCTCAACGGCCTGTACTACGCCGACGACGGGCAGCACCTCGAGCACCGTCTGCTCGTGGACCACTCGGAGCCCAACTGCACCTCGCGCATCCTCTACAAGGGTGCGCTGCAGGGCGACGCCAAGTCGAAGCTGCCGGACGCCCACACCGTCTGGATCGGTGACGTGCTCATCCGCGCGGCCGCCGTGGGAACCGACACCTACGAGATGAACCGCAACCTCGTGCTGACCGACGGCGCCCGCGCCGATTCGGTGCCGAACCTCGAGATCGAGACGGGCGAGATCGCCGGGGCCGGCCACGCCAGCGCCGTCGGGCGGTTCGACGACGAGCAGCTCTTCTACCTCATGTCGCGGGGCATTCCCGAGGACGTCGCGCGGCGTCTCGTGATCCGCGGGTTCTTCGGCGAGGTGATCAACCGTATCGGCGTGCCGGAGGTGCGCGAGCGGATCACCGAGGCCGTCGAACTGGAGCTGGAGTCCTCCGGCATCTGACGAGCCCGCCCAGAACTTCCCCCACGACCTCATACACAGATTGCGAGCAACTCCCATGACCACTCTCGAGATCAAGGGCCTCACGGCCCGCGTCGCAGCGACCGAGGACTCACCCGAGACCGTCGAGATCCTCAAGGGCGTCGACCTGACCATCGAGTCGGGCCAGACCCACGCCATCATGGGGCCCAACGGCTCCGGCAAGTCCACCCTCGCGTACGTCATCGCCGGTCACCCCAAGTACGAGGTCACCGGTGGCACCGTGACTCTCGACGGGGAGGACGTTCTGTCGATGGAGGTCGACGAGCGGGCCCGCGCGGGCCTGTTCCTGGCCATGCAGTACCCCACCGAGATCCCCGGGGTCTCCACGGCGAACTTCCTGCGTTCCGCCGCCACCGCCGTCCGCGGTGAGGCCCCCAAGCTCCGCCACTGGGTGAAGGAGGTCAAGGAGGCCATGTCCGACCTCGACTTCGACCCGGCCTTCTCCGAGCGCAGTGTGAACGAGGGATTCTCCGGCGGTGAGAAGAAGCGCCACGAGATCCTGCAGCTCGACCTGCTCAAGCCGAAGATCGCCGTGCTCGACGAGACCGACTCCGGCCTCGACGTGGACGCCCTGCGCGTGGTGTCCGAGGGTGTCAACCGCTACAAGGCGGAGGAGAACGGCGGCATCCTGCTCATCACGCACTACACCCGCATCCTCAAGTACATCACCCCCGACAGGGTCCACGTGTTCGTCGACGGCCGCGTCGCCGCCTCCGGTGGCGCCGAACTGGCCAACGAGCTCGAGGCGAACGGGTACGAGTCGTACCTGACGCCGGCGAACGCCTGACCGGACAGCTGGGAGAACATGACCTCGACCCTCGATCTCACCGCCGTGCGCTCGGATTTCCCGATCCTGCAGCGGACGGTCCGTGACGGAAAGCCCCTGGTCTACCTCGACTCCGGGGCGACCTCGCAGCGCCCGCTGCAGGTATTGGACGCGGAGCGGGACTTCCTGCTGCACTCCAATGCGGCCGTCCACCGCGGCGCGCACCAGCTCGCCGAGGAGGCGACGGACGCCTATGAGGGCGCCCGCGCGGACATCGCGCGGTTCGTGGGTGCCCACGTCGACGAGCTGGTCTTCACCAAGAACGCCACCGAGGCGCTCAACCTCGTGGCCTTCGCCCTGGGCGACCAGCGCTTCGGCGAGTACGCGGTGGGCCCCGGGGACGAGGTCGTCATCAGCGAGCTCGAGCACCACGCGAACCTGGTGCCGTGGCAGGAGCTGTGCCGACGGACCGGTGCCACGTTGCGCTGGTACGGGGTGACCGACGACGGTCGGATCGACCTCGACTCGCTCGAGCTCACCGACGCCGTCAAGGTCGTCGCACTGACCCACCAGTCCAACGTCACCGGCGCGGTGACGGACGTCGCCCGCGTGGTGGAGTCCGCCCGGGCCGTCGGCGCGCTCGTCGTGCTGGACGCCTGCCAGTCGGTGCCGCACATGGCGGTGGACTTCCACGCCCTCGGCGTCGACTTCGCGGCGTTCTCCGGCCATAAGATGCTCGGGCCCACCGGCATCGGCGTCCTCTACGGCCGGCGCGAGTTGCTGCGGGCCATGCCCCCGGTCCTCACCGGCGGGTCGATGATCTCCACCGTCACCATGGAGGAGACGACCTACGCCGACCCGCCCCAGCGATTCGAGGCCGGGGTGCCCATGGTGTCCCAGGCGGTCGGGCTCGCCGCGGCGGTGCGCTACCTCGAGCGGGTCGGGATGGAGACCATCGCCCGCCACGAGGAGTCCCTCACCGTGGCCGCGCTCGACGCCCTCGGCCAGATCCCGGGGATCCGGATCGTCGGCCCGACGGACATGGTCTCGCGCGGCGGCGCCGTCTCCTTCGTCGTGGACGGCATCCACGCCCACGACGTGAGCCAGGTGCTCGACGACGACGGTGTGGCCGTCAGAGTGGGGCACCACTGCGCGTGGCCGCTGCACCGGCGTCTCGGCGTGCAGTCCACCGTGCGGGCCTCGTTCGCGCTGTACAACACCCTCGACGAGGTCGAGGCTCTCGCGAGGTCCCTGCGCCGGGCCCAGCAGTTCTTCGGAGTGGAAGGGGCACTCACGTGAAACTCGAGCAGATGTACCAGGAGGTCATCCTCGACCACTACCGCCGTCCGCAGCACAGCGGACTGCGGGAGCCCTTCGGCGCCGAGGTGCACCACGTCAATCCCACTTGTGGCGACGAGCTGACACTGCGGTTGCGGTTGTCCGACGATCTCGCCACCGTGGAGGACGTGTCCTACGACGCGCAGGGATGTTCCATCAGCCAGGCCTCGACCTCGATGATGGCCGAGTTGCTGGTCGGCCGTCCCGTGGCGGAGTCGCTGGAGGTGGTCGACGCCTTCCAGGCGATGATCTCCTCCCGCGGACAGGACGAGGGCGACGAGGAGATCCTCGACGATGCCGTGGCGCTGGCCGGGGTGTCGAGGTACCCCGCGCGCGTCAAGTGCGCACTGCTGGGCTGGATGGCGTTCAAGGACGCCCTCGGCCGACAGACCGAACACCATCAGGAGTGAGTGACATGACTGAGCAGATGACCCCTGCCAACGATCCGTCGGTCGACGAGTCCGCGTCGACCGAGGAGAACGCCACCCCGGCCGGAACCGTCTACAACGGCGAGTTCCGCCCCGACCCCAACCGGCCGGAGCAGTCCGAGGAGGACCTGGCCCTCGTCGCGGACCTCGAGGAGGCCATGCGCGACGTGGTCGACCCCGAGCTCGGGATCAACGTGGTCGACCTCGGGCTGGTCTACGACATCTGGGTTCGCCCGGGTGAGACCGAGGGCTCGACGATCGCCCGCGTCGACATGACGTTGACCTCCGCGGCCTGCCCCCTGACGGACGTCATCGAGGATCAGGCCCGCAGCGCGACGATCGGCGCCGATCTTGTCAACGACCTCGAGCTCAACTGGGTCTGGATGCCGCCGTGGGGACCGCAGATGATCACCGACGACGGCCGCGAGCAGCTCCGCGCCATCGGCTTCACGGTGTAGCCGCGCCCCGGTCACGCGACAGAGCGCCCGCCCCCTCGAGAGGGGGCGGGCGCTCTTCGTGTCCGGGTCGTTCTTCCGGCCGGGGGCCAGACGACCTGATTGGCTGTTCCGTTCACCGGCCGTTTACGCTGAATACATGTCTCGCCCCGCTGACCGACCGTCAGACCGTCCGGTCGGCGGACCCTCCGGTGGCCCGATCGACACCCCGTCGGATGAGGACCGCGGCGCGGCGGACGCCGCGGCCGGTTCTCAGGACCGGGCCCGGGCCCGGGCCCGGACGATGAGTCTCACCAAGGCGACCGCGTGGGTGGTGCTGCCCCCGTCGATCCTGCTCGCGCCGCTGTCCGGCTTCCTGCTCCTCATGGTCCACCGCACGGGCAGCGACCAGCCCTGGCACACCTGGAACCTCCTGTGGACGGCCTTCGACATCGGCGCCGAGGGCAACATCGCGGTGTGGTTCGCCTCGACGATCTGGCTCCTCGTCGGTATCTTCGCCGCCCTCGCCGCTCTCACCGCCGACAGGTTCCAGAAGTCGTGGTGGCTCTTCGCCGCGGTCGGCGTCACCGCCTCGGTGGACGAGGCCTCCGCCCTGCACGAGCGATTGTTCGTGGTGGGGGACAGGATGGCCCCGTACCTGCCGTTCGACACCTTCTACAACTGGGTGATCCCCGGCGCGATCATCGCGCTGGTCGTCGGAGCGCTGCTGATCCGCCTCGTGTTGGCGCTGAAGCGTCGGGTGGTTCTCGCACTGATCCTCTCGGCCGTGGTCTTCCTGACCGGCGCGATCGTCATCGAGAGCCTGACCGGTCTCGTCCACCGCGCGGACGCCGGCATGTCGACGCCCTATCTCGTCCTGATGTACATCGAGGAGACCTTCGAACTCGTGGCCGTGGCCGTCGCGGCCGTGGCGCTGTCGACCATGTTCCACCTCTCGCGGCGTCCGGGCGGCCTGTCACTCACCTTCGACGGGTACCGTCCGCGTTCCGGCTGAGGTGATCGGTACACCCCCGCCCGACGTACGAGCCGACGGGCGCAGCACCGCCGCGACCATCCCGGACTTGTTCCGGGCGGGCATGGAGAACCACATGCCCCACATGGCGGCGGCCACCTGGTAGGAGGGGCTGGCGGCGTCGAGGAACCAGCGCTGACGGCGACCGTCGAGTCGACCGAAGGCGTTGAACAGCGCCCGCAGGGTCCCGTCATCGGCCCGCAGGAGGACACGTAGTCCGACACCGTGGAGGGCCGTGCTCAGCGGCGACCGCGGTGCCGGCAACGGGTATCCCGCCTCGATCGCGTGCACCGCCGCCGGCACCGCCGCCAACATCGCCGCCACCGAGTACCCCGTCGCCGCGTGCCCGTGGCCACCGGCGGTCCCGAACGCCTCGACCCGCGGGTCCTTCGGCAGCCCGGGGCGGGGCAGGAGCGGGATCCGTACGCGCTCGACGGACAGCGGTGACGCGATCGCCGCGGGGGACACCCCCCGGCCCGCCAGTCTCGAGCGGAGCCGGCTCGCCAGGACGGCGGGATCCGGAGCGGGCAGGCCCGCCAGACACGTCTCCTCCAGCAGTACCCGGTCCGGTCCCACGGGGATCGCGTACAGGAAGCTGGGCCCGACCTCGTCGTCGTCGTTCCGGCCGCGGAGATAGTCGGTCCGCCAGTCCATGAACAGCGCGTTCTCCCCGCCCAGCGCCGGCGCCGCGTCGGCCGCGTCCACGACGATCCCGTAGGCGGTCTGGAGGGGCCCCCGGTTGAGCCGGCCGCCGGCGCCGCGGCAGTCCACCACGCGGTACGCGCGGGCGGTGAGGGCCCGGACCCCGGTGTCGTCGACCTCCGCGCGTTCGACGGTGACGCCGGGGCCGAGTGGCAGCGCGCGGCGCAGGGCCTCGTTGTCCAACACGGCGTACTCACGGTGCACCACGGCCCTGTCGGGCGCGTACAAGGCGGCATCCGGCACGGTGTGGGCGAGCACGTCCACCCCGCACGCCCCGGGCCGGAGCCACGGAGGGACCTGATCGGCCCACACCGAGAGGGTCTGTCGCCACGGCGCATCCGGGCGCGGGTCCAGCGCCAACACGGTGAGACCAGCTGCGGCACAGCGGGAGGCGAGCGCGCGGCCGGCGGGACCGAGCCCGACGACAGCGACGTCGTACAGACCGCCACCCGTAGCATTCATCAGGATCGACACTACCGCCCGCACGAGAGGGGACCCATGTCCGACGCGTTCTACCAGCAGGTCGACGAGGCCCGCTTCGAGTCCACGGCACTCACCGCCGGGCCGTGGTCCGCCGAGGCCCAGCACGCCGGCCCGCCGAGCGCGCTGCTGGTGCGGGCCATGGAACGGGCCGGCTCCGGCTCCGACTCCGCCCCGGACATGAGACTGGCGAGGGTGTCCGTCGACGTCCTGGGCCCCGTGCCGGTGGCGCCCCTGGACATCGAGGTGCGCACGATCCGACCCGGGCGCAGCGTGGAGCTGCTCGAGGCGACCGCGTCCGTGGGCGGCCGGTCGACGTTGGTCGCGCGCGGCTGGCTGATGCGGCGCACTCCCGAGGACTATCCCGTGGTGGGCGATCACGCGGCGCCGCCGGTGCCCGAGAGGCGCGAGCGCGATCCCATGATGAGTTTCGCCCACGCCGGCGGGTACCTCTCCGTGGTCGACTTCTCCTACGAATCCGGCGGCGGGGACGAACTGGGTCCGGCCCGGGCGTGGGGGCGGGCGCGGGTCGACCTGGTCGCCGGGGATCGGATGACCGGGTGGCAGCACACCGTGGTGGTGGCCGACTCCGCGAGCGGTGTCTCCCTGGCCACCGACCCGGTCGACCACCCGACGATCAACTGCGACCTGGTGGTCTCCCTGCACCGCGAGCCCGCGCCCGGCTGGGTGCGCCTGGATTCGGAGACGATCGGCGGGCCCGGCCACGGGGTGCTCACCGACACCCTGCTCTCGGACGACCACGGTCCGATCGGCCGCAGCGTGCAGAACCTGTACGGGCGCAGCGGGGGTTGAAGGCGGGCCGGGCGGGGTGGCCAGGCTTTTGCAGCCGCCCCTCACGATGGCGCCTGGCCTGCCCCGATGCGCAGGCGAGACGCCATCGTGAGGGGCGAGGAGGGCTGTCGTGGACATCTGCAGAAGCGAGACGCCAGGGCCAGGAGCGGCTGCACACAGCGGACGGGCCGCGGCCAGCAGGACGCGACGCCGCCAAGGCGCCGACCTCATCCGACGTACGCCAGTCAGGCCGCCCACAGGTCGCAGCGACCGACGCGCGGCAAGAGAATCCGCCGGAAGGCGAACTCGGCGCACGCTCTCTGGTCGCGGAGACCCACGTCACCGGACTCGTCGGCGCACTCGCGCCGCAGGTAGAGTGGCAGGTCGGCCCGAACTCGTCAGCGGGCGGGCCGCCGACTCTTCCCCGAACGCTACAGCGAGGTACCCGCGCACGTGATCACCATCGACGACCTCGAGGTGCGCGCCGGCGTGCGCACCCTGCTCCACATGGACGGGTCCTCGCTGCGGGTCCAGCCCGGCGACCGGATCGGCCTGGTGGGACGGAACGGCGCCGGTAAGACGACGACGATGAGGATCCTCGCCGGCGAAGGTGAGCCCTACGCCGGGAAGGTCATCCGGACAGGGGACCTGGGTTATCTGCCGCAGGACCCCCGTGAGGGCAACATGGACCAGCTCGCGCGCAGCCGGGTCCTCTCGGCCCGCGGACTGGACGTGATCATGGCCGACATGACCGCCGCCCAGGAGCAGATGGTCGACGCCCCGGACGACAAGGCCATGGACAAGGCCGTGCGCCGGTACGGCCGGCTCGAGGACGAGTTCTCCGCCCGCGGCGGGTACGAGGCCGAGAGCGAAGCGGCGCGGATCTGCGCGAGCCTCGGGCTCGAGGACCGGATCCTCACCCAGCATCTGGGCACCCTGTCCGGCGGGCAGCGTCGGCGCGTGGAGCTGGCGCGGATCCTGTTCGCCGCCTCCGACGGGGCCGGCAAGTCGCAGACCATGCTCCTGCTCGACGAGCCCACCAACCACCTCGACGCCGACTCCATCACCTGGCTGCGCCAGTTCCTGGAGAAGCACGAGGGCGGCCTGATCATCATCTCCCACGATGTCGAGCTGCTCGAGGCCGTAGTGAACAAGGTGTGGTTCCTCGACGCCGTGCGCGGGGAGATCGACGCCTACAACATGGGGTGGCAGAAGTACCTCGACGCGCGCGCCACCGACGAGGCACGCCGCCGCCGTGAGCGCGCGAACGCGGAGAAGAAGGCCGGCGCACTGAAGATGCAGGCCGCCAAGCTGGGCGCCAAGGCCACCAAGGCCGCCGCCGCCAAGCAGATGATCCGCCGCGCGGAGACCATGATGAACGAGCTCGACGAGGTGCGCGTGTCGGACAAGGTCGCGCACATCAAGTTCCCCACGCCGGCGCCGTGTGGCAAGACCCCGATGTTCGCCAAGGGGCTGACCAAGATGTACGGCTCGCTCGAGGTGTTCGCCGGCGTCGACCTGGCGATCGACAAGGGCAGCCGCGTGGTCGTGCTGGGTTACAACGGCGCCGGCAAGACCACCCTGCTCAAACTGCTCGCCGGGGTGGAGCGCACCGACGGCGAGGGCGGGGTCGTCTCCGGCCACGGGCTCAAGGTCGGCTACTTCGCCCAGGAGCACGACACTCTCGACATGGACGCCAGCGTGTGGGAGAACATCCGCCACGCCGCGCCGGACGCGGGGGAGCAGGAGCTGCGCAGCCTGCTGGGGGCGTTCATGTTCACCGGCCCGCAGCTCGAGCAGCCCGCCGGCACGCTGTCCGGTGGTGAGCGCACGCGTCTGGCGCTGGCCGGGCTGGTGTCCTCGGCCGCCAACGTGCTGCTGCTCGACGAGCCCACCAACAACCTCGACCCGATCTCGCGAGAGCAGGTGCTCGACGCTCTACGCACCTACGAGGGTGCGGTCGTCCTGGTCACCCACGACCCGGGCGCTGTCGAGGCGCTCGAGCCGGAGCGGGTCATCATCCTGCCGGACGGCACGGAGGACCTGTGGAACCAGGAATACATGGAGATCGTCGAACTCGCGTAACCGAGCGAAGCGAGGGCACGCGACGTTCGCGCACGCTCCCGTCGAACTCGCGTAACCGAGCGAAGCGAGGGCACGCGACGTTCGCGCACGCTCCCGTCGAACTCGCGTAAGCGGGTTTTTCGGTCGGCTCTGGCAACTTCCTCACAGGGTGCGGCCACCGGGGCTACGGTGGAAGGTGTCGTCGGTGCACGACAGTCCGGAGCGCCGTCGGCGATCTCGCCCGAGGAGGCATGCTCATGGACACCAGACCAGTCGTCGTGGGAGTGGACGGGGGCCCTGACTCCCTGGCCGCTCTGCGGTGGGCGGCCGAGTACGCCCGCGCCGTGAACGCACCGTTGATAGCTCTCACCGCCTATGACCTACCGACCGTCTATGGTCCCTACGCCATGGCCGGGTGGGAGAGCTCCTCCGAGTTGGAGGCCGGGGCACACGCGATGCTCGAAGGTGCGGTGAACGACACCCTGGGTTCAGATTCCGGTGTCCAGCTGGCCGTTCTTCGAGGACATCCCGCAGAGTCGCTGGTCGCGGCGTCCAGGGATGCCCGGTTGCTGGTGGTGGGCAGTCGCGGCCGAGGTGGTTTCGCGGCGATGCTGCTCGGCTCGGTCAGCCAGCACGTCGTGCCCCATTCGCACTGTCCGGTCGTCGTCCTGCCGCACTCCCGGGACGAGACCGAGTAGCGGCCGACATCCTTCAGGTTGCGCCCCACACCGCGTCTGCACCGATGGAGTCGAGAGTCACATAGGGAACCCTTATGTGACGAGTCGGCGCGTTGACCTGAGATGATCGCGGAATGGACATCGCCTTCAGTATCGTACTGATCCTGCACTTCATCGGCCTCGCCGGCATCATCGGCGGCTGGCTCGCCACCATCAAGGCCCCGTACATGGCCAAGGGCATTCTCCACGGAGCCATTCTCCAGGTGGTCACCGGAATCCTGCTGGTCGGGCTGCGCGAGATGCAGGACGCCGACGTCAATCACATGAAGATCGGCATCAAGCTCCTCGTGGCCGTTGTGATCCTCGTGATCGCGATCATCGGCGTCCGCAAGGAAGCACGGGCGCAGGGGACCACCCGGACGCTCGCCAACGTCGCCGGCATCCTCGGCATCGTCAATGTCGCGATCGCGGTCCTCGTCTGACGCATCCGAGCCCTCGACATCACGCCCCCCGACCTTCCTGGTCGGGGGGCGTGTCGCGTAAGAATCCGTCATCCTGGGTTCACGCCAGTGCGCGCGTGGGAAAGGGCACGACATGAACGACAGTCAGCGCCACGTACCCGATGCGAGTTTGGGCGTCCCGAATCTCGAGGACAAGGCGGACGTGCTGGCGGATGTCGCAGATGCGATCGAGACTGCGGGGCTCGACGAGGGCAGTCGGATACTCGGCCTCCGATACCCGTTCGCTCCGGTGGAGAAGACTCCCCGCAGTTACACGGAACGCAGGTCGTTGCGTCTCTTCTACCGCGACGGGTTCCTCGATCGCTACAGCGGGACGCGTCTGGTCAACCCCGGAGCTCTGCGGCTGCTCTCGGTACTCCTTCCGGAGGACTTCCCCGCGGATCCGAACTGGGCGATGTCGAGATCGCACTTCGCGTTCTGGGAGTTGTTCCCGACTATCGACCACCTGCACCCGGTGTCCCGTGGGGGAGAGGACACGGAGGCCAACTGGGTGACGACGTCGATGCTGCGCAACTCCGCGAAGGCGCATTGGACGCTCACCGAACTGGGGTGGAGACTCCACCCCCAGGGCGATCACGCGCAGTGGGACGGGCTGACCGACTGGTTCGTGCGGTACCTCCGGACGAATCCCGCTCCGATCGCGGTCCCGTACATCGGTCGGTGGTTCCGGGCGTCAGTCGAGATCCAGGCGGAATTCTCCTGAATCACTCCATCACCGCGGCGAGGTAGGCCCGGACGAGGCGGGCGCCCACGTCAGCGGGCAGCCGTTCTATCGCCGCGAGCAGCGGCGCCATTCCGCCACCGCCTCCCTCGGCTCCGACCTCGTCGGCGGCGAGAACGCCACCCACGAGCGCATGCACCTCATCCTCCGGCAGGGCGAGCAGGTCGGCAGGGGAGAGGGCGCCCGAGTCCAGCGCGTCGAGCACGTCGGCGAACCCCGCGGGAGGAGCGGGCGCCGGCTGTCCACGGACCTCATCGGCCGCCTCGCGCGCCACGCGGAGGATCTCCTCGACGAGCCGTTCGGTCACCGGGGTGATGGTGAGATGAGACGACGACGACAAGGTCCCCCGCTCCTGGCGGTAGGTAGGTTGCGCCTGGACGGCGATGCCCCTCCGGGCGCAGGCATCCGCCCAGAGGTGCGGGTGGACGCGTCGGCCTGTACCTGCGGACTCGTCGGCGACGACCGCGAGCAGTGGGCCGGAGTCGCGGTCGAGGACCCGCAACCCCTCGATCCCGGACAGTCCGGCGACCAGCCGGTCGGTCGCGCGGGCGGTCCGGGCGACCAGTTCCCGTTGCCCGTCGTCGCCGAGTGCCTCGAGCACCGCCCACGCCGCCGCCGCGGGTTCGAGGGGCTTGGACCCGGCGAGCGTCGGGTTGACCACCGGGTAGCCCGGCCAGTCGACGGTGGCGAACCATGCCGCCCGGTGTCGCTCGCGTCCCCGGGTGAGCAGGACCGAGGTGCCCTTGGGGGCGAAGCCGTATTTGTGCAGGTCCGCGGAGATGCTGGTGACCCGCCCGACCCGCAGGTCCCACGGGGGCATCGGGTTCGCCCCCGAAGTACTCGGCGCGGCGGGGTCCGGCACGGGCCAGAACGGCAGCACCAGGCCGCCGAGGCAGGCGTCGACGTGCAGCCCGATCCGCGGATCGAGACCGGCCTCCAGTCCGGCGGCGACCTCGGCCACGGGGTCGATCACGCCGTTCGGGTACGCGGGGGCCGAACACACCACCAGCACCGTGTCCTCATCGACCGCGGCGAGGAGCTCGGCGGCGGTCACCCGCCCCGTCCCGGGATCGACCTCGACGCCGACGAACCTCAGGCCCAGCAGGTGCGCGGCTTTGCGGAACGCCGCGTGCACCGTCACCGGCGCGACGATCGTCCCACCGTCGCCCGGCTGTCGACCGGAGACCTCGCGGGCGGCGAGGCAGGCGAGTATGCAGCTCTCGGTGCCACCGGACGTGACGTTCCCGTAGATGTCCCCGCCTTGCGCGTCGCCACCCTCGCCACCCTCGCCCGTTGATCGCCCACGGAGAATGTCGCGCACACGGGCGACTATGCCGCCGTGGATCCGGGCGACCGAGGAGAACACCGTGGGATCGAGCCCGTTCACGCCGTGAGCCAGCCGGGCGGCGCGGGTCGCGAGTTCGTCGAGTTCGGCGAGCCCGGAATCGTAGACGTACGACAGGACCCGGCCCCCGGTGGTCGGCGGGTCCTGCGCCCGCATCGCGACGAGGCGGGCCAGGGCGTGTTCCCCGCGGTCGGTGATCTCCAGGGAGAGGGGATCGGGTGTCATGATCGCTCCGTCCATCGGGGATAGGACCGGCCCAGCGTCCGGATCAGCAGCAGGCTAGCGCCCGCGAGAAGCGCGGGGACCAGTGAGAACGCCAGGACGATGGCCCACTGCGCCGTCCCGGGTTGATCGGACACCCCGCCGGAGCGAAATCCCCCGACCGCCAACAGGGCGAGCACGACGACCGGGCCCAGGGCCATCGAGCCGGTCTCCGACGCCGTCCACAGGCCGCTCATCGCGCCACTTCGTCGTCGTCCCCCCAAAATGCGGTCCAGGTCAGTGCAGTCGGGCAGCATCGACATCGGTAGAGCCTGCATTCCCGCGTACGCGACACCCGCCATTGCCACGGGCACGTGAACCCAGGCGCCTGGGGAGAAGCCGGCCGGGATGAGCAGCAGGGTCGCGACCGTGAACAGCGCCGTGGCCGCGGCCAGCGCCGGCACCTTCCCGCGGGCGCGCGCGAGTCGGGTCCACAGGGGCATCACCAGCAACGCCGGGCCGACCAGGGCCAGGAACAGCCCGGTCAGGGCGGTCTCGTCGCCCAGAACGTAGGTCGCCACGTACTGGCCGCCCGCGAGCATCACGGCCGTCGCCACGGCCTGCAGGCAGAACACCGCGACCAGCAGCCGGAACGGGCGGGTGACCCGCAACGCGTCGAGCCCGTCGCGGTATTCGTGGGCCAGCCCACCGGCCGGGGCGTCTGCCCGCATAATCGTGCGGCGGCCCGCCACGAACGTCGACCACAGCATGCCCACCAGCATCAGTGCGGCCACACCGACGGCCATCGCCACGTATCCGGTCGCGCCGCCACCGGCCGCGTCACGCAGTGCCGGTCCGCCGCCCCCGGTGAGTAGGATCGCCGCGGCGAGCACAGCCACCCGCCAGGCCAGGAGCGTCACGCGGGCGGCGGCGTCATCGGTGAGTTCGGCCGGCAACGCGAGGTAGGGCACCTGGAAACACGAGTAGGCGATCGAGGCCAGAAGGAAGAACCCCATCACCCACACCCCGGCCGCGCTCGTGCTCCAGCCGGTCGGCGCCGAGAAGGTCGCCACGAACAGCAGCGGGAGCGCCAGTGCCCCGAACAGCATCAGGCCCGTGCGATAGCCGCTGCGGTGGGACGCCCGGTCCGAGATCGCGCCGATGAGCGGGTAGGCCAGGACGTCGATGACCTTGGGCACCAGCACGAGCACCGTCGCGACCGCGGCCGCCACCCCGATCGAGTCGGTGAGGTAGTACGCCAGCACCAACCCGGGCAGGGTGCCGAACGCACCCGTCCCCAGGCTGCCCGCCGCGTACGAGGCGAGGACCGGGGCGGTGGTGGACCGGTCGGTCACTGTCCGGCCCGTGGCCGGCTCCCCGCCCGTGGCCGCGGTGGTGGTCATGGACCGACTCTAGGGCGCTTGCGGTCCGTCGCGCCGTCGAAAAGAGCGTTCCGCACACCTGCCTCTCGGCAAACGTGTGCGGAACTGTCTTCGCGACGGGGTTGCGCGACGGGGTCAGGCGGTGGGGTCAGCCACGCCAGTCGAAGGTGTCCGGATCCGGGCCCGAGCGGGTGCCGTTGTGCAGGGCCGTGATCGAGGCCATCTGCTCGTCCGACAGGTCGAAGTCGAAGACCTCGAGGTTCTCGCGCATGCGGGCCGGGTTGGAGGACTTGGGGAAGACGATGTCGCCGCGCTGGAGGGTCCAACGCAGGACAACCTGGGAGACAGTCCTCCCGACCTGCTCGGCGAGCGCCTGCAGCTGGGGATCACCGAAGACCGCACCCTGGGCGAGCGGGCTCCACGCCTCGACCGCGATGCCCCGCTCGACGCACGCCGCGCGCAGGTCGTCGTTGACGAAGTACGGGTTGGACTCGATCTGGTCGACCGTCGGTGTGCTCAGGCCCGCCTCCGCCAACCGTTCGAGGTTGGCGGCGGTGAAGTTGGAGACGCCGATCGAGTCGACGGCCAGGTCGGCGCGGATCTCCTCCATCGTCTCCCACACGGTCGCGACGTCGTCGTGCATCGCCAGCGGCCAGTGCACGAGGTAGAGGTCGATGCGCCCGCCCAGCGCCTCGAGCGAGCGCTCGGTGGCCTCACGTGCGGCGGTGCGCTCGTGGAAGGTGTTGTTGAGCTTGGTGGTGATCCAGAACTCGTCGCGCGGGATGCCGGACGCCGCGACCGCCCGGCCGACACCCTCCTCGTTGCCGTACATCTGGGCGGTGTCGAGGTGGCGGTACCCGGCTTCGATCGCGTCGGTGACGACCTTCTCCGTGTCGGCGGGCGGGACCTGGAAGGTGCCGAATCCGACCTGGGGGATCGAGCGGCCGTCGTTCAGGGTGAGCTGCGGGATCTGCGTGTCAGGTGTGGACATGCGACCAACGTACGCCCGCACCTGGGGATCGCGCAGGAGAGGATGCTCACCCCTGCCCGGTGCGCAGAGAGGCCTCGACGAGGTCCAGCATCTCGCTGACATGCTCGGTGCCGCGACCGGTCGCCAGGTGCGTGATGAGGCCATCGAGCACGATGTCGAGGTAGACACGCAGCACGTCCGCGGGGATATCCGTGCGCATCCGTCCGGAGGCCTTCTGCTCCCGGAGTCGCGCGACGACCGCGGCATCGACCTCCGCCTGACGGTCCGTCCACCGCTCCCGGAACTCCGGGTCGGTCCTGATCCGCCGGGCGATCTCGAGCCGCGTACCGAGCCACGAGAACTCCTGGGGGTCGGCGAGGATCTCCCTCATCACCTGCACCAGACCCTGCGCGGCCACGGTGGCGGCCATTGCCGCGGCGTCGTCGTGGGCCAGTGCGAGGAAGAGCGCGTCCTTGTCGTCGAAGTGGTGGAAGATGGCGCCCCGGCTCAGCCCGGTGGCCTCCTCCAGGCGACGCACGGTGGCACCCTCGAACCCGTACTCCGCGAAGCACTCGCGCGCGCCGGACAGGATCTGGTGTCTCCGGGCGTCCATGTGGTCCTGACTGACCCTGGGCATGTCACTACTTTCCTTCGGATACACCGCGGCGGTGCGCAGTTTCCTCGCCTGAGCTGGGGAAACCGCGCACCGCCGTCGATGTGGGAGGCCGATCAGCCCTTGATCATGTTCCGCAGGACGTACTGCAGGATGCCGCCGTTGCGGTAGTAGTCCGCCTCGCCGGGGGTGTCGATGCGCACCTTGGCGTCGAACTCGACCACCTGGCCGTCCTCCTTGGTGGCGGTGACCTTGACAGTCTTGGGCGTGGAGCCGTTGTTCAGCTCCTCGATCCCGGTGATGTCGAAGGTCTCGGTGCCGTCGAGACCGAGGGTCTCGTGGGACTCGCCCTCGGGGAACTGCAGCGGGATGACGCCCATTCCGATGAGGTTGGAGCGGTGGATGCGCTCGAACGACTCCGTGATCACGGCGCGCACGCCCAGCAGGCGGGTGCCCTTGGCGGCCCAGTCACGCGAGGAACCGGTGCCGTACTCCTTGCCGCCGAGCACGACGAGCGGGGTGTTCTGCTCGGCGTAGTTCTGCGCGGCGTCGTAGATGAACGCCTGCGGCGACCCCTCCTGGGTGAAGTCACGGGTGTAGCCACCCGTCACGCCGTCCAGCAGCTGGTTCTGCAGGCGGATGTTGGCGAAGGTACCGCGGATCATGACCTCGTGGTTGCCGCGGCGGGAGCCGAAGGAGTTGTAGTCCTTGCGCTCCACCCCGTTGGCGTCGAGGTACTGCGCCGCCGGGGTACCCGGCTTGATGGTCGACGCCGGCGAGATGTGGTCGGTCGTGACCGAGTCGCCGAGCTTGGCCAGGACCCGCGCACCCTTGATGTCGGTGACCGGCTCCGGCTCCATCTCCATACCGTCGAAGTACGGGGCCTTGCGGACGTAGGTCGACTTCTCGTCCCACTCGAAGGTCTTGCCGTCCGGGGTGCTGAGCCCGCGCCAGCGCTCGTCACCGGCGAACACGTCGGCGTACTTGGACTTGTACTCCTTGGACGAGATGGAGGCCTTGATGGTCTCCTCGATCTCCTCGGAGGTGGGCCAGATGTCCTTGAGGAAGACGTCGTTGCCCTCCTTGTCCTTGCCCAGGGAGTCGTTCTCGAAGTCGAAGTCCATCGAGCCGGCGATCGCGTACGCGATGACCAGCGGCGGGGACGCCAGGTAGTTCATCTTGACGTCCTGGTTGATACGACCTTCGAAGTTGCGGTTGCCGGACAGGACGGCGGTCGCGGTGAGGTCGTTCTCCTGGATCGCGGCGGAGATCTCCTCCGGCAGCGGGCCGGAGTTGCCGATGCAGGTGGTGCAGCCGTAGCCGACGAGGTGGAAGCCGAGAGCCTCCAGGTCCGGCCAGAGGCCCGCCCGCTCGTAGTACTCGGTGACGACCTGCGAGCCCGGGGCCATGGAGGTCTTGACCCACGGCTTCGCGGTGAGGCCCTTCTCGTGCGCCTTGCGAGCGACGAGCCCGGCGCCGATCATGACCGACGGGTTGGAGGTGTTGGTGCACGAGGTGATCGACGCGATGGACACGATGCCGTGGTCCAGGACCATCTCCGTGTCCCCGACCTTGACCTCGACCGGCTTCGACGGACGGCCCTCGGAACGAGTGGAGGCGTCGGCGCGGACCGCCCCCTCCTCGGCGTGACTCAGGACGGCCTTGTCGGCGTTGTCCGACGGGGCGCCGCCCTCGGACTGCATCCGACCCTTCTCCGTGTCACCGAGCGGCTTGGCCTCGGTGTCGACGTAGTTGTGGATGTCCTTGCGGAAGGCGCTCTTGGAGTCGGCGAGCTCGATGCGGTCCTGGGGCCGCTTCGGACCGGCGATCGACGGCACGACGTCCCCGAGGTCCAGCTCGAGGTACTCGGAGAAGACGGGCTCCTCGGAGTCCGGGTGGAGCCACATGCCCTGCTCCTTGGCGTAGGCCTCGACGAGCGCGAGCTGCTCCTCGTCGCGACCGGTCAGGCGCAGGTAGTCGATGGTCTCGCCGTCGATCGGGAACATGGCACAGGTGGAGCCGAACTCCGGGCTCATGTTGCCGATGGTGGCGCGGTTGGCCAGCGGCACGGCCGCGACGCCGGCGCCGTAGAACTCGACGAACTTGCCGACGACGCCGTGCTTGCGCAGCATCTCGGTGATTGTCAGCACCACGTCGGTCGCGGTGACGCCCGGCTTGATCGAACCGGTGAGCTTGAAGCCCACGACGCGGGGGATGAGCATGGAGATCGGCTGGCCGAGCATCGCGGCCTCCGCCTCGATACCACCGACACCCCAGCCGAGGACGCCGAGACCGTTCTCCATGGTGGTGTGCGAGTCGGTGCCGACACAGGTGTCGGGGTAGGCCTGGCCGTTGCGGACCATCACCGTGCGCGCCAGGTACTCGATGTTGACCTGGTGGACGATGCCGGTGCCCGGGGGGACGACCTTGAAGTCGTCGAACGCGCCCTGGCCCCAGCGCAGGAACTGGTACCGCTCCTCGTTGCGCTCGTACTCGATCTCCACGTTCGTGTCGAAGGAGCTGGCCTGACCGAAGGACTCGATGATCACCGAGTGGTCGATGACCATCTCGGCGGGGGCGAGGGGGTTGACCTTGTCCGGGTCGCCGCCGAGCTTCTCGACGGCCTCACGCATGGTGGCGAGGTCGACGATGCACGGCACACCGGTGAAGTCCTGCATGATCACGCGGGCGGGCGTGAACTGGATCTCGGTATCGGGCTCGGCGTTCGGATCCCAGTTGGCCAGCGCCTCGATGTGCGCCTTGGTGACGTTCTTGCCGTCCTCGGTGCGCAGGAGGTTCTCGGTGAGAACCTTGAGCGAGTAAGGGAGCTTCTCGGCTCCCGGCACCGCCGAGAGGCGGTAGATGTCGTAGGTTTCGTCGCCGACCTCAAGGGTCCCCTTGGCGCCAAAACTGTCAATGCTTGCTGTCACGTCAGCTCCACTCGTGGTGCGAATGTCGGTTCGTCATCCCTCCCGTGTCACCGCATGTGTCTCGGGCGGCGACGCCGGGGCGGACACAGGGTCCATTGTGGACCCTCTGATCCGTCTTCGGCCGCCAATTTACCAGTACGCCCGTCCTGTATAGGTCCCGGCACGCCCGAACGTGGGCACGCGACTGCGGTTGTCGGTCGGGGCGGCGCGTGGGTTCGTGGGTGGCGACGCCGAGATGGCACCATGTCGGGCGTGGACAACCCCGCGGATTCCGTGACCGTGCTCGCCTACGAGGACGAGCCGATCATGTCGTTGCGGGAGGGCGAGGTTCCTCCCTGGCTGGATTACCACGCCGTGGTCGCGGATCTGGCCGACGACGGCGTCTCCGCCCCGGAGCCGTTCGTCGAGGGTCTGCGAACCGTGGTGGACGAAGCCGGCGACCGTGGCGTCGACCTCAAGGTGGTCTACACCGAGGCGCCCGCGGCCGTCTACACGGACGCCCGCGACCTCGCGGCGTTCCTGGGCGAGGAGTACGACGGCACGATCCTCGTGCGGACGCCCGTCTTCATCGGCAGCTCCAGTGACTCGATCCCACGCCATCAGCTCGAGGCCGGCCAGGACGACGCCTGGGAGGAGTTCGATCCGGTGGTCTCCGCGTCGGTGTTCGCCCACAAGATCACCGCCCCGGCTCCGCCGTGGGGCACCCTCACCGCCGTCGCGATCGTGGTGGCGGTGCTGGCGGTGGCCCTCTTCGCGGTCGTTCTGCGGCGCCGCTCGCGCTGACCGCCGTATTCCGGTCGACGTGTCCAGTTCGCGACACGCCGTCCCGCCTGCTGTTATAGAAGTTACAGCAGTGTATTTTTCCGCCCAATGTTTCACATGTGTTCCCTGTGACCTACGGTGCTAAAGGAACACTAGGTTCTGCCGAGTCGGTTTGAGGCTCCAGTGGCGCAGGGGAAGGCATCACCGGCCGCCGACGCCGCCTCGGTCACGCGTCCCGCGTACGGGACGCGCGGTCAGCCGCACCCCGGTGCGGTCAGCGGAAGGTGAAACGTGGAGCCTGACTATCGGTCGAACCGTGCCCGAGGGGTACGTACACGTGGCAATCCCGGGAGAGCGCCCGGGCGGGTGGCGCTGGCGGCGGTGCTGGTGCTGGGCACCGCCGGGGCGGCGCTTCAGCCCCCCGTCGCGGGCGCCCAGCAGGTCTCGGCGGTCGCGCCGGGCGATGTCTCCGGTCTGATCCGTGCGGTCGCCGACGCCACCGCGCGGCTGGACGAGACCCGCGAGCAGATCGCGGTCCGTCGCGAGGGCGTCAACAAGAGCCTCGTCGATCTGCAGATGGCACGGGTCGAGCTCGATCGGTCGATCGCCGACGCCGATCGCGCCACCGCCGAGAGGGAACGGGCCGAGTCCGGTGTCGACTCCGCGAGGGGCGCCCTGGACGACTACTCGCGCCTGCTCCACCGTCAGGGGACCGCACCGGGTGCGGCGTCGGAGATCCTCGCCCCCGGCGGACCCGCGGATGCCGGCCTGAGACAGGAGTATCTCCGGCGTGCGGCGGCCGACCAGCGCACCGTGGTGCGGGAGATGGTGGCGGCCGCCGATGAAGCCGCCCGTCGCGAGTCCGAGGCCGCTGCCGCCCGCGATGCTGCGGAGCAGCGCTACTCGGACGCCGCCGCACGGCGGGACTCCGCGGAGGCGGAGGTGTCCCGGGTCACCGACGACGTCCTCGCTCTCGAGGAGGAGGTCGCCGCACTGACCGCGGAGCTGGAAGAGCACCGTTCCGCCCTCGCGGAGTCCGGGGCGACCCCCGCCGGACCGCGAGTCGACCCCGGGGACGGCGTCGACGCCGACGCTCTGCGCGACGAGGCGATCTCCGCTCTCGCCGCGCAGCCCGAGGCGGTGGAGCAGGCCGCCGACATCGCCTCCGCCCTCCCTTCGCATCTCGACCTGGGTGCGGTACGACAGTTCGCCGGGGGATCCTCCGATCAGGCGACCCGCGCGATCGGCGGAACGATCGACGCCGGCAGTGTCGGCGCGGCCGTCGACGCCGGGATCAGGGGTGACACCGAGGCGATCGTGCAGCAGGTCGCGGACGCGATCAGCCGCGCCGACTTCGGTTCGATCGCCCAGGGCCCGGCCGCTCCGGCACCCGCACCCGGTCAGGGCGGCAACTCCGGCGCACCGTCGAACAGCGCGCGGGTCGAGACGGTGGTGAACCGGGCCCTGTCGCAACTCGGGGTGCCCTACGCATGGGGAGGCGGCGATGCCAACGGCCCCACCCGCGGCATCCGTGACGGCGGCGTCGCCGACCGTCACGGCGACTACAACAAGATCGGCTTCGACTGTTCGGGCCTGATGATCTACGCGTTCGCCGGGATCGGCAAGGCCCTGCCGCACTACACCGGGTACCAGTACACCGCCGGGCCGCAGCACCCCGTGGCCACCCGCCAGCGTGGGGACATGTTGTTCTGGCCCGGTCACGTCGCCCTGTACCTGGGCGACGGGAGGATGGTCGAGGCACCGCAGTCGGGCGACGTCGTGAAGATCTCGCCCGTGCGGATGGCCGGGATCTCGCCGATGGTGGTCCGGCTGGTCTGACCGGGGCAGGCGGTACTGTCGTCCCCAACCCGTTCGGACGGCGCCGGCAGGGCGCCCGGAACACCCGACCACGCGAAGGAGCCCTCCGCGGTGACCGATCCCCACCCCGAACCATCGAGCAGGCCCGGCGACTCCCTCGCGGTGAGCGCCTCGACGGCCGCCGAGGACGCCCGGCTCCTCGAGCGCGCGGTCTACGAGGTCAAGAAGGTCGTGGTGGGCCAGGACCGACTGATCGAGATGATCCTCGTCGGCCTGCTCTCGCGGGGGCACATCCTGCTCGAGGGTGTCCCGGGCGTGGCCAAGACCCTCACGGTGGAGACGTTCGCCACCGTGGTGGGAGGCGGCTTCCGGCGGCTCCAGTTCACTCCTGATCTGGTCCCCGCCGACATCGTCGGCACCCGGATCTATCGGCAGGGGCGCGAGGAGTTCGAGGTCGAACTCGGTCCCATCCTGGCCAACTTCGTCCTCGCCGACGAGATCAACCGGGCGCCCGCCAAGGTCCAGTCCGCGCTGCTGGAGGTCATGGCGGAGGGGCACGTCTCCATCGGCGGGCAGACCTTCCCCATGCCCAGCCCGTTCCTCGTCATGGCCACGCAGAACCCCATCGAGAGTGAAGGGGTCTACCAACTCCCGGAGGCTCAGCGGGACCGTTTCCTGTTCAAGCTCGTCGTGGACTACCCGACCCCCGAGGAGGAACGCGAGATCGTCTACCGGATGGGTTCGACCCCTCCGGAGCCCTCGCAGGTTCTCGGCGTGGACGCCCTCATCCGTCTGCAGCAGGCCGTCCGCGAGGTGTTCGTCCACCATGCACTGGTCGACTACGTCGTGCGGGTCACGGTCGCCACCCGCGAACCCGCCCGGCACGGGCTCGAAGACGTCGCGCGATGGCTGTCCTACGGCGCCTCCCCGCGCGCCACCCTCGGAGCCGTCACCGCCGCCCGCGCGCTCGCCCTGGTCCGTGGGCGCGACTACGTCGTTCCGCAGGACGTGGTCGACGTCCTGCCGGCGGTCCTTCGTCACCGTCTCGTGTTGACCTACGACGCCCTGGCCGACGAGGTCACGGCCGACACCGTGGTGCGCCGTGTGCTCGAGGCCGTGCCACTCCCGCAGATCAGCGCGGTCCCCGCCCAGGCCGGCCCGCCGCCGTCACGGTGACCACCGCGGACGAGGGCAGACGCGACGACCCGGTCGACGCGTCGTCACGTGCGGCCCTGGCGCGGCTGGAACTGCTCGTCACCCGGCGCCTCGACGGCGTCCTCAACGGCGACCACCGGGGACTGCTACCCGGGCCGGGCACCGAGCCCGGTGAGGCGCGGGCCTACGAACCCGGGGACGACGTCCGCACGATGGACTGGTCGGTCACCGCCAGGACCACTGTTCCCCACATCCGCCAGACCATCGCGGACCGCGAGCTCGAGACCTGGCTGGTCGTCGATCTCGCACCGAGCCTCGATGTGGAGGGCCGGTACGGCGCCAAGCGGGGACTGGTCGAGGCCGCCGTCGCCACGGTCGGATTCCTCTCGGCGGGGGCCGGGAGCCGGGTGGGGATGGTACTTACCGGCGACGGTCGCCCCCGCGTCCTGCGGGCAGCGGGTGGCCGCGACCATGTGCGACGGCTGCTCGAGGAGGTGTCACGGGCGACACCACGGGTCTCACCCGGCGGTTCGATCGACGACTGCCTCCGCGCCGTACGCAACGCCACCCGTCGCCACGGACTGGTGGTCGTCGTCTCCGACTTCCTGTCCGAGGTGGACTGGGAACGGTCGCTCCGTGTCCTCGGCACCCGCCACGAGTTCCTCGCCGTGCACGTCGCCGATCCTCTCGACATCTCCCTGCCAGCCGTGGGCGCGGCCCTGCTACAGGATCCCGCCACCGGGGAGGTGCTGGAGCTGGACGTCGACGACGCCCTCGCAGTCGACTACCGCCGCGCAGCCGAGGAGCACCGCGTCCTGGTCCACTCCGCGCTGAGGCGTTGCGGCGCACCCGTCCTCGCGCTGCGGACCGACCGGGACTGGATCCGGGACGTCATCGACTTCGTCGGCGCGCGCCGCCAGGGTGGCCTCCCCACCGGCGACAGTCTGGTGAGGGACCTGCCCGACGACCATCCCGGGGTACAGGAGGTGCCGTCGCGGTGAGCCTGTCCGAGTTCCAGCACCCCCTCTGGTTGATCCTGCTGATCGTCCCCGTCGCCCTCGCCGTGGGGTACATCATCGCGTTGCGCTCCAAGAAGCGCCGGACCGTGCGGTTCGGCAACTTCGGCGTGCTGCGCACCGTCGACCGTCGCGGCCGCCGCTGGTTCACGCACGTCCCGGCGGTGCTCCTGGTGTTGTCGCTGCTCTTCCTCGTCGTCGCTCTCGCCGGCCCACAGAAGGAGCAGAAGGTCCCGCGGAACCGGGCGACCGTCATGCTCGTCGTCGACGTGTCCCTGTCCATGGAGGCGACGGACGTCTCCCCGTCGCGCCTCGAGGCCGCGCAACAAGCGGCCACGACCTTCGCGGGCAACCTGACCCAGGGGGTCAACCTGGGCCTGGTCTCCTACGCGGGCACCGCCTCCATGCTCGTCGCCCCCACCACCGACCGGGGGCCGGTCATCCGCGCGGTGGAGCGACTCACCCTCGACGAGCGCACCGCCACCGGCGAGGCCATCTACACCGCCACCCAGGCGATCACCACGTTCACCGAGAGCCTCGGGGGCCCCGACCAGGCACCGCCGGCGAGGGTCGTCCTGCTGTCGGACGGCAAGGAGACCGTCCCGGCCGACCCCACCGAGGAGCGGGGCGCCTTCACCGCCGCCGAGCGTGCCGCGGAGGCCGGCATCCCCGTCTCCACCATCTCGTTCGGCACCCTCTACGGCACCGTCGACATCCAGGGCAGGCCCCAGCCGGTGCCCGTCGACGACGCATCGCTGCGCCGGATCGCCGAGATCTCGGGAGGCGATTTCTTCACCGCCTCCAGCCTCGAGGAACTCGACTCCGTATACCGCACCCTCGAGGAGCAGATCGGTTACGAGTGGAAGAAGGCGGACGCCTCGCGGCCCTGGCTCGTCATCGGCACGCTCCTCGGGATGGCCGCCGCAGCGGGATCGCTGGCCGCCCACCGACGGATCCCGTGACCCCGACTTCGTCCGGAGAGCGGACCAGCACCGAACCGTCCGCCCCGGCTCGCTAGGGTGGGGGCCATGGTTTCCGAGAGCACGCCCGGCACCACCCCGAGAACGGTCCTCGTGACCGGAGGCAACCGCGGAATCGGGCGGGCGGTGGCCGTGAGGCTGCACGCCGACGGCCACCGCGTGGCCGTCACCCATCGCGGATCCGGGGCCCCCGAGGGCCTCTTCGGCGTGGAGTGTGACGTCACCGATCCCGACTCGGTCGACGCCGCCTTCACCGCCGTCGAGGCCGAGTTCGGCACCGTCGAGGTGGTGGTGTCCAACGCCGGCACCACCGACGACACCCTGCTCATGCGGATGAAGGACGAGCAGTTCACGAGCGTGCTCGACGCCAATCTCGCCGGGGCGTTCCGGGTGGCCAAGCGCGCGTCCCGCGGGATGCTGCGCGCCCGGTTCGGGCGCCTGATCTTCATCGGCTCGGTGGTCGGGCAGTCGGGCACCGCAGGCCAGGTGAACTACGCCTCGTCCAAGGCCGGCCTCGTGGGCATGGCCCGCTCCCTGACCCGCGAACTCGGCTCACGCAGCATCACCGCGAACGTCGTGGCCCCGGGCTTCATCGACACCGATATGACCGCCGGACTCGACGACAAGACCCGGGAGCAGGCCGTCGCCGCGATCCCGCTCGCACGCACGGGCTCGGCCGAGGACGTGGCCGGGGTCGTGAGCTTCCTCGCCGGCGACGACGCCGGTTACATCTCCGGGGCCGTGATCCCCGTCGACGGCGGAATGGGAATGGGGCACTGACATGGGCCAGACCGATACGAGCGAGACCACCGGGGCTGGCACCGGGTTGCTGTCCGGCAAGACCATCCTCGTCACCGGCGTCATCACCGACGCCTCCATCGCGTTCCACATCGCCAAGCACTGCCAACTGCACGGTGCGCAGGTCATCCTCACGGCGTTCGGACGCCCTTCCCTGGTCAAGGCGATCTCCAAGCGACTGCCCGAACGCCCACCCGTGATCGAGCTGGACGTCCAGAGTGAGGACGATCTGGCCGCGTTGGCCGACCGGGTGCGGGAGCACGCCGACTCCCTGGACGGGGTCGTGCACTCGATCGGGTTCGCCCCTCCCAGTTGTCTCGGGGACCCCTTCCTCGACGCGCCCTGGAAGGACGTGGCGGTCGCTCTCGAGGTCTCCGCCTACTCGTACGCGTCGCTCGCGAAGGCGGTGCACCCCCTGCTGAACCGCGGCGCCTCGATCATCGGCCTGGACTTCGACCCGCGGTTCTCCATGCCGTTCTACAACTGGATGTCCGTGGCCAAGAACGCCCTCGAGGCGGTCAACCGGTACGTCGCCCGCGACCTGGGACCCGACGGGATCCGCTCGAACCTCATCGCGGCCGGGCCCGTCAAGACCCTCGCGGCCAAGGCGATCGCCGGTGAGGCCCTCGGCCCCGGTGGCGAACTCGACCAGATGCAGGACGAATGGGACCGGCGGGCGCCGTTGGGATGGGACGTCAACGATCCCACCGCGGTGGCGACGACGGCCGTCGCCCTCCTCTCCGACCTCATGACCGCCACCACCGGCACCGTGATCTACGCGGACGGCGGGGCGGGAACGGTCTCGTTCAGTGGACAGGAGAAGTGACATGACCGGATCGACGGACGACCCCGTGGGGCGGGTCGACGCTCTGCTCGTGCTCTCGTTCGGCGGGCCCGAGGGGCAGGACGACGTGATCCCGTTCCTGGAGAACGTCACCCGGGGCCGGGGGATCCCGCAGGAACGCCTGGAGGAAGTGGCGACCCACTACCGCCGGCTGGGCGGCCGCAGCCCGATCAACGATCTCAACCGCGAGATCATCGGAGGTGTGAAGGCCGAACTGGCCCGCCGCGGCCGCGAACTGCCGGTCTATTTCGGCAACCGCAACTGGACCCCGTTCCTCGAGGACACCCTCACGCAGATGCGCGACGACGGCATCCGCACCGCGGCGGTCTTCGCCACCTCGGCATGGGGCGGATACTCGGGCTGCGGGCAGTACCACGAGGACATCCAGCGGGCCCGCGATGCGGTCGGGGACGCCCCCACGCTGGTGCGTCTGCGTCAGTTCCACGACCATCCCAAGTTCGTCGAACGGTTCGCCGCGGACCTGTCGCGCGCTCTCGACGACGCCCGCCGGCTGGCCCGCGACGCCGACTCCGACGGCGCCGGCGTCGGTACCGGCGGGGAACCCCGACTGGTGTTCACCGCGCACTCCGTCCCGAACACCGCCGACGCCACCGCCGGCCCCAAGAAGCACGGCGGCCACCTCTACAGCCGTCAGGTCAAGGACGCCGCGCGCCTCATCGCCGCAGCGGTCGGGGTGGACGAGTACGACGTCGTGTGGCAGTCCCGGTCGGGGCCGCCGAGTGTGCCGTGGCTCGAACCGGACGTCGTGGACCACGTCCGGGACCTCGCCACCCATCGGGGGATCCGCGACGTCGTGGTGTGCCCCGTCGGCTTCATCTCCGACCACGTCGAGGTGATCTGGGACCTCGACACCGAACTCGTCGAGGACACCGAGGACCTCGGCGTCCGTATCACCCGGTGCGCGACCCCCGGCCCGTCACCGGAATTCACCGAGATGATCCTGCAGTTGCTCGAGGAGCTCGAGACGGGGGAGGAGGTCGGTCGGCTCGGCGACGTGCCGTCCCTGGGCTGCACCCGGAACGGGGCCCGGTGCGCGGTCGACTGTTGCCCCGCCCCGTCGCGGAGAGCGTGACCGGGGTCGCGGACGCCTGCCGGCGCCGCAGGCTGTTCAGAGGGATCTGAGCGCCGCGTCGCCGGCTGCGGCGACAGCGGACCGGCGGGCGGCGTCCTTCACCGCGACGAGCCGCCGGAGCACCGGCTCACGCGCGGCGGGATCCACCCCGACCTCCGGCTGCGCCAGGGCGACGGAGATGATCGCCTCGACCCTGTCGATCCTGTCCACCAACTCGAGGACGCGGGACGGGAGCCCGGCCGGCAGGCGGGTGACGTGGGAAGGGAGGTCGACGCGGGCCACGCCGTTGGTGCGCACGGCCGTGCGCTCGATGAGGTCCGCGGCCTCCACGACGGCCCCGCCCAGGTCCGCCAGCGCCTCCGAGGGGCCGGCCGGTTGTGGCGCGACGGGGCAGTCGTGCACCCCGCGGGCCCGCCACCGCAGGACATCCGGGTGCGGTTGGACACAGGTGAGGCACACGGCGTCCCGCGAGTCGGGATCGCGGACGAGGACCCCCCACCCGGCGTCGGCGACATCCGCGCGGACCGCCGAGACCGGAGGCAGGCTCGAGGAGTCTCCGGGCGCCGTCGTGAGCAGGGACAGCGCCTCCGGAGCCGGGTGTGAACGCCCGGCGCGTCGGAGCGAGGTGACGAGACCGGGCAGGAGCCCCGCGGGGCCGGCGGTGGGGGAGACCTCGGCCAGTGCCGGAACGGGCTCTCCGACGATCTCCAGCAGGTGCGATTCCGCCAGACCGGAGACATATGCGGTCAACTCGTCGAACGGCTGATCCGCCCACGCGGTGCGTAGGAGGTGCAGCGGCAGCGGCCACGCCGGGGACAGCGCGGTACCGCGGGTGAGGGGTCGGGACATGACGATCAATCCTACCGGCGGTGTGCCGTCGGCACCCCCGGCGCGACGACGGCTACGGTGTCTGGCCATGGCAGACATGTACGGTTCCGACATCCTGTCCGGCACGGCGCGACGCCGCCGCCCGGAGGTCCCCGTCGTCGACGCCGAACGGGACCTGGTGGTGGAGGACGCCGGGTCCGGGTTCTGCGGCGCGGTGGTGGGTTTCGACCGGTCCCACGACGGCGAGTTCGTCAGACTCGAGGACCGGCGCGGTCGGGTGCGCCTCTTCGCGATGACCCCCTCGGCCTTCCTCATCGACGGCTCCCCGGTCACACTGCGCAAGCCGGCGCCGGCGGCGCGGCGGGGACCCGCGGTCACCGCGTCGGGGTCGCGGAAGGTCGAGGGGCTGCGCGCCCGGACCGCCCGTGCGGGACGTATCTGGGTCGAGGGCATCCACGACGCGGCTCTGGTGGAGAAGATCTGGGGTCACGACCTGCGGGTCGAGGGCGTGGTGGTCGAACCGCTGCACGGGATCGACGACCTGCATTCCCTGGTCACCGAGTTCGGCCCCACCCGTCGTGCCCGCCTCGGCGTGTTGGTGGACCACCTCGTCGAGGGGAGCAAGGAATCACGGATCGTCGCCGGACTCGGCGAGAACGTCCTCGTCACCGGCCACCCGTACGTGGACATCTGGCAGGCGGTCAAACCCTCCGCGGTGGGCATCCGCGAATGGCCCGTGGTGCCCCGCGGGGAGGACTGGAAGACCGGCATCTGTCAGCGCCTGGGCTGGGGTGAGCCCGCCGACGGGTTCCGCCACGTGCTCGCCTCCGTGAGCACCTACCGGGACATCGAGCCCGCACTGCTCGGTGCGGTGGAGCGCCTGGTCGACTTCGTCACCGAACCGGTCTGACGGGGAGTCTGGCGTCGAGGACCATCCCGACCAGGCCGACCGCCGCGAACCCTGCGGTCGCCCAGAGAGCCGCCGTGCCGTCGCCCTCGGTCAGAGAATGCCCCAGGAGGACGGCCGCGACGGTTCCCGGCGCACTGCCGACGAGGGTGGCCAGGAGGAACTGCGGGTAGGAGATCGAGGTCAGCGCAGCGGCGTAGTTGACCACCGAGAAGGGAACCGCGGGCACCAGGCGCAGGCTGCCCACCGAGAGCCACCCTCGCCGCCGTAGTCGCGTGTCGATCGAGGCCACCCGTGGGTCCGCCCGTAACGCGGCCGTCCGGTCGTGCCCGAGGCGGCGCACCCCGGCGAAGGCCAGTGTCGCCGCGATGCAACTGGCCACCAGCGACCAGGGGATGGCCACGGCCGGGGTGAACAGCACCGCGGCGGAGTAGGTGAACGTCGACCGGGGGACCGGGGCGATGGTGACGATCGCGTACGCGGCGAAGAACGCGACGGGGAACCAGGGTCCCAGATGTGTGGCCCACTCGCGGAACTGTTCCAACCCCGGGGTCGGCACGAGGGTCACCGCGAGGATCACCAGCCCCACGGCCGCCACCCACGCGATCACCCGGTTCCGCACCGGGACGACTGTAGTCGCCACCGCCCCGGGCGCGTTCCCCCGCAGGTCCCCCTGACCGCACCTGCGTGTACCGAGCCCGCAGGGGGCTCGACTAGAGTCCGGGGGTGACCCCCTTCACTCCACACGAGAACGAGGTACCGGTGTCCAGTCCGACCACAGGTCCAGACCTTCACTCCTGGTACGCCTCTGTGGGAGCCGTCCTCGCGAAGGCCGCCCGCAAGGATCCCGCCGACATGCCCGAGGACGCCTGGCGCGCCCTGGTCGCCACGACCCGGGACGGCATCGAGGTCAACCCGCTGTACACGCGGGAAGACGAGATCGACGAGCGCCCCGCGCCCGGCCGGTTCCCCTACGTCCGTGGCGGCGACCGGTCGGGACTGCCGGAGAGCGGGTGGCACGTCAGCTCCCGTGTCGAGGTCACCCAGGAGCCCTCCGAGGTCAACACCGAGGTACTGGACCTGTTGAACCAGGGCGTCTCCGCGCTGTGGCTCACGGCGGGGGCCGCCGACCTGGCCGAGGTTCTCAAGGACGTCTACCTGGACCTGGCGCCGGTGACCCTCGACTCGGGCGCGGACCTGCAGGAGGTGGCCGAGGCGTTCCTCGCCCTGCTCGACGAGCGCCGCTCCGCGGGGGACGGGGTCACCGACCGTGCCGCCGTCATCGCCGACCTGGGCGCTGCGCCCGTGACCGCCGCCTACGCGGGGACCGACTCGATCGGGCTCGACGCCGCGGCCCAGCTGGCCTCGCGGGTCACCGAGCGCGAGGAGACCATCCGGACCTTCGTCGCCGACGGCACGGTGTTCCACGCCGACGGTGCCGGTGACGCCCAGGAGCTGGCCTACGCCGTCGCCGCCGGGCTCGAGTACGTCCGCGCGCTCGTCTCGGCGGGACTGCCCGCCGCCGCCGCGCTGCGCCAGGTCTCGTTCCGGCTCGCCGCCACCGACGACCAGTTCGCCTCGATCGCCAAGTTCCGCGCCGGCCGGCTCATGTGGGCCCGGGTCGCCGAGCTCCTCGGCGCCCCCGAGGCCGGCGGGGCGCCCCAGCACGCGGTCACCTCGTCGGCGATGATGTCGCGCCGCGACCCGTGGGTGAACATGCTGCGCACCACCCTCGCCGCGTTCGGCGCCGGGGTCGGAGGCGCCACCTCGGTGACGGTCCTCCCGTTCGACGCCTCGGTGCCGGGCGGCCTGGAGAGCACCTCGCGGTCCTTCGCCGCGCGTATCGCCCGCAACACCCAGCTCCTGCTGCTCGAGGAGTCTCATCTCGGCCACGTCGTGGACCCGGCCGGTGGCTCCTGGTACGTCGAGTCGCTCACCGATTCCCTCGCCGACGCCGCCTGGTCGGCGCTGCAGACCATCGAGGCCGAGGGCGGCCTGACCGCGGCGATCTCCTCGGGCACCGTCGCCGACGCCATCGCCCGGGTACGCGAGGCCCGCGACGCCGACATCGCCCACCGCACCGCCCCGATCACGGGAGTGTCCGAGTTCCCCAACCTCGACGAGCAGCCGCTCGACGCGTCCCGCCGCGGCGGCGGGGACTACCGCTACGGCCGCGCGTTCGAGGACCTGCGGGACCGCTCCGACGCCCACCTGGAGGCCACCGGCAGCCGGCCGACCGTCCTCATCGCGGGTCTCGGCCCGCAGGCGGAGACGACACCCCGCGTGACGTTCGTCGCCAACCTGCTCGCCGCCGGCGGCATCGTGGCACGCAACCCGGTCGTCACCGAGGCCGGCCAGTACGCCGGTGCGCACGAGGGCGAGCAGATCGCCGTGCTGTGTGGGGCCGACAAGCGCTACGCGACCGAGGGCTCCGACGCCGTCCGCGCCCTGCGGGACGCCGGGGTGTCGACGGTGTACCTCGCCGGCGCCGAGAAGGGCTTCCCGGCCGACGCCTCCGACCGCCCGGACGGGTACCTGGCCCTCGGCATCGACGCCGTCGCCGCCCTGACCACCCTCCTCGACCAGCTGGGAGTGAAGTGACATGACGACCTTCCCCGATTTCAGCACCGCTCCGCTCCACGCCACCGACGGCCCCGGCACCGCTGCGGAGGCGGTGGCCGTCTCCGACGGCATCTCCGCCGACGCCCACTGGGAGACGCCGGAGGGTATCGACGTCAAGCGCGTCTACACCAAGGCCGACCGTGACGCCGTGGAGGCGGGCACCGCCCCGACCGACGACGGCGAGGAGGTCACCCCCTTCCCGCTGGATACGGTGCCGGGCGCTGCGCCCTTCCTCCGCGGGCCCTACCCGTCGATGTACGTCAACCAGCCGTGGACGATCCGTCAGTACGCGGGCTTCTCCACGGCCGCCGAGTCCAACGCCTTCTACCGGCGTAACCTCGCCGCCGGGCAGAAGGGCCTGTCGGTGGCGTTCGACCTGGCCACGCACCGCGGGTATGACTCCGACCACCCGCGGGTCGCCGGCGACGTCGGCATGGCCGGCGTGGCGATCGACTCGATCCTCGACATGCGCGAGCTGTTCGACGGCATCGACCTGTCGTCGGTGTCGGTGTCCATGACGATGAACGGCGCCGTCCTGCCGATCCTCGCGTTCTACGTGGTGGCGGCCGAGGAGCAGGGGGTGACGCCGGAGCAGCTCGCGGGGACCATCCAGAACGACATCCTCAAGGAGTTCATGGTCCGCAACACCTACATCTATCCGCCCAAGCCCTCCATGCGGATCATCTCGGACATCTTCGCCTACACGTCCCGGATGATGCCGCGTTTCAACTCCATCTCCATCTCCGGTTACCACATCCAGGAGGCGGGTGCGACGGCCGATCTCGAGCTGGCGTACACGCTGGCCGACGGCGTGGAGTACCTCCGCGCGGGCCTGGACGCCGGGCTGGACATCGACAAGTTCGCGCCCCGCCTGTCGTTCTTCTGGGCGATCGGCATGAACTTCTCGATGGAGATCGCCAAGCTGCGGGCCGGGCGTCTGCTGTGGAGCGAGCTGGTGGAGAAGTTCGGGCCGAAGAACGCCAAGTCCAAGTCGCTGCGCACCCACTCGCAGACCTCGGGCTGGTCCCTGACGGCGCAGGACGTCTTCAACAACGTCGCCCGCACCTGCATCGAGGCCATGGCCTCCACCCAGGGTCACACGCAGTCGCTGCACACCAACGCCCTCGACGAGGCGCTGGCACTGCCCACCGACTTCTCCGCGCGCATCGCCCGCAACACGCAGCTGTTGCTGCAGCAGGAGTCGGGGACCACGCGACCGATCGACCCGTGGGCCGGGTCGTACTACATCGAGTGGCTCACGGCCCAGCTCGCCGACAAGGCCCGTCTGCACCTCCTCGAGATCGAGGAGGCCGGCGGCATGGCCCAGGCGATCGGGGAGGGCATCCCCAAGCTGCGCATCGAGGAGGCCGCAGCCCGCACGCAGGCGCGGATCGATTCGGGTCGCCAGCCCGTGATCGGCGTGAACAAGTACGTCGTGACCGAGGACCAGGAGATCGAGGTCCTCAAGGTCGACAACTCGCGGGTCCGCACCGAGCAGCTGGCGAAGCTGGACAAGCTGCGGGCGGAGCGGGACGAGGACGCCTGCCAGGCGGCCCTGGCCCGCCTGACCGAGGCCGCCTCCGGCGGGGCGAGCAGCGACATGGACAACAACCTGCTCGCCCTCGCGATCGATGCCGCCCGCGCCTACGCCAGCATCGGGGAGATCTCCGACGCGCTGGAGAAGGTCTACGGTCGTCACAAGGCCGAGATCAAGACCCTGTCCGGTGTGTACCGGCAGGAGGTCACCAAGGAGGGCGCCGTGGACAACGTCACCCGTGCCATGCGGATGGCCGACTCGTTCGCCGAGCAGGAGGGGCGCCGTCCCCGCATCCTGCTCGCCAAGATGGGGCAGGACGGGCACGACCGCGGCCAGAAGGTCGTCGGCACCGCCTTCGCCGACCTGGGCTTCGACGTCGACATGGGCCCCCTGTTCCAGACGCCGGAGGAGGTGGCCCAGCAGGCCGCCGACGCCGACGTCCACGTCGTGGGCGTGTCCTCCCTGGCCGCCGGTCACCTCACCCTGGTGCCCGCACTGCGTTCGGCCCTGGCCGAGGTGGGCCGCGAGGACATCATGGTCACCGTCGGCGGCGTCATCCCGCCCGGCGACTTCCAGGAGCTCTACGACGCCGGCGCCGCCGCGATCTATCCGCCGGGCACCGTGATCGCCGAGGCCGCGATCGGTCTGCTGGACGCTCTCGCGGCCGAGCTCGGCCACGACCTGGCGTCGGCGTCCTCGGGTGAGGGGGCCGGCTCGGAGGTGACGTCCTGACCCGCCCCGGCTCCGGACCCGATCCCGCGGGGTCGGGCAACCTGTCGGGCAGTCTGTCGACCACGGCCGGCACCGGCTCGGTACGCGGCCCGGTGCCCTCGCCCACCGGGCCGCGACCGCGGCGCGAGATCGACGTCGACGCCCTGCTCTCCGGGGTGCTCGAGGACCGGCGTCCGGTCCTCGCCCGTGCGATCACCCTGTTGGAGTCCACCAGTCCGGCGCACCGGGAGAAGGCCCAACAGCTCCTCCTGGGCGCGCTGCCGCACGCCGGCGGGTCCCTGCGGATCGGCATCACCGGGGTGCCGGGGGTCGGAAAATCGACGTTCATCGAGTCCTTCGGCCTGTATTTGCTGGAGCAGGGCTACAAGGTCGCGGTCCTCGCCGTCGACCCGTCCTCCACCCGCACCGGCGGTTCGATCCTCGGCGACAAGACCCGGATGGCCACCCTGTCCACCGAGCCGAGGGCGTACATCCGACCCTCACCCACGTCGGGCACGCTCGGCGGCGTGGCCAAGGCGACTCGGGAGACGATGGTCCTGCTCGAGGCCGCCGGTTTCGACGTGATCCTCGTGGAGACCGTCGGCGTCGGCCAGTCCGAGGTGACGGTGGCCGGGATGGTGGACTGTTTCACCTTCCTCACCCTCTCCCGCACCGGTGACCAGCTGCAGGGCATCAAGAAGGGTGTCCTCGAGCTGGCGGACATCGTGGCGGTGAACAAGGCCGACGGGCCACACGTCAAGGACGCGGCGCGGGCCGCCCGCGAGCTCGCGGCCGCGCTGCGGCTGGTGCGTCCGTCCGACGCGGTGTGGAAGGTTCCCGTCCTCACGATGTCGGGACTGGAGGCCGAGGGCCTCGACCGCTTCTGGGACGCGGTCCGCTCGCACCAGGAGACGATGTCCGGCATCGGCGAGGTGGAGGCCCGGCGGGCGCGACAGCAGGTCGACTGGACGTGGTCCATGGTCCACGACACCCTGATGGCCCGGCTGTCCGCCGACCCGGACGTGCGCCGGATCGCTCCGCAGGTCGAGCGTCAGGTCCGCGAGGGGACGCTCACCGCCGCACTGGCGGCGCAGGCGATCATCGACGCGTTCGACTCCTGACCCTGCCGGGCGCCGTCGTGCGCAGTGCGCAGGCCGCGCACCGCCCCCGACCGCCCACACGAAATCCGCTACTCGCACTGCCAATCTGCTACTCGGAATCGGGTAGCGGATCCGGAGGGAGAGTAGCGGATTTCGTGTGCCGCGGCGTGGTCAGCGTTTGCGCAGTACGAACCCGACCGCGCTCATGTGCTGGTCGTGCGCGACGAAGGTCCTACGCATGGCGAGAACTCGTCGGCGGGCGTCGGCGTCGCGGAGGAGGTTTCGGACGATCCGGGCCACGCCGACGATGCCCTCGTCGGCGAGGACACGGCGGGGCTGGAGCAACGCCATCGGGCGGAGTTCGGTGCTCTCGACCCCGAAGCCGGCCTCGTCGAACAGGTGGATCCACTCCGCTACGGTCAGTGGCCGCGCGTTCACCCGGATCGAACGGGCGAGGTCCTTGCGGATACCCGTCTTGATCTCGTCGTCCAGTGTGTCGGGGACCAGGCACAGTTCGTGGACCAGATACCGCCCGGCCGGTCCGAGCACCCGGCCGGCCTCCGCGACAATCTGCCGCTTGGCGGAGTCGCCCTGCATGGTCAACATGGCCTCGCCCATGATGATGTCGGCGGAGGCGGTCTCCAGCCCCGTATCCTGCGCGGTCGCCACGACCAGTTCACCCCGGCCGCCGATCGTGTCACGGGCGACGGCGACGGCGTCGGGATCCGAATCCACGCCCACATACGACGCCGGGTTCTCGTTCAGTAGCAGGGTTGCGGTCAGTCCGAGCCCGGGAGCCAACTCCACCACGCGCTTCCCCGTCACGGTGGCGGCCGAGACCAGCCATTCGGACAATTCTTTTCCGCCTGGACGCAGAACCTTCTTGCCGATACGCGCCAGAAGCCAGTGCCCGGCGACGGACTCGGGGTCCCGGTCGTGCTGGGGGAGCGGACTGGCGGTCATGTGGGATCCTCCTCGGGGATGCGGCGCCGGCACCTGGAGGTCGCGGCGTGAGGTTAGCCTAACCTGCCATGGGTCGAGGGGGAAGGGAAGGCGAGTCGAGCTACCCGACGCACGAGCTTCAGGCATCCCACCAGCGCTGCAGGAGGTAGTCACGCTCGGCCTCGTTGCGGGCGAGTGCGTGGGCGCGGGCCCACGCCCGGCGCGCCTCCTCCGGACGCCCGAGCAACTCCAGGGTGACGGCCCTCGCCTCGTGGAACGGATGGTGCCCGGCGAGCGCAGGGTCCGCGGACAACTCGTCCAGGTGGGCGATCCCCGCCTCCGGCCCGTCTCGTCGCCCGATGGCCACCGCTCGCGCCATCCGGACCACCGGACCGGGAGCGAGGATCAGGAGCACATCGTAGAGGGCCACGATCTGCCGCCAGTCCGTCGACGCGAAGTCAGGGGCCTCGGCGTGCACGGCGGCGATGGCGGCCTGAACGGAGTACGGGCCCGGGCCGCCCGCGGCAGCCTGCTCTGCGAGCGACAGGCCCTCCTCCAGCAGAAGAGGGTCCCACGTGCGGCGGTCCTGGTCCGCCAGGGGAACGGGCATCCCGTCGCGACCGGTCCGTGCGGACGCGCGGGCCTCGATCAGCACCACCAACGCCAGCAGACCGGTGACCTCCGGCTGGGTGGGCATCAGACGATGGACGATCCGGGCCAGCCGGATCGCCTCCCGCGTCAGATCCCTCCTCAGGTGGTCCGCCCCCTCCGTGGCGGCGTACCCCTCGGAGAAGACCAGGTAGATCACCGTCAGGACGGACGAGAGCCGAGCGGGAAGCTCCGCGCTCCCGGGCACCCGCACCGGGATCCGGGTGACCCGCATCCGCTTCTTCGCCCTGACCAGCCGCTGCTGCATCGTGGGCACCGGCACCAGGAACGCCTGGGCGATCTCGGCGGTGGTCAGCCCCGCCAGGCACCGGAGCGTGAGCACGACCTGCTCCTCGACCCTCAGGGTGGGGTGGCAGCAGGCGAAGAACAGCTCGAGACGCTCATCCGGGATCTCGTCCGGGTCCGCCGGCGAGACCTCCACCGCACGGGCCACCCGGTGTTCCTGCTCGACATGCAGCCGGGCCAACCGCTCCGTCAGAGCCCGCTGTCGCCGGAGTCGGTCGATCGCCTTTCTGGTCGCGGTGGTCATGAGCCAGGCGAGGGGCTTCTCCGGCACTCCGGTGCCCGGCCAGGTCTCCAGCGCGGCCGCGAAGGCGTCCTGCGTCGCGTCCTCGGCGAGGTCGAGGTCGCCGAACCGGGACGTGAGGGCCGCGAGCAGTCGCGAGCGGTCCTCTCGCCGGAGCGCGGCGAGGGCGTCGGTCGCCGACCGCCCCGGGGTGGTGCTCTCGTCCACCCCGGGTCGGCCGTCACCGGGCGCCCCGCGATCCGCGCCCGTCGCGCCTCCCGGTCCCTCGGTCATCGGTTTCCGGCGTCCGTCAGTGCCCGGCGTCCGTCAGTGCCCGGCGTCCGTCAGTGCCCGGCGTCCGTCAGTACTCGGCGATCGCGCGGACCTCGACCCGACCACCGTGCACTCCCGGGCATCGCCTCGCCCACGCGAGCGCCGCGTCGATGTCGGGCACGTCGATGATGATCGTGCCCCCGACGAACTCGCGGCTCTCCGCGAACGGACCCGAGGTGATGACGGGGTCGCCGCCACCGGCGGGGGCCGCGAGACTGACCGCGGTCTCCGGGTCCTCCAGGGCGAAACCACCGGCGAGGATTCCCGCGGCCCGGAGCTCGGCGTCGAACGCGATGAACGCCTCCGGCCCGGGCCCCTCGACGGATTCCTCCGGTCCGGCCTCCCCGCACCGGACGTCGTCGATGTTCCCGAAGAGCAATAGCACGTACTTCATGTCGATCTCCTGACCGTTCGTGGTGGACGTCGGACACGCGAGTGTGCCGACATCATGGTGACGAACGGGACCGCCCGGATCGACAGGTTCGGTCGAAACTCCTCCGACGGAGGTCGGGGAGGGCCTCAGCGGCGCTCGAGCGCCCTGCGCGCGGGTTCCTCCAGCCAGTGGTGACTGGCCGCGCCCGCCGCCAGGGATCCCGCGACGGTGACCGGCCAGATGACCGCCATCCGCCTGTCCCAGAGCCGGGTGCGCGTGAGGGGGAACGCGGCGTGCAGTACGAGCTGGTGCCACAGGAAGACGCCGTAGGACCAGGTGCCGACCTTCTGCAGGGGCCTCGATTCCAGGAGCGGGAAGCGCGTGCCCTCCGGGGCGAGGACGACAGGCGCCAGGACGAGGAAGGCCATCGTGCCCGCCAGTCCGGTGCGGGCGGCGAATTCGATCGGCCCGGGGTGGACGAACCCCTCGGTGAACCACCCGGGGACCGTGGTGGCCACCAGCGCCGCGCCGCCGGCGACCCACCACCCCCACCTCGAGAGCTGATCCCGGCACAACCGGGCGAGGGTGCCGGGAGGCGCCGTGGCGACCTCGGCCAGGAGCATCCCCGCGGCGAACCACGCGGTGAACGACGGGGGCAGAATCTGGACGTTGACGTCGGCCGGCAACAGCCCGAGGGCGTGCCACGGGAGCATCGGGAACACGAGTCCCGAGGCACCGAAGGCGGCGATCGCGGGGATGCGCCAACGGGCGGCGTCGCCGCGCAGGTCCTTCATCGCGGTCCACAGAAGCGGGAAGGCGAGGTAGTAGGCCATCTCCACCGCCAGCGACCACGCGTGGGTCAACCCGGCGACGAGGAAGTTCGAGGTGTAGATCTGCGTCAGGGTGAGGTTGGCGATCCACGAGTCCGGGCCGTTGACGTGGTTCTGCTCGAGCAACAGCATCGCCGCGGCGACCAACACCGAGTACGCCGGCATGATCCGCACCAGCCGCGAGCGCAGGTACTCCCTGGTCGGCCGGGCGGTCCCGGGCTCGTCCCGGCGGGCGTGGGCCGCGTGGGACCGCCACAACAGGAACCCGGATTTGGCGAAGAAGACCGCCACCGCGAGGTCGAGTCGACCGAACAGCCGCTTGACGGGTGACCCGGTGGAGGCGCGGGTGACGAACGCGACGTGGGTGGTCAGCACGCCGACTGCCGCGAGCCCGCGGATCCCCTCGAGGGCGGGCACGAACCCTCGGGCCCCGGCGAGCCCGCGGGATGCCGTGCCCGTGCCCGTGCCCGGGTCGGCCCGGTCCGGGGGCGCCGGATACGACGCCGGTCCCGATCCCTCGGGGGCCGCGGCGTCGGGGCCCCCCGCGGGCACCGCCGCCGCCGATCGCGACCTGATCCGACGCCGTACGGTCTCCCGCGCGGTCGTCACCGCGGTTCGCACGGTGGCAGCAAGGGGTTCGGCGTCGCCGGCGGCCACCGCCTCGCGACGGGCCGAGACCCCGGCGACGACCGCCCCACCCGCGACGACGATCAGGGCGGCAGCGACAGACCTCATGGACTCTCCCGGGGCGGTGAAGTGGGGCGACGGCGTTGTCCGGGGGAGCCCACGGGCCCACCGGAACATCCGGAGGAGCCTAACACCGGTTCTAGTCGGGCCCCTCGGCCACCCGCGTCGCCCGTGGCGTCGCTGACCGGCGCGGACCGACGCGGACCGGTGATCGAGCCGCCTCACTTTCCGTAGTGTGACACCACCCGTGTGATGGATCGGAGAGCCATGACCCACGCCCCCGCAGACGACGCCGACCCCGGGGCGGTCGCGTCGAGCGACCCCGTTCCCGAGAGCGTGGACGTCCTGATCGTGGGCGGCGGCCCGGCAGGGCTGTCCGCCGCCACCTGGGTCGGCCGGTACCGCCGCTCCACCCTGCTCGTCGACGCCGGGTGTCAACGCAACCTCGCGGCGCGGGAGATCCACGGGATGCTCGGCACCGGCCCCGCCACGCCCGCCGGGTTCTATGCCGATGTCGAGGAGGGGCTCAGCGAGTACCCGACCGTCCGCCGGCTCCGCGGGGTCGTCACCGACCTCGTCAGGGAGGACGACGACGGGTTCGTCGCACGCATCGCGCCGGGCACCACCACCGACGGCGGGGACGAGAACCCCGTCACGGTCACCGCCAAGCGGATCATCCTCGCCACCGGCGTGCGCGACCGGCTACCCGACCTCGCGGGGATCGACGAACACTACGGGGTCGATGTGCACCACTGCCCCGCGTGTGACGGCCTCACCGCCGCGGACCAGCGGATCATCGTCCTGGGCGTGGGTGCCCACGTGCCGGCGTACGCCTCCGAACTGTTGGACTGGGCGTCGGAGGTCGTGATCATCACCGAGAGCGACTCCGACCCGGCCTTCGACGACGACCAGCGCGCCGCCTGTGCCGAGCACGACATCGAGGTGGTCGACGGGGTCGCCCGGGAACTCGTCGGCGACCCCGGCCGGTTGGAGGGGGTGCGGCTCGCGGACGGGAGGATGATCGCGGGATCGAAGGTGTTCTTCTCCTACGCGCACCACCCGACGAACGAGCTCGCGACGTCCCTGGGCTGCGAGCTGGATGACGAAGGCGGTCTCACCGTCAACGCGATGCAGTTGACCAGCGTCGACGGGGTGTACGCCGCCGGCGACATCGTGACCGGCCTGCAGCTCGTGCCGATCGCCGTGGGGACCGGCGCCGCGGCCGGCGTGGCGTGCGCGACCTCGCTGCGCGGGCACGCCACGGCCGAGTGCGTTCCCGACCCGGCACCGCCGACCCGGAACTTCACGCGGCCGGGAAACTAGTCAGGCCGGCCCGCCAGCGAGACGATCGCCGCACAGATCTCGTCCAGCACGGCGTCCGGCCCGCCCGGCACCAGCACATCGGTCGCGATGCGGGCATTGTCCACCCGACCCCGGTGGCCACGCACATCGGCGACCGTCATCCCGCGCGTGTGCTCGCCCGCGCACTCGACCCGCACGTGCGCCACCTCGGCCACCACGGCCTGCGGGTGCAGGGCCATCCACGCGACGAACGGATCATGGACCTGCGCGAGGTACCCCTCGCCGACGGAGTCGTGGAACCCGAAGTAGAACCGCAGCGCCTCGGTCAACTGCCGCGCCAGCGGCGACCCCGACGTCTCGAGCAGGCACCGTGACCGTTCCGGGGTCCACACCGCACGTTCGGTGAGGTTCAACCCGCACCACAGCGGGGCCGGGACCGCGGGATCGGCCGCGCGCGCGTCCTCCCACGCCCGACACACCCGGTCGGCGGCTTCCGGGTCGACGTCGACATTCCATTCGCTGACCGGGGTGGTGTTGCCGGGGTGCCCACGGAACGTCCCGCCCATCACCACGAGCCCGCCCAGCAACCGGGGGAGTGCGGGGTCCAACGCCAGGGCATGGGCCAGCGTGGACGAGGGCCCGGTGACGATCCCCAGTAGCTCACCCGGATGTGCGCGCGCCGCGTCCACCCAGAGGCGGGCGCCGTCGCGGGGATCGACCGCCCTCGTCGTCGTCGTCAGTTCCGCGAACCCGGCCCCACGGGGGCCGTGCGTCTCGGGGGTCAGCACGTGGGGCACGGCGATCGGGCCGGGCGCCCCGGCGGCCACCGGGAGCTCCGCGGAGCCCGCCAGGTCCAGCCACGCACACGCGTTGCCGACCGTGTCCTCCAACCCGACGTTGCCGGCCGTGCACACCACGCCGGTCAGGTCGATCCGCCCGGCGCGGTGTTCGGCCACCAGGTAGGCGATCGCCAGGGCGTCGTCGATGCCCGGGTCGCAGTCAAGCAGGACCGGGGTCGGACTCACCGCGAGCGGCCCCGGGACAGCAGGACGTCGCGGGTCACCTGCAGCTGGCCGGTGTGGGCGGCGACCTCGTGCAGGATGTGGCCCACGACCCAGTCCGGGGTGAAGGTCCCCGCCCGGCGCGCGGCGTCGACGTCGACCGTGGTCCCGGCGGGAGTGGCCAGCTCGCCGCGTTCGACCGCCGCGGCGACCCACCCGGGCAGCCGTGCGATGAGCGCGCCCAGCCGGTCGAGCTCCGGCCCCACCGGTCCGGTGAAGGCGAACTCGGTGTCACGGTCCCGGTCCACGTCCTCGCCGCCGAGACACGACGCGCCCCAGGAGGCGAGCACCCCGCACAGGTGGTGGACGAGCGCGGCGGCGGTGTTGGTGGGCCAATCCGACCCCGCGGTCGTGGGCCGCGAGTGCACCAGTGTGTCGGGCCCGTCGCCGCCGAGATCGGCCACCGCGGCGCGGATCGTGGGCAGGAGCTCGTCGGCGAGGATCCGGCGGGCGGCGTCGACGTTCACCACGGGCTGGGCTCGAAGTCCTTGAGGAAGCAGCCGTAGAGGTCCTCACCGGCCTCGCCGCGGACGATCGGGTCCACCACGCGGGCGGCGCCGTCGACGAGGTCCAGCGGCGCGTGGAAGCCCTCCTCGTGCAGCCGGACCTTGGTGGTGTGCGGGCGCTCGTCGGTGATCCAGCCGGTGTCCACGGCGGTCATGAGGATGCCGTGTTCGGTGAACATCTCCTCGGCCGAGGTGCGGGTGAGCATGTTGAGGCCCGCCTTGGCCATGTTGGTGTGCGGGTGGCCGGCACCCTTGTAGCGCCGCGAGAACTGCCCCTCCATGGCGGAGACGTTGACGACGTACTTGCGCCGCGCCTTCGAGGCCGCCATGGCGGGGCGCAGGCGCGAGACGAGGATGAACGGAGCGACGGAGTTGGCGAGCTGCACCTCGAGCATCTCCATCGGCTCGACCTGCTCGACGGTGGCCACCCAGCTGTTGTGGTCCACCACGTCCGGCAGCAGCCCGCCAGCGTCGATGGCGGTTCCGGCGGCCATGCGCTCCAGCGAGGACGAGCCGGCCTGCAGTGCCAGGGTCGCGATGTGGTCGGCCTCGCGCTCGGCCTCCTCGGACCCGATCAGTGCGGATTCTCCGCCCATGAGGGCGGCCGGGTGCAGCTCGGAGGTGCGGCCCATGGTGACCACGGGGATGTCGGCGGCGCGGCCGGTGAGTGCGGCCGACTCGCCCTCGACGAGCCCGGAATACGACCCGGGGGAGCGGCGCACGGTCTGGGCGGCGTTGTTGATGAGGATGTCCAGCGGGCCGCCGGCGGCGACCTCGTCGGCCAGCGCCACCACCTGGGCGGGGTCGCGCAGGTCCACGCCGATCACGTGCACGCGGTCGGCCCACTCGGAGTGGTCGTCCATCGAGGCGAACCGGCGCGCGGCGTCGCGGGGGAAGCGGGTGGTGATGGTGACGTCGGCGCCGGCGCGCAGCAGCATGAGGGCGATGTACATGCCGATCTTCGCGCGGCCGCCGGTGAGCAGGGCCCGCCGGCCGGTCAGATCCATCTCCGGATCCCGCCGGGCCCGGTTGAGCGCCGCACACCGGGGACACAACTGGTGGTAGAAGGCGTCGACCTGGGTGAAGCGCTGCTTGCACACGTAGCACGCCATCGCGCGCTGGAGGTGGCCGGCGACGGCGCCCGGGGTGTTGGAGACCAGTCGGATGCCGGCGGTCTCGTCGTCGATGCGGGTGGGCGAGCCGGTCGCGGTGGCCTCGATGACGGCCTTGTCCGCCTCCTGGCGGGCGCGGCGCACCTCGGCGCGGCGCGTCTTCTTGAGGAGCTTGAACATGTGGCCGACCGACCGCTGCACCCGGATGGAGTCGGGGTGGTCCTCGCCGAGGGCTGCGGCCTGGTCGAGGACGCGCAGGCAGGTCTCGAGGTCGCGTGGGTCGATACCGCTCGGATCGATGCCGCCTGGCTCGATACCGCTCGGGTCGATACCGCCTGGCTCGATACCGCTCGGGTCGAAACTGTCTGGGTCGATGCCGGTCACCCCGATACGGTACGACGACGAGGTGGTCAGCCCCTAAACCGTTCTCCCCCGCAGGGTGGAGGCGTCGCCGGCACGCAACCCGATGAGCACGTGCTCCACCGCCCGCAGGTGATGGTCCCGCCCGGAGAGGACGGCGGTGGGGGCGAAGTCGTGGCCCGCGGCGTACGCCTCGGACACCAGCTGGGCGTGGGCCTCCACGGGCAGCGCGCCCGGGCCGTGGCCTCCGTGGGCGACGTGGCCGGCGGGCGCGTCGTGGGCACCGTGGGCGACTGCCGCCCGCCAGTCGTAGGCGCGCCGGCCCAGGCGGATTTGCTCGCCCAGCGCCCGCACCACGTAGCGCGGGCCGAGATACCGGCCCTGCCAGATGTGGACCAGTTCATGCACCAGGGTCGGGGTGGCCCGGGGTCGATCGGTGCCCGCTGCCACCGAGTCCACTGACGTGGTGCCCACCACGCCGGGGTCGGCACCCAGGTAGATCAACCCGGGCAGCGCGAACGCCCGCCGGTGCGGCACGCCCGGGACATGGCCGCGGCGGATCATCACCGAGGTGGGGTCGATCGTGTGACCGAAGACGTCGCGGAGGGCGTCGCGGACCTCTGGAGGCAGATCCAGGGGCGGGGGAGCCAGGCCCAGGGTGTCCAGGCGTCGGTCGGCGGCGCGGGCGACCGCGGCGAGCGACCGTCCCAGGCCGTCGGCGACTCTGTTCATCGTCACGGCGAGGGTCATCCGCACGGCGAGCTCCGTGGTGTCCACCACGGACGGTCGGTGGTCACGGGGCCGCCACGTCACGTCGACGGAAACCCACGAACCCCACCACCAGGAACAGAGCCGTGACCGAGGAGATCCACAGCAGCCCACCCCAGCCGGCCCCGCCCGCGGTGACGCTCGGGACGTGCCAGAACGGGCTGATCGCGAGGTACGGGTCGGGGAGTCTGAACGTCGGCCCGAGCACGGTCAGGGCGAAGGACGCGAACACCCCGACCCACGCGGCGAGGCTCACGTGCGGTCGCGCGCCCACCACGGCGACGGCGAGCGCGACGACCGTCCACACGGCGGGGATCGTGGCCGCGGCCTGGAGCACGGTGGGACCGAACGACACACCGATCCCGGCCCCGGCGGCGCGCGCCGCGATCAGCAGGCCGGCGAGAAGCACGAACGCGGCCGGGGCGGCGAACGCCAGCACCACGTTGCCCGCGAGGTACCGGGCCCGGTGGAGCGCGCCGGCCAGGACGGGTTCGAGCCGGCCCTCCATCTCCTCGTAGCGGAGCTTGAGCATGATCTGGACCCCGGAGACCGCGGCGACGATCCCCACGAGGCGCAGGATCGTCACGATGAACGCGGAGGTCAGGTCGTCCGGGGTGGCGGCCCCCGCCGCGAGGATGGCCCTGACCGCGGTGTCCCGGCGCAGGATGTCCTGGATCGAGGTGGCGAGATACCCGTACATCAGCCCGAGCACGACGAACGCGCCGGTCCAGGTCAGGACGGCTCCTCGGTTGATTCGCAGGGCGAGCCCCCACGACGACCGGATTCGTCCGCGGTCCGGCCCGGGGCACGGCGCGAGGGCGGCCTGCCCGAGGTCGCGACGGGACTGGAGGACGAAGGCGATGGCCAGACACAGGGTCGTGAACGCCACCGCCCCCAGCAGCGGCCACCAGAGGTCGGTGGTCGCGGGTCGGGTCTCGGTCATCCATCCCAGCGGGTTGACCCAGACGGTCCACGCGGGGGTGTCCACGGTGTAGGCGACACCCCGGAGGAGGAAGAGGGCGCCGAGCGTCCCGATCGCCAGGGAGGAGGCGGTGCGGGCGTCCGAACCCAGTTGCGCCGTGATCGCGGCGACCCCGGCGAACATCCAGCCCGACGCGGTGAAGGTCGCGCCCAGGAGCAGCGAGGACTGCCAGTCACCACCGCAGAGGCCGGTGACGACGCCGGAGACCACGCCGGCGGCGAGGGAGCCGGCCAGCGCCAGCCCTACCCCGGCGAACAGTCGGCTCGCGCGTCCGAGCACACCGGAGGCGAGGAGCTCGGCCTGCCCGGAGTCCTCCTGCCCGCGAGTGGCGCGGATGACGGTGAGGACCGCCCCGAGCGCGGTGAAGAACCCGGCGAGGGCGAGGGCGCGCCAGGCGTTGAACCCGTCGACCGTGCTGAGGTCGAACGCGGGTCCGAAGATGATGCCGAGCGCCGGGTTGCCCCCCACCGCGACAGCGAGCGCGGCCCGCTCCAGCGGATCGGGGAAGAGCAACGGATAGACGAGTACCGACGACGCGGACAGCGCCGTCGCGATGGCGATCCACGGTGCGAAGCGGATCCCGTCGTGCCGGACCGTGGCCCGCAACAGCGGGCGGGTCCCCGCGAGCAACGCGGTCACGGGGTCGCCGCCGGGCCGTCCGTGCCGGATCCGGCGTCGCCTCCATAGACGTCCAGGAAGAGCGACTCGAGCGACGCGGGTTCGACGGTCAGCGCGGCCAGACCGTAGGGGGCGAGCACCGTCATGGCCTCGCCGGTCCTGGCCGCCTCGGCAGTGGCCGAGATCCGATCACCGTCCACCCGGACGTCGCGCAGGAAGTCGAGTCCACACAGTGTGTCCAGTTCGCGCGGTTCCGGGATCCGGCTGAGCGTGGCGCTGATCGACGAGCGGGCGTGGCCACGCAGCTCGGTCAGCGTGCCGGTCCGGGCGATCCGCCCGTCACGGATGATCGACACCCGGTCCGCCAGGGACTCGGCCTCGGCCAGGATGTGGCTCGAGAGCAGCACCGACGTGCCGCGGGCGTTGGCCTCACCGATCACATCCCGGAAGACCTTCGCCATCAGCGGATCCAGTCCACTCGTGGGCTCGTCGAGGATCAGCAACTCGACATCCGACGCCAGGGCCGCGACGAGGGCGACCTTCTGGCGGTTGCCCTTGGAGTACTGGCGACCCCGCCTTGTCGGATCCAGCTCGAAACGCTCGACCAGCTCCGCGCGCCGCCGCTCGTCGAGCCCGCCCCGGAGGGCACCGAGGAGGTCGATCGCCTCACCGCCGCTCATGCCCGGCCACAGGCTGACGTCGCCGGGGACGTAGGCGAGTCGGCGATGCAGGTCCACGACGTCCCGCCAGGGGTCGCACCCGAGGACGGTCGCAGTTCCGCCGTCGGCCCGCAGGAGACCGAGGAGCACCCGGATGGTGGTGGACTTGCCCGCGCCGTTCGGCCCCAGGAACCCGTGCACATGACCTTTCTCGACCTGCAGGTCGACCCCGTTCAGAGCGGGGAACCTCCCGAAGGACTTCGTCAGTCCCCGCACGTCGATCACGTGGTCCGCGCTCACGGGGCTACCCCTGCCGACGGGCCGCGCGGCCGGTGACCGCCCGGTTGTACGCCAGGGCCGGTCCGAGCCACGTGCCCAGGTCCTCGTCCGTCTCGACGGCCGAGGCCGCCACCCTGATCCAGCCGGGACCCATGTCGCGCCCGGCGCCCATCTCGGCCCGGGCGGCGCCGGGGCGGCGGAGGAGCTCGTCGTCGTCTCCGTCGGCCACCCGGAGCAGTATCCCGCCGTCCTCGCCGACACTCACGAGGATCTTCCCGGCGACCATGACGCACCGGCCGCCGAACATCGAGACCTCCCGGGTCACCGGCTCGTCCGCGAGATGCCGGCGGAGGCGGTCGATGAGCTGCTGCTGGGCGGGGGGTGGGGGCGTGCGTGCCATTCGGAGACCTCCCCGGAAAACAAGTGGGCCCCGGATCCTCACGGATCCGGGGCCACTTCTACTGTCTCGACACAGTGTGCGCGAGGGGGGACTTGAACCCCCACGTCCGTTAATAGGACACTAGCACCTCAAGCTAGCGCGTCTGCCATTCCGCCACTCGCGCTCGCACACTGGTGACCTTCACCGGGTTCGTGCCCGGCTTGGTCGTGCGAGGAATGACATTAGCCGATGCCCGAACCGTGGGCCAAATCGGGGCCCTCCCGTGGGCCACGCCGCGCGGTCATCGCTGGTAGACAGGGACGTGACCGGCTGGAGGATCACTCCACACCGCCACGACTGCAGGAGGATGACGATGACCGACTTCCGTGTGCCCGACCCCTACGCCGCGCTCCCGGAGCTGCCCGCACTAGAGGTGAGCAGCGAGTCGTTCGCCGAGGGCGCGACCCTGACCGCCGCGCAGCTCGGTGGGAAGATGGGCGTCGAGGGCGGCCAGGACAAGTCCCCGCAGGTGAGCTGGAGCGAGGGCCCGGAGGGCACCAGGACCTACGTGGTCACGGTCTTCGACCCGGACGCTCCCACAGCGTCGGGCTTCTGGCACTGGTCGGTGGCCAACATCCCGGCGGACGTCACCTCTCTGCCCGAGGGCGCCTGCATCGGTGATGACACCTCGGGCCTGCCGTCGGGGGCCGTCGTGGTGCGCAACGATGCGGGATTCAAGGGCTTCGTGGGCGCCGCCCCGCCGGCGGGCCACGGTCCGCACCGCTACATCCTCGCGGTCCACGCGGTGGGGGACGAGATCGAGCTCGGTGACGATGCCTCGTGCGCCTTCGTCGGGTTCAACCTGTTCGGCCAGGGCCTGGCCCGCGGCACCGTGACGGGGATCTTCGAGCAGTAGGGCTCAGCGCACCGCCGAGCCGACCGCCTCCGCCAGGGACCCGAACCCGCCCTGGCGGAGGCGCTTGGCCACCAGGCGGTTCGTGCCGCTCAGAAGGGTGGGACCGGTGAAGATGAACCCGGTGTAGGTCTGGACGAGGTTCGCGCCGTGGGTGATGCGGTCCCAGACGTCCTCGGGCGTCTCGATGCCACCGACGGAGATGATGACGATGCGGCCGCCTGCGCGGCCGTGGATCCGCGCGAGGACCTCCCGTGACCGGGCGGCGACCGGCGCGCCGGAGATGCCCCCGGCCCCCAGCGCCTCGACCGACGTGGAGGGTGTCCGCAGTCCGTCCCGGGAGATGGTGGTGTTGGTGGCGACGATGCCCGCCAGACCCAGTTCCAGGACGAGGTCCGTCACCGCGTCGATGTCCGCGTCGTCCAGGTCGGGCGCGATCTTCACCAGGACAGGGATCGTGGCGACGTCCCGCACCGCCGTGAGGATGGGACGGAGCGACTCGACGGCCTGGAGATCCCGCAGGCCCGGGGTGTTGGGGGAGCTGACGTTGACGACGAGGTAGTCGGCGAGACCCGTGAGCATCGTCGCCGAGGCGACATAGTCGCGGACCGCGTCCTCCGCGGGAACCACCTTGGTCTTGCCGATGTTGATCCCCACCGGGTCACTGCTGCGGCGCCGACGCAGGTTGTTGGCGGCGTTGCCGGCCCCGTGGTTGTTGAACCCCATCCGGTTGAGGATCGCCCTGTCCTCGATCAGCCGGAACAGTCGCGGGGTGGGATTGCCGGGTTGGGGAGAAGCGGTCACGGTGCCGACCTCGCTGAACCCGAAGCCGATCGCGCCCCACGAGTCCACGGCGGCCGCGTTCTTGTCGAAACCGGCGGCCAGCCCCAGCGGGCCGGGGAACGTCCGCCCGAGCACCTCCTGGGCGAGCACGGGGTCCCGCACCCCGAGTACCCGGCGCACCACGGCGCCGAGCGGGGGCACCAGGGTCAGGAGCTTGAGCAGGCCGAACACCAGGTGGTGGATCCGCTCCGCGGGAAAGCGGAACAGCACCTTCTTGAGCAGTGCGTACACGGTCCTCCTCGGTGGACGTCCCCGGCGGGGACGGTGGGTCGTCTGGGCGATCAGCTCGCCGGCTCGGTGAGGGTCGGTCGGATGAGGTGCATGCCCGCCCCGTCCGCGGAGCCGACCACCACGGTGCCCGAGTCGGTGACCGCGAGCGAGTCCGGCTGGCGCACCGTCGGGATGTCCGCGCGCCGGATACCGACGCCATCGCCGAGATCGTACGCCTGGACGGTGTTGGTTCCCGTGGACGTGACCCAGACGAGTCCCCTGGAGGTGTCCTCTGCCACCGCCCACGGGGCCGCGGCCACGGGGAACTGCTGATGCAGCCGGACGGGGGAGGTCGAGTACACCAACAAGGTCCCGCCGACGGTGTCACTGGCGACCACGGACGCCTCGCCGAACTCGTCGAGCAGCCCCGCCCCCTTTCCCGCTCGCAGGAGGGGACCGGCGTTGTCGCTCTCGAGATCGATGCTGGCGATGACGGTGTCGGGTCGGCTCAGGGCCGTCACCGAACCGTCCCCGGCGACGCTGATCCGGTCGACCGAGGTCAGCCCGCCGATACGGCGCTGTTCGGCGCCGTCGGCCCCACGGACGACGATCTCGCCCTCCGTGGTTCCGGTGAGCAGTCGGCCGTCAGTGGTCAACGCGGCGGCGGTGACCGGACCCAGACCCGTGACGTCCCGGGTCCGCCCGGTGTCCGACACGAGGACGACCCCGTCCGGATGGGGGACGACGACGGTTCCGTCGTGCGCGGCCGTGGCGTCGCCGGCGTCCGGCGGCAGGGGCACGGAGTCCTCCGCCACCCATCGGGTGCCGTCGACGCGACCGATCTCCAGCGACGGCGGCTCGTCGACCTGGGCGACGACCCGGTCGCCCACCGCGACCAGGGTGCGGACCGAGCCCGGCACCGGGATCACCTCACCCCCGGTCGGGTCGGAGACCTGCGGCGACTCGGCAGGGGAGGCGTTGCCCTGGGCGACCTGGTTCTGCTCCTCGAGCTCGGCGGTGGGCGAGGAGCAGGCGGTCAGACCGACCGCCAGGGCGAGCAGTGCGGCGGGCACGCCGGAACGGCGGAGGACACGTCGGTGCACGGTGTTCCTTTCGACTGCCCGCCATTGTCCACGACGCGGGTGCTCGGGCACCGCCCAGGTCCGTGCGACTACTCTCGCGGCGTGCGGTGACGCGATCCGCGTCCGATCCGCCGCGACCCGAGAGGAAACAACGCACGTGAACACTTCGGTCCTCGCCGCCCAGGGCGCGGAAGGGATGTCCTGGCTGCAGGTCGTCGTCCTGTCCGCGATCCAGGGACTCACCGAGTTCCTCCCCGTCTCCTCGTCCGGGCACCTGCGGATCTTCTCCACGTGGTTCTTCGGAGAGGACGCCGGGGCGTCGTTCACGGCAGTGGTCCAGTTGGGCACCGAGGCCGCGGTGCTGGTGTTCTTCTTCAAGGACATCGTGCGCATCCTCGTCGCCTGGTTCCGGGGTGTGTTCAACTCCGGGCACCGCGCCGACCCGGACTACCGCCTGGGGTGGTTCGTCATCGTGGGCTCGGTCCCCATCGCGATCATCGGTTTCGTCGCCAAGGACTTCATCCGTGACGCCGCGCGGAACCTGTGGATCACCGCCATCGTGCTCATCGTCTTCTCCTTCGTCTTCCTCATCGCCGAGAGGTTCGGTCGGCAGGACCGCCCCGTCGACGCCAAATCGCTCGACGGTCTGACGATGAAGGACGCGATCGTCATGGGTCTGGCGCAGTGTCTGGCCCTCATCCCGGGCGTGAGCCGCTCCGGCGGCACGATCTCCGCCGGACTGTTCCTCAACATGTCGCGGGAGGCCGCGGCGCGGTTCTCCTTCCTGCTGGCGATCCCCGCGGTCCTGGCCTCGGGCCTGTTCAGCCTCCCCGACGCGTTCGAACCGTCAGTGGGGCAGTCCGCCAGCGGGATCCAGCTCCTCGTCGGCTCGGCGATCGCGTTCGTCATCGGGTACGCCGCCATCGCCTGGCTCCTGAAGTTCGTGCAGAACCACTCGCTCGCCTGGTTCGCCGGATACCGCATCCTGCTCGGCGCACTGGTGATGATCCTGTTGGGCACGGGCACGATCCCCGCGACCTGACCTCGCGCACCGCACGTCCGTCGCCGCGTCGTCGGTAACCTTCCCGTATGACCGTCATCCTGCTCCGGCACGGCCGTTCCACCGCCAACACCGCCCTCACACTGGCCGGACGTACCCCGGGGGTCAGCCTCGACGACACCGGCCACGCCCAGGCCGCGGACCTGGGCCGAAGGCTCGCGGAACTGCCCGTCGAGGCGGTCGTCCGTTCGCCGCTCATGCGGTGCCGTCAGACGGTCGAGCCCCTGGCCGAGGCGCTGGGCGTGGAGCCGCTCGTCGACGAGGGGCTGGTGGAGGTGGACTACGGCACCTGGACGGGACGGCCCCTCTCCGACCTCGCCTCGGAGAACCTGTGGTCTGTTGTCCAGCAGCATCCCTCGTCTGCGGTCTTCCCCGAGGGGGAGTCCCTGGCCGGGATGGCCGGCCGGGCGGTGACCGCCATCCGCCGTCACGACCAGCGGCTGGCCGAGGAGGCGGAGCGCGACGTGCTGTGGGTCGCCTGCAGTCACGGCGACGTCATCAAGGCGGTCATCGCGGACGCCTACGGGATGCACCTCGACCAGTTCCAGCGGATCGTGGTGGAACCGGCGTCGGTGTCCGTGGTGCGCTATACACCGCATCGCCCGTTCGTCCTCCGGGTCAACGACACCGGCGGCGACCTGGCCGGTCTCCGGGGAGACCCCGCCGGCAGGGTCAGCGACGCCACCGCGGGGCACGCCAGCTCGGACGCCGTCCCCGGCGGGAACGTAGCCTGATGATCCGCACCACCACCCACCCCACGAGGAGACCACCGGCATGAGCAGGGCAGTGCACGAGTTCCGCGACCCGGCCCGGTTCGTGGTGGGCACGGTCGGTCAGCCCGGCGAACGTGTCTTCTTCGTCCAGGCCACCGAGGCGGGCCGCACCATCTCCGTGCGGTGCGAGAAGCAGCAGGCACAGATCCTGTCCGAGCGGATGGGCGACCTGCTCGACGAGATCGCCGCCAAGTCCGACGTGCCGGTGCCACCGGCCGGCGGCGTCGTGGACGATCTCGACCCGCTCGAGATGCCGGTCGACGCCGAGTTCCAGGTCGGCACCATGGGGCTCGGCTGGGACGGGGAACACAGCAAGATCGTGGTGGAACTGCTGGCGATGGACCCGTCCGCCACCGACGAGTCCGTGGTGCTGTCGGACGCCGAGGACGCCCCGGACGCCCTGCGCGTCTTCCTCACGCCGCAGCGGGCCCGCCAGTTCGTGCTGCGCAGCGAGCGGGTCGTCTCCGCCGGCCGTGCCCCGTGCCCACTGTGCGGCGAGCCGATCGACACCACGGGCCACCTGTGCGTCCGTCTCAACGGTTACCTCCCTCGGTCCGGTGAGGCGCTCACCGACCTCATCGACCCGTGACCTCCGGCCCGGTCAGCCCCGAGCTCACCGTGCTGTACCGGATCCCGTCCGGCAGCAACGCCGTCTACCACTGTGTGGACGCCCACGGGGACAGCTGGGTCTACAAGCCGTCGGCGGGGGAGCGACCCCTGATGGACTTCCCCGACGGCAGTCTCGCCGCGCGGGAGATCGCCGCGCACGCGGTCTCCGAGGCGCTGGGCTGGGGGCTCGTGCCCCAGACCGTCGCGGCGCACGGCCCGGGTGGACCGGGCATGGCGCAGCGGTGGATCGAGGAGCTCGACAGGGAGCAGCGCCCCGGGCACGACCCGATCGACGTCCACCCCGCCGACGCCGTCCCGGATGGCCGCGCGATCGTGCTGCGCGGGGAGGGCGCGCGGGGGGAGGACGTGGTGGTCGCGCACGACGTCGACGACCGGATGCGTCGCATCGCGGTGTTCGACCACGTGGTCAACAACGCGGACCGCAAGGGTGGGCACGTCCTCGTCGACGCCGCGGGTGTGGTGTGGGCGATCGATCACGGACTGTCGTTCCACGCCGAGCCGAAGCTGCGCACCGTCCTGTGGGGGTGGGCGGGACAACCCCTCACCGCCGACGAGGTGACGGGTCTGGAACGGCTCCGCCGCGGCCTCGCGGCGGGCGGTGAACTCACAGCAGCCCTGTCCGACCTGCTGTCCTCCGACGAGATCGAGGCCCTCACCGCGCGTGTCGACGCTCTCATCGCGAGCCGGGTGTTCCCCGTCCCGGGGACGCGTTACCCCTTACCCTGGCCGCTGTTCTGACCGCGCTGTCTCTAGACTCGGCCGCATGCACTCGTGGTCCTCGCCTGTCGTCCCCCCGGTCCCCGGCGACGGAGTCCCCCTGAGGTTGTTCGACACGGCGGGCGGCGAGGCCCGCGAGGTGGCGCCGGGGCCGGTCGCGGGGATGTACGTCTGTGGGATCACCCCGTACGACACCACCCACCTGGGTCATGCGGCCACCTACCTCACCTTCGATCTCGTCTACCGGCTGCTGCTCGACGCCGGCCACGAGGTCCACTACGTCCAGAACACCACCGACGTCGACGACCCGCTGTTCGAGCGCGCCGAGCGCGACGGTGTCGACTGGCGGGAGCTCGGCGACCGTGAGACCGAGCTGTTCCGGACGGACATGGAGGCGCTGCGGGTCCTCCCGCCGCGCGACTACGTCGCGGCGACCGAGACCATCGACGAGGTGATCGACATGGTGGCCGAACTCCTCGAGCGAGGCCACGCCTACTGCATCGATCCCGCCGTCGACGGGTACTCGGACGTCTACTACCGCCATCGCGCCACGGAGGACTTCGGCTACGAGTCCGGGTACGACGACGACGAGATGGCAGCCGCCTTCGCCGAGCGCGGTGGCGACCCGGGCCGAACCGGCAAGGAACACCCGCTGGATGCGCTGCTGTGGCGCGTGAGGCGGCCCGGCGAGCCGTCGTGGCCCTCGCCCTGGGGCGCGGGCCGACCCGGTTGGCACATCGAGTGCTCGGCGATCGCCCGCAACCGACTGGGGATGGAGTTCGACATCCAGGGCGGCGGTAGCGACCTGGCGTTCCCCCACCACGAGTTCTCGGCGGCGCACGCCGAGGCGGCGACGGGGGAGCGGCCCTTCGCCCGGTTCTACGTGCACGCCGCCATGATCGGTCTCGACGGCGTCAAGATGAGCAAGTCCCTAGGCAACCTCGTACGCGTCCAGGCGCTGCGGGAGGAGGGCGTCGATCCGGCCCTCATCAGGCTCGGCCTGTTCGCCGGGCACTACCGCGTCGACAGGTCCTGGTCCGACGGTCTCCTCGAGGCCGCCCGCGTCCGGTACGACACCTGGAACCGGGCCATCGCCCAGGGTGCCGGCGCGGATTCCGCGGCTGTGATCTCGACCCTCCGTGAGCGCCTGGCGGACGACCTCGACACCCCCGGTGCGCTCGCCGCGGTCGACGAGTGGGCCCGGGCGACCCTGGACGGCGACCGGACGGACCCGTCCGCCGGCGGCGCGGTCGCCACCGCCCTGGACGGCCTGCTCGGCATCCCGCCGGCCACCGCCTAACCGGCGGGACGCGCACGACGCGCCCCGCCCGGCCGCGGGGTCACCCGGCGTCGGGCTCGTCCCGGTCACCCCGGAGAAAGCGTTCGAACTCGGCGGCGATCGCCTCGCCGTCGACCAGGGGCATCGCGTCCCCGCCCGACGCCCGGCCACGGTCGGGCTCGGGGTCGATCCCCGGGGTCACCCCGGACTCCTCGTCCACCCGGTCCTCGAGGGACTGGATGTAGTCGCGCAGGTCCTCGTCCTCGCCCGCCGCGGCGTCCACCCGGTCGGCCCACGTCCGGGCCTGCACGCGCAGCGCGTCCATCGGCACGGCCATGCCCAGGTTCTCGGCGAGCCAGGACAGCATCGCCTCGGTGCCCCGCGGGTTCGGTGGCGAGGCCACGTAGTGGGGGACGCCCGCGAACAGGCTCAGGGTGGGAACGCCCGCCTCGGTGAGCAGTTGCTGCAGCACTCCGGACATCCCGGTGGGCCCCTCGTAGTCCGACGGCTCGACGCCCATGGTCGCCATCCGCTGCCGGCTGAACGCCGCGCCGGTGAGGGGGACCGGTCGGGTGTGCGGCACGTCCGCGAGATAGGCCCCCAACAGGACCACCTGGGTGACGCCGAGGGTGTCGACCAGGTCGACGAACTCGGAGGCGAACCTGCGCCACTTCAGGGCCGGCTCGGGCCCGCGGACCAGCAACACGTCGTTGGCCACCCCGTCCGGTCGGCATGCCGACACCACGACCCGGGGCCACTCCACCGAACGGGACACCCCGCCCGAGATCCGGACGACCGGCCGCTGGTCGAGGTAGTCGAAGAACTCGTCACCCCCCACCTCGGCGATCTGGCGGGCCTCCCAGTTCAGTGCGAGGTGTTCGACGGTGCCCGTCGCCACGTCCGCCGCGTCGTTCCAGCCCTCGAAGGCCACGATCATCACCGGGCTCTCCAGATCGAGATGCCCGTCGGGACTCCATTGGACAGTCATTAGTACAGCCTACGTTCGTCCGGTTGTACGTCACCCATACACTGGGCCCATGTCTGTCGATTTCGATTCGCCCTTATTGGATGCCGCCCGTCGGCGAGTACTGATCGGTGACGGGGCGATGGGCACGATGCTGCAGGCCGTCGACCTGGATGTGGATGCGGACTTCCTGGGCCTGGAGGGATGTAACGAGATCCTCAACGCCACCCGTCCGGACGTGGTGGAGGACATCCACCGGGCGTTTTTCACCGCCGGCGCCGACCTGGTCGAGACCAACACCTTCGGGTGCAACCTGTCCAACCTGGGGGACTACGACATCGTCGACCGGATCGGCGAGCTCGCCGAGAAGGGTGCGGCGATCGCCCGCAAGGTCGCGGACGAGATGGGTCCGTCCGAGGACGGGACCCCCCGGATGGTGCTGGGCTCCCTCGGGCCGGGCACCAAGCTGCCCTCACTTGGGCAGACCACCTTCGATGAGATGCGGGACGCCTACGCCCGGGCCGCCGAGGGACTGGCCCGCGGGGGCGCCGATGCGTACCTCATCGAGACGAGCCAGGACCTGCTCCAGGTGAAGGCCGCGGTGCTGGGGTGTCAGGACGGGATGGCCGCCGCCGGACGTCGGCTGCCGATCATCTCCCACGTCACGATCGAGACCACCGGCACGATGCTCCTCGGGTCCGACATAGGCGCGGCCCTCACCGCGCTGGAGCCGCTGGGGATCGACATGATCGGCCTCAACTGCGCTACGGGCCCGGCCGAGATGATCGAACACCTCCGGTACCTGTCCCGGCACGCCGGGATCCCGGTGTCCGTCATGCCCAACGCGGGTCTGCCGGAGCTCGGGGAGCACGGCGCCGTCTACCCGCTGGGCGCGGAGGCGTTCGCGCCGCAGGTCGCCGACTTCGTCTCCGAGTTCGGGCTGTCGATGGTCGGTGGTTGCTGCGGAACCACCCCCGAGCACATCACCCGCCTCCGGGAAGAGGTCCTGGGCCGCGAGAAGGCCGAGCGTCAGGTGGAGCCCGTCAACGCGGTCGCCTCGCTGTACACCTCGACCCCGCTGCGCGCCGACGCCGGGATCCTCATGATCGGTGAGCGCACCAACGCCAACGGTTCCAAGCGGTTCCGCGAGGCCATGCTCGCCGGTGACTGGGACACCTGCATGGACATCGCCAAGGAACAGATGCGCGACGGTGCACAGATGGTCGACCTGTGTGTCGACTACGTCGGCCGGGACGGCTCGGACGACATGAGGGAGCTGGCCGGACGGCTGGCCACCTCCTCGACCCTGCCGATCATGCTGGACTCGACCGAGCCCGGCGTCATCGAGGCCGGCCTGGAGAAGCTGGGGGGCCGCTGCGCGGTCAACTCGGTGAACTACGAGGACGGAGACGGGCCGGAGTCCCGCTTCCAGCGGATCATGCAGCTCGTCTCCCGGCACGGTGCCGCCGTCGTCGGGCTCACCATCGACGAGGAGGGCCAGGCGCGCACCGCTGACCGCAAGGTCGAGATCGCCGAGCGGCTCATCGCCGACCTCACCGGCAACTGGGGGGTGGCGGAGGACGACATCATCATCGACTGTCTGACCTTCCCCATCTCGACCGGTCAGGAGGAGGTCCGCAAGGACGGCATCGAGACGATCGAGGCCATCCGTCGGCTCACCGGCTCGCACCCGAGGATCCACACCACGCTGGGGTTGTCGAACATCTCGTTCGGCCTCAACCCGGCCGCCCGCCAGGTGCTCAACTCCGTGTTCCTGCACGAGTGCATCCAGGCGGGCCTGGACACCGCGATCGCGCACAGCTCCAAGATCCTGCCGATGAGCAAGATCGACGAGCGGCAACGTGAGGTCGCCCTGGACCTGGTGTACGACCGCCGCCGTGAGGGGTACGACCCGCTCCAGGTGTTCATGGAGCTGTTCGAGGGCGTCTCCGCGGCCGGGGCGAAGGATGCACGGGCGGCGGAGCTCGCCGCGATGCCGCTCATGGAGCGTCTGGCGGCGCGGATCGTCGACGGCGAGCGCAAGGGTCTCGAGGCCGACCTCGACGCCGCGATGGCCGAGATGCCCCCGCTGGAGATCATCAACACCCACCTGCTCGGTGGGATGAAGACCGTCGGTGAGCTCTTCGGTTCCGGCCAGATGCAGCTGCCGTTCGTGCTGCAGTCGGCGGAGACCATGAAGGCCGCTGTCGCGCATCTGGAACCCCACATGGAGGCCAGCGACGAGGACGGCAAGGGCCGCATCGTCCTGGCCACGGTCAAGGGCGACGTGCACGACATCGGCAAGAACCTCGTGGACATCATCCTGTCCAACAACGGGTACGACGTGGTCAACATCGGCATCAAGCAGCCGATCTCGGAGATCATCTCGGCGGCCCGGGAGCACAAGGCCGACGTGATCGGCATGTCCGGCCTGCTGGTGAAATCGACTGTGGTGATGAAGGACAACCTCGCCGAGCTCAACTCGGAGGGCATCGCCACCGAGTTCCCGGTCCTGCTCGGCGGGGCCGCGCTGACCCGGTCCTACGTCGAGGTCGACCTGGCGGGGATGTACCAGGGCGAGGTGTTCTACGCGCGGGACGCGTTCGAGGGCCTGCGGCTCATGGACGAGGTGATGACGTCCAAGCGGACCGGGGTCCCGATGTCGCAGTCGTCGGAGTCCGCGGCCAAGGCGGCGGAGCGTCGTGAACGCCGTGAGCGCAGCGAGCGGATCGCCGCCAAGCGCGCGGCCGAGGCCGAGCCCGTCGTGGTCCCCGAGCGGTCGGATGTCGCGGCTGACCAGCCGATCGCGACTCCTCCCTTCTGGGGGACCCGGATCGCCAAGGGGATCCCGGTGGCCGACTACGCCGGTCACCTGGACGAGCGTGCCCTGTACTTCGGTCAGTGGGGCCTGCGCGGCACCCGCAGCGGGGAGGGGCCGGACTACGAGGAACTCGTGGCCACCGAGGGTCGACCCCGCATGCGTGCGTGGATCGACCGTCTGACCACGGAGAACATCCTGTCCCACTCCGCCGTCGTGTACGGCTACTTCCCGGCCTACTCGGTCGGCGACGAGATCTGGATCCTCGCCGAGCCGCGCCCGGACGCCGAGGTGCTCCACAGGATCGCGTTCCCGCGCCAACAGCGTTCGCGCTTCCTGTCCATCCCCGACTTCGTGGCCTCCAAGGAGCGGTGCGAGGCCGAGGGAGTGGTGGACGTCCTGCCGTTCCAGTTGGTCACGATGGGCAAGCCCATCGCCGACTTCGCCAACGAGCTCTTCGCCGCCGACAACTACCGTGATTACCTCGAGGTGCACGGCCTGTCCGTCCAGCTCACCGAGGCCCTCGCCGAGTTCTGGCACCGGCGCGTCCGCGACGAACTCCGACTGCCAGAGGGCTCGGTCTCCGACGAGGACCCGGACAGCATCGAGGAGTACTTCAACCTCAAGTACCGGGGCGCCCGCTACAGCTTCGGCTACGGCGCCTGCCCGGACCTGGAGTCACGCAAGGTCGTCGTGGACCTGCTCGAGCCCGAGCGCATCGGCGTCGAACTCTCCGAAGAACTGCAGCTGCATCCCGAGCAGTCGACCGACGCGTTCGTGCTCTACCACCCGGAGGCGAAGTACTTCAACGTCTGATCGCCGCGGGCCGGGACCCCGGCCCGCGGCCGGCACCAGGCGATAACAGTCCTTGATACTGCGGGAGCTTTCTTCGACACAATGATGTGAGTACGATCACATCCAGTCCGGAGAAGGAGTCATCATGACCACCGTCCGTAGATCTGCCGCTCTCGCCTGTGCGGCGACCCTGCTCGCCGGGGGAGCGGCTGTGATCACCGCTCCGGCGGCCGTCGCCCAGGTGTGGCGTGAGTCGCCCGCGTGGGACGTGCGTCTGCCGTATCCACTCGGCGGCGAACACACCATCCGGTTCGGTGTCCTGAGCAGCTGCCTGCGGGGTGGCGACGACGCGTTCCACCAGTCCATCGCGGCGAACGCCCGGGACCTCGACCAGCCGATCGGATCCTTCGACTTCTCGGCCGCGATGTTCCCCTTCAACTCGGCGACGGTCTCGTGGCACAACATCGACACCGACGCCCGGGGGACGCAGACGGTCCAGTCGACCGGTCCGGAGGTGGGCGTTGGGGCCACGCACACCGGGCGCGGGTGGGTCGCGGTCACCATCACCGCCAGCAAGTCCGCACTCCCCACGTTCGCGCCGGGCTCGGTCGTACCGTTCGCGTCCTTCACCCATACCGAGCGGTTCATCGTTCCCCCACGGGACTGCTGACGCGAGACCGGGGGACGGATCCCCGGAGGGTCCCTCACGTCACCCCCGGTTCACCGGGCTCGGGTAAACAGGAGGCCGTGACCAGCATTTCCCCTGACCGTGCTCCGGCCGCCGTGTGTCTCGACATGGACGGCACCCTCGTCGACACCGAACGGTTGTGGGACATCGCCGTGTACGAACTCGCCGAGTACATGGGGCGCCCCCTCGACGAGACGACCCGCGAGCGGACCCTCGGCAACTCTCTCCACGGGTTCTTCGAGATCCTCGGCGAATACACGGGACGCCGGATCGAGGGCGAGGAGTTCGACCGCCTGGCCCACCGCCTCAACTCCCGTGTCACCGAGCTGATGCGTACCGATATGAGGTGGCGTCCGGGCGCCGAGGACCTCCTCGCCGACATCGCCTCGACGGGGACACGGGTCGCGTTGGTCACCAACACCACCGCCGATGTCGCGGTGGTGCCCCTGGAGTTCATCGACCGCTCCCGCTTCGACGTGGTCGTCACGGGCTGCATGGTCGCCGACGCCAAGCCCGCACCGGACCCGTACCTGCTGGCCTGTGCCCGCCTCGGGGTGGATCCCGGTGAGGCGGTGGCGGTGGAGGATTCCGTCACCGGTGCGACCGCTGCGGTCGCCGCCGGGTGCCGCGTGCTCTACATCCCGTCGACCGACGGGCAGCCCGACGTCCCCGGCGCGCACACCCACACGACGCTGGACGGGGTCGACACCGCCGCGCTCCACGCCCTCACCTCCGGCACACCCGCGCGTACGGCTGTGGGACAATCGAGCACGTGAAGACCTTCGACTCGCTGTTCACCGAGCTGTCCGAGCGCATCGTCGCGCGCCCCGAGGGGTCCGGCACCGTCGCCGCGTTCGACAAGGGTGTGCACCATCTGGGCAAGAAGGTCATCGAGGAGGCGGGTGAGGTCTGGATCGCCGCCGAGTACCAGTCCGACGAGGAACTGGCGGAGGAGATCTCCCAGCTCATGTACTGGACCCAGGTCATGATGCTCAAGCGCGGACTGAGCCTCGAGGACGTCTACCGACATCTCTAGTCCCCGCCTCCCGTCCACCCCCACGCTCACAGATCCCGGAGCCCCCGTCATGCTGCGCGTCGCACTGCCCAACAAGGGCGCACTGTCCGAGTCCGCTTCCGAGATGCTCGCCGAGGCGGGCTACCGGCGTCGCCACGAGGGGAGCAAGGATCTCACGCTGATCGACCCGGACAACGACGTCGAGTTCTTCTTCCTGCGCCCCAAGGACATCGCCGTCTACGTCGGATCCGGCCGCCTCGAGATGGGGATCACCGGCCGGGATCTGGCCGCCGACTCCATGGCCGAGGTCGACGAGCTCCTCGATCTGGGCTTCGGTCACTCCACGTTCCGTTATGCCGGTCCCGCAGGGGCGGGATGGTCCACGGATCGGCTCGCCGGCGCCCGGATCGCGACCTCGTACCCCAATATCGTCCGTCGGGACCTCCAGGAGCGGGGGATCGAGGCGGAGGTCATCCGCCTGGACGGCGCCGTGGAGATCTCCATCCAACTGGGAGTGGCGGACTGCATCGCCGACGTCGTGGGGTCCGGACGGACGCTCAAGGTCCACGGCCTCGAGGCGTTCGGCGACATCCTGTGCGACTCGTCCGGCGTCCTGATCTCCCGTTCGGACGCCGAGGTGTCCGCGGCCATGGCGCAGCTCAGGGCACGTCTACAGGGTGTGGTGTTCGCCCAGCAGTACATGATGCTCGACTACAACTGCCCCAAGGATCTCCTCGCCGACGTCTCCGCGATCACGCCGGGCATCGAGTCGCCCACGGTCTCGCCGATGGCCGACCCTGCGTGGATCGCGGTCCGGTCGATGGTTCCGCGCAAGCGGGTCAACTCGATCATGGACGAGCTCGCCGCGGCCGGGGCGAAGTCGGTCATCGCGACCGATATCCGTTCCTGCCGGATGGGCTGACAACCGAGAAAATCCGCTACTCCTTTTTCGGATCCGCTACCCGCACAGGGGTAGCGGATCCGAAGTCGCAATAGCGGATTCCAGCGCTCTGACCGGGCCCGATCAGACCCGCTCGACGAGCAGTGCCTGCAGGGTGTGACCGATCGCGCCGACCTCGTCGAAGAGCGTCCCGGAGGTCGCGCCCACCCCGTCGGGGCCGATCGAGGCCTGCGCCGACACGCCGATCCACTGACCGACGGGCCGGCGGTGCAGGTGCGTCACCACGTCGGTGTTGAGGAAACGCCACTGCTCGGGCTCGAGGACCGCCCCGACCCCGTTGGCGATGTCCGCGACGCACATCACGTGCTCGGCGGGGCTCGTCTCCTCGCCGGCCACCAGCGGCAGGGTGGGGCGGGCCCACACCGTCCCGTCCGAAGCGCCACGGATCTCGAGGGAGTCGATGTATCCGCTGGTCCAGCGGTTGAAGAACTCACTGTTGTGATCCGAGACCGGCAGCTTGCGGGGCTGCCGGGACGCCTGTTCGACATCGGCGGTGTCGCTGACGAGCATCCGCCACGCGCTCGCCCGGGCGACGATCCGTCCCTGCGCCTCGAGCTCGGACTCGAGCAGCTGGATCCGCCGACCCGGTCGGGTCACGCGCGCCCGCGTCCGCAGCTCGCCCAGTGGCACCGGACCCAGCAGATCGACCGCCACCCGTGCGATGCGCGTCTCGTCGGACGGGTCCAGCCGATCCATGGCCCGGGTGAGGATGGCGGACGGCGGGGCCCCGTGCTGCAGGTCGGGGCCCCACGCGCTCACGGTGTGTGGGGTTGCTCGGAAGACCTCCCAGCCGTCGTCGGTTCCCAGCGGCTCGAAGTAGGCCTCCGTCATCATGTTCTCCTCGGTTCTCCCTGACCTGACAGCAGAGTGTCCGTCCCGGCCGGCACCACACGCGTCCCGGGCCAGCCCGGGTACTCCGGCGGGGTACCGCCGAACGCCGGACACAACGCCTGATGATTGCACCAGTCGCAGAGGCGGGATGTCCGGGGGCGGAAGTCCCCGGTCTCACCCGCCCGCTCGATCTCCGACCACAACGAGTCGAGGGACGCCTCGGTCTCGCCGAGCGACGCGTGGTCCGGGGTGAAGGTGAGCCAGCTGCCGTTCTTGAGGTAGATGAGTTTGAGCTGGGCGGGCAGCACCCCGTGGACGCGGTGGTACATCAGGGCGTAGAAGCGCATCTGGAACATCGCCTGGTGCTGGTACCGCGGATTCGGGGGCTTGCCGGTCTTGTAGTCGACGACCCTGACCTCGCCGGTCGGCGCCACGTCGACCCGGTCGAGGTAGCCGTGGAGCGGGGTGCCCGACTGAGTGGCCGTGAGCAGGTACTGCTCGCAGGAGGCGGGGGAGAAGCGCTGCGGGTCCTCGACGCCGTAGAGGGCCGAGACCAGGCCCGCGACCTCGGCCTCGAACCCGGGGCGTTCGGCCACGGGTACCACATCGGCCCCGTCCTCAGCCGCGTAGAAGTGCTCGACGGCCGTGGGGACCAGATCCGCGGCGCGCTGCGGCGCGCGGTCGGACTGCTCGAGTCCGTACAGCTCCTCGAGCACCGAGTGGACGACCGTGCCGAGAACCTGCGCCCGGGTCTTGGGCTCGGGGAGGCGGTCGATGGTCCTCAGTCTGTACAGCAGCGGGCACTGGCGGAAGTCCGCCGCACGCGAGGCCGAGAGTGCGAGCGGCTTACGTTCCGGCAGGGGTACGTCGCCCGTCGCCGGGATGCCGCCGATTTCGAGGGGATCCGTCACACCTGGCAGGGTAGACAACCGGTCGGACAACCGGCCCTCATGTCCCCCCTGGAGGTCCCGTGCAGCGATCCGGTCCGTTCGTCGTGGGCGACCGCGTCCAACTCACCGACACCAAGGGACGCAAGTACACGGTCGTCCTTGTCGAGGGCGCCGAGTTCTTCACCCACCACGGCGCGGTCCGCCACGACGACCTCATCGGTGCGCCGGAGGGGTCGATCGTGACCTCGACCAAGGACTCCCACTACCTCGCGCTGCGGCCTCTGCTCACGGATTACGTGTTGTCCATGCCGCGGGGCGCCCAGGTGATCTACCCCAAGGACGCGGCGCAGATCGTGCACGAGGGCGACGTGTTCCCCGGCGCCCGCGTGCTGGAGGCCGGCGCCGGATCCGGCGCGCTGACCTGTTCGCTGCTCCGGGCCGTGGGCCCCGAGGGGCGTGTGTTCTCCTACGAGATCCGCGAGGACCACGCCGAGCACGCCGAGCGGAACGTCCGCACGTTCTACGGCGAGCATCCGGAGAACTGGGATCTGCGCGTCGCGGACCTGGCCGAGACCTCCGTGGAGGCACTCGGGGGCCAGGTCGACCGCGTGGTGCTGGACATGCTCGCGCCGTGGGAATGCCTGCCCACGGTGAGCGACGTGTTGGTCCCCGGCGGTGTGCTGGTCGCCTACGTGGCCACCACGACCCAGTTGTCGGACGTCGTGGAGGCCCTGCGGCGTCAGCAGTGCTGGACCGAGCCCCGGGCGTGGGAGTCGATCAACCGCGGCTGGCACGTGGTCGGTCTGGCCGTGCGTCCGGAGCACCGCATGCAGGGCCACACGGCGTTCCTCGTGACCGCACGGCGGCTCGCCGAGGGCGTGACCACCCTCAAGCCCAAACGACGCAGCGGCAAGGGCTGACCGCCCGGCCGCGAACCCTGCACCCCGATCACCTTCGCCCCGATCACCCTCGCCCGGATCGCCTGCGCCCGATCATCGGCGCCCCGGTCCGCGGAAACCCGCACCGGTGCGTGGCCGATAGGGTGGAGGCGACGACGACGAGGTGACTCGTCGACGACCGAGAGGGCAGGTGATCGCGTGACCGAGGGACGTTCCCCGGCCGGCCAGGGTCAGGACCGGGTCTCCGTCGACCGCGCCGAGCTCGCACGGCTGCGGAAGGCCGTGGACGAGGGGGCCCGCTCGGACCGCGAGAAGGCGATCAAGATCGACGCCCTCGGCGCGCGCAACGTCCGGCTCGCGGAACTGCTCAAGGACTCGCGCGACCAGCTCGAGGCCCTCAAGGGCGAGGTCGAACGTCTCGGTACCCCGCCCAGCACCTACGGCGTGGTCCTCGCCCGTCTCGCCGGCCCGGACTCCGTGGAGGTCATGGCCGCGGGTAGGCGGATGCGTCTCGCGATCGCCCCCGGGGTGGACGCCACCGAACTGACGGCGGGCACCACGGTGCGTCTCAACGAGTCCATGACCGTGCTGGAGGTCTCCGGCGAGCTCCCCGTCACCGGGGTCACCGCGGTGTTCCGTGACGTGCTCGCCGACGGCGTCCGCGCCCGCGTGGTGATGGGCAACGACGAGGAGCACATCGTCGTGCTCGCCACCGCGCTGCGGGGCGGGCGCACGGCCGAGCACCCGGCCCCGGTGCGCCCCGGGGACGCCGTGTTGGTCGATCCCAAGGCGGGCGTGGCCTACGAGGTCGTGCCGAAGGCCGAGGTCGACGAGCTCCTCCTGGAGGAGATCCCGATGGTCGAGTACTCCGACATCGGCGGTCTCGGCCCGCAGATCGAGCAGATCCGGGACGCGATCGAGCTGCCCTTCATCCACCACGACCTCTACCGCGAGTTCCACCTGGCCCCGCCCAAGGGCGTCCTGCTCTACGGTCCGCCCGGGTGCGGTAAGACCCTCATCGCCAAGGCCGTCGCGCACTCGCTGGCTCGCGCGTCGGCGGTCTCCCGCGGCGATGACGTGTCCGACGGTCGGTATCCGAACTCGTACTTCCTGTCCATCAAGGGGCCGGAACTGCTCAACAAGTACGTCGGCGAGACCGAGCGGCACATCCGCTCCATCTTCGAGCGGGCACGGGAGAAGGCGACCGAGGGCAACCCGGTCATCGTGTTCTTCGACGAGATGGACTCGATTTTCCGTACCCGCGGTTCCGGGGTGTCCTCGGACATGGAGACCACGATCGTGCCCCAGCTGCTGGCGGAGATCGACGGCGTGGAGGATCTGCGCAACGTCATCGTGATCGGCGCCTCCAACCGCGAGGACATGATCGACCCGGCCATCCTGCGTCCCGGTCGTCTCGACCTCAAGATCCGCATCGACCGGCCCGACCGTGACGCCGCATCCGACATCCTGGCCAAGTACATCACCCCCGACCTGCGATTCGACCCGGACGAGGTCGGCGCCGCGGACGTGCAGAGGCACGTGGCTGCCCTCATCGACCGGATCGTCGACAGGCTCTACACCCGCGACGCGTCCACCACGTACGTGCACCTCGTGTACGCCTCCGGGCGCAGGTCCTCGCTGTATCTTGCGGACCTCACCTCGGGTGCGATGCTGCGCAACGTCGTGGACCGCGCGAAGAAGCTGGCGATCAAGGACATCGTCCACGGCACCGGCCGGGGCCTGACCACCGACGATTTCCTCGATGCCGTCGACGCGGAGTTCGCCGAGAGCGCCGACCTGCCCAACACCTCCAACCCCCAGGAATGGGCTCGCCTGACCGGCGTGCGCGGTGAGCGGGTCGTCGACGTCTCCATCCCCACCAGGGGAGCGGACCAGTGACCCCGCCCGTTCAGAACGCGTCGGGTGAGGTCGTGCGCGGCCGGATCATCGGCACCGAGATCGAGTTCGGCATCGTCGCGGTGGGCCAGCCCCTGCTCAGCTCGGTGGTCAGCTCCACCCAGGTGATCAAGGCGTACACGGACCCCGGCGAGTCCGCCGGCGGCGCCGACGGGACCCGCTGGGACTACGACTCGGAGTCACCGCTCCGGGACGCCCGCGGCTTCGACCTCGGAGCGGCGCGGGCGTACGACCCGAGCGAGTTCGGGGTGACGAACCGGGTGCTGACCAACGGCGCACGGTTCTACGTCGACCACGCCCACCCCGAGTACTCCGCACCCGAGGTCGACTCGCCCCACGACGCGGTGGTCTGGGACAAGGCGGGGGAGCTGATCATGCACCGCGCCGGCGTCGAGTCCTCGGCCACCGAGGGCAACGCCGAGCTCAAGCTGTACAAGAACAACGTCGACGGCAAGGGTGCCTCGTACGGGGCGCACGAGAACTACCTGGTCCGCCGGGACGTCGACTTCGACGCCCTCACCCTGAGCCTGGCGCCACACCTGCTGTCCCGGCAGGTGTTCTGCGGCGCGGGCCGCGTGGGCATCGGACAGTCCGGGGAGAAGGCGGGATTCCAGCTCTCCCAGCGCGCCGACTACATCGAAGTGCTCACCGGGCTCGAGACCACCCTGCGCCGCGGCATCATCAACACCCGCGACGAGCCCCACGCGTCCGACGACACGTGGCGACGCCTGCACGTCATCATCGGCGACGCGACCATGTCCGAACTGGCGACCTACCTCAAGATCGGCACGACCTGTCTCGTGCTGGACGCGATCGAGGCGGGCGTGGACTTCTCCGACCTCCTGCCCGTCGACCCCGTCGAGGCGGTGCACGTCATCAGCCACGACACGACCCTGACCGCCACGGTGCCGCTGCCCGACGGCCGCGCCCAGACCGGCATCGGACTCCAGCGCGAGATCCTGGGCCGCGTCGCCGACCTCGTCGGAGACGGCGCCGGCCGCCCGGGCTGGGCCACCGAGGTCCTCGACGAGTGGCGGGACATCCTCGACGCCCTCGAGCAGGACCCCATGTCGTGCGCCGACCGCCTGGACTGGCCGGCCAAGCTGCGTCTGCTCGAGGGGTTCCGCGCGCGCGACGGGCTGGGCTGGGACCACGCCCGGCTCGCACTCATCGACGTCCAGTACCACGACATCGACCCGGAGCGCGGCCTCTACAACCGTCTCGTGGCGAAGGGTGCGATGCGTCGACTCACCACGGCCGACGAGGTCGAGGCGGCGGTCACGACCCCGCCCGCCGGAACGCGGGCCTGGGCGAGGGGACGCTTCCTCGCCGAACTCGGAGACCGCATCCACTCCGCCGGGTGGGACCTCGTCGTCGTCGTCGACTCCCGCGGCCACCAGCGCCACGTCGACCTCACCGACCCCTACACGGGGACCCGGGAGTTCTGCGAGGCCCACCCGGATTTCCTCAGCCCCGACGGGCCGTCACCGTGGTGACCGCGCGGGCCAACACCACCACCTCCCACCGCTAAGGAGCAGTCCATGTCCCAGATCCAGAAGAACGCCGGCGGCCCGGCCGACGGCGACGACGAGGCGGGCCAGGTCGTCAAGGCCGCCGACACCACCTCCGCCGACTCGCTGCTCGACGAGATCGACGACATCCTCGAGACCAACGCCGAGGAGTTCGTGAAGTCCTACGTCCAGAAGGGCGGGCAGTAGACCGCCATGATCCGTCGCATCGTCGGGATAGAGACGGAGTTCGGGATCACCAGCGTCGGCGGTGACGGCGCGCGTTCCCTCGGTGCCGACGAGATCGCCCGCTACTTCTTCCGGCCCGTGGTGCAGCGGTGGCGCAGCTCCAACGTCTTCCTGGAGAACGGCTCCCGCCTCTACCTCGACGTGGGCTCCCACCCCGAGTACGCGACCGCCGAATGCGACGGGTTGCGCCAGCTCGTCGCACACGACAGGGCGGGGGAGCGGATCGTCGACGACCTGGCGCTGCAGGCCGAGCAGGCGCTCGCGGCCGAGGGGATCGACGTCAAGGTCTACCTGTTCAAGAACAACACCGACTCGGTGGGCAACTCCTACGGGTGCCACGAGAACTACCTCCTCGACCGTGCCACCCAGGTCCGCAGCATCGCCACCACCCTGCTGCCGTTCCTGGTGAGTCGGCAGCTCATCTGCGGCGCCGGGAAGATCCTGCCGGGCACCCCCTCGGGCGTCGGGCTCGGCGAGACGGACGAGCCGACGTTCTGCTTCTCCCAGCGCGCCGAGCACATGTGGGACGGCGTCTCGTCGGCCACCACCCGCTCGCGGCCGCTCATCAACACCCGCGACGAGCCGCACGCCGACTCGACCCGGTTCCGGCGCATGCACGTGATCGTGGGCGACTCCAACATGATCGAGACCACCACGATGCTCAAGATCGCCAGCACCCGGCTCGTGCTGGAGATGCTCGAGGCGGGCGTCGAACTGCGGCCGATGGCCGTGGCCCATCCGGTCAGGGCGATCCGTGAGATCAGTCGCGACCTCACCGGCACCCGGCCCGTCGCGATGACCGACGGCACCACCATGACGGCGCTGGAGATCCAGCGGGAGTTCCTCGCCGCCGTCCACCGCTATCTCCGGGGCGGGGGATGGGAGCGCGACGACCGCCCGGACATCGAACGGTGCGTGGCGCTGTGGGAACGGGTGCTCGACGCCGTCGAGTCCGGGGACCACGACTCCATCGCCGCCGACATCGACTGGGCCGCCAAGCTGCGGCTCATCCGGCAGGTCCAGTCCAGGACGGGCGTCGACCTCGATCACCCCCGGCTGTCCCAGATCGACCTGACCTACCACGACGTGCGCCCCGGGCGCGGTCTGCACTCCGTCCTCGAGCGCCGGGGGCTCGTCTCCCGCGTCGTGGACGACGCCGAGGTGGAGCGGGCCCGCACCATCGCCCCCGGGACCACCCGCGCGGCGCTGCGGGGCAGGTTCATCACGGCCGCCCGGGACGCCGAGCGCGACTTCACCGTGGACTGGGTCCACCTCAAGGTCGCCGACGGCACGCTGCCCACCGTCGCCCTGACGGACCCGTTCGCCCACGAGGACCCGCGTGTCGACGATCTCGTCGCCGCGCTCGGACGATAGCGTCTCCAGGCGTGCCCACCTCGAAGTCCCAACGTCTGGTCAACCTCGTGATCTGCCTCCGGTCGACCAACGCGTTCCTGTCGGCGGGGGAGATCCGCAGGATGGTCCAGGGCTACGACGACGCCGAGAACGACGCCGCCTACCTCCGGATGTTCGAACGGGACAAGCGGGAACTGCGCGATGCCGGCGTCCCGCTCGAGCAGGGTGCCTCACTGGCTCCCGGCTCGCCGGCGGGGTACCGGATCCCCGCCCACGGGTACGAGCTGCCCGACATCACCCTCACGCCCCAGCAGGCCGGTGTGCTCGCCGTCGCGGCCGAGGTGTGGCGCGAGGGGGAGCGGGCCGCCCGCGCCGACGGGGCGCTGGCCAAACTCACCGCCGCAGGCATCGACCCCGTGCACGACGCCGGCGCGACCGTCTCGGTGACGGACCCGGCCGAGCTCGCCACCGCCGCCCTGGTCGCGGAAGCGATCGCCGAGGGGTCGACCGTCACCTTCTCGCACACCCCCGCCGGGGCCGCCGAGCCCACCGCCCGCCGTGTCGAACCGTGGTGGACCGGATCCCGCCACGGGCGCTGGTACCTCGTGGGCCACGATCTCGACCGTGGCGAGCCCCGCACGTTCCGCCTCGTCCGCATCTCCGATGTGCGACTCGGGCGCGCCGCACGGACCGTCCCCGTCCCCTCCACAGAGCGGGTCCTCGCGTTGCTGGACGACGCCGTCTCCCGGCTCAACCCCCTGCTCGAGGCCACGGTCTGGGTCGCCGACGGCAGGGCCGCCGAGCTGCGGGCCATGGCCCGGTCCGAGACCCCCGCCCGGCGGTTCGGCAGGGACGGGGTCGACCTCGAGGTCGCCGCGCCGCTCGGTGAGCTGTCCGCGCTGGTGGCCGCCCAGGGCCCGGACGCCGTGGCCCTGCGCCCGGCCGAGCTCCGTGTCCGGGTCGTGTCGATCCTCACCGCCGCCGAGGAGGCCGCCCGATGAGCGCCCGCTCCGTCCCGCTGGCCACGCTGCTCAGCGTGGTCCCGTACTTCCACACCCGGGGTGCGGTCCCGGTGGCCGACGCCGCCCGCGACCTCGGGCTGACGGAGGCGCAGCTCCGGGCCGCGCTGTGGCAACTGTGGTCCTGCGGTCTGCCCGGGTACGGCCCCGGTGACCTGATCGACCTCGCCTTCTCCTCGGAGGATCTCGATGATGCCGACCTGGTCGAGGTCACCTTCACCGCCGGGATCGACCGCCCGGTCCGGCTGACGGCCGCCGAGGCGGTGACGCTCGAGACCGGGCTGGCGGTGTTCCTCGACCAACCCGAGGTCATCGACCAGACCGCACTACGCGACCTGCTGGCGACACTCCGCACCGCGACGGGGGCCGGGGCCGATGACCGTGACGCAGAGGTTGCCGCCCGGCGCGAGACCCCGGACTCGGACCCGGACGCGGACGCCGACGTCGTCCGCACCGCCGTCCACAACGGCCGTGCACTGCGCTTCGTCTACCACTCGGCCAGCTCCGACACCTCCACGACCCGGGTCGTGGACCCCGCGCGCCTGTCCGTCGCCGACGGTCACTCCTACGTCCACGGGGTGGACCGTGAGTCCGGGCAGTGGCGGACCTTCCGCACCGACCGGATGAGCGGGGTCGAGGAGGTGGGACCGCGTCGCGCGCTGGGACCCGAGCCACAGGACGACGGCGAGGGCGACATCCGCCTGGAGTCCGCCCGTGTCCCCGCCGCCGCGGCATGGTTCCTCGACGAGTTCCGGTTCCACAGCGTGATCCGCCGCCCGGACGGCGATCTGGACGTCGAGATCGCCTACCACGACCGCGCGTGGCTGCTCCGCTTCCTCCTCGGACACGCAGACGTCGTGCGGGCCGTCGAGCCCGGACTGGCAGCCGAGGTCGCGCGCCGCGCCGCGGGCGGGCTCGAGGTCTATTCGGCGACGCCCGGAGACGCTACGGAAACGGGTGTGTGAATATCTGGAGAACATCCAGCTCGCAGCCGGTTTCCGGGGGCGCTGGGGTGACGTCTCCCGATGCCGGTGCGCTAGCATGGGCGTGTTGTCAGACAAACGGAGGTTGACATGGGTGCGTTGAGCATCTGGCACTGGCTCATCGTCCTCGCGGTGGTGCTCCTGCTCTTCGGTTCGAAGAAGCTCCCGGACGCCGCCCGCGGCCTCGGACGGTCGATGCGCATCTTCAAGTCGGAGATCAAGGAGATGCAGAACGACGACAAGCCGGTCGAGAACCCGGAGCCGCAGGCTCTCACCCAGGCCCAGCCGAACGCCGCCCAGTATGCGCAGCCGCAGGGGCAGCAGTTCGCCCAGCCGCAGCCTCAGCAGCAGTACCAGGCACCCCAGCAGTTCCAGCCGCAGGGCCAGGGGTACCCGCAGGCGCCGCAGCAGCCGTACCAGCAGCAGCAGCAGGGCCAGCAGCCGACCCCGCAGCCGTACCAGCAGCAGCAGGGCCAGCAGCAGTTCACCGACCCCACCGCCCCGTACCAGGGTGGCCAGGGTCAGCAGGGGCAGTAGGCCAGCCTCTCCATGACGCAGACCGAGACCGCTGACACCGGCGCCACCCGCAAGGGCGGCGCCGGTCGCCTGCTGTCCAGACGCCGCCGCCGGCCACGCAACCCCGACGGCACGATGCCGCTCATCGAGCACGTCTATGAGTTGCGCAATCGTGTGCTCATCGCGATGGCGGCGATCATCGTCACGCTCGGCTTCGGGTTCTGGTGGTACGGGAGCGGTTTCCTCGGCGTCCCGTCCCTGGGTGGCATCCTCACCGGTCCCTACTGCGACATCCCGCCGGGGGCGCGCCTGCAGCTCGGCGACAACGGCGATGAGTGCCGCCTCCTGGCCACCGGGCCGTTCGAGCAGTTCATGCTCCGACTCAAGGTGTCCGCCACCGCCGGTATCGTGCTGGCCAGCCCGGTCTGGCTCTACCAGTTGTGGGCGTTCATCACACCGGGCCTGCACAAGAACGAGAAGCGCTACGGCGTCGTCTTCACCTTCCTCGCGGCCGTGCTGTTCATCGGTGGCGCGGTCCTGGCCTACGTCGTGATCGTCCACGCGTTGGAGTTCCTGCTCTCGATCGGCGACAACGTCCAGACCACGGCGCTGTCGGGCACGCAGTACTTCACGTTCCTCATCCAGCTCATCCTCATCTTCGGGGTGAGTTTCGAGATCCCACTCCTGCTCGCGATGCTCAACGTCGCCGGGGTGGTGAGCTACGAGGTGCTGGCCAAGTCGCGTCGCGGGATCATCATGGGCATCTTCGTGTTCGCGGCCGTGGCCTCGCCCGGCCAGGACCCGTTCTCGATGCTCGCCCTCGCGGTGGCGGTGACCATCCTCGTCGAGGGCGCCATCCAGTTCGCGCGCCTCCACGACAAGCGCAAGAACAAGTCCCGCGCCGACTGGCTCGAGGTGGACGACGAATCGGCCTCGCCGCTGGGCCCCGCAGACGGTGTCGGGGGATCCGGCCCCCTCGAGCGTCCCGCGCCGCTGACGACCCCCGCCCCCGACACCGGCACCCGGACGCCCGGCGACACCCGCCCGCTCCAGGCCCCGGCCCCGGCCGGTGGCGGCTCACTCTATGACGACATCACCTGACGACCCCCATACCGACCAGGTCCTCGAGGACTTCCTCACGGGGGAGGGCTTCTCACCGGATCCCTTCCAACTCGAGGCGTTCTCCGCCCTGGACGCCGGGCGCAACCTCCTCGTCTCAGCGCCCACCGGGTCCGGGAAGACCCTCGTCGGCGAATACGCCGCGCACCGGTCGCTCGCCGGGGGCGGGCGCTGCTTCTACACCACCCCGATCAAGGCACTGAGCAACCAGAAGTTCCGGCAGTTCCGCACCCGCTTCGGCGCCGAGAACGTGGGGCTGCTCACCGGCGACCACTCGATCGACGCGGATGCGCCCATCGTGGTGATGACCACCGAGGTCCTCCGGAACATGATCTACAGCGGGTCGTCGGCCCTCCACGATCTGGACTGCGTGGTGATGGACGAGATCCACTACCTCGGCGACCGTTCGAGGGGCGTGGTGTGGGAGGAGATCATCCTCACCCTCGATCCGGCCGTCCGGCTGGTCGGATTGTCCGCCACCCTGAGCAACACCGACGAGCTGGGCGGGTGGATCACCGAGATCCGCGGTGACACCGCCGTGGTGCTGTCCGAACACCGCCCTGTACCGCTGGCCCACATGCTGTACACCGATGGCGATCTGATCCCCATCCGGGCAGCCGCCGACCAGCGCAGACGGTCGAGGAGCGGATACCACGACGAGCGGGTCGCGGCCCGACCCCGCGCGCAGTGGGCGCGCCGACAGGACGTCATCGAGAAACTCGACGACGAGCGGCTACTACCGGCCATCTACTTCGTGTTCTCCCGCGCGGGTTGTGACGGCGCCGTCGCCCAGATGCGGCGGGCCCGCCTCCGGCTCACCACCGGCGAGGAGGCCCGCCGCATCGCCTCCCACGTGGACGCCGCCTGCGCTCGGGTCCCACAGCACGACCTCGACGCCCTCGACTTCGCCTCGTTCCGCGCCGGCCTGGTCGACGGGCTCGCCGCCCACCACGCCGGGATGCTCCCGCTCTTCCGGACCATCGTCGAGGAACTGTTCTCCGCGGGGCTGATCAAGGTCGTGTTCGCGACCGAGACACTGGCCCTGGGCATCCACATGCCGGCCCGTGCCGTAGTGCTGGAGAAGACGACCAAGTTCAACGGTGACACGCACGCGATGCTCACCTCCGCGGAGTATTCGCAGATCACGGGCAGGGCCGGCCGGCGGGGAATCGACACCAAGGGCACCGCGGTGGTGCTCGACCAGCCGGACCTCGACCTGGACGCCCTCTCCGCACTCGTCGACACCCCGCGATTCCCACTGCACAGCGCCTTCGCGCCCGACTATTCGATGGCGGTCAACCTCGTCGAACAGCTCGGCGTCGAGGAGGCCACCACGCTGATCGGCCGGTCGTTCGCCCAGTTCCAGACCGACCGCACCCTGGTGTCCCGGTCCCGTGCCATCGAGCGGCGCTCCGACGAACGGGACCGGATGCGTGCCTCGCTCGAGGAGGCAGGGGGAGACGCGGACCTCGACGAGTACATGGGATTGCGGGCCGAGCTCAGCCGACTGGAGCGCAAGGCCGAGAAGTCGAGCCGGGACGACCGACTCGCGTCGGTCCGGGCGGCGATGCTCAAGCAGACCGCCGGCTCGGTGATCACCGTGGGCCGCAAACGGTTCGGCATGGTCGCGACCGTCCTGCAGGTGCGTACCGACATCCAGTCCGACCCCGCGCTGCTCTGCCTCACCGACACCGGGTGGACAGGCTGGCTACGCCAGAACGACTTCGCCTCACCCCCTGTCCCGGTGGGCCGGGTCGACCTGCCCAGGGGTCGCCGGAAGCTCGACGGGCGCGCCAAGCGCGCACTGGTGCAGCGCATGGAGCACCTGCGGGGCAAGGCGAAAGGCCGGATGAAGAGCGCCGGGGGCAAGCCCGTCCGCAAGGACCCGCGGATCGCTGCGGCCCGCCGGGCGCTGCGCCAGCACCCGCTGCACGAGGACCCGCGAGTCGACAAGCTCGCCCGACTCCACGAGCGCTGGGCCCGCGCCGACGCGGACGTCGCCGCACTCACCGCGGAGGTCGACGCCGACGCCGATTCGCTGGCCCGCCGCTTCCGCCGCATCGTCGACCTGCTCCGCCACCTCGGTTATCTGGAGGAGGTGGGTGGTGTCCTCCGCGCCACCGACGCCGGGCGACTCCTGGCGGGGGTGCACACCGAGCAGGACCTGTTCGTCGCCGAGTGCTTGCGGCGCGGAGTGTGGCGCGGTCTCGATGCCGCGGGCCTCGCGGCGGTCGTCACCACCGTCGTGGCCCACCCGCGGACGGACTCGGCGGTCCGCGCCCCCTCCGACGACATCCTGCGCGACGCCCTCGCCGAGACGGAGCGGGTTGCCAGCGACGTTACCGAGATCGAACGCTCGCACCGCCTGCCCACCACACCGGACCTGGACGCGGGGCTCGCGCCCGTGATGCACCACTGGGTCTCCGGCGGCGCGCTCGCCTCGATCCTCGCGGCCTCGTGGCAGGAGGGCGTCGAGCTCACCGCCGGTGACTTCGTGCGGTCCGCCCGCCTCGTGGTGGACGTCCTCGCCCAGCTCGGTCAGGTCGCCGAACCGGAGGTGGCTCGCACCGCCCGGTCCGCGGTGGGGTCCCTGCGCCGCGGCGTGGTGCTCGACCACATGGCCTGAGCCCGTCCCCGTGGGGGCGTGCACGGCTGCGACGACCTGGGTCCCCGTCGGCTCAGACCGCGTCGAGTCCCTCCGTCGCCTCGACGAGTCGGCTGATCGCGCGGGCCTGCCCGGTCGACTCGCCCAGCGTCTCGAGTCGCCCGGAGTCCACCTCCCCTCGGCGGCCGTCGACGTCGCCCTCGAACTGCACGTCGAACTCGCGGCCACCCAGGCGGACGACCCCGCGGGCCGCGGCGAGGTAGTCGGCCCCCTCGGTGATCGCCTTGCGCTGGCGTGCGGTCAGCGCCGATCCCGGATCGTCGGCGGCGGCGACGATGCCGTCGAGGTCGCCGTACTCGCGCAGCAGGGTCGCGGCGGTCTTCGCGCCGACCCCCGCCACCCCGGGCAAGCCGTCCGAGGCGTCGCCGACCAGCACCGCATAGTCCGCATACACGCGCGCATCGTCACCCGCGGGCAGGTCGAAGCGCTCCGCGACGACCTCCGGGGTGTACGCGAGACGCTTCTTCATCCCCGCTCCCACGTACACGACGGTCGTGCTCACCGACGCCAGCTGGAACAGGTCGCGGTCGCCCGTCACGACCAGTACCTCACGACCCCGGGTGGCCAGCGCGGCCAGCACGTCGTCGGCCTCCGCGTCCTGCGCCCACGCCTGGGTGATGCCCGCCGCCCCGAGGATTCCGCGGATCGCCTCGACCTGCGGGGCCAGCGATGCGGGGGCGTCCTCCTCGCCGTCGTCACCCACCCGGTGGGCCTTGTACGAGGGCAACAACTCCACCCGCCAGTCCGGACGCCACGCGCGGTCCAGCGCGGCCACCAGGCCGGACGGGGAGTACTCGTCCACGAGCACGGCCACCATGTCGCAGAAGCCACGCACGGCGTTGGCGGGGGAGCCGTCCGGGCCGGTGATCTTCTCCGGCACGGAGTGGAACGCGCGGAACCACAAGCCGGCGCTGTCGAGAACCATGAGCGGGCCCTGGGACACCGCGCCTCCTCGGGATCGTGGGGTGTGGAGTGAGCATGTGGAGTCAGTAGCTGGGAGTCAGGCTAGTCGCCCCGGGCCTACTGTGGAGGGCATGGACAACCCCACCGCACAGATCTACTCGCACCGTCTGGCCGCCGTCCGCGATCGCGCGCGGGAGCTCGGGATCGACCACGTGGTGGTGTACTCCGGCGAGGACATGTCGTATCTCACCGGGGAGCGCATGGACTCGCACGAGCGGCTCACCGCGCTGGTCGTCCCGGTCGACGGGGACCAGCCGCTACTGGTGCTGCCGGCGCTCGAACTCACCGGCGTCACCCGGCGCGCGGCCGACCGCGTGGGGGCGAGGATCCACCCGTGGTCGGACGGGACCGACGCCATCGCGCTCGTCACCGGGTCGGTCGCCGGGCGGGTGGCGGTCTCCACCGCCCTGCCGGCTCTGCACCTGGTTCCGCTCCAGGACGGGGTCGACGGCGAGGTGGTCCTCGCCTCGGAGGTGATCGACCACGTGCGGGCCGTGAAGACCGCGCACGAGGTGGACGAGCTCGCCGAGGCCGCCCGGCGCATCGATGCGGTGCATGCCCGGATGGGGGAGTTCCTGCAGGTGGGCCGGACCGAGGCGCAGGTCGGCGAGCTCATCACCGCCGCCATCGAGTCCGAGGGGCTCACGCACGCCGAGTTCGTGATCGTCGGCTCGGGGCCCAACGGCGCCGACCCGCACCACGGGGTGTCCGACCGGGTGGTCGAGACCGGGGACATCGTGGTGGTGGACATCGGCGGGCCGCTGCCCAGCGGCTACCACTCCGACTGCACCCGGACCTACTCGATGGGCCAGCCCACCGCCGAGGTCGCCGAGGCCTACGCAGCGCTGGAGGAAGCGCAGCGCCTGGCACGTGAAGCCGTCCGCCCGGGGATCGCGATCGGCGAGGTCGACGCCGCCGCCCGCGAGCACCTCGCCGCCGCCGGGCTCGGGGAGTTGTTCATCCACCGCACCGGGCACGGGATCGGCCTGGGACTGCACGAGCCGCCGTTCGTCGCGCCCGGCGCGGATACGGTGCTCGCCGAGGGGATGACGTTCTCGGTGGAGCCCGGCGTCTACACGGCCGGGGTGTGGGGCGCGCGGCTGGAGGACATCGTGGCCGTCACCGCCGATGGCCGCCGCGACCTGAACAACGGCGACCGCGGCCTGCGCGTCCTCTGAGCACCCGACATGGGGAGGTCGGGGATCGAGGGCGGCCGCGCACCCGTCCGCGCATCGAACCGCGGTGTCAGGCGCCGGTGAACATCTGCTTGGAGCCCAGGACACGATCCACCTCGATCGCCAACACCACCCGCTCGGGGTTCGGGCTCGGCTCGCGGTACCGCATCGCATAGCGGCGCTCGCCCTCGCGGACCGAGTCGGGATCCTCGAGTAGGCGGATGGTCCCCTCGAAGGTGAGCCACCGCCCGCGGTCGACATGCGAGACCGCCGCGCGGCCGCCGCGCCGGGCATTGGCCGCCTTCTGTGATCCCCGCCGGGTGATGACACGCGCCAGCCCGCCCTCCGCATCGATCGTGAATCCCACGGCGACCACGTGCGGCGAACCGTCACGCCGGAGTGTGGTCAGGCTGCCGAGGTGGTACTCGGACAGGAAGCGGTGGGCGTCGTCGGAGAGATCCGCCATCGAGTGGGCCATGACGCCGAGACTGCCACAGTGGGTCGACGGCAGTGAGCCGGCCGCAGTGAGTCGGCCGCAGTGAGTCGACGCAGTGAGTCAACGCAGAGCGCGACACGCTGCATGGGAGACTGGCCACATGCCCACACCCGCAACCCCGTCGTCCCGGTCCGAGTCCGGCGGTGAGGTCGTGGTGGTCTTCGGTGGCCGCAGCGAGATCGGTCTGGCCGTCGCCCACCGCCTCGCACCCGGCCGCACCGTCATCCTGGCGAGCCGGCCCGGAGGCGACGTCTCCCAGCTCGCGGCCCCGCTGCGGACTGCTGGTGCCACGGCGGTGGAACTCGTCGACTTCGACGCCGACGACCTCGACTCCCACGCAACGGTCGTGGCGGACATCGAGGACCGGGTCGGGGAGATCGATATCGCCGTCCTGGCCTTCGGCATCCTGGGGGACCAGGAGGTGGCCGAGCGCGACTCCCGCGCCGCGGCCCGCATCCTGCACACCGACTTCGTGGCCCAGGCAGCTCTTCTCACGGTTCTGGCCGAGCGGATGAAGCCCCGCCGACGCGGGGTGCTCGTGGCGTTCTCCTCCGTCGCCGGACAGCGGGTCAGGCGCGCCAACTACGTGTACGGCTCGGCCAAGGCCGGGCTCGACGGGTTCGCCTCCGGCATGGCCGACGCCCTGCACGGCACGGGCGTCACCCTGGTGATCCCGCGACCGGGTTTCGTGATCGGCCGGATGACCGAGGGCATGGACCCCGCACCGTTCTCGTCCACGCCGGACCAGGTGGCGGACGCGGTGGTCGACCGCGTCGAGTCGCGCGCGTCGGGCGTGGTGTGGATCCCGTGGCAGCTGCGCGTCATGTTCGCCGTCGCACGGCTCGTCCCGCAGCCGATCTGGAGGCGGATGCCGCGGTGAGCGCCCCGCCCCCGCCGGGCACGGACCCGGTGGATGTACACCTCGTGGGAATCGGCCCGGGCCCGGTCGACCTCCTCACCGTCCGCGCCTCCCGGCTCATCGCCATGAGCGGCACCGTTCTGGTGGACCCGGACCCGGTCGGTCCGGGCGCGCTGGGACTGTGCCCGCCGACGGCTCTGGTCGTCGACTCCTCCGAGTTGACGCCGGCGGCCGCGGCCGCGACGGTCCGGGAGGCCGTCGACCGCGGCGACCGGGTCGTGCGGCTCTACCAGGGTGATCCCACGCACCACCCCGATCTACCGGCCCACACCCGGGCCCTCGACGACGAGGGGATCTGCTGGGAGCTCGTGCCGGGGGTCCCCACCCCGGCCCCACATCCCACCTCGGCCCCACATCCCGCCCCGGCCCAGCAGCCCACCCCCGCCCCGCTGCAGCCCGCGGCGGTCCCAGCATCGGTCCCGGCGGCTGAGGTGTCGCCCGCGACCGCGATGCCCGGAGGGTCGCCCGGGCTGATCCTGGTCCTCGGCGGAACGGGGGAGGCCCGCCGGCTCGCCGATCTCATGGTCACCGCCGGGCTCGACGTGGTGACGTCCCTGGCGGGCAAGGTCACGCGCCCGAGGCTGCCGCGCGGGGAGGTGCGGATCGGTGGTTTCGGAGGCGCCGAGGGATTGGCGCACTGGTTGCGCGAGAACGGTGTCAGTGCGGTGATCGACGCGACCGATCCGTTCTCCGATCAGATCTCGGAGGCAGCGGTGCGGGCCGCGCGAGAGACCGGCACGCCCCTGCTGCGCCTGCACCGCCCGCCGTGGAGCGAGGAGCCCGGTGACGAATGGATCCGGGTCCCGGACGTGCAGACCGCGGCACACGTGGTGCGGGAGCGGTTCCGTCGACCGATGCTCACGGTGGGCAAGCAGGGCGCGTCCGCGTTCGCCGGGGACACCCGGGGGTCGTATCTCATCCGGTGCTCGGAGCCACCCCCCGGTGCGCTCCCGCACCGCTACCTGCTGGTGTTGGACCGGGGACCGTTCGGTGTGGACTCCGAACGGACGCTGATGTCCCGACACCGGATCGATGTCCTGGTCACCCGCAACAGCGGCGGGGCCACCTCGGAGGCCAAGCTCGCAGCCGCCCGCGACCTGCACATCCCCGTGGTGATGGTGGGCCGACCCGAGGCACCGTCGGCTCCGGAGACCGTCCACTCGGTCGATGACGCCGCCCGCTGGCTGGTCGAGCGGTTCGGTTCGCGCTGAGCCGAGCTCACGACGCGCCGCCCACCCAGGGCGACTCGGCGTCGAAGATCATCCCCATCGGCGCCAGCACCCGCACGACCTGCTCGGCCATCGGTTCGGTGAGCTCGTGCAGGCCGATGACCCGGTCCGCCGAGATGGTGGTCGGCCGCTCCACCGCACCGAGGAACTCGGCGAGACGGGCGGGAACGACGCCGTCGGGCACCACGGCGAGCAGGCTTACCAGCCCGTCGGCGGTGTCGATCCACCCCACCCGCGGCGTCACTACGCCCGTAGTGCTAGTAGTGCTACCGGTCGTCGCGGCGTCCGCGGCCGGGCCCGGGGCGGTGACGGCGGCGGGGTGGGTGCCCAGGGCGTCGACGACGAGTCGGTGCAGTGAGCCGGACCCGGGCACCCGCGTCGGCCCGGCCGAACCGGTCAACCGAACTGCTGCGTCGATGAGGACGGTCGCGGCATCGGACACCGCGACCCGGTACGGGACGGCACGGCCGGCGACGTGGACCCGCGCGCTGCCGTCCGTCCCGTCCACGACGACCGCCAGGTCGGGGGAATGAGCCAGGACATCGCCCGAGCCGTCGTCGACCCCGAACAGCATCTGTCCGTGCAGGGCGTCGGCCTCGTCGCGGGCGAGCAGAGCGGCCTCGAGCCGACGCGGCAGATCGCCGACGTCGTGGTGCCCGCCCAACCGCCCGGCCATGGGGGAGGCGATGATGTCGCGGGCCCTGGGGTGGGCGACGCCCGCCGGCAGGCCCGCGGCCTCGAGGTCCCGGACCGCGACCTCGACCGGATCGCGGTCCGCACCCACGATCCGCGCCCCACCCCTGGCCGTGAGCTGGACGCCGCCGCGGTGGCCGGCGGCGAGTGACGCCAGGGCGGTCCAGTGGTCGTGACGCAGGCGGCCACCGGGGAAGCGGAGCGTGTCCCCGGTTCGGGAGGAACCGGCCGTGTGGGGGGAGTCGTTCACGGGCCCCAGCGTAGGCCCGGGGGGTGGGGGCCCGGGCCTACGGTCGGCGCTCGGGGATAATCGCCCGCATGACCGCTTTCCTGGCTACCGGGGGCCGTGTGCTCACGCCCGCCTCACGAGACGCAACCGCCCTGGCCCACGAGAACGGACTCATCGTGTGGGCCGGCTCCGACGCCCCGGGTCCCGCCCTCTTCCCGGGTGCCGAGAGGGTCGACCTGGAGGGGGACTGGGTGGCTCCGGCGTTCGCCGAGTGCCTCCCCGAGGGCCTGGGCCTCGCCGCCGCGGCCGCCCGCGGCGTGGTGCCCGCCGCCCTGCCATCCGCACACGGACTCGACGGCATCGAGGACCGGGTGCGCGCGGGGGAGCGGGTGGTGCTCGACACCGACGTCGACCCGGCGCAGCTCGCCGCCGAGCTCACCAGGCTCGCCGGGGAGGTGGGCGGTCCCGCCGTCGCACGGTGCATCCCCGTGCTCGTCGGCGGGACCGCGACCCGGAACACAGACGACACCACGCTCGCCGCCTTGGCCGCCGTGGGCACCGTGATCCTGCTGCGCCCGCTCGTCGACGACCTCGCCGGCACCGACATCGTGCGCATCGCCGCCTCCGGGGTGGCGCTCGCCGCCTCGACCCGGGTGGGCGACGAGGTCCGGCCGTGGGACGCTCTGCGGGCCCTGACCTCGGTCGAGGGTGGCCGGGGCCTGTCCCCCAGGGCGGCGTTCACCGCCACCACACGGGGTGCACGTCGAGCCGCAGGAGCCCGGGACGGCACGGCCGGCACCCTCACCCCCGGCACCCCGGCGACCTTCGCCCGGTGGCAGACCGGGGAGTTGGCCGTGGTCGCCGCCGACGACGCCGTCCAGCGGTGGTCCACCGATCCCCGGTCGGGAGTGCCCCCGATGCCGGATCTCACCGGGCCCGACCCCGTTCTGCGAGCGCTCCTGGTGGACGGCCTGCCCGCCGGCACCACAGCCTGATGCCCCTGCTGGTCAGGGTGGCCCTCGCAGCCGTCGCCGGTGCGCTGCTGGCGGCCTCGTTCCCTCCGATCGGCCTGTGGTGGACCGCGCTTCTCGCGATCGCCGTCCTCGTCGTCGTCCTGTCCCCGTCCGGCGGCACCACCATCCGGATACGTACCGGGGCGCTCCTCGGGTTCACCTCCGGCCTCGTCTTCTTCCTCCTCCTCGTCCCGTGGGTGGGCCTGTACGTGGGCGCCTACGCCTCCTGGGGCCTCTCGGTGGTCGAGGCGCTGTACCTCGCCGCGTTCGGCGCTGGCGCCGCGGCCATCCTCCGGGCAGGCCTCGACCCCGGCACCCGCCGCGGCTCACGTGCGGTCGGCGCCGTGCTCGGGGTGGCCGGCTGGTGGTCGCTGTGGGAATGGGTCCGCTCGTCCTGGCCCTGGGGCGGCTTCCCGTGGGGGCGGCTGGCGTTCGGCCAGGCCGACGGTCCGCTGCTACCACTGGCGTCACTGGGCGGCACCCCGCTGGTCGGGTTCGCGGTGGCGTCGGTCGGCGCGGCGATCGGCGTCGCCGTCCTGCTCGTCGCCCGCCGTGACCGACCCGTCCGCGCCGCCACCGGCCTGCTCACGGTGCCCCTGGTGACCGCGGGTCTGGTCGCCGTCGCGGCCCTCGCCCCGACCGGCGGCGAGCCCACCGACACCGTCGAGGTCGCCGTGATCCAGGGCAACGTCCCGCGCCTCGGCCTGGACTTCAACGCCCAGCGCCGCGCGGTGCTCGAGAATCACCTGCGCATCACCGCCGAGTACGCCGAGGACGTCGAGGACGGCACCGAACCCCGCCCGGACCTCGTCCTGTGGCCGGAGAACGCCTCCGACATCTCACCCCTGTCGGATCGGCTCGCCGGCGCCCAGATCACCGCCCTGTCCCGCCGCCTGGAGGCGCCGATCCTCGTGGGCACCGTCCTGCCCACCGGCGAGGGCCGCGAAGCCCACAACTCCTACCTCGTGTGGGACGGTCGGGCCTCCGACGCCGCCGGGGGCCCGGTCACCGACCGCCACGACAAGAAGTACATCCAACCGTTCGGCGAGTGGCTCCCGCTGCGCGCACCGCTCGAGGCGCTGTTCCCGATCGCCCGGACCGCCGGCCACTTCATCCCCGGCGACGGCGACGGCCTCGTCACCGCGGGCGGCGTGGATCTGGGCGTGGCCATCTGCTTCGAGGTGGCCTTCGACGCCGCCGCCCGCGAACCCGTCTCCCGCGGCGCGCAGATCCTCACCGTCCCCACCAACAACGCCACCTTCGGCCGCTCACCCATGACGTACCAGCAACTCGCCATGTCCCGGGTTCGGGCCGTCGAGCACAACGTGCCCGTGCTCATCGCCGCCACCAGCGGGGTCAGTGCCGTGATCGGCCCCGGCGGCGCGGTCCGTGCCGAGACCGGCATATTCGAGCCCGCCGTGCTGGCGACTCAGGTCGAGGTCGGAGGGGCCGGTACGATGGCAACCCGACTGGGTGGCACCCCGCAGGCGGTGTGCTGCCTCATCGGGCTCGTCGCACTGGCATGGGCGCTGGTCCGCACCCGGCAACGACCCGCGACCCGAACCGAGGAGAAGTAAGTGACCGATCCGACGACGCCGGGCGAGAGCGTGCCCTCCGCGCGCACGCTGGTGATCATCCCGACCTATGACGAGCGGGACAACCTGCCCGGCGTCGTGGAGCGGTTGCTCGCCTCGGCCCCCGAGGTGTCGGTCCTCATCGCCGACGACAACAGCCCCGACGGCACCGGCGAGGTGGCCGACGAGTTGGCCGCCGCGGACCCGCGCGGCCGCATCACCGTGATGCACCGCGAGGGGAAGCAGGGCCTGGGCGCCGCGTACATCGCCGGGTTCCGATGGGGCCTGGAACGCGGTTTCACCGTGCTCGTGGAGATGGATGCCGACGGCAGCCACCCGCCCGAGCGACTGCCCGCGATGCTCGCCGCCGTCGACGGCGGCGCCGACCTGGCGATCGGCTCCCGGTACGTCCCCGGGGGCGCCGTGGTCAACTGGCCGTGGCAGCGCCACGTCATCTCGCGCGGCGGCAACGTCTACTCCCGGGTCATGCTGGGTGTGGGAATCAAGGACATCACCGCCGGCTATCGCGCCTACCGCGCCGACGCCCTGGCCGAGCTGGACCTCGACGCCATCGAGTCGAAGGGCTACTGCTTCCAGATCGACATGACCTGGCGCCTGCTGGGCAACGGGCGCCGGGTCGTGGAGGTGCCCATCACCTTCACCGAACGCACCGTCGGTCAGTCCAAGATGAGCGAGTCAATCTTCCGTGAGGCCGCGGTGAACGTGGCCCGCTGGGGCTGGGAGAAGCGACGCGCACAGCTCAAGGCCCTCGTCGGCCGCTGACTCCGGACAGAGACGAACGCCCCGGCCCTCCAGGGGCCGGGGCGTTCGTGTGCCGCCGGGTGGTATCCCGGGGGCCGGGGTTTCGTCCTACCGCGCTCCGGCGCGGCGCCGCTTCTTGAGCAGGTCCATCCGCTCCTTGAGCAGCTCCTCGAGCTCCTCCAGGGAGCGACGCTCGAGCAGCATGTCCCAGTGGGTACGCGGCGGCTTGCCCTTCTTGACCTCGACCGCCGGGCCGTCGATGAGCTGGCCCTCCTGGCCGTTCTTGCACATCCAGGTACCGGGGATCTCGGCGTCATCGGCGAACGGGACCTCGTAGACCTCGCCGTTGGGGGTCTGGTACCGGGCCATGCGGCGCGGCGCGAGGTCGGTGTCCCGGTCGGTCTCGTAGCTCACCGCACCGAGGCGGCTGCCCCTGAGGACTCGATCTGCCATGCGAACTCCTTCTGCCGTGTTCGTCTGCGTCAATTCATGCGGATCGACACGACGCTGCGTGGTTCCTGCTTGTGTCAACGCCAGGGGAACCCCCAAATGTTCCCACGTCCCGATGCTGCGGGCCACCCCGGGGGCGGGCTGGGTAGCCTCACACCCGTGGAACCCGACCCCCGACCCGAGCCGGCCGCGCCCCGCAGGGGTGAGGCCTCGTGCGCCTGGTGCGGCCGTCCCGTGGACGAGGGCGGGACCGGCCGCCGGCGCCGCTACTGCCGGAGGTCCTGCCGGCAACGGGCCTACGAGCAGCGCCGGTCCCTGCGGATGCAGGACCTGCCCGAGGGCACGGTCGTGCTCACCGAAGCGGAGTCGACCGACCTCATGGACCGCATGTTCCAGTTGCGCTGCGCCTGCGAGGACCTGCGGACCGCGATCGCCGAGGGGGAGGACGCCGCGGAACTGACGCGCATGTCCGAGGACCTGGTCTCAGCAGCTAGACGGGCCGAGCGGCTGCGATGAGCCAGGGCGGTGGGGCGCGGCGGACGGCAGCGATGAACCCGCTCGTCGCGACGCTCCGGGCGTGGTGGGGCCGGTGGCGCCCCTCCGTGACCGGCCTCGTCGTGGCCGCACTGGCGGCGTGGGTCTCGCTCATGCCGTCCCTGCTGCCGCGCGCCTGGTACTACCAGGGGCTGGTCACCGGCGTGTCGATGCTGGTGGGTTACGGGGTCGGGGTGGCGCTCAGGACCGTCTGGAGACGGGTCGTGGCGCCGCGCGTCATCCTTCATCCCGACGTCCTCGCGTTCGGTGATCGCCTCCTGACCTTCGCTCGCCTGTCCGCCCCGTACGTTCTGGTCGTCTACCTCGTCACCGCCACCGCCACGGCGATCCGGTGGCAGGACCAGGTCTCGGACCTGGTGAGCTCACCCCGTCCGCCGTGGGCGGACTACATGAAGATCCCGTGGGTCGCCCTGGCGATCTTCGTCGGACTCCTCGTCGCGGTCCGGGGGATCCGCGCGGGGTACCGGTGGCTGACCCGCGTGGTGGGCCGCAGGTTCGGCATCGGGGTGTACACCGCCCGGCTCGCGGGCGTCGTGGTCGTGGCCGTCCTCGCGCTCGGCGTGGTGCAGGGCGTGGTGCCGCGCCTGTTCTTCGAGGGCGCGAACCGGATCTTCAGCGGACAGAACAACGAGGACCTCCCCGGCGCGCGGCCTCCGATGGCGCCCGAACGGTCCGGGTCCCCGGGCTCGGTCGTGGATTTCGAGGACCTGGGCCTCCAGGGCCGGCGGTTCGTCACCGGCGGTCTCGACGGGGAGCGGTTGGGCGACCTGCTGGGCAAGACCGCGCCCGAGCCGATCCGGGCGTACGCCGGACTGGAGTCCGCCCCGACCGACGACGAGCGCTCCGCACTGGTGGTCGCGGAGCTGGAGCGGACCCGGGCGGAGGAGCGCGAGTCCGTGGTGATCGCCCCGACCACCGGCACCGGGTGGATCAACCCCCACGCCGCCCAGGCCATCGAGCTGCTCTCCGGGGGCGACGTCGCGATCGTGGGTACCCAGTACTCGTATCTGCCCAGTTGGATCTCCTTCCTCGCCGACCGGGAGAAGGCCGAGGCGGCGGGTCGGTCACTCATCGAGGCGGTGGTGGCGTGGCGCGACGCGCTCCCACCCGACCGGCCGCGGCCGAAGCTGTACGTCTACGGCGAGAGCCTGGGTACCCAGGCCGGCGAGGCGGCGTTCTCCGGAATCCGGGACATCCGGGCGACGGTGGACGGGGTGCTCTGGGTCGGTCCACCCAATTCCAACCACATCTGGCACGCGCTCGTCCAGCGCCGCGACCCCGGCACCCCGGTCACCGAGCCGGTGTACGCGGACGGCCTGCTCGTGCGGTTCTCCGAGGATCCCGCGGAGTTCCGCGACGACGCCACCCCGTGGATCCCGCCGCACGTCCTGTACGTCCAGCACGCGACGGATCCGGTGGTGTGGTGGACCCCGGATCTGCTGTTCGACCGCCCCGCGTGGCTGGCCGAGCCGCCGGGCAAGGGTCGGCACCCCGGGATGTTCTACATGCCCGTGCTGACCCTCTTCCAGGTGACCGCCGACCTCGGGAACGCCATCGGCGGGTCGCAGGGCTACGGCCACCTCTACGATCATCAGATCCTCGACGGGTGGGCGGCCGCGACGGGACGCGAGGGATGGGACGACGACGAGTTCCGGCGGTTCGCCCGACTGCACGCGGTCGCGATGGAGCGGCAGGAGCGCGGCTGATGCACTTTCACGCCAGGGGGCCGCGGTCTAACGTTGCCGCTGTACTCGGCAGATGAGGAGACCCGGGATGAGCGCCCACGCCGCTGACACGCACGACATCATCCGCGTCCTCGGCGCGCGCGAGAACAACCTCAGGTCGATCGACGTGGAACTGCCGAAACGGCGGCTCACCGTGTTCACCGGGGTCTCCGGCTCGGGCAAGAGTTCCCTGGTGTTCTCCACCATCGCCGCGGAGTCGCAGCGGATGATCAACGAGACCTACAGCGCGTTTGTGCAGGGCTTCATGCCGACCCTCGCGCGGCCGGACGTCGACGTGTTGGAGGGGTTGACCACGGCGATCGTCGTGGACCAGGAGCGGATGGGCTCCGACCCCCGTTCCACGGTCGGCACCGCCACCGACACCGGGGCGATGCTTCGGATCCTGTTCAGCCGTCTCGCGCAGCCGAGGATCGGCGGCCCCAAGGCGTACTCCTTCAACGTCGCATCGGCGTCCGGGGTGGGGACGCTGAAGAAGGCAGACGGTACCCGGCAGAAAGCCGAGTTCTCCATCACCGGCGGGATGTGCGTCCGCTGCGAGGGTCGTGGGTCGGTGTCCGACTTCGACATCGATGCGCTGGTGGACCGTTCCAGGTCCCTGTCGGAGGGTGCCATCACCGTCCCCGGGTACTCGATGGACGGTTGGTACGGTCGCATCTACTCCGGCTCCGGGTTCTTCGACATGGACAAGCCGGTGGGGGAGTTCACCGACCGGGAGATGCATGACCTGCTGCGCAAGGAGCCGGTCAAGGTCAAGGCCGATGGCATCAACGTCACGTTCGAGGGCCTGATCCCCAAGATCCAGAAGTCGATGCTGTCCAAGGACGTCGAGGCGATGCAGCCCCACATCCGTGCATTCGTGGAGCGGGCCGTGGTCTTCACCACCTGCCCCGAGTGCGACGGCACCCGGCTCAACGAGGGGGCCCGATCGTCCCGCATCGGGGACAGGAACATCGCGGACGTCTCGGCCATGCAGATCACCGATCTTGCCGAATGGCTCCGGGGTATCGCCGACCCGTCGGTGGCGCCGCTGCTCGACTCCCTGCAGCACACGCTCGACTCGTTCGTGGAGATCGGCCTGGGATACCTCTCCCTCGACCGCCCCGCCGGGACCCTGTCCGGCGGCGAGTCGCAGCGGGTCAAGATGATCCGGCACCTCGGCTCCGCACTGACCGACGTCACGTACGTGTTCGACGAGCCGTCGATCGGCCTGCACCCCCACGACATCCGTCGCATGAACGGGTTGTTGCTGAGGCTGCGCGACAAGGGCAACACGGTCCTGGTGGTCGAGCACAAACCGGAGACCATCGCGATCGCCGACCACGTCGTCGACCTCGGGCCCGGCGCCGGATCGGAGGGCGGTCAGATCTGCTTCGAGGGATCGGTCAGCGGGCTCCGCGGGAGCGACACCGTCACAGGTCGTCACCTGGACGACAAGGCGGCCCTCAAGCAGTCCGTGCGATCGGCCTCCGGGGTGCTGGAGGTGCGTGGCGCGACCGCGCACAACGTCCGGGACGTGGACGTGGACATCCCGCTCGGGGTGCTGTGCGTGGTGACCGGCGTGGCCGGGTCGGGCAAGAGCTCACTCATCCACGGTTCGGTGTCCCCTCGCGACGGGGTGGTCGCGATCGACCAGGCCGCCATCCGTGGGTCCCGACGCAGCAACCCGGCCACCTACACCGGACTGCTCGAGCCCATCCGCAAGGCGTTCGCCAAGGTCAACGGCGTCAAGCCGGCGCTGTTCAGCCCGAACTCCGAGGGCGCATGCCCCACCTGCAAGGGCGCCGGCGTGATCTACAGCGACCTCGCGATGATGGCCGGCGTCGCCACGACGTGCGACGACTGCGAGGGCAGGCGCTTCCAGGCCGAGGTGCTCGAGTACCGGTTCGGCGGCCGGAACATCGGCGAGGTGCTGGGGATGTCCGTCGCACAGGCCGAGGAGTTCTTCGCCGGGGGAGAGGCGCGGATCCCCGCAGCGCACAAGATCCTCGTCCGGCTCCGCGACGTCGGCCTGGGCTACATCCGTCTCGGCCAACCCCTGACCACGCTGTCCGGTGGCGAGCGGCAACGACTCAAGCTCGCGGCGCAGATGGCCGACAAGGCCGAGGTCTACGTCCTGGACGAACCGACCACCGGCCTGCACCTGGCCGACGTGGCGACCCTGCTGGCGATGCTCGACCGGCTGGTCGACGCCGGGAAGTCGGTGATCGTGATCGAGCACCACCAGGCGGTGATGGCCCACGCGGACTGGATCATCGACCTCGGCCCCGGGGCCGGGCATGACGGGGGCCGGGTCGTGTTCGAGGGCACCCCGGCCGATCTTGTCGCCGCCGCCTCCACTCTCACCGGGGAGCATCTGGCGGAGTACGTGGCTGCGGCGACCTAGCCGGTGCCGGTAGCGGGTAGAAAGACCCCATGGTCGATTCCGGCGGGTTCCCCGATGCCAGCTCCTCCGACGCCAGCGCCTTCGTCCGCGCCTCCGGGCTCGTCGTCGACGAGGTGACGACCACCTCGCTGCGCGGGCACGCGGACCTGGGGGAGGAGCACCTCACCGCGTGGGGGACGGTCCACGGCGGCGTCTACGCGAGCATCGTGGAGTCCGCAGGCGGAGCGGGAGCCGGATTCGCGGTCGCCGACCGGGGGCAGATCGCGGTCGGCGTCCACAACGGCACCGACTTCCTCCGTCCGTCCACCGGCGGGCGGGTCGAGGTCACCGCGCATGCCCTGTTCCAGGGCCGCAGCCAGCAACTGTGGGATGTCGTGATCAGCCAGTCCGGGAGCGGAGCCGTGCTCGCACGGGGCCAACTCCGGCTGCAGAACGTGCCCAGGCCGGACACCGCCGCCACTCCTGGACGCTGAGCACTCAGCCGAACTGCGCCCCCGTGCGCCGGCAGTGTTCACGGATACGCGCGTCGACGGGATTATCGGCTCCGACCGGTCGCCGGCCCGAAGGCAGCTCCAGATCCGCGAGCTCCTCCCACCCGGGCGCCGACGCGGCGACCGCGTCCACCCCGTGCGTCCCCAGCATGAGGTACCCGGCGTGGGTGACGGCCTCGGCGGTTCTGGCCTCGGTGGAGTCGGCGTGCCCGTCCGCCACGAGGAGGGAATGACTGGCATTGAGGTCGCGCAGCGTCGAGGACAAGGTGGGTTCTCGGCGCGCCTGTTCCTCCCCCCGGGCGAACTGTGCGAGCTCACGCAGCACCCGTCCGGTGTCCGCGCGGACGGCCCGGTGGTGGGCCCGTCGACCGAGACCCCACAGCACGGCCAGAGCCACGAGGACGCCCACGACGGTGTCGAGCAGTCGCTCGCCGACCAGCGACAGGGGCCGCTCCGGGACGTTGCCACCGGAAGCGATGAGCAGGGCGAGCGGGGTGATGAGTGTAACCGCGAGTCCGTAATTGCGGGTGACGAGCAGCTCGATCGTGAACTGCAGGACCACGATCAGTCCTATGAGCCACCACCCGGTGGGCTGCAGAATCGCTACCAGCAGAAACAAGCCGAGACCGGCGACGGTGCCGGTCAGGCGGTGCAATGCCCGGTAGGTCCGGGCCGCCCGGGGGCCGCCCTGGTGGAGTACGAGAGCCGAGAACGCGATCGCCCAGTACAGGTGCGGCTGGTCGGGGCCTGCGAGCAGCGTGAGCAGGACGATGGACGCGGCCGTGGCGACCCCGACCGACGCGGCCACCGACCACGGTTCACCGGGCCACCGGAGCCCGTTGGCCAGCCGCCACCGCAACGAACCGATGTGACCGCGTTCGTCGTCGGCGAGCGCGCGCTCGGTTCGTTCGGCCGCCGAGGCGGTGGGCAGGTCGATGTCGGAGGTCTCGGGCGTCTCGCCCAGCCAGCGACCGGCGTCGGGGTTGCGGGGGTCCCACGCATGGTCTTCCCCGGGCACGATGTGGACGGTGGCCCGCGCGGCGCGCTCCTCGTAGTCACGCCGAGCAGCGGCCAGTCCGGCGATAATCTCCTCCGTCGGCGTCCACATCCCTTCCGCGACGGCCTCCTGTGCCTCGGCCAGGGCGTGCGCCGCTGCACGGTGCTGTGGGCGACTGTCGGGCCCGGGTTCCGTGGAGGCGTAGGCGGCGACCGCGTCCCGCGCACGCCGGACGGCTCGCCGTTCCGGCCGGCGCGGGTCACGGAGGAACTCCGCCATCGTCACCAGCCAGGCCACGGCCGCCCCGACGGCAGTCATGGCCGGGACGACGATGGGCTCGACGCCGTGTTCACCCACCACTAGGTAGGCGATGCCGGAGCACAGGACGAGGAAGTACGAGCCGGGAGGCCCCACCCGGAATGCCAGGCACAATCCGGCGGTGACCATCGCCAGGAGCACGGCGCACACCGCGAAGGCCACCTGGGATCCCGCCGTGAACGCCCCCAGCGCAGTCGCCGCCACCAGCCCCAGTCCGATACCCGCGACCGTGACCGCGCGGCGACGGATCGGTGCCGCCGGCGCGTAGAGCACCGCGAATGTGCCCGTCACCGTGAGAAGGCCCAGATCGAGCCGCCCGAACAGGTACGGGATCGCCAGGCACAGCAGGACCGTGAGCCCCGCCTTGATCGCGTTCGGTAGACGCGGGGGGCTCGGGGCAAGGGTGACGAGGGGCCGCAGCAGGGTGCCGGGTGTGGTCGACGCCATGCGCGGTCAGGCCGTCCTTCCGAATCTCTTGTGCAGCGCTTGTTTGCTGACTCCGAGCACCATGCCGATCTCCGCCCAGCTCATGCCCTGCAGCCGGGCGTGCCGCACCGCGGCGGCTTCCTGGCGGGCGATGTCGGCCTTCGCATGCGCGATCGCGGCGAGCCTGTCGATCGGGGAGTCGTCGTCGGAGAAATCGAATGTCGTTTCCATGGCCACCACCTCGACCGTCAACTTACATTGACGACGCACCGGGCGTCAACTATCATTGACGGCCATGGCAGCCAACCACTACCCGGGGATCGCGTACGGACCGGCGGTGCGGGCCCGGCAGGACGCCGTGGGGGTCACCCTCCCCGTCGACACCGGCGACTTCTCCCTCGACGGCACCGATGTCGCGCTGATCCGGAGCGCCGACCACTTCTCCCTCTCGACGGTCACCGAGTCGGGCTGGCCCTACGCGCAGCACCGCGGCGGCCCGGCGGGGTTCGTGCACGTCGTCGACGACACGACCCTCGCCTGGGCCGAGTTCCCGGGCAACCGCCAGTACGTCTCCACGGGCAACGTGGACCACGACGGACGCGCCTGCCTGCTCTTCGTCGACTACCCGACCCGCCGGCGGTTGAAGGTCTTCGGTCACGCGCGGGCGGTCGAGCCGGACGCCGACCCCCAGCTGATCGACCGGCTCCGGGCCATGGGGGACAAGCAGTACTCCGGCCACGTGGAACGCGCGATCGTGGTGGACGTGGTGGCCACTGACGCCAACTGCAGTAAGCACATCACCCCGCGGTGGGATCGCCGGTACGTCGACGAGCTGACCTCGGTGTACCGACGCCGGATCGAGGAGCTGCAGGCCGGATCGGCGTAGCCTGCTGCCATGGTCGGCGACCCACCCAACTTCGACATCAAACGCGAGCGCAGGGACCTCTACGACGCCAAAGCCGGCCGATTCGATCTGGTCGAGGTCCCACCGATGACCTTACTCATGGTCGACGGGCAGGGAGATCCCGCTACCGCGCCCGAGTACAGGGCCGCCGTCGAGGCGCTGTACGCCACGTCCTACGCCGTGCGCGCGGCGGCCCGGACCGTGCTGGGACGAGTCCACACGGTGGGCCCGCTCGAGGGCCTCTGGTACGCCGACGACCCGCAGGTGTTCACGTCCCGCGACAAGGCCGCCTGGAGTTGGACGATGATGATCTGGCAGCCGGACTGGGTCACCCCGGACATCCTGTCCGCCGCCATGGAGAAGGTGACGACGACGAAGGTGCCGGACGCCCGCGAGCGGGTGCGGTTCGACGAGTATGCCGAGGGGACGGCGGTGCAGACGCTGCACGTGGGCCCCTACGACGACGAGGGCCCGGCCATCGCGCGGATGCACGAGGAGGTCATCCCCGCACACGGCGCCGTCCCGTCCGGGCACCATCACGAGATCTATCTCTCGGACCCCCGTAGGTCCGATCCCGCCAGACTCAAGACGATCCTGCGTCAGCCGATCACCATCGGCTGACGTTACCGATCGCCGCGATCGGCTCCGTCGAGCGAGGTCACGAGTCGCTGTGCCAGGGTCCGCAACTGGACGAGATCTTTCTGCGGCATGTCCACCCTGTCCAGCAGGGAACACTGGATCGTCTCGGCTTCAGCGCGCAGCCTCCCGCCGGCCTCGGTGAGGTGGACGTGGACACTCCTGCCATCGCCGGCGGAGCGGGATCGCGCGACCAGGCCGGCATGCTCCAGTCGCGCCAACAGAGGGGAGAGGGTGCCCGAGTCGAGGAGGAGTCGGTCCCCGAGCTGCCGGACCGTCAGTCCGTCCTCCTCCCACAGCACGAGGAGGGCGAGATACTGCGGATAGGTCAGGCCAACCGATGCCAGGGCGTGCCGGTAGGCAGACGTCGAGGCGCGAGAGGCGGCGTAGAGGGCGAAGCACACTTGCTCTTCCAGGCGGAGGTCGGCATCCATTGCCCGATTATGGACCACGATTGGGTTGCGCTCAACTAAGTTGTGCGCAACACTACCCCCATGAACTCATCCGACCGAACCCAGACGACCCCGGGATCCCGTCCGCCCTCGCGCCGACGGCGCAGCGCGGGGGAGATCGTTCGCCATGTCGGACGGTGGGCCCTCGGCGCCGCACTCCTCGGCGCGGGGACCGGCCACCTGACGACCATGCGCGAGGAGTTCCAGGCGCAGGTCCCGACGTGGGTTCCGCTCGACCCGGACTTCGTGGTGGTCGCCTCCGGCGTGGTGGAACTCGGCCTCGGCGCGGCGCTCATCTTCGCACCGACCCAGTTCCGTCCGGCGGTCGGCGGCGTGACGGCGGCGTTCTTCATCGCCATCTTCCCCGGGAACATTTCGCAGTACGTCACGGGCACGGATGCATTCGGGCTCGACAGTGACCGCGCACGGCTCGTCCGACTATTCTTCCAGCCGGTGCTCGTGGCGTGGGCCCTGTGGTCCACCGGCGCCTGGCGCGCCTGGCGGAACCGGAACGCGTGAGGACCCGCGCGCGCACGTCAACCCGGACCCCGGGGCCCGTCGTCGCCGCGGACTGACGTCTCCGCCTCTCGGACGCCCCCCAGGATCGGATGACATCCCAACCAGGCGGGGAATCGTTCCGTCAGTTCCGGCGGACCCCAGAGTTCGACCCGGCCGTCACCGATCTCGTCGCGCATGACGGCGTCGCCCATCCAGATCCTCGTCAGGGTCCGAAGGTCGGAGTTCACCCGCAGGTCGACATCCAGGCCCGGGTCGACCAGGCACAGGTCGATCGCGTCGTCCACCACCATCCAGTAGGTGGTCCTGCGGGGCGGCCCGTCGCGGATCCACATTTCTATGACGATCCGGCGGTCGGCCAGTCCGGCGGGACGGAGCATCCGGCGGATGTCCCACATCAGGAACGACGGATCGAGCTCGTCAGGTGTGTACCTGCTCCGCGCCCAGCGTTGCCCCCAGATGCCCATGGCCTCGATCACGGGGTGCAGCTCCCAGCCCGATGCGGTGAGGGTGTATGTGCTGTCCCGCCCGGCTCCGTGGTGTTCCACCACGCCGGCGGACACCAAGTGGTGCAGCCTCTTGGACAGCAGGCTCGGTGAGATCAACGGAACTCCTCGCTGGATCTCGCCGAATCGACTGGAACCGCACATCAGCTCGCGCAGTATCAGCGGAGCCCATCGCTCACACAGGAGTTCCGCGGTCTTCGCGACGGGGCAGAACTGCCCGTAGCCGTTCATCCGTCCACGGTAGACCCGCTGAGGCCCGGCGTCACTACACATCGCGAAGTGTGCGCGCCGCTCCCGCGGTGGTCCCCTTGCAGTGTCTCATCGCGCATCCGGTGCGTGGACGGAAGGAGCAGGGGAGATGAACAGAGCAGTCGTATCGCTGACGACCGGGCTCGAGGACGCGGAGAAGGTGACCGTCGCCTTTCTGGTCGCGGTCGGGGCCGCCGAATCGGGCCGGCCGACACTCATGTTCCTCACCAAGGAGGCCGTTCGGCTCGCGGTGCGTGGGGTCGCGACCGGAACGGCCTGCCAGGGTTGTCCGTCGATCGAGAGCCTCATGGCCCGGTACGTGGCCGCGGGTGGCACCTATCTGGTGTGCCCGATCTGCGTGGATGCCAAGCAGCTGACCGACAGCCCCCTCATCGACGGGGCGACCAAGGGCGGGACCGTGCCGATGTGGGAGTGGATCGGGGAGGGGGCGACCACGTTCAGTTACTGACCCGGACCACGGCGATCCCGAACCGGACCGGGTCAGCGATCGCGCTGCGTAGACTCCGACCCCATGCGCTTCGATGAGTTCAGGAGTCACGACGCCCTCGGACTCGCCGCCCTGGTGAGACGTCGCGAGGCCACCCCCGTCGAGCTCCTCGACGCAGCAGTCAAGCGCGCCGACAGCGTCAACCCGGGACTCAACGCCATCGTCCACCGAATGGACGGAACGGCCCGTGATCGAGCGGCCGGGGACTTGACGGGCCCGTTCGCCGGGGTTCCGTTCCTCCTCAAAGATCTCGGACAGGATTATGCGGGGTCGCCGACCAGCGGGGGTTCCCGCCCGCTGGTCGGGGTGCCGGCAGTCGAACACGCGACGGTGGTGCAGCGGTGGCTGGACGCGGGCCTGGTCGTCTTCGGCAAGACCAATACCCCGGAGTTCGGGGCCAAGGGAATCACCGAGCCTGAGCTGTTCGGCCCCGCCAGGAACCCGTGGGACACCAGCCGCAGCCCCGGTGGATCCTCGGGCGGGTCCGCCGCCGCGGTCGCGGCCGGAATCGTCCCGGTCGCGGGGGCGAGCGACGGCGGCGGCTCCATCCGTATCCCAGCCGCCTGCTGCGGTCTCGTGGGCCTCAAACCCGGCCGTGGACTGGTGCCGATGGGCCCGTTGCGCGGGGAGGCGATGCACGGCGCCGCCACCAACGGTGTCGTCTCGCGGTCGGTCCGCGACTCCGCTGCGATGCTGGACGTCCTGATGGGCGGGGAGCCGGGCGGCCCGTACGTTCCCGCCACGCCGTCCGAGTCGTTCCTCTCACAGGTCGGAGCGGACCCGGGCCGGCTGCGGATCGGGGTCTGTACCGCGTCGTCGATCAACCCGGAACCCCATCCGGAGGCCCTCGCTGCAGTCGAGAACGCCGCCCGAACGCTTGAGGACCTCGGCCACCACGTCGAGATCCTGGATGCACAGCCCGTCGACGACCTCGCGTTGGCACGAGACTTCCTCACCAGTTGGTTCGCGTATCTCGCGTGGTCGGTCGAGGACACCAAACGGCGGACGGGGTGCGCCGACCGGGACTTCGAGACGGATACCCGGATCGTCGCGGCACTCGGCAGGGCGCAGAGCAGCGTGGATTACCTCGACGCCGTGATGCGGCGGGACCAGTACGTCCGCGAACTGACCACCTACTTCGACGGTTACGACCTGCTCATGACGCCGACGTTGGCCGACCTACCGCCTCGCATCGGCGCTCTCGACACCCCGCCGCTGGCACGTCGCGGAGCGGCCGCGTTGCTCGCGACGCGTACTGCATCACTGCTGCGCCACTCGGGCTTCGTGGAGTCACTCATCAATGCCAACCTCAGCTGGGTGCCGTATACGCAATTGGCCAACCTGACCGGTCGGCCGGCGATGTCGCTCCCGCTGCACTGGACTCCGGAAGGCGTACCCATGGGAGTGCACTTCACCGCGCAGCTCGGGGGAGAATCGACGCTGCTGCGACTGGCCGGCCAACTCGAGCAGTCGTCGCCGTGGTCCGACAGGAATCCGGCACTCAACGACGCGTGAGCTCAGGGACTTCGCCCACCGGGGAACCCCCGGATGAAACGTCACAGTGTCGAAACAAGGGCGCCCTGCAGCGCTGCGGAGGAGCGGCGGCGGACCGATGCCGTGAGACCCCGGGCGGGTTCGCGAGATGAACTCACAGCGTCCGCGACCCGGGGCCTCACGGCGGCGCGGCGACACGGCGCCGCCGAGACGGTCAGGCCATGTCCGCCGGGATGACGCTGAGGAGCCACTGGTAGAGATCCACGAGAGGGTTGTGGATGAACATGAAAGCGTTCTCGACCGATCCGCGCATGATGACGTACCTTTCTCTGTCGAGCGACACGGTGCCGCCTCAGTGACTATTCGGACCCGTGCGAGAAGTGGATGGTTCGAATCGGCTCGAGCCACCTCCCGGCCAGCGCTTCCAAAGTGCCGATAATCTACATTATGTAAAGTCGAATCGACCCTATCTGCGCTTCCGGCACATAACGAGAATTCGGGTAACGCCCCAATCTTTCCTTAGCCTCCCCCGTGACCTGCACCTTTCCCTTATCGGCGTCCCGGCCCGCAGCGGCGTGCGCAGTACGTTCCAGCCACCTAAGGGACGAAGCCAGATAGCCCCTGACCGTGCGTTACTCACCCTCCTATTGCGCCTTTCGCAATCAGTGTGCGAAACTTGCAATCACTTTCCAGGGCTCGAGGACGGTCGTAATGACCCACCACGAAGACAACGTCACATTCGCAACCTTCGGTCAAGGCGCTCCGGATCCGGACGTCTTCCTGGAAGGCGTCCTGGACGGGTGGGCCCGACAGCAGCAGGCGAAAGATTTCGCCACGGCCACAATCGATACCCGCCGCAGGGTCATCATGAGCCTGATCGACTTTTCGGGACATTATCCGTGGGAATGGACCCTGGCGGACGCAGACGACTATTTCTCGCACGCCCGCGCGGTTCGAAACTTGTCGCATGGCACTGTGCGCTCCTACCAGGGCGCGATCAAGTTGTTCTGCGACTACGCCTGCGATCCGCGCTACGACTGGTCCGAACTCAGCGCAAGAATGTTCGGGCAGGTCTTTGCTCAAGTAGTGACCGAACTCAACCACGTTACTCACTCCGCGCCCACCGAGGCACGCCCGGCCAAACGACCGTTCACCCAGCACGAACTGCAGAGTGTTTTCGACCTGGCAGACCTCGAGGTCGAGCGAATTATTGAGTCAGGTCGTAAAGGCGCCGTGGCAGCTTGGCGGGATGCCATCGCGTTCAAGACCGCCTACAGCTGGGGGCTTAGGTCGAACGAACTCCGTCATCTTCAGGTGGTGGACTTCTCCCGCAACAGCCGGGCCCCCTACCTCGGCGACCACGGAGTTCTCCGCGTGCGCTGGGGAAAGGCGCATCGCGGCTCAGCGAAGAAGGTCCGCTCGGTGCTGACCGTGTGGCCATGGTCAGCGGAAATGATCGACCAATGGATCCGTCAAGGTCTACCGCGCTATGGCCACCCGATTAACGACTGCTTCCCCACCAGCACCGGCGCCCTGGTCGGCCCGTCGCAACTGCTCGGTCGGCTCCGTTCCCTGATCGACGAACTCGGACTTCCGCCTGGACTCGACCTGCATTCCTTTCGCCGCTCCTACGCAACCCATCTGGTCACCGGCGAAGGCTACGACGTGACCTTTGTCCAGCTCCAACTAGGACACGAACATGCCGCGACCACCTCGATCTACACACTGCCCTCCCCTGACTACCAAAGACTGGCCCTAGAGCGTGCACACAACCGCACCATCAATGCAGCGGTCGGACATCACACATCGGAGACGAATTCATGAGTAAACGAGAGGTCAGCTACACCTGGCGAGTCCGCGAGATCATGGCACGCCGCGGCGTGCACTCCGCCAAAGAACTCGCTGAACTGCTGCATGAACGCGGCATCACCCTCACCCCCAACGCTGTCTGGCGCATCGTCGCTCAAGAGCCCGAGCGCATCTCTTTCAAGGTGCTTGTAGCCCTCTGCGACGCTCTCAATGTCACGCCAAACGACCTGATCACCTACACCGCCGCCGACGCCCGAACCCGCCGACAACACCAGGTGGCGTCCGGTGAAGACGTCGCCGATCTACGCCACCTCAGACCAGTCCGCGCCCGCATAATCGAGGATGAGGACAATGACTCCCGCCGGTAGGCCAGCCACCGGCGGCAACGGCTCCGCAAGGCCCCCGACGGTGAGCGGGCTACCCAACCACAAAAAGCGCGGACGGCCCCGCTCGACTGGGAGGCACCGCTGCGACCGCTGCCACGACCAAGTCTCGACGATCCGCGTCCGGTGGCCCGACGGCGCCATATGCGGGCCCTGCTTCACCGAAGCCACACACACGTACGGCACCTGCTCAAGCTGCGGTGAGCACCGCATGCTCCCCGGCCGCTCCCCTGAACGGCAGCCTATATGCCGTGGCTGCGCCGGCATTACCACCGCCCTGACCTGCACGCGCTGCCATCGGGAGGCTCCTCGATTCCGCGCTGGGCTTTGCATCCGTTGCGCCCTGCAGGATGAGCTCGAATCCGTCCTTAAGCCGGGCAACGACCTCCGTCTGCACAGACTCGTCACCCTGTTGACCAGCAGCGAACGACCCCAGAGCATCTACATATACATGCGCCGCGGCACCAAAGCCAGAACTCTCCTAGAAGCGATCGGTGACCGCGAGCTTGCACTGACCAACGAGGCCTTCGACAACTTACCTAGCTCTAGATCCGTCGAACATCTCCGCGCCCTGCTCATCCACCACCGCATGATGCCCGCCCGCGGAGACGAGACGCTCGTACGATTCGAAAAATGGCTTACCAATCGAATAGCCGAATTACCCGACGACGGCACCAGCCAACTGATCGAGCGATACGCAACCTGGCAGCACCTCAGGCGGATCCGCGATCAGGCGGCAGACCCAGACTCTGACCTAGTAGCCGTCACCCAGGCGGCGAAACAGAACATCACCGAGGCCGGAAAATTTCTCCTCTGGCTGAACGAAAACCACCACGTGCCAGGAACTGAGCTACGCCAGCACCACGTCGACGAATACCTCAGTGGCGGGCCCAGCACCCGCGAACATATTCGGAACTTCGTCAGATGGCTCAGTGGACAAAAAGGGCACCAACACGGAACATTAGATGTACCTTTTCGCACACCCCATTCAATGCCCATGATCACGCAGGAAGAACGGATCCAACTTGTCCGAAACTGTATAGAGGACACCACCGTAATCCCGGCTACTCGTGTGGTCGGCCTCATCCTCCTGCTCTGGGCCCAGCCGCTGAACAAAATTGTCTCTCTCCGACGAGAACGCATCATTGCCAGCCCCGAAGGAATGCGAATCCTCCTCGGCAGTTACCCCGCAATCATTCCCGAAGCACTCACCGAGTTGTTCTGGCAGCAACTCCGTAACCCCGGGAACCAGAACACCACCAATTCTGATACTCCGTGGCTCTTCCCCGGCCGGATCGCAGGTAAGCACCTCCATCCGGCGACGCTGTACAGGCGACTCAGACTCCTCGGCATCGACGCCCAAAGGGCCCGAAATGCTACCTTCCGCGACTTATGCCAAGAAGTCGACGCCCGCAGCCTTATCGATCTCCTCGGGTACACCCGACCCGTTATCTCCCACCACGCAGCGCTATCCGGAACGGCCATGTCGGACTACACCACCCTGAAGCACCAACAGCCCTGATGGCCCAAATCACCGAGGGCGATCGCGAACGCCGTATACGGCACCTCTCGACCCTCCACATGAGTAGGGTGTGCCCAAGGAGGGGCCAGCCTCCGTAAGTAGTACCGCACCAGCAGAAGGATGCCTCGGATCGCCACATGAAGAAGCTCGCCCTCGCCATCACGCTCCTAGCGGCGCTAACCGCCTGTTCATCCGACGGCACGGGCGAGGAGCAACCAACATTTGCACCACCGACCGCGGACGAAGCGATGAGCGCGACTTCCGGGGCGTTAGAGCTAGCTATCTCCCAGACATGCGCCCCCGGTTCAGACCCACAGTGCATCCCCATCAATGACGAACACATCCTCGTCGTCCCCACCGCGTTCGAGCGCGCAGGCGTCGACTCCGCCAGCGGCGCACCGCCTTCCGGAGCGTCCGACATGATCAACGTGACATTCGACAGCGACGGAGCAGCCGTGGCTCGCACAATGACGGTCGAGGCTTCGCAGTCTGGAGACCAAACTCGACTCGTGATGAAGGTCGGCGATGAGATTGTCTCCGCTGTGCGAGTGCAAGGCGAGCTCCAAGGCGATCAAATGATGGTCGCCCTCCCGCCGGACGCGGCCACTGAAGAAATCCTCAATAGCCTCAACGGCCACGGCAAATAGCTACACAACGCAGACAGATACTCCGCGAGCTACGACGGGCACTGCGCAACGACGAGTTCGGCAGCTCATGATCCCCGAGGAATCGGATAACGCACTTTCCCATTAAGATGCTCGCGAGCCTGTCCCCGCCGAGGCGGTGGTCACATGCGACCGTCCTGCTTCTCGATCCACGCCCCCTCCCGCGCCGACTCCTCCAGGCGAGCTCGTTCGACTGAGATCCGTTCGATGCGCGGCAGCGCGATGGCAAGCACCGGCAGGTATCCCGCCGCCCAGACCGGAGCACCGAAGCTGAGGACACAGCCACCCGGCACCTCGATCACCTCGTGCCGCGTTGCGCGCACCCCGGCCACCTTCCACGCCCATGACCGCCGTTCCACGAAATCGGTGATCTCGAAGGGCAGGGACAGCCCCGCCACGGTCGTGACCGTCCCTCGCGCGCCGACCGTCAAGCCGGAGTCACCGTCGACCCGGGCGTCCGAGACGGTGGGCCCCCATCGCGGCCAGGTCTGCACGTCGGTGATGACTGACCACACCGTCTCCGGGCCCACGTTCATCCGCAGTTCGGTCGTCCACATCCCTCGGCGGAACGTACTGCGCATTCTCAGCACCGAACTCAGTGCAGCGGAACTCAGTGCAGCGGCGGACGCGAGGTGTTTCATCGTTCGGCCCGGCTGTCCGTCTCCCAGGCTTCTCCGCCCTCGCCTCGCGGCGGGCTACTCCACCACGTTGATGGCGGTCTCCCCCGGTCGCGCGCGTGACGGATCATCAACCCATGGTGGCAGAGCATCGTGCGGGCGCAACCGCCCATGGTGGTCACTACGCCACGATGGCGGCATGTGCCGGGTCAGCTGGTCCGGTCCAGGATGAGCCAACTCGCTTCCCGGGGCGCGTCCCATTGGGGGAAGTGGCCGCACCGATCGAACCAGTGCAGTGTCGCGTCGGGGAACGCGCGGGCGGCTCGCCGGGCCTGGGCCGGGAGTGTCACGAGATCGCGACGCCCCCACCCGATGGTGACCCGTCCCGGGACCGTGCCCGCGGGAGCACCCTGCTGCGGGGGGCCTTTCGTGAGCGCGTCCATCGCCGGGCCCGTCGCCGGTGCGTCGGCCAGCCCGGCAACGTCGGGCAGCACCGTTTGTGCCGACAGCGCCCATGGCCGCGCAGAGAGTTGCGCCAGCAGGGCGGTCCGACCCACCGGATTGCCCAGGAGGCGCGGCAACGCTCCCCGCAAGGCGCTGACCAGGGCGATCGACGGCCGCAGGGTGGCGCTGAACACCGCCAGCTCGCGATCACTCCAGAATCCGCCGGGGTCCAACGCCACGGTGTCACCACCGACGCCGCGCCGGGCCAACTCGAGCACGATCCGTCCACCCATCGACTGTCCGGCCGTGGACACCCCCTCCAGACCCGCCTCCTCGATGAACCGCTCGACCGCGTCGGCCAACGTCGCTATGGACACCTCGCCGTCCAGCGGTGGGGACTCGCCGAAACCCGGTAGGTCGACCGCGATGACCTCGCGACGCCCCGCCAGATCGTCGATGATGGGCTCCCACGATCGCCACCCCGCGCCGAGTCCGTGCACGAGAAGTAGAGGGCTACCCTGCCCGCGTCGAACATGATGCAGCGTCATCGGACAAGCCTACGGAGGGCTCGGAGGAAAGGTCGCCCGCCACGTGTCACGATCGGGTCCCGGCGCCCGGGTCCGAGGTGGCAGGCTGACGACGACGGATGGGACGATGGCGACATGCGCACCTCACCCGGCATGGACCGCGATCGCGACGAGGACGGCCGCGCGCGCAACTCACGCCCTCGCGATGAACTCGGCCGCCCGTTGCCGATCGGCAGCGTGGGTGTCGAGCGCATCCCCGAGGATCTCAATCTGCCCCCGGCCCGGTCGCTGGAATGGGCGCAGGATCTGTTGGACCGCGGCCTCGCGTTCAATGCCCACGAAGTTCTCGAGGGAGCCTGGAAGAGCTGTCCCGACGCCGAGCGCCTGCTCTGGCAGGGCCTGGCCCAGCTGGCGGTCGGCATCACCCATATCCAGCGCGGCAACACCAGGGGTGCGTTGTCCTTGCTCGCCCGTGCCGCCGAACGTATCGGCCACGGCAGCGGCCCCGCGCCTCACGGGATCGATACGACCGGATTGATCTCCCACGCCGACGCACTCATCGCCACCGTCCAGCGGGGCGACGAACCCTCTCCGGATCAGTTGAAGCCGCGGCTTCGCGTGCCGTCAGCTCTCCCCTGACCTCCGCCGCTCCGAACGGCTGGAGCTCAGAGTTCGACGGTGCCGCTGGTTCCCATGTCGGGAGTGCGTTCGTCACGGGACACCGCTGCGCTGACGAACGAGGCGATGTGCGCGATCCGCGAGCCGCTGGAGTCCCAGTACTCGGCGGTGTCGGCACGGATCAGTACCGAGGTGGCGGACTCCGGCCCCTCGGGAAACCATGCCCCGACGGCGGCATTCCAGTGCTCGGCCACCGCGTCACGGTCGTCGTCCACGACCGCTCTTCCTGCGACGGAGACGAACCCGTCCGAGGACTGAACTGAGACGTTGACCTGCGGGTTCGCCTCGATCTCCGACGGGAGGTCGCCGTGACGGGGTGCGAGCAACCGAATCGATCCGTCGAAGTCGGAGTTCTGGCGGGTCATGGGCCGCGCCATCAGCCGACCGTCTGCCCCGACGGTGGTGATCATGCATATCGGGGACTTCTCGATCAGGTCGGCGACGATGCGTTCGGGTGTTCTGGTGTCCTCTGACATGTATCGGACCTTTCCTCGTCGGGGCCTCCGTCCCCGTCCAACGTACGCCTCGGATCCCGGGCCTTCGTCCGCTGCGGAACTCCCGGCGCGGTCGGGCCGCACGTCGCCGGGGCGCGTCGATGGACGCGTCCTCTCCTCGGGTCTACCGTGGTGCCACCACCCCGCAGACGCACCCCGCAGACCGAGGAGGATGTCGTGACTCCAGCGAACAGACGAGCCGTACTGCTCCGCGCCGCAGGCAAGGGTGCCGCCGCCGGGCTCGCGGGCGGCGCGGCAATGATCGTCACCGAGAAGGCAGAGCAGCTGGTCACCCGCCGACCGGACTCCTATGTGCCTGCCCGCGCCCTGCTCACTGTGCTCGGACGGTCCCCCGACGACGGCCACAAGCCCATGGTGTGGAACCACCTGATGCACTTCGGCACCGCGGCGTCGCTCGGCGCACTACGGGGCGTCTGGGCTGCCACCGGCATCCGGGGCGTATCCGCGAGCGCCTGGCACACCGCGGTCCGCCTCAGTGTCGACCAGACCGTCGAGAACGCCACCGGGGTGGGCGCGCCGCCGGCAGCCTGGCCCCGCGGTGAGCTCGCCGTGGACGTCGGCCACAAGGCGGTGTTCGCGGCGGTCACCGGGGCACTCGTGGACCGCGCCATCAGGCCCACGCTCACGTCCTATCGCGGCCTGCGCAGCCACTAGCGACCGCGGCCGAGCGCTTATCCCCCGAGCGCTTATCCCCTGGTCCGGCGGCCCGCAGCGCGGTTCAGTGTTCGCCGACTGCGCGGGCGTGTCCGACCGCGGCGTCGACACCGTGGGTCCAGGGCTCGCCGTGGCCGGGCAGGACGGTGGAGGCCCCGGTGGCGGCGATCGGCGCCAGCGACTCCATCGCGCGGGCGGTGTCGGCCGTGGCCGCCGAGGCGACGATCTGCGGCCCCGTGGCGCCGGTGTACGGGTCCAGGGTCACCAGGGCGTCCCCGCTGAGGACCGTGTCCCGGTCGGGAAGGTGCAGGATGCAGTGCCCTCCGGTGTGGCCGGGGGCGAACATCGCCACGGGTCGGCCCGGGACGTCCAGAGCGGATCCCACCGGCAGCTCCCCGGTGTCCTCGATCCCCTTGATGGTGAGGGCGCCGGCCATGGCCATCCTCCCGAGCACCGGTAGCGACCGGGGATGGGTGAACGGGTACAGGAAGCGGTTGCGCTGGGGTTCATAGCTGTAGGGGTGCGCGGCCAAGTGCCCGTCGGCGGGGTGGATCAGAACCGGCACCTCCAGCTCGACCCGGGCGCGCCGTGCGAAGCCGACGTGGTCGAAGTGCCCGTGGGTCAGCACGACCGCCCGTACGTCTGCGGGACCACGGCCCAGCCGAGCGAGGGTGTCGGTCATGAGGTCCCACATGCTCGGCAGGCCGGCATCGACGAGGGTCACCCCGTCCTCATCGTCGATGAGATAGCAGTTGACGTGGGCATGCGCCAGGCGATGGACCCGGTCGGCGACTTCGGTGGCGTGCACGGTGCTCCTCTCCGGCGGTGGCTCGGTCCGGTCGGTCACGGATCGCATCGAGGTCCCGCCCGCCCGCGGTTGCGCCCGCAGTCGTGTGACGAGGGTCCTCGGCCCCCGGTGCTGTCGCAACCGCTGGCCCGGGACCCTCGGTAGGTTCGGTGCAGTGAGCGCTCTCGAGCAGACCGGCGCCGCCGTCGCGCCGGTCGTGGTGGTCCTGGCACTGTTGGCGCTCCGATCCCCCTCTCTGCTCGCGGGAGGCGCCGGCCTCGTGGCCGCGCTCGTCGGTGCACTCACCGTCTTCCGACCCGACGACGACGAGGTCTTCACCTCCCTGGCGCAGCTCGGGCCGACGGTCCTCGAGGTCGCACTCATCCTCCTCGGCGGCGTCCTCTTGGCCACGGCCCTGTCGGCGACCGGGAGCAGGGACCACATCGCCGGATGGCTCGAACGGGTCGGCTCCGGTGGCGACCGGGTGCCCGCGATCCTGCTGCTGGTCTTCGGCCTCACACCGCTCATGGAGTCGGTCACCGGTTTCGGGCTCGGCGTGGTGATCACCGCCCCTCTCCTCGTGCGGATGGGACTGTCGCCGGTGAAGGCCGTCGTGACGGGACTGCTCGGGTTGGTCCTTGTCCCGTGGGGCTCCCTCGGCCCCGGCACCCTCGTGGCCGCGGAACTCGGCGGTCAGGACGTCGCGGAACTCGGTTACTGGTCGGCCCTTCTGACCCTGCCGGTCCTCGTCGTGAGCATGACGACCGTCCTCATCGTCGTCACCACCCGGCCTTCGGCACGCCACGTGGCGCTCGGCGCCGCCGTCGTCGTGACCCAGTGGGCCGCTCTCGTCGCGTCCAACGCCGCGGTCGGCGTCCCACCGTCCGGCATCCTCGCCTCGGCCACCGTGATCGCCCTCCTGCTGGGGGTCGCGCGCATCCGGTACGGCGTGCTCCCCGCGGTCACCGCCGAGCTCGAGCGCGCGCTCGTCCCTTTCGCGGTCCTGCTCGCGGGGATCCTCGGCGCCACGGCCGTACTCGCCCCGTCCGGCTCCCCCGCCGCGGCGGGATGGCTCGCCTCCCCCGCCCTCTGGGTGACCATCGCGGCACTCGTCGCACTCCGCGTCTACACCACACCGGGCCCGCCCGTGAAGCGCCTCGTCCGGACAGCGGTGGCGACATGGGTCCCCATTGCGGGCAACGCCATCGTGTTCATGGCCATCGGCATCGTCATGGCCACCGCCGGGATGGCCGCCCACCTCGCCGATCTCGCCGCGGGGTTCGGAGAGGCGTCACTGGCCGGCATCCCGGCCATCGGGGCACTCGGCGGCTATCTCACCGGCACCAACACCGGTGCGGCGGCGATGTTCTCCGCCGCCACCTCCGGCGCCGCGGCCGGGCTGGGAGCCGACAGCCTCGTGACGCTCGCCGGGCAGAACGTCGCCGGGTCGTTCGCGATCATCGTCTCGCCCCCGCGCGTCGCCCTGGCCGTCGGCGTGGTCATGGCCGGCCACACCCGACTCCCCCGCGCCGCCACCCGCACCCTGGCCGCCGCCGTCGTGTCCGCCACCGTCGTGCTCTGCGCGGTGGTCGCCGTCCTGGCGTAGGGTGCGAACCAACGCGACTCGAGAGGCAGCTCAAACCGAGAGGCAGCGTGACCCGAGAGGCAGTGAGTTCCACCATGAACCATGTGACCGAGACGGCCGACCGCATCCTCACCCGCGCGAAGGAATCCGCGCACGGTCGCCACGCCGAGATCCTCGTCCGCGAGGGGCCACTGCGGCAGTCCCTCCTCGCGCTGACGGAGGGCACCGAACTCGAGGAGCACAACTCCCCCCCGGCCGCGAGCCTCTATCTCCTGCAGGGCGCCGTCCGCGTCACCGGCGACGGGTCCACGGACATCGCGGCGGGCGAACTGCACACGCTCACCCACCACCGCCACGCCGTCACCGCGCTCGCCGACTCCGTCTTCCTCCTGACGACGGTCACCGGCATCGCCGGCCAGGGCAGCTACGACGAGCCCGCCACCCCCTGACCCGGCGCGGATCCCCGACCCGCCGCCTCTGGTGCGGACGGCGGGCGCGGCGGATACTTGTCTCATGCGCACCCGGCACCTGGGCGTGGTCATCCGCCGCTCCCCCGATGAGGTCTACGCCCTCGCCGCCGACCCGGCCCACCTGCCCTCGTGGGCGGCCGGGCTCGCGGCGGGTGAGGTGCGATCCGACGGCGACACCCTCGTCGTCGACTCCCCCATGGGAGTGGTCCGCGTCCGGTTCGCCCCTACCAACGGCTTCGGCGTCCTGGACCACGAGGTCACTCTCCCCGACGGGACGGTCACCCTCAATCCACTGCGGGTCCTGCCCCACCCGCACGGGAGCGAGGTGGTGTTCACCCTGCGCGGAACCGACGGCGACGACGACGGGTTCGAGCAGGACGCCGCCGCCGTGGCCGAGGACCTCGAGCGCCTCAGGAGGGTCGTCGAGGGGAACCCGGCGCCCGAGGCCGAGGCCCCGGCTCGGCGCGCCGAGCCGTCGGAGATCCGCGTGGCCACCCCTGCGGACGCGGGTTCACTAGGCCAGCTGCTCCACGACTTCAACACCGAGTTCGACGCGCGCACCCCGGACGGCCCCGGCGCCGCCGCGCGGTTCGAGCACCTGCTGGCCCGCGAGGACGTCCTCGCGCTCATCGCCCGGGTCGACTCCGACGCCGGTGCGGACATCGGGTTCGCGTTCCTCACCCTGCGCCCGACGCCGCTCTGGGACGGGCCGCTCGCGCAGCTCGAGGAGCTCTATGTCCGTCAGGACCTCCGCGGGGGCGGCGTCGGATCGGCGCTGCTGGCCCGCGCCGTCGGCGAGGTCCGCTCCCGCGGCTCCGAGGAGTTGCTCATCAACGTCGACGCCGACGACGTGGACGTCCGGCGGTTCTACGAACGCCACGGCTTTTCCGACCTCGACCCCGACAGCGGTTCCGGGATGCGGTGCTACCTCCGGCAACTCAGGGTCTGACGGTGAGCGACTGGGCGACGGTCCCCACCGGCCCGGCCTCGTCGTGGATCACGCTCGACGTCAGTCCCAACCCACCGGGCCCGAAGGTGACTCGCGTGTCGAACCCGAGCCACTCCCCTGCCGGCGGGCGGACCAGGTGCGCGGTGAGATCGATGTTGGGGAAGTGGACGTCGGTGGGATCGGCCCGGATCGCCATACCGTTGGCGATGTCGAACAGTCCGGCCATCCGCGCCAGGCCACCGATCTCCTCGCCGGCGAGAAGCGGGATCCCGGTGCGGACCCAGTACCGCGACCGGCCGGGGCCGTCGCTGATCCGGCGCACCTCGGCCGAGGCGAGGTATCCCCCGCGCCAGATGGTGGTGGGGTCCCACGGCTCCATCTGGTCGGGTGGCGGGATCGGATCGAATCCGTCGCCGGCGATCGCGCGGGTGTCGCGGGGCTGCTGCAACCATGCCCGCAGGCGGATCCCGGCCCGATCCCCGTGCCCGTAGGTGACCTCCACCAGCTCGATCGTGCGCCCCGGTCGGATGACCTCCACCCGCACGTCGACTACGTCCATCGGCACCACGCCCAGCAGCTCGTAGGACAGGCGGGACACCACCATGGGATCGTCCCGGCGAGCCGCCAGATCGAGCTCCACGGCGTGGACCAACAGACCGAGCGCCGGGCCGATGTGCTGGGTCGACTCATCCCAGGCTCCGCTCACGTGTCCGGTCGGGCGGAAGCGACCCGGTCCGAGGCGCTCGAAGTACGCCATCTCCGTCCTCCAGTCGGTGAGTGGTGATTAACTGAGAAGCGTACACACCAGCGCTGGGAGAGACGATGCAGGACGAGACGTTCGACGAGTTCACGGCCCCGATCGACGACAGGTACCTCGAGGACTACACCGAGGGCGCGCGATACCGGTTCGGCGAGGAGACGGTCGACGCCGAGGAGATCATGGACTTCGCCCGCCGGTACGACCCGCAAAGCATCCACACCGATCCCGAGGCAGCGGCCTCCGGACCGTTCGGCGGGCTCATCGCCAGCGGCTGGCAGACGGCCGCGCTGATGATGCGTCTGTTCGCCGACAATTACCTCACGAGCGTGGCGAGCCTGGCCTCCCCCGGCATCGACGAGTTGAGGTGGGTGCGCCCGCTGCGGCCGGGCGATCGCCTCACCCTGGTGTGCGAGACCACCGGGGTGCGTCCCTCGCGGACCAAGCCGGACCGCGGTGTCCTCACGACCGACGTCACCCTGATCAATCAGGACGGGGACCCGGTCCTCACCGCCACCGCGATGAACATGGTCGCCCGACGCTGAGGCCGGGCCGCCCGGTGACGCGCTGCCGCGACGCGGCGCGCTCGCCGGCTACAAGCGGGGCGTGAGGTGGAAGACGGGCAGTTCGCGAGTGGTGCGGCGGGCGTAGATCTCGTAGTTCGGCCACACCCGAGCGGCCGCGGACCATGCCGAGGCCCGTTCGTCACCGGCCAGTTCCTGCACGTCCACGACCAGGCGCGCCCCGTAGACCGAGACAGCGACCTCGCCTTCCCCGGCGGCCCGCAGATTGTGGACCCACGCCGGGGTCTTCTGCCCGCCCCAGTTCGACCCGACGATGACCAGTCCGTTCCCCCAGGAGGCGCACAGGAGCGGTGTGCTGCGCAGCGCGCCGCTCCTGCGACCCGCCACGTGCAGGGTGAGCGTCGGCAGGCCCGCCACCCGGAGGAGCGGGACCCGACCCCGGGTGACCCGGTCGAGCCACCGGTCCACCGTGACGACCAGATGGGAGTTCTCCCGGGTGGCGTCCTGTCGGCCGAACCACACGGCGATCGGGGTGAGGATGTTGCCCATGGGACGAACCCTATGTCGTGGGCCCCTGGTCGCGTCGCCCGACCGCCTCACCCGCTGACGCGAGTACCTGAACCGACTCGATCCACCCACTCCGGAGGCCCGCCTCCGCCGCCGCGAGATGGAACGACCACATCCGCCGGTAGACCGCGTCGAAGCCCAGCGCGGCGGCGTCGCGGCCGCGGTGGGCGAACGTCTCCGACCACAGGCGGACGGTCTCCGCGTGATGAGCGGTCAGCTCCACCCGTCCCCGGAGAGCCAGCCGGGGCGCGCGGTCGACCATCTCGACCAGCTCCGTCCACGCCACGGGGGGCCCGGCCTCGGACACGTACCGGGATCCCCACGCGGCCAGCTCCACGACGGCGGGGGTGGGCCGCCCCGGTGACACCGTCGTCTGGACGGCCACTCGGCCGTTCGGCCCGAGAAGCCTGTCGGCGACGGCGATCACCGCGGCGTGCCCGGCCGGACCGGCCGTGACACCAGGGTCCACCGCGACGACCGAGTCGACGGCACCAGAGACCTCCGACGGCGCACCGAGGAAGAGGGAGATCTCGTCATCCAGACCTGCGGCGGCGAACCGCGACCCGAGGGCCGACAGTCTCTCCGTCGACGACGTCATCGTTCGCACGTGGGCCCCACGCTCGGCAGCCCGCATCGGTAGCTCGCCCCATCCCGGTGTGGCCACCAGTGCGCGGGTCCCCTCCCCGACCCCGGCGAGGGTCAACAGGGTGTCCGCCGACCGACGCTGGGCATCGCCGAGATCGGTGCGTCGCGGGGGCGCCGCGGGCGCCTCCAGGTGGACGACATCGGTGCCGTCGTCCAGACGCGCACGGGTCCGCGCGCCGGACGCGAACACCGCCGCCGAAGTCGACATCGTCTCGTCCGTGTACAGGGAGGTCAGCGCGCCCGGGACCGAGTCCTCCAGCTCCACCCCGACGCCCCCTCCGCGGCGCCTGCCCCCGCCGACCGGGCCGCGTCCGTCACGGCCGTACGCGCGCTCACCCGGGTGCGCGCAGTCGGCGTTGCCCGCGATCCACGGGGCCAGCACCGCGATGGCAGCGCAGAGGTCCGGCGTCGCCCAGTCGCCCGCCATGAACGACTCACCGAGCCCGAGCACGCCGGCGTCCGCCAGTCGGGCCCAGAAGGCCTCCGGTTCGCGCAGGACCACGCGAACCGGGGCGTCGTACTCGCCGGCCGCCGAGGAGTCGGGATAATCGATCCGGATCCCGAGCTCGCGCGCCGATCGCCGAAGGGCCTGCGCGATGAGCACCGCCGGCTGTCCCCCCGATCCGGATGGCGGGGCGAGCGCGGGCCAGCGCTCGAGGTCGACGGTCTGCGGTTCGACTCTGACCACCCTGTCCCTCCCTGTCGGGCTCACGTCACGTGGACGGTACCGTCGCCCGCGCGTCCGCCCGGTCAGGCGCGGCGGGGGGCCACGCACCCGCGTGTGGACCGCCTACCTGTGCACGGGGTCAGGCGGAGCACTATCCTGGGAACTCGTGCCCGGCGTCATCCCGCGCGGGCCCCAGACCGACGAGGCCACCGAGCCCCCCATCCGAGATCAGCCTCATCAGGAGCCGCCATGACCGAGCCCGCAACCGACCAGGTCACAGCCACCGCACCGGCCGGCCGCCGGCACCGCGTCGCCATCATCGGCTCCGGCTTCGGCGGGCTGTTCGCCGCCCAGCAACTCGCCAAGGCGGACGTCGACGTGACCCTGGTGGCCAGGACCGGCCACCACCTGTTCCAGCCGCTCCTGTACCAGGTGGCCACAGGCATCCTCTCCGTGGGCGAGATCGCCCCGCCGACTCGGCTTATCCTCCGCGACCAGAAGAACGCCACCGTCGTCCTCGGCGACGTCGACAAGATCGACGTGGCGGGGAAGAAGATCCACGCCTCGGCCGGCCACATCGACTTCGATCTGGAGTACGACAGCCTGATCGTCGCCGCCGGCGCGAACCAGTCCTACTTCGGCAACGACCACTTCGAGCGGTGGGCGCCGGGGATGAAGACCGTCGACGACGCGCTCGAGCTGCGCAGCCGCATCCTCGGCTGCTTCGAACAGGCCGAGGTCATCGACGACGAGGAGGAGCGCCGCCGACTGCTGACCTTCATCATCGTCGGTGCCGGACCCACCGGCGTCGAGATGGCGGGGCAGGTCGCAGAGCTGGCCCAGCACACTCTGAAAGACAGCTTCCGTCGCATCGATCCGGCCTCCGCGCGGGTCATCCTCCTCGATGCCGCCCCGGCGGTGCTGCCGCCCTTCGGCAACAACCTCGGCAACGCGGCCCGCGCCCGTCTGGAGAAGATGGGCGTCGAGATCCAGCTCAACGCGATGGTGACGAACGTCGACTACCAGGGCATCGAGGTCAAGGACCCGGACGGCTCGGTCCGCCGGATCGACGCCTCGTGCAAGATCTGGTCCGCCGGCGTCCAGGCGAGCCCCCTCGGCAAACAGCTCGCGGATCAGACGGATGCGGAGATCGACCGGGCCGGACGCGTGCTGGTCAACAAGGATCTCTCCCTGCCCGGCCACCCCGAGATCTTCGTCGTGGGCGACATGATGAGTCTCGACGGTCTACCCGGCGTCGCTCAGGTCGCCATCCAGGGCGGCAAGTACGCGGCCAAGCAGATCGTCGCCGAGGTGGAGAAGGGACGGACGCCGGCCGAGCGGAAGCCCTTCAAGTACTTCGACAAGGGCTCCATGGCCACGGTGTCGCGCTACAGCGCGGTCGTGAAGATGGGCCCGGTCGAGATCTCGGGCTTCATCGCCTGGGTCATGTGGCTGGTCGTGCACCTCGCGTACCTGATCGGTTTCAAGAACCGGATCACCACCATGTTCTCCTGGGGGATGCACATGGGTGGCGACCAGCGGTCGCAGCTGACCTCCACCAAGCAATGGGTCTACGCGCGCCAGGCCATCGAGCGGGTGGCCGCTGACGAGGCCGCTGCGCTCCGGTCCTCCGAGCAGTCCCGGGTCGAGCCGCAGGAAGAGCCGCAGGAATCAGCGCGGGCCGCCTCGACGGCCGACTGACCGGACCACACGGCAACGCACCCGGCGGGGATCGCTAGAACCCGCCACATCCCCGCCCGGTGCGTTGGTCGTCCGGGTCGACGACTTCTGCCGGTCGGCTACTGCAGGTTGGCGAGCCGGACCTGTCCGACTGCTGCGGTCCGCCCCCGGTCGTCCTCGATCTCCACCCGCCAGAGCTGCTGGGAGCGCCCGCGGTGGACGGGAGTGCCCGTCGCTGTGAGCGTGCCCTCCGTGACCGCCCGCAGGAAGTCGGTCGAGTTGTTGACACCGACCACCTTGCCCTCGCCGCCGAGCCACACCGCGCCCGCGACACTCGCGACCTCCTCCGCGATCGCGCAGTACACGCCACCGTGAACGATCCCGTAGGGCTGGTGCAGGTGCGGACCCACCGTCACCGTGACGACCACCTTGTCGGGTGTCACCTCGGTGTACTCCATTCCGACACCGCCCCCGAACCCGGTCCCGGAATGGGCACGGATCATGTCGATGAATTCACTGCGAGCCGCGTCGGACATCCGACCTCTTTCCCCGGCCCGGCGTGTCCGGGCGTCCGGGACGGAACGTTACCCGCGGAGACGAGAGCCCGCGGCACGTCCGTGGACGCTCAGCGCACCGACCGCCAACCCCGGTCCCGTACGGGGATCGGACCGGCGCCGGGGGTGCGCGGGAGTCGGCTTCGCCGGCGGACGGCCAGTCCCGAGTCGTGCAGCGCCTGCAGGACCATCTGTCCCCGCCGGTACCCGGTCTCCTGGCTGGTGTCCGCGAACGTGGGGACGATCGTCGCGGCACCCAGGACGCACTCGCCCGCCATCGACCACAACGTCTCGACGCTGCAGTTGCTCACCTCGGCCAGCCCCTCGAACACCGACGTCAGCGTCGAACGCGACCGGCACGCGAGCCACTGCGCCAACGCCTGCTCGCAGGGCAGGACCATCGTTCCCGGCGAACCCGCGACGGGGTCCTCGGGCAGCACCCGCAGGGTGGTGTCGCGCACCCCCGCCCAGTCGAGGCCGCCCTCGATGTCGGTTCTCACCGACATGTTCTCGGCACCGGTGTCCCACACCCGGCCGATGGTGACGAAACTGGCCACCGCTCTGCCGAGAACACCGTGGGTGAAGGCCTCGGCGACCAGGTAGGTCGAGAACCGGATATCACCGGACTCCGCGAAATGGTTCCGGAACATGAGCTCGACCCGCCCGCTGTCGACGGCCTGCTCGAGCGGCACCCACCGTCGACGCGACTGTGTCCCCAGATCGGCGATCGAGTAGAACTTCGGATAGCCGGCGCGGAAGCCGCCGAGCACCTCGACCGTGTCGTCGAACACAGTGCGTGTCCCCACCATCTGCGTGCGCAGCGTTGAGCCGGTCATGTCTGGTCTTTCCCCCTAGTCGATTCCCCGTGCACGGCCGGCCCGTCCCCATCGCGGAGCGGATCACCACCGCGATCCGACCCCCCGTCTCGCAGTGAACCAGGTCACCCGGCCGGTATTAAGTGTTACAACACACGCCTGTCCGTTACCAAGAAATTTCGGCCGGTTCGCCCAATCGGTGCACTCAGTGCACGCCTGACCTGTCAGCAAAAACACAGGAGCCGTTCAGCCCTCCCCGGCGCGGAAACACCCATCACCGCAGGTCCAACCAGCCCGGGGCCGTCGACTACGCTGAACCCCATGAGTACTGAACGTGAAGGCGCGACGCCCACCTCCGACACCGCAGGATCCGCCGATATCGGAGTGACCGGTCTCGCCGTCATGGGCTCGAACATCGCCCGTAATTTCGCCCGCCGCGGTTACACGGTCGCCGTACACAACCGGTCCGCGGGCAAGACGGACGCCCTGCTCGACGAGCACGGTGCCGAGGGCGACTTCATCCGGACCGAGTCGATCGCCGAGTTCGCAGCCGCGCTCCGATCGCCCCGGCGTGCCCTCGTGATGGTGCAGGCGGGCGCGCCCACCGACGCCGTGATCGACGCCCTCGCCGACGCCTTCGACGAGGGCGACATCATCATCGATGGTGGCAACTCCCTCTACACCGACACCATCAGACGCGAGAAGGCCATGGCCGCACGCGGGATCCGGTTCATCGGCGCGGGGATCTCCGGTGGAGAGGAGGGGGCCCTGGAGGGCCCCTCCATCATGCCGGGCGGCCCGGCTTCCAGCTACGAGGTCGTCGGCCCGATGCTCGAGGACATCTCGGCCAAGGTCGACGGGGTCCCCTGCTGCACCCATGTCGGCGAGGACGGCTCGGGCCACTTCGTCAAGATGGTGCACAACGGAATCGAATACTCGGACATGCAGCTCATCGGCGAGGCCTACCACCTGCTGCGCGGCGTGGCCGGGATCGAACCGGCCGCCATGGCCGAGACGTTCCGGGAGTGGAACACGGGTGAGCTCGACTCCTATCTCATCGAGATCACCGCCGAGGTCCTCGCGCAGGTGGACGCCGAGACCGGGGCACCGCTGGTGGACGTCATCGTGGACCGCGCGGGGCAGAAGGGCACCGGCCGCTGGACGGTCAAGTCCGCTCTCGACCTGGGCGTGCCGGTGACGGGTATCGCCGAGGCCGTGTTCGCGCGCGCCCTCTCGAGCTCGGTGCCCCAGCGTGAAGCCGGCCGGGCACTGCCCTCCGGCGCCGTGTCGACCCCCGCCGAGACCGGCCCGGACTTCGTCGAGGACGTACGCAGGGCGCTCTACGCCTCCAAGGTCATCGCTTATGCCCAGGGTTTCGATCAGATCACCGCTGCCAACGCGGAGCACGGTTGGGACGTCGCGCGAGGCGATCTCGCCACCATCTGGCGGGGCGGTTGCATCATCCGCGCCACCTTCCTCGACCGCATCCGCGAGGCGTACGCGGAGAACGGCGATCTGCCCACGCTCCTCGCCGCCCCGTACTTCGCGGAGGCCCTGGCGGACTGCGTCGACAGCTGGCGCCGGGTCGTGACGACCGCGGTCGCCGCCGGGATCCCCGCTCCCGGCTTCTCCGCTGCCCTCGCCTACTACGACGGGCTCCGGACCGAGCGTCTGCCGGCCGCGCTCATCCAGGGTCAGCGCGACTTCTTCGGCGCGCACACCTACCTGCGGACCGATCGTGAAGGCAGTTTCCACACGCTCTGGAGCGGCGACCGTTCCGAGGTGCGGGCCTGACCGGCCCGCGGCCCGGCGAGCTGGGCCGCCTACTCGAGCAACTGGGAGTAGCGGTCCCGATCCGCCATGCGGTGACGGCCCTGGTCCCGGGTGCGCCGACCCCGATCCAGGCCGCCGCGCTCGCGGATGCCGTCGGCGGTGGGAATCTACTGGCCGTCGCCCCCACGGGGTCGGGAAAGACCCTCGTGTTCGCCGTCGCGGTCACCCACCGCCTCGCCGGATCGCCGAGTCGGACCGGCCGTCCCCGAGCCCTGGTCGTGGCCCCCACCCGCGAACTCGCCGAGCAGAATGCCGAGGTCCTCGCCGAGGTGGGGGCGGGCGCCGGACTGAAGGTCGCCACCTTCGTCGGGGGCCAGCCCCTCACCAGGGACCGTCGCGCACTCATCGCCCCGGTCGACGTGGCCGTCGGCACCCCCGGGCGTCTCGCCGACCTGGTCCGCGCCGCAGCACTCGCACTGGACGACGTCGACCTGGTGGTCCTCGACGAAGCCGATCAACTCCTCGGTCCGTCCTTCGCCGAGCAGACCGGCTCGCTCCTCTCCGACTGCCCCGACGCGGGGCTCGTGGCGACCACCGCCACCGCCGACGAGGACATCGAGGCGCTTCTCGCCCGGCGCTGCCCGGACCTGCGGGTCCACCGCGTGGAGCATTCCCCGGTCCCGTCGTCGGCCACCACCCGGGATGACACCGCGGGAGCCGGGGCGCCTCGTCGACTCGTGGTGCTCTCCAGCCCCGACCCCAACGGACTGGCGGTGCGCCTGGCCGCCCGGTGCAACCGGGGCCTGTTCTTCGTCCCACGGCGAGACGCCGTGGAGCCCCTGCGGGCGGCCGTCGCCGACATCGGTGTCAGCGCCGCAGGGGTCGCGGGGTCCGCGTCCCCCACCCGCCGGGCCGGCGCGTTCGCCGATCTCGCGTCCGGTGCGGTCAGGGTGCTGGTGAGTACCGACCTCGCGGGACGGGGCCTCGACATCGACGGCATCGGGCATGTCGTCCACGTCGGACCGCCGCACTCGATGGACGATCTCGTCCACCGTTCGGGGCGGACCGGGCGAGGTGACGCCCGCGCCGGGGTCGTCGCCGCCGTGCTCAGGCCCTCCGAGGTGGACAGGGTCGCGGACCAGGCGCGTTCGGTCGGTATGTCCGTCGAGATCGTCGACGCCACCCGGCCCGACTCGGAGCAGGTCCTCGACGGACTGTTCGGCCCGGAGATCGTCCTGCCCCGGGTTCGCCGGGCGCCCGCGCCGTCGGAGCGGTCGCGCCGACCGTCGCAACCCCGCCGCCCGGCGCAGTCCCGCGTCCATCGCCCGAAACGAAAGAAGCGCTCGTGAAACACGACCGTCGGGGACCTGCTCCCGTGGTCGTTCCCGAGGAACTGTGGCGGCTGCGCGAGCAACGTCATCACGACCGGGTGGATCACCTCACGACCGATCATCTCGAGCGTCGTCGCAGGGGCGAGGCGCACCCGGTCGTCGACTTCCTCTTCACCTACTACCGCACCAGCGTCGCCACCGTCCGGCGGTGGCACCCGGGTCCCGGGTTCCTCCTGGAGAACGCCCATCTGGATGAACGGCGGGACTGGCGCCACTACCGCCGGGACAGCGTGGCCGGCCGGGACGGGCTCGTCGTCGACGCCGCCTCGGTCTGGCGACGCTGCGGGGCCCGGATCACCCGGGCACGAGACGTCGTCGCCGCCACCGCGGCCCGTCGGGGTGCCACCGGGTGCTTCGGGCTGCACGAGTGGGCGATGCTCTACCGGCCCGTCCGGGAGGACCTCCGACACAGCCGGGTTCCACTGCGACTACCCCCCGAGCGGATCGACGAGGTCGTCCGTGGGGCCCGGCTGCAGTGCACGCACTTCGACGCATTCCGCTTCTTCACCGAGGCCGCTGCCCCCCTCAACCGGGAACCGCTCACCCGGGACGATCAACTGCGCCTCGAGCAACCCGCCTGCCTCCACGCCGGAATGGACGTCTACGCGCACACCGCGGCCCTGGAGGCCGGGGCGCCGGGTGAGCTCCTCCTGGATTCCCTGTGCGCCGCCTTCGATGCCCGCGAGGTCGATATGCGTTCATCCCCCTATGACCTCTCCGCATGGGACCTGGCGCCGATTCCGGTGGAGACCAGCGAGGGTCGGGCCGAGTTCGTCGCGTTCCAGAAGCAGTGGATGGAACGCACCCAGGGCCTGAGGGCGAGGTTCCTCGCCGCTGTCGACACGGTGGAGAACCTGTCCACTTATGTGGACGATCGCGTGACCACAGACGCGAGGTGAGCGTTCGTCAGACCGGGGACGCGTCGAACTGGTCAGCCGCCACCTCGGCGACCACCCGTCCGAACTCCGCATAGGCCTCCGCACCCGCCGTGGCGGTTCGGAGAGCCAACCCGATCGTCCGACCCGGGACGGGCTCGGCGAACCTCGCCACCGCGATGCCCGGATCCCTGGTCTCGGGCCCCACGGCGGATTCGGGGACGATCGTCACCCCCAGCCCGCCTGCCACACAGCGGACCGCGGTGGTCAGCGAAGCCGCGCGGGACTCCCCACGGCCCAGTACGGGGGCGGAGACCCGCCGGCACAGCTCGACAGTCTGCTCTCGCAGGCAGTGTCCTTCGTCGAGCAGCAACAACGGCTGGTCGACGAGGATCTCCAGCGGCAGGCCGTCGCGCCCCGCGAACTCGTGATCCGCGGGAACGAGCAGCGCGAAGGGCTCGCTGTACAGCGGTGTCGCGGCCACGCCCACCGCGTCGGTGGGTACGGCCATGATCGCCAGATCGATCACGCCACTGCGGAGTCCGTCCAGGAGCCTCGCGGTCTGGTCCTCCACGACCCTCGGCCGCAGGTCGGGGAACCGCTCACCGAGCGCGGGGAGCAATCCCGGCAACAGGTAGGGAGCCACCGTGGGGATGACCCCGATCCGCAGCGTGCCGAACAACGGCCCATCGCTCCCTGCGGCCGCGTCCGCCACCGCGTCCATCGCGGTCACGGCGGCGCGGGCATACGGCAGGAGTCGCTGGCCGGCGGCGGTGACGAGGACCGAACGGGTGCTGCGTTCGACCAGGTGGAGACCGAGCCCGTCCTCCAGGGTCGCCAGAGCCTGGGACAGCGATGGCTGGCTCATGCCGAGCTCCTCCGCGGCGCTGCGGAAGTGCAGCCGCTCTGCGACGGCGAGGAACACCCGCAGCTGCATGAGACTCGGAACGAACCGCTGATCGGCCATGCCGAATAGTTTAGGCGCAGTAATAGTAGAAAGTCGACGATTATTCGTCCGATCCTATGAGTGATCTACCTCTCATCGGCTTTACCTCTCACGAATACTCCGGCATAGTCGGACTCGTCCGTCCGACACAGGCACATCCTCAGGAGGATCACATGGCTCTTCTCACCATCGGCGATCAGTTCCCCGACTTCGAACTCACCGCGCTCAAGGGCGGTGACCTGCAAGAGGTCAACGCCCAGCAGCCGGAGGACTACTTCGAGACCATCACCAACCAGTCCTACGAGGGCAAGTGGCGCGTGATCTTCTTCTACCCGAAGGACTTCACCTTCGTGTGCCCCACCGAGATCGCCGCGTTCGGCAAGCTCGACGAGGACTTCCAGGATCGCGACACCCAGATTCTCGGCGGCTCCATCGACAACGAGTTCGCCCACTTCAACTGGCGCGCGACCAACGACGAGCTCAAGACCGTGCCGTTCCCGCTGCTGTCGGATATCAAGCACGAGCTCATCCGCGCTCTCGGCGTGGAGAACGCGGACGGTGTCGCCGATCGCGCGACCTTCATCGTCGACCCGGACAACGTCATCCAGTTCGTCTCGGTCACCCCGGACGCGGTCGGCCGCAACGTCGACGAGGTCCTCCGCGTGCTCGACGCCCTCCAGTCGTCCGAGGTCTGCGCCTGCAACTGGCAGAAGAACGACCCCACCAAGAACATCAACAAGATGGACGTGCTGCAGGAGGGCATCAAGTGAGCGTCGAGAACCTGAAGTCCGGACTCCCCGAGTTCGCCAAGGATCTCAAGCTGAACCTCGGCTCGCTGGCGCGGTCGACCGAGCTGTCCGAACAGCAGCTCTGGGGGACGTTCGTAGCCACCGCCGCTGCCACCCGCTCGGCCACGGTCCTGTCCGAGATCGCGGACGAGGCTCGTCAGCACCTGTCGGATGAGGCGTTCAACGCCGCGCTCGGCGCCGCCTCGATCATGGCGATGAACAACGTCGCCTACCGCGCCAAGGAGTTCCTGGGCGATGACTACACCCAGGTGCGCATGGGCCTGCGGATGAACATCATCGCCAACCCGGGCGTGGAGAAGGCCGACTTCGAGCTCTGGTCGATGGCCGTGTCCACGATCAACGGCTGCGAGAACTGCACCGCCGCTCACGATGACGTCATCCGCAAGGAGGGCGTCACCAAGGAGCAGGCCTGGGAGGCGGTGAAGATCGCCGGCACCATCGCCGGCGTCGCACAGGCCGTCGAGATCGACGCCAACATCTGACCCCCACCGTCCCCGGTGACCACGGGCCCCGCTGACATGCCGTCAGCGGGGCCCTCGCGTCTCTCCCGATGCAGGCAGCCGGGCGAGTTGCCTCTCCCGCAAACCCCTCCCCGGTACTAGGTTCATTCATAGAGCCGGGGAATTCCTCCGCGGCGCACCTAGCGATCTGGAGATGTGATGACTACCGGTGGTACCCCGACAGGGGACGGCTTCCCGAACGATCCGTACAACGCCGGCTCAGGTCAGCCGGACCGGGGCCGGGGCTACGAGGACCGCGGCTACGGTTCCGCGCACGGTCAGGAGCCCTACCGCGGGCAGGGTTACGGTCAGGAGCCCTACCCCGGGCAGAGCTACGGAGACCAGGGATACGGGCAACAGGGTTACGGTCAGCAGGGCTACGGTCAGCAGGGTTTCGGCCAACCCGGTTACGGACAGCAGTCCTTCGGCGACCCCGCCTACGGCGGTGCGTACGGGCAGGGAGGTGCGGGCGGCGGCCCGGTCATGACGGGCAAGGTGTCCGCGACCGACGCCGTCAGCGCCGGGTGGCAGTTGTTCAAGAACAACCCGCTGCCGTGGGTTCTCATCACCCTGGCGAGCGTGGTGGTCGGCGGTATCGCGGGGCAGCTCGCGAACTCCGAGTCGGTTGCGGTGATGTTCCTGGCCCAGATCATCTCCTTCGTCGTCGGACTGCTGTTCCAGGCGTTCGTCCTGCGCGGCGCCCTGCTCGAGGTGGACGGGCACAAACCCGCTATCGGCGACTTCTTTAAGCTCCACAACTTCGGATGGTTCGTCGTCGCGGCGATCCTCGTCGGGATCGCCACGGTCGTCGGACTCATCGGCTTCATCATCGGCGCGTTCGTGGTGGCGTTCTTCCTGTACTGGACGCAGTACTTCGTCGTCGATCGCAACATGACCGCCACCGATGCGATCGTGTCGAGTTTCAACGCGATCAAGTCGGACGGGGGCAACCTGTTCACGCTCGCCGTCCTCAACGTCCTCATCCTCGTAGTGGGTGCGCTGGCCCTGTTCGTGGGTCTGTTCGTGGCGATCCCCGTCACCACGCTCGCCTCGGTCTACGCCTACCGGGCGATCACCGGGCCGAGCACCTTCTCCCGGACGGCGACCGCCGCGGTCTGACCCGGCGCTCGCCCGTGCCACCGCTCACGAGAACGGAGCCCCGACGACCTGCTGGTCGTCGGGGCTCCGTGTCGAGGCGGTGCGTGGGTCTCACGTCGTGGCGGTGCCGTCCTCGGGCTCGGATGCCGCCGGAGCCCCGCCGGCCGCATCGGCCCGGTCCGGGGCCTCCTTCTCGTACACGGACGCACGTCGGACCGCCCAGACGGTCCCAAGGAACGCGACGAGCGCCAACGGCCACCCCATTCCGATACGCGCGGCTCCCAACCAGGTGACCTCGTCGTTGAGATAGAGCGCGTACTGCAGGACGGCCCGGATCGCGAACAAACCGGCCCAGAACGACGTCGCGACCGTGTACCACCGACGCGCCGCCGGAATATGACGCCATGCCATCCCCCTGCCGTCGAGAAACCCCCAGATCACTCCGACGAGTGGCCAGCGGACGAGTGCGGAGACGGCGAACGCCGCGCCGTACACGGCCTGGGTGATGATCCCGTAGAGGAAGTACCCCTTGGCGTCCCCTGTCCGCCACGCGATGAAGACACAGATGGCCACACCGATGAATCCCGAGATCGCGGGCTGGGGATTCTCACGACGCCCCAGCGACCACGCGAGCATCGCCACGGCGACACCCATCGCACCCCACATGGCCGCGGTCAGACCCCAGACACCGTTGATGGGAACGAACGCCAGGATGGGGATCGACGAGTAGACCAGTCCGCGGATCCCGCCCATCTGCTCGACGAGGGACGCATCAGGGTCACCGAATGCAGACCGGCGACGGGACGCGCCCGTCGTCTGCGAGGTCACCGGCTCAGGCTCGGTCACGCGATTCCTCCACGGTGCTGCGGGGTTGTCCCTCGAGTAGCTCGTATCGCGGGTTGAACATGATCTTGTGCCCCTGTCGGAGGCCGACCCGGCCGGTGACACGGACGAACCGGCCGGTGTCGATCCCCGGAACGGTGCGACGACCGAGCCAACACACCTCGACGGCCCCGGTGCCGTCGAAGACCTCGGCGGTGAGACCGAGGAAGTCCTCTCCCCCGCACGTCAGAACGGTGCGGACGCGCCCGGTCAGGGTGGCGTGGTCTCCCCGTGACACGGTCGACACGTGCGCACACCCGGTACGGTGCACGCGCCCGGCGAGATCCGCCGCGTCCAGGATCTCCACCGGGTCGGTGAGCCTGGCCGTCAATTCTCTGAGTCCCCGGGGGAACGGCACGGTCAGACTCCTGCTCGCTGCGTTGGGGTCGTCACAGGTCGTCGTCCCCGCCACGGAGCCGGTCCATCGCGCTACCGTCCCTCCGTGGGGCCCTGGGGGCACTGTCCGGCGCGGGCCCCGCCGGCGCCGCGGGCTGCGACCCGGGGTTCTCCGCGGCCTGGGGGGCCTGGGGTTGCTGCGGCTGGTTCGGTGACTGACCGGTACGGCCGGGCTGACCCGCCGCCATCTGTTGCTGGTAGGCCTGTGCCTGTTGCTGCGCGGCGAGTTGTGACTGCGCCTGCGCCAGCGCCTGCTGGATCTCGTCCGGGATGGTCAGCGGGAGCTGCTCCCGGACCGGCATGGGCCCGTCCCCGCGGTTGATGAGCAGGTGCCGGAACACTTCACGCCCCTCGTCGGCAGCCTGGTCCGCGAGTTCGGGGGTCGCCATGATCCGCACCTCGGCGGTCCACCGGTTACCATCCACGCCGATCGCGCGGAAGACGGCACCCGGCATCACCGCCACCAGTTCGCGTCCCCACGGCCCGTCCTCCACGGAGACATCCGCGCCCTGCTGCTCGAGCTGCTCACGCATTCCCGTCACCATCGTCCGCCACTGGCCAGCGGATTTGGGCGCGGCGAACGCGCGCGGGATGACCCGAGAGACCTGTGTGACCACGTGGAACTCGGGCTGACCGTTGGGATCCAACGCGACGTTCAGGTCCCGCCCCTTGGGGACGCCGATGACCAGCGAACCGAGGTCGATGTGGCCGTATCCGAGCGCGGTGTAGTACCCGGGTACGTCACCGACGGACGAGCGGTCATGCGGCCCCGTCGTGGAGGGGGCCTGCGACTCCTGCTCGGCGGCCGTGGTGGCGTCGCGGGCCCCGGTCACCGGCTTCTTTCGTCCGAACATGGTGGAAATCCTCTCCCCGTGCGACCCGGCCCCGAACGGGACCGTCTCGGGTCGACGCTACCCAACGAGGTCGACGCCGGTCAGGGCAGGCGGTGATGCCCGCCGGTCGAGCCGTGGCCACCGTCTCCGCGGTCTGTCTCGTCGAGTTCGTCGACCTCGACGACGTCCCACAGTTCCACACGCTGGACCAGGAGCTGTGCGATGCGGTCACCTCGCCCGATACGAACCGGTTCGGTGGGATCCAGATTGATGAGGTTGACCTTGATCTCCCCCCGGTACCCGGCGTCGACGGTTCCCGGCGCGTTGACGATCGACAGACCCGCGCGCGCGGCCAGACCCGACCGTGGGTGGACCAGGCCGACATAGCCCGCGGGGATCGCCACGGCAATCCCGGTCCCCATCAATGCCCGTCGTCCGGGGGCCAGCTCGCAGTCGTGCGCGGCGTGGAGATCGACACCGGCATCCGTCGCATGGGCCCGGACCGGCAGGGGCACACCTCCGTCCAGGCGGCGTACCCGAAGTACTCCACCGGTCCCGTTGGACTCGTCCGGATTGTTCATGGCGCTCGCGCCCTCCTGCCGGGTCCGACCCGGTTGCTCGATAGTCTTGACGTCGTGACCGACGAAGATCTCCGCCCGCCGCCCGATCGCGCTCCGCGCCCGGTTCACTCGGAAACCCTCCGGGTCCCGGCATGGTGGTGGGTCGTCCTCGCCGTGATCACCGTCGTGGTGGTCGCCCAGGCGCTCGTCATCGGAGCGCGGTGGTGGCTGTGGCTGCTGGCCGTCGTGGTCCCCGTCCTGCTCGCCTGGCTGTTCATCTCCGTCGGCCGGGTGAAGATCGAGGTCGAGTCCGACGGCCAGGGAGGGGGGACCCTCTATGCGGGCAACGCCCGCCTGCCCTTCGACGCCATCGCCCGCAGCGCCGTCGTGCCCGCCACCGCCAAGCAGGCCGCGATGGGGCGGCAGCTCGACCCCGAGGCCTTCGTGGTCCACAGGGGATACATCCCCACGATGGTGATCGTCGTCCTCGACGACCCGATGGATCCCACCCCGTACTGGCTCATCAGCACGCGGGACCCCGAAGGCCTCGCAGCGGCGCTTCCGGACAACCACTACAGCTGACCGGCCGAGCCGCGGCGGAGTAGCCGGCGGTCGATCAGCCGGCGCAGTCCACGCAGATCGGCATCCCGTCCCGCTCCTCGGCGAAACGGCTGCGGTGATGCACCAGGAAGCACTCACCACAGGTGAACTCGTTGTCCTGCTCCGGCACGACACGCACCGTGAGCTCCTCGCCGGACAGGTCGGCGCCCGGCAGTTCGTAGGACTCGGCGGTGTCCGTCTCGTCGACGTCGACCTCGCCGGTCGCGCCCTCTGCCCGCCGGGCCTTCAGCTCCTCCAGCGAATCGCCGGTGAGCTCGTCGGCCTCGGTGCGGCGGGGGGCGTCGTAGTCGGTTGCCATGAGTCTCATTTCTGCGGGTCTGTGTGGGGGGCGCGCGGACCGGTCGTGTCGCGACCAGCGCACGCATAGTAACGGAATTAATCGGCATTTTCATCCGCCCTGACCGCCAGTGCGCCGACCGGGACGCCGGGCGGTCGACGTTTACAGTGGTGGTGCAGGGCCCGCCGGGGCTCTCGACCCGTTCACCTGCAGGAAGGGCCCCCATGGTCGTCCACCTCAGCACCCAGGCGACGCCGAGTCCGACCCCCGCGCGGGGGTTACACCGACTGCGCTCCGCCTACGTCCTGTTCGTGGTGGTGGTGCTGGCGGCGGGAGCACTCGTCTGGGCCCTCGCCCTCCGGGGAAGCGATGCCGCGACGCAGGCCGCGGCCTGCCCCCTGCCTCCCGCGGCAGAGGAGGCCGGGCTGAGTGACCAGCCCGCGGATGCGCTCGACGGCATCGAACCGGCCCTGCTGAACGAGACCCGGGTCCGCGTGCTCAACGCGAACGGACAGAGCGGTCAGGCCGGCGCCGTGGCCGCGCAACTCGCCGAGCGCGGATTCCAGCCCGCCGGCGACGACGCCATCGGGAACGATCCGGTGTACGGGCAGGCCCTCGAGTGCCACGGTCAGATCCGCTACGGCGACGCCGGGCAGGCGGCCGCACGATCACTGTCGCTCGCGGCGCCCTGCATGCAACTCGTGGCGGACGGCCGCGAGGACGACACCGTCGATCTGGCGCTGGGCACGATCTTCTCCCGACTGTCCGACTCGACGGCGGCTGTGGGGGCACTCGATGAACTCAAGGTCGGGCGTCAACCCATCTCGGCCGAACTCGACGCGGCGCGGACGGTCAGCTGCTGACCGCACCCGACAGGTCGCCGAGAACCGCGAGGAACTCCCCCGCCACGCCGGCCGCCGCGGCGGTCGTCGGCACCTCGATGTCGTCGGACACCGCCACCACCGCTCCGGCCTCGGCCGCGACGAGGGCCCCGGCCGCGTGGTCCCACGGCTTCAGACCCCGCTCGTAATAGGCGTCCAACCGGCCGCAGGCCACCATGCACAGGTCCAGCGCAGCCGACCCACACCTCCGGATGTCCCGCACCCGCGGCAGGAGCCCTGCGACCACGCGGCCCTGCTCTGCACGGATACCGGCGTCGTAGGCGAACCCGGTACCCACCAGGGCCAGCGACAGGTCGCCACACCCCGAGGACCGGAGCGCTCTCGTCGTACCGTCGGCCCCCCGCAGGGTGGCGCCGCGGCCGAGACCCGCCGACCACGTCTCACCGGTGACGATGTTGTGCACTGCACCCGCCACCACGACCCCGTCCACCTCAGCGGCCACCGAGACCGCCGTGAACGGGATGCCGTAGAGCAGATTCACGGTCCCGTCGACCGGGTCGACCACCCAACGAACCCCGTCGCCGTCGTGCGGACCGGCACCCTCACCGCCATCCTCGCCGCCCTCCTCCCCGAGGACGCCGTCACCCGGGCGGTAGGACCCGATCTCGTCCCGCAGATGGCTCTCCACCGAGGTGTCGATGACGGTCACCGGGTCGGTCGCAGAGCTCTTGGAGCGTGACCCCGGGCCGGAGGGGCCGAACTCCGCAAGCATCCGCCGGGCCACGTCGCCGCCGGACGTGGCGAACCGCTCCGCGAGCGCCCGCAACTCGTCGGTGAACTCCGTGCCCGTCCGGCCGGCAACCGCGTCTGTTCCCCGCCCCGTCATGTGAGCCTCCTCGTCGTCGTATCCCACGTCCGCTCCGGCGATGAACCCGCCCGGCGGTGCACCCGACGGATACCCTGGCGAGCGCACCACACCCATCGTGCCCCGGCGACCCGGGCACGACGGGCGACCCACGCCGTACCCGCCCACGGCCCACACCCTTGGAGCCCACCATGCCCGACCCCGTGCCCTCCGCGTCCGACCTCTCCCCGGACACCCCGACGGGCCTCGGTGTCGACGTGGGGGGTACCGGAATCAAGGTCGGACTCGTCGACCTCACTCGTGGCGACCTCATCGGCGACCGGCTCACGCGGGCCACCCCGCAGCCGGCGACGCCCGACGCCATCGCCGGGACCATCCGCGAGATGGTCGAGGAGTTCGACTGGACCGGACCGGTCGGGGTCGCGCTGCCGAGCGTCATCCACGAGGGCGTGGCGCGGATCGCGCACAACATCGACGGGTCGTGGATCGGCTGCGACGTGGTCGACCTCTTCGACCGCCATCTCCCCGGCCGCACCGTGCTCATGCTCAACGACGCCGACGCCGCCGGGCTGACCGAGGTGCACTACGGCGCCGGCGGGGGCGTCGACGGCCTGGTGATCCTGCTGACCTTCGGTACCGGCATCGGCTCCGCCCTCCTGCTCGACGGCCGGCTCCTGCCCAACTCCGAGTTCGGACACGTCATCGTGGAGGACATCGCCGGACGCGGCTTCGACGAGGCCGAGCACCTGGCCTCCGCCGCGGTCCGCGCCCGCGACGAGTTGAGCTTCGCCGACTGGGCCCCCCACGTGTCCAATGTCCTTCGCTCGATCGAGGACCTGCTGTGGCCCCGCGCCTTCGTCCTGGGCGGCGGCGTCAGTGAGGCCGCCGACGAGTGGTTCCCCCTGCTGGAGAACCGCACCCCGGTCCGGGCCGCGGTCCGGCTCAACGACGCCGGGATCATCGGCGCCGCCCTGTACGCCGCCGGCCATTCGGGAGTTCTCGACCTCGGCGGGGTCCTACCAGACGGCGGTGTCTGACCCGGACCAACCCCGCCGGATGCGACCCCCCGGCCGTAATCTCGTTACAATGGCCAATGCCGGGACCACGTGCCGGCCGGGGACGGGCCCGGTACCGCAAGGCGGACGGCTCGAGTGTCTGCACTAGGCGGCATCGATCCCCGATTCCCATCGAGTAACCGGTTGTGAAGGGGCGTTTGTGGCAGCCACGAAGACCACCAGTTCGGATTCCGCGGCGAGCGGCGATCCGTTGGGCACCGAGGTCACCGGCGAGGCCCCCGCCAAGAAGACCGCCGCGCGCAAGGCGCCCGCGAAGAAGACGGCGGCCAAGAAGACCGCCGCGAAGAAGGCCCCGGCCAAGAAGACGGCCGCGAAGAAGACCGCCGCCAAGAAGACGGCCGCGAAGAAGACCGCCTCCCCGTCGAAGCCCGAGGGCGTCGACGGTGACCAGGTCGACGAGGAGCCCACCGACGTCCCCGAGGTCGAGCCGGACACGGCCGAACTCGAGGACGTCGAGGTCGACGTCGAGGATGTCGAGGCCGACGAGGAGACCAAGGAGGAGCCCACCGCCAAGGACAAGGCGTCGGGCGACTTCGTCTGGGATGAGGACGAGTCGGAGGCCCTGCGCCAGGCGCGCAAGGACGCCGAGCTGACCGCCTCCGCGGACTCCGTCCGCGCGTACCTCAAGCAGATCGGCAAGGTCGCACTCCTCAACGCAGAGGAGGAGGTCGAGCTGGCCAAGCGCATCGAGGCCGGCCTGTACTCCACCTGGTTCCAGGCGCAGGTCACGGAGCGGGGCGAGAAGCTCACCACCGCGCAGCGTCGCGACTACAAGTGGATCGAGCGGGATGGCGTCCGCGCCAAGAACCACCTGCTCGAGGCTAACCTGCGACTCGTCGTCTCCCTCGCCAAGCGCTACACCGGACGCGGCATGGCGTTCCTGGATCTCATCCAGGAGGGCAACCTCGGTCTGATCCGCGCGGTCGAGAAGTTCGACTACACCAAGGGCTACAAGTTCTCGACGTACGCCACCTGGTGGATCCGGCAGGCCATCACCCGCGCCATGGCCGACCAGGCCCGCACCATCCGTATCCCGGTGCACATGGTCGAGGTCATCAACAAACTCGGGCGCATCCAGCGTGAGCTGCTCCAGGATCTGGGCCGCGAGCCCACCCCGGAGGAGCTCGCCAAGGAGATGGACATCACCCCGGAGAAGGTGCTGGAGATCCAGCAGTACGCCCGGGAGCCCATCTCGCTCGACCAGACCATCGGCGACGAGGGCGACTCGCAGCTCGGTGACTTCATCGAGGACTCCGAGGCCGTGGTCGCGGTGGACGCGGTGAGCTTCACGCTCCTGCAGGACCAGCTCCGCTCCGTCCTGGACACGCTGTCCGAGCGTGAGGCCGGCGTGGTCCGGCTGCGTTTCGGTCTCACCGACGGGCTGCCGCGCACGCTCGACGAGATCGGTCAGGTCTACGGCGTCACACGCGAGCGGATCCGGCAGATCGAGTCCAAGACGATGTCGAAGCTGCGCCACCCGTCGCGCTCCCAGGTGCTGCGCGACTACCTGGACTGACCCGGTATCAGAGGAATGGGCCCCCGCCGAGATCTCGGCGGGGGCCCATTCTCGTCATCGAGCGGTGGCCCGGATGCCCGGCGGGGCCGGCCGGCGGTCACCAGCTGCGCAGCAGGGTGATCCTCTCGCGGATCTGCTCCGCGGAGGCCATCGGGACGGGCGGGCCCCCGCACGAGTTACGGAGCTGCGTATGGATCGCCCCGTGGGACTTGCCGAGCCGGCCGGAGTACACCGACACCAGGGTGTTGAGCTGGCGCCGTAGGTCCTTGAGCTCGGCGGCGGAGGCGACCCGCTCGGCGGCGGCACCCGCGTGCGCGCCGGGGCCGGCGGCGTTACCCGGGATGGTCGCCCCGGACACCGCCGGGTCCGCTCCCACGACCGCGACGGATCCCGCCCCGGAGGCGGACTGGGCGGACGTGCGCTTGATCTGCTCCTTCTCACGCTGGCGCAGCAGGGCCTTGACGTCGTCGGCGCCCAACAAACCCGGGAGCCCGATGTAGTCGGCCTCCTCCTCGCTGCCGGCGAATGTGGCCGTGCCGTAGGACGACCCCTCGTACACGATCTGGTCGAGCTCGGCGTCCGCGCCGAGGGAGATGTAACCGCGGTCCTCTTCGTCCTCGGTGTTCTCGTCCTGCTGCTGGTTCGCCTGGGCGAGGAGCTGGTCCTCCAGCCCCTCCTCCCGATGGGGCTTGCCCAGGACGTGGTCACGCTGCGCCTCCATCTGCGAGGCCAGCTGGAGCAGCACGGGAACGGACGGGAGGAACACGGATGCGGTCTCCCCCGGTCGCCGCGAGCGGACGAACCGTCCGATCGCCTGCGCGAAGTAGAGAGGGGTAGATGCGCTGGTGGCGTAGACGCCGACACTCAGGCGCGGGACGTCGACGCCCTCGGACACCATCCGGACCGCGACCATCCACTCGTCGGTGGAGTCGGAGAAGGTGCCGATCCGGCTCGAGGCGGTGGGGTCGTCGGAGAGGACGACGGTCGGCGGGGTGCCGGTGATCTCGGTGAGCAGGGCCGCGTACTCACGTGCGCGCTCCTGGTCGGTGGCGATCACCAGACCGCCGGCGTCGGGTACACCACCGGCGCGGATCTGCCGGAGCCTGGTGTGCGCGGCCTGGAGCACCGCTGGCATCCAATCGCCGTGGGGGTCGAGGGCGACCCGCCAGGCGCGGGACATCTGGTCGGCACTGAGCGGCTCTCCCAGGCGGGCCGAGAACTCCTCGCCCGCGTTGCTACGCCATCTGGCCTCCCCCGAGTAGGCGAGGAACACCACCGGGCGGACCACGCCGTCGGCCAGCGCGTCGGCGTAGCCATAGGAATGGTCGGCCTTGGAGCGCTGGTGCCCCTGGCCGTCGGGCTCGTAGGTGACGAACGGGATCGGACTGTCGTCGGACCGGAACGGGGTGCCGGTCAGAGACAAGCGGCGTTCGGCGTCCTCGAACGCCTCACGGATCGCGTCGCCCCAGCTCTTGGCGTCACCACCGTGGTGGATCTCGTCGAGGATGACCAGGGTGCGTCGGGACGCGGTGCGCTCGCGATGCTTGAACGGGTGTGCGGCCACCTGCGCGTACGTCACGACCACGCCGTGATACTCGGGGGCGAGGGCGCCCGAGGTGTTGGAGTACTCGGGGTCCAGGGCGATCCCGGCGCGCGCGGCGGAGGCGGCCCACTGGTACTTGAGGTGCTCGGTGGGGGCGACCACGGTGATCGCGTCGACGGTCCGGTCGGCGAGCAGTTCGGAGGCCACCCGTAGTCCGAACGTCGTCTTGCCGGCACCCGGTGTCGCCACCGCGAGGAAGTCCTTCGGCCTCGCCATGAGGTACTTGCGCAGCGCGGTGCGCTGCCAGGCGCGCAGCGACGCACCCCCGGCCGGCGGGGCGGTCTGCTCTGCGGTCTGCTCGTCTGGGCCCGGGACCGCGCCGGGATCACTCACCAGGCTTCAGGGTCTCGTAGACGCGCTTGCACTCCGGGCACACCGGCGATCCGGGCTTCGCGGAGCGGGTGACCGGGAAGACCTCACCGCACAGGGCGATCACATAGGTACCCATGACCGCGCTCTCGGCGATCTTGCTCTTGTCCACATAGTGGAAGAACTTGGGTGCGTCGTCCTGCGTCTCCTCGGTCGTCGTGACCTCGGGACGTTCGAGTGTCTTCGTCCGGGTGGTGCTCACCCCCTCATGATGCCGCACCCCACGGTCGCGGCGCCAACGCCGGAGTACCTTGGGCCCCATGGCACCCGACTTCCGCCGTCAGCGATCCGGGGAACGGGACGACACGTCGAAGCCCGTTCTCATCACGGGCGCGCGGGAGTCGTACCACGACGAACTCGCGGCCCGGAAGAAGCGTTACTTCCTGCTGATGAGCATCCGGATCCCCGCTCTGTTCCTGGCGGCGGGATCCCTGGCCGTCTGGAACAACCCGTGGATCGCGTTGGCGATCGTGGGGGGGTCCATCCCGATCCCGTGGATCGCGGTCATCGGTGCCAATGACCGTCCTCCCCTGCCCAAGGGGCAGGCCCGCACGTACACAGCGGGGCGTCTCTCGTCGAACACCCCGTACGCGCTGCCCCCCGGCCTCACCGGGGTGGATTCGCCGTCCCCCCGCACCACCCACACCGACACCACCCACACCGACACCACCGACACCGGGACCGACCCGGCCACCCCTGCGGGCCACGGCTCCCCGTCCGACCCCGCCGCCCCCGCGGACCCCACCACCCCCACCAATCCCACCGACGAGAGCGATCCCCACCAGTGACCCCTGCGACCCCGACCCTCGCCGATCTGGCACCCACGTTGGCCGAGGCCTTCCGCCGGCACGACTACACGGTCGAGGGAGTGGAGCGGGAGTTGGGACCAGAGGCGGTCTCCGCCCTGGCCAGGTCGGATGCCGCGACGGTCCGCCGCCGCGCCCGCGACGCCGGTCCGGTCGGCGTGCTCCTCCGGTTGTTCGTCCTGGGCGATCCGCTCCCGCTCTCCGATGTCGCAGCGATCCTGCCCGGGGTCCCGGTGCGTGACGGCGTCCAGGCCGGATTGTGGACCGAGGCCGACGACGGCGCCTCGCTGCGGGCGGCGATCGACCTACGCCCTGTCGACACGGGTCACGGGACCCGCTGGGTGTTCGCGGACGTCGACGGGTCGATGGTCCACACCAGGACACGACCGGATCACGTGCTGGGGGTCGGGCAGGCGACGCTCTCACTGCTGCGGGTCACGCCCACGTCCCCCGCGGGGTCGGTCCTCGATCTGGGCACAGGGTGTGGGATCCAGATGGTCCACGCGTCGGAGACCGCCCGCTCGGTCACCGGGACGGACATCACACCGCGGTGCCTCGAACTCGCGGCCGCCACCCTGGCGATCAACGGCCGGCGTGCGGAACTCCTGCGCGGTCCGTGGTTCGAGCCCGTCGCGGGCCGCCGGTTCGACCGGATCGTGGCCAATCCCCCGTTCGTGGTGGGTCCGCCCGAGACCGGACACTCCTACCGGGAGTCGGGACTGAAGCTCGACGGTGCGAGCCGGACGGTCGTGTCGGGCGCGCCGGGCCATCTGGCCGACGGCGGCACCGCGGTCCTGCTGGCGTCCTGGGTGGAGCGGGAGGACGCCGACTGGCGGACGCACGTGGCGTCCTGGGTCCCGTCCGAGGGCGTCGACGCGTGGATCGTCCGGCGGGACGTCTCCGACCCCGGGCTCTACGTGTGGACCTGGCTCACCGACGAGGGCATGGACCCGCGCGACGAGGCCACCTCGCGGGCGGCGGACTCCTGGCTGGACCACTTCGCCGACGAGGGGGTGGCGGGGGTCGGGTTCGGCTACGTCTACCTGCGTCGGATCGAGGGGCCGTCCTCGGTGCTGTGCGAGGACCTCACGCACCCGTTCGGCGAGGGCCTCGGCGACGAGGCCGAGGCGTACTTCGCACGCGCCGCGTGGTTGCGGGAGGCGGCGGACCGACTCGGCGGGCAGGACCGTGCCCTGGACGCCACGGTGTTCACCGTGTCGCCGGATGTCCACGTGCACGCCTCCGAGTCCCTCGCGCCGACCGGGCCGGACGAGGCGGGTGACCCTGGCCCGTCGACCGTGGTGGTGGAGCGCGTCACCGGCGCCCGGTGGCGGCACGAGATCGACCCGCTCACCGCGGCCGTCCTACGAGGGGCGCGGACGGGCGCGCTGCCGCTGGAGGATCTGGTGGTGCTCGCCGCGGCGGGTGCCGGGGAGGATCCGGACGCCCTCGCCGCCCCCGTGCGGCGGGTGGTGGCCGATCTGTTCGTCCACGGGTTCGTCGTCCCCGTCGGGGTGCCCGGTCTCGTCGCTCCGGGGGTCGCCGCGGCCGTGCCCGGGGGTGCGGACGGATGAGGGCGGTGGTCTCACGGGTCACCGAGGCGTCGGTGACGGTGGACGGCGAGGTCGTGGGATCGCTGGCGCGCCCCGGGTTGTTGGTACTGGTCGGGGTGTCGAACGACGACGACGAGACCGACGTGGCCACGATGGTCCGCAAGATCTCGGAACTGCGGATCCTGCGGGAGGAACGCAGCGCTGCGGAGGTGGGCGCGCCCGTCCTGGTCGTCAGCCAGTTCACCCTCATGGGATCGACCGCCAAGGGCCGGCGCCCGTCGTGGTCTCGAGCGGCCCCCGGCGCGGTCGCCGAACCGATGGTGAACGCGGTCGTCCAAGGTCTGCGTGAGCGCGGACTCGAGGTGGCCACAGGTGTCTTCGGCGCGATGATGCGGGTCCATTCCGTCAACGACGGGCCGTTCACTCTCCTGGTGGAGACTCCCGGCTCGGGCTGACCCGGTTCACGCGACGGATCGTGACGGACATCATCGGCGCGGGAACATTCCCGGCACCCCCGCCGTTGTAGAGGTACGTGACCGTGACCCGGACACGCGCCTGATCCGTCCACCAGCAACCGAACGCCGACCTCGTCACCAGGTCAGGCAGGAGGAGGAGACATGACGTCAGCCACCACCCGATCGGACCGTCGGACGGAGGCGGAGCCGGACGGTCAGAGCCCGAGCGCTGACCTCGTCCGTGTCTACCTCAACGGGATCGGCAAGACGGCACTGCTCAACGCCGAGGACGAGGTGGAGCTGTCCAAGCGGATCGAGGCCGGTCTCTACGCCAAGCATGTGCTCGAGACCAAGAAGCGTCTCGGGCCGGTGCGCAAGGCCGACCTCAAGGTGATCGTCGCGGAGGGCGAGGCCGCCCGCGCCCACCTGCTCGAGGCCAACCTCCGTCTGGTCGTGTCGTTGGCCAAGCGCTACACGGGTCGCGGAATGCCGCTGCTGGATCTCATCCAGGAGGGCAATCTGGGCCTGATCCGTGCGATGGAGAAGTTCGACTACGCCAAGGGCTTCAAGTTCTCCACCTACGCCACCTGGTGGATCCGTCAGGCGATCACGCGGGGAATGGCCGATCAGTCCCGCACCATCCGTCTTCCCGTCCACCTCGTCGAGCAGGTCAACAAGCTCGCCCGGATCAAGCGCGAACTGCACCAGCAGCTCGGCCGCGAGGCCTCCCTCGACGAGCTGGCCGAGGAGTCGGGTATCCCCGCGCACAAGATCGAGGAGCTGCTGGACCACTCGCGTGACCCGGTGAGCCTCGACATGCCGGTCGGCGCGGACGAGGAGGCGCCACTCGGCGACTTCATCGAGGACGCCGAGGCCACCAGCGCCGAGAACACCGTGGTGACCAACGTGATGCACTCCGACGTGCGCGCTGTCCTGGCGACCCTCGAGGAGCGCGAGCAGCAGGTCATCACGTTGCGTTTCGGACTGGACGACGGTCAGCCTCGTACCCTCGACCAGATCGGGAAGCGTTTCGGCCTGTCCCGCGAGCGCGTCCGCCAGATCGAGCGCGAGGTGATGGCCAAGCTCCGCGAGGGCCGTCGCGCGGACAAGCTCCGCTCCTACGCCGTCTGACCGGAGAATCCAGGGCCCCGCCCCTCCCCGATCAGGCGGGGCCCTGTTCGTCTCCGCCCCGTGCATTTTCTCCGCCCCGTGCTCGTCACAGCCCCGTGCTCGTCACAGCCCCGTATCCGCCCCGACCGGAGCGGTCCCGGCGTGGGTGCGTCGGACGGTCGCTAGCGCAGTCGGCGGGGTCCCTCGTCGCCGCTGAACCTGGGCGGCGGACCCAGGCGGACGGTGGCGTAGAGCACTGCCAGCCCGTCCGGCGCGGCGAGGGCCGGGTCCACCGACAGCCGGCGCATCTCCGGGATGTCCTCGACCAGACACGAGACCCTCCCCATGAGCTCGACCAACGCGTTCCGGTCGACCGGCGCGTCGCCGGCGTACCCGTCGAGGATCGCCGCGGCACGGGGCCGGTCGAGCAGGGCCGCGGCCTCCCCCGGTGAGATCGGAAGGGTACTGAAGGCCCGATCGGCCAGCAGGTCCGACAACATCCCGGACAACCCGAACGAGATGAGCGAACCGAAGATCGGGTGGTCGGCGACCCGGATGGTGACGGCGACCCCCTTCGTCGCCATCTTCTGGACGTGGAGGGCACGCGAACCGGTGGTGGACTGGAGGAACGAGAAGGCGTGGCGTACCGCGGCGGAGTCGACCAGGTCGAGCCGCACACCGGACTGGTCGCTGCGGGTCCGCCATCGTTCGCTCATCGCCTTGACCGCCACGGGGTAGCCGAGCTCATCGGCCGCCATCACCGCCTGGTCTACATCGGTGACGACGCGGTAGTCGACGATGTCGATCCCGTAGCACTCCAACAGTGCGCGGACCTGGCCCTGGGTGAGCTCGAACGACTCGGTCCCGGCGTGAAGTTGGCACAGGGAGTTCACCAGCTCTCGCGCGCGAGCCCGGTCGATGTCCTCGTACTCGGCCGGTTCCTCCGCCGGTTTGTCGAGCCACTCGGCGTATCGGCGGGCCCGTACCAGCGCGGAGACGGCCCGTTCCGGATACGGATAGGACGGAATCGAACCCCGGGCGGCGACCCCGGACTCGTCGGTCACGGTCAGGCCCTCCGGCAGCCCCTCCCCGGCGAGGAACGTACTCACCACCGGCTTGGAGCTCTCGCCGGCCGCAGCGCGGATCGCCTCCGCGTACGCGTCGGGTTCCGTGGCGACCGGGGGGACGAACACCGTGAGAACGGAGTCCACCTCGTCGCGAGCGAGTGCGTCCGAGATCGCCCCACGGAACTCCTCCGGGGACGCACCGGCCCCCAGGTCCACCGAATGCGCCACGGTGAAGCCCTGTTGCCGCGCGGAGTCCGCACCGAGACGGCCGACCGCCGAGGAGTTGCCCACGATGCCCAGACGCCCGCCCGTCGGTAGCGGCTGGTAGGCCAGCAGTGTGGCGGTGTCGAACATGTCGGTGATGGAGTCCACCTGGATGAGGCCGGAGTCGCGGAACAATCCCCCGATGGCGTTCGCCGTCAGCCCCTCGACTCCCGACTCCAGGTCGTCGGCGGCGCGCCGGACCACCACGACCGGTTTGTTGCGGGCGACCCGCCGTGCGATCCGGGAGAACTTGCGGGCGTTACCGAAGCTCTCCAGGTAGAGCAACACGACCTCGGTGGCGGTGTCGGTGTCCCAGTACTGCAGCAGGTCGTTGCCGGAGACGTCGGCGCGGTTCCCGGCGGAGACGAACGTGGACAACCCGAGCCCGCGCCGAGCAGCCGCGGCGAGGATCGCGATGCCGAGCGCGCCCGACTGGCAGAAGAAGCCGGTGCGGCCGGGCCCCGGGACGACCTCGGCCAGGGTCGCGTTGAGCTGGACATCGGTGGAGGTGTTGATCACCCCGAGCGCGTTGGGGCCGACCACACGCATCCCGTGTGCCCGGGCCTCGCTGACCAGACGACGTTCCGAGACCACACCGGCGCTACCGACGTCCGAGAACCCCGCGGAGATGACGACGAGGGTCGAGACGCCCTTGGACAGGCAGTCGTCGAGGACCTCGGACATCGATGCCGCCGGGACCGCCACGACCGCGAGGTCCACCGGGTCCGGGATGTCCCGGACACTGGCATAGGCGCGCACGGACTGCACCGACCTGGCATCCGAATTGACGGGGTACACGGGTCCGGAGAACCCGTTGCCGATCAGATTGCGCAACACGGTGTGGCCGATCTTGCCCACCTGATCCGAGGCGCCGATCACCGCGACGGAACCGGGGTTGAGGACCCGCGCGAGACTCCGCGCCTCCGCCGCCGCCTCCCGGGAGTTCCGGACGTTCGTCAGGGCCTCGGTGGGGTCGATCGCGAACTCCAGATGGAGGGTGGAGCCGTCGAACGACCGGGAGATCTCGTACCCGGCCCGCCGGAACACCTGGATCATCGACCGGTTCTCCGAGAGCACCTCGGCCTCGAAGTGGTCGATCCCGCACTCGGCGGCCGCGCCGGCGAGATGCTCCAGGAAGATCGACCCCAGCCCACGCCCCTGGTGCTGGTCGGAGATCGTGAACGCCACCTCGGCGAAGGTCGAGTTCGGCAGCCGCTCGTAGATCGCCATCCCGATGACCTCCGCGCCGAGCTCGGCGACGAACGCCATCCGGTCGCGGTAGTCGACGTTCGTCATGCGCGCCAGTTCGCGATCGGACAGGACGTCGTGGGACCCGAAGTAGCGCAGGTAGCGGGTGCGCTCGGACAGGCTGCTGTGGAACTCGGAGATCTTCTCGGCATCGCTCGGCAGGATCGGCCGGACCCGCACGGCCCGACCGTCGGAACCGAGGACGTCCGCGGCCCAGTCGTGGGGATAACCCTCCGGGTACGCGTCGACCGAGGTGTCGGTCGAGGCGTGCTCGGGCGGCTCGACCGTCGCCGTATCACTGGTCACGCGGTCGCCGGGATCGCTCTCGCCGGGGTGCGCCATGGGGTCCTCCAGGAGCTGATGGGTCGGGGGGTGACGGGGTGAGCGGCGTCGCGGGGGCAGCGCCGTGGGGATCAGTCCCGGGGGTCGTCCGGATCGAGTCCCAGCAGGGGGTAGACCGACCGGCGGGTGTCGAGGATCGACTGGTCGAGCCGGGCGAGGGAGCGGTCCATCTCCACCCCGCGGTCCGATCCCGACGGCTCCCACGCGGTGTATGTCGGGTCCTCGCCGTCACCCATCACCTGGGGTACCCGGTCGGGGACGGTGAACCGGCCGGCCACGGAACGCCACGCCTCCGGGATCTCGGTCTCCGGGTCCACCGGGACCCCGAGCACGGCCGCGATGAGGTGTGTCCACGACCGCGGGACCACCCGGACCAACTCGTAACCGCCCCCACCGATGGCGATGAGGCGGCCCTCACAGAGCTCGTCGGCCAGTGCCACGACCTCCAGATAGGACCGCCGGTGCCCGTCGACGGTCAACGACAGGTCCGCGAGCGGGTCCTCGCGATGCGAGTCGCACCCGGCCTGCATGACGATGATCTGCGGTTCGAAGGCCCGCAGCACACCCGGGACCACGGCGTGGAACCCCCGCAGCCAGAGGTTGTCGGTGACAGCGGGCAGGAACGCCAGGTTGACGGCCGTGCCCTCGGCGCGGCCGACCCCCGTCTCCGATGCCCAGCCGGTTGACGGCCACAGCGTGGCGGGGTGTTGGTGCAGCGAGACCGTCAGCACCCGCGGGTCCTCGTAGAACGCGGTCTGGACACCGTCCCCGTGATGGACGTCGATGTCCACGTAGGCGATCCGGTCGTAGCCGTTGTCGAGCAGCCAGCTGATCGCCACCGCCGCGTCGTTGTAGACGCAGAACCCCGCCGCCGCGGCGGGCATGGCGTGGTGCATCCCGCCGGCCACGGAGACCGCCCGCGTGGCGGCACCACTGGCGATGGCACGGGCGGCCGCGAGGGTGCCCCCGGCCACCGCGGCGCTCGCCTCGTGCATGGCCGGGAAGGTCGGGTTGTCAGCGGTACCGAGCCCGTGGCTCATCCCGGCGTGCTCGCCGGGCGGCAGGTCCCCGGCGGCCTTGACGGCGTCGATGTAGCGGGAGGTGTGGACCCGGAGCAGCTCGTCGTCACTCGCGGTCCCGGGGTCCACCATCTCGACACCCTGGAGAACGCCGAGCTCGGTGGCCAGGGACATGGTCAGATCCAACCGACGCGGACTCATCGGGTGGTCGGCGGAGTGCCGGTATTCGAGCAATGACGGACTCCACACGACCTTCGCCGCGACGCCGTCCCCGATTCCGGCCATGACCACCGCCCTCCCGTGGGACCGGGGCGTTCCCGGCCCGAGCACCCCGAGCGATCAGTGGGGCACGTCACCCACGAATCTACGCGTGCCGCACCGCTCCGGCCCCTGATCGTCCGCTCTCCACCCCGGTCGGTGGCCCGACGGTAGTCTCGGTGTCAGAACTCGGACGGCGCCCCCGCCTGCCGGGAGACGGACACCGATCGACGACCCGACCGTGGAGGACTGCAGCGTGAAGGACCTGGTGGACACCACCGAGATGTACCTCCGCACCATTTACGAGCTGGAAGAGGAAGGCGTGATCCCGCTGCGGGCGAGGATCGCCGAGCGCCTCGAGCAGAGCGGACCGACCGTGAGCCAGACCGTCGCCCGCATGGAGCGCGACGGGCTGGTCCTCGTGGCCCCTGACAGGCATCTCCAGCTCACGGCCACGGGCCGGGACCTCGCGGTGGACGTCATGCGGAAGCACCGTCTCGCGGAGCGCCTCCTGGTCGACGTGATCGGGCTGGAGCTGGAGAAGGTCCACGCCGAGGCGTGCCGCTGGGAACACGTGATGAGCGATGACGTCGAACGGCGCCTCATCGAGGTGCTCGATGATCCCCGCACCTCCCCCTACGGCAACCCGATCCCCGGGCTGGAGCGGATCGGGTACCCCGCCTCGGCGCTCGACGATCCCAACCAGATCAGGCTCTCGGCACTGGAGAGCGATATCCCCCACCGGGTCCGCATCCGGGCGATCGGCGAGAACGTGCAGATCGACACCGAGCTGATCTCCGAGTTCCGGGCCGCCGGCGTCGAACCGCTCAAGACCGTCACCGCCACCCGCCGCGGGCATCTCGTCGAGCTCGACTCCGGCGGCGGCCGCACGGTCGAACTCGACGGCGATCACGCCCACGCGATCCAGGTCGAGATCATCTCGTGAAGCTCCTCGTCACCGGCGGGGCCGGTTATGTCGGCGGGGTCTGCGCCACCGTCCTGATCGAGCGTGGGCACGAGGTCGTGGTGCTCGACGACCTGTCCACGGGCAACCGGGACGGGATCCCGGAGGGCGCGACCTTCATCGAGGGGGACGTGGCGGCCCGTGCGCCGGAGGTCCTCGACTCCTCCTTCGACGGCGTCCTGCACTTCGCGGCTCGCTCCCTCGTCGGTGAGTCGGTCGACAAGCCCGAGGAGTACTGGCAGGGCAACGTCGTCACCTCCCTGGCGCTGCTCGACGCGATGCGGGCGGCCGGGGTGCACAACCTGGTCTTCTCCTCCACCGCGGCGACCTACGGCGAGCCCGAGCGGGTGCCCATCACCGAGGACATGCCCACGCGGCCGACCAACACCTACGGGGCCACCAAACTCGCGATAGACCACGCGATCACCTCGTATGCGACCGCGCACGGACTCGCCGCGACCAGCCTGCGCTACTTCAACGTCGCCGGGGCGTACCACGGCGCCGGCGAGAACCGGGTGGTGGAGACCCATCTCATCCCCCTGGTGCTCCAGGTGGCCCTCGGTCATCGCACCGACATCAAGGTCTTCGGTGACGACTGGCCCACCCGCGACGGCACCTGCATCCGCGACTACATCCACGTCGCCGATCTGGCCGACGCCCACCTGCTCGCCCTCGAGACGAACTCGCCCGGCACTCACCGTGTGCTCAACCTGGGTAGCGGTGAGGGATTCTCCGTCCGCGAGGTCATCGACGTGTGCCGGGAGGTCACCGGTCACCCCATCCCGGAGGTCGTCGCCCCGCGCCGGGCCGGCGACCCGGCGGTGCTCGTGGCCTCCAGCGCGCGAGCGATCGCCGAGCTCGGGTGGCACCCCACCCGCACGGACCTGCGCACTGTGGTGGAGGACGCCTGGGCGTACACCGGGGCACTCGGCGACCGCGCCCACTCGGCACCGCACTGACCCGGGTGCGGTTCAGGCCGCCGCGGCCACCCGCCTGAGCCGCTCCGGGGACAGCCCGGCGTGCAGACTGTCGATCAGGAGGCGGGCGAGGGAGTTGCCCCGGTCCGCGTCCAGGGCTGCGGACAGCGCCGACCAGGCGTGCACCCCGCTGCCCGCGAAGTAGGCCGCGGCTCCGAGCAACAGGAGGGCCACCGAGCGTTCGCGACCGGGCCTCCGGCGCGCGACCGCCCACCACAGCAGCCTCCGACCGTCGACGTCGCCCAGGCCCCGCACGGCCACCCGTCGGTAGATCTCGTCACGAACCGCGATCACCAGCAGGTCCCGCCCGATCCCGGCGAGTTCGTCGTCGTCGATCTCCTCCCCCATCTCCCACCGGCGCGCGGCGTCGTCGTGGCGTTCCACCGCCTCGGCCACCGCACGGTCCCCGTACTTCCGGGGCGGCCCCGGTTCGTGGGGATCCAGATCGCACGCGTCCGGGTCGCGCGCGAGGTACATCCGGTCGATCTCGTCCCGCGAGTCCGCCCGGACCCGCCCGCCGTACGCGTGGACCGCCGCTATCTGGGTCGAGTCGGGGTCCAGCTGGACGCCGCGCACCATCCCGAACAGGTCGACCCACGGCGCGCCCTCGACGAACTCGCCGACTCCGTACGCCGCTGCGACCTCGGTGCCGACGACACCCAGCCAGTACTCGAACGCCGCCGCCACGTCCTCCGCCCGCAGACCCGCGAGGTGGTCGTCCGCGCAGTCCTCGTGCACCACCACCAGATGCACCGAGGCGATCCCCTCCCTGGCGCAGAACTGCGCCAGCCCGCGCGCGGGTCCCGGGTCGATCGACGGACGGGAACGCCCCCCGGCCGGGTCACCCGGGACCGGGTCGGGGGCCCCGGCGAGATCGCCGTCGTCACCATCGATCAGTTCGGCGCCGTCGTCACCGTCGACCAGTTCGGCGTCGTCCGGATCACCCCGACCGGCACCCGGCAGCCCGTCGACGTCCATCCGCACCACCGGCCCCTGGCCGCCGTCGGCAGTCTCCCCGCAGAGCACCACCACCGAGCCCGGGCCCGGGGGGAAGCCGAGCATCGCCGGTAGCGAGGCGATCAGCTCCTCGGGAGAGGAGATCACCACCGTCCCGCGTCCGCTCGCCCCGTCATCATCGATCAACTCGCCAGCCGTCATCGTCGCCATCCGTCTCTTTTCTCGCGCGCCCTGGAGCCCCGCGCCGGGGCCAGGTCCGCAGGTGCCGTGCACCGGTCCCACCATCGGGTATGCCGACGGGCGCCGGGAGCCTGCGGACGCCCACACCCGGGCCCGCTGTGGAGGCGCGCGGGCCTGTGGGAAACGGGGCGTGCCCCCCGCCGGGGAATCAACCCGGCTGCACCGTCGTTGTCACAGTTGTGAACCCCCGTCCCGGACGGACGACCGGGCGACCCCGTACTCCCGACGGACGGGGTGTGGTGACGAGAGGAGTCGACATGGCCAGGCACAGCGATCTGTACCGAATGATCGAACCCGTTCCCGACCTGCGTTCGGAGGACGGTCGCGGACCGGTCCTCGTGCACGGCCTCGAGGGGTTCTCGGACGCCGGTCAGGCGATCCAGGGCTTCTCCGAACACCTCCGCGACACCCTCGACTCGCAGCTGATCGTCGAGTTCGACGTGGACGAACTGGTGGACTACCGGTCACGCCGCCCCCACCTGAAGTACTCGTTCGACCGCTTCTCCGAGTACGACCAACCGACGATCCAGCTGCACGCCGTCAAGGCCACCGACGGCACGTCCTTCCTCCTCCTCTCGGGCCTCGAGCCCGACCTGAAGTGGGACGGGTTCACCAACTCCGTCATCGACCTGGCCGCCACCTTCGGCGTCCGCATGTCCATCGGGCTCGGGGCCATGCCGCTGGGCGTGCCGCACACCCGACCCACCAACTCGAGCGCGCACGCGAGCGACGTGGATCTCATCCAGGGGTTCACCGCCTGGCCCGGTGAGTTCTCCGTCCCCGGCAACGTGACGTCCCTGCTCGAACTGCGGATGGCCGAGCACGGGATCCCGTCCGCCGGTTTCACCGTGCACGTCCCCCAGTACCTGTCGCAGACCGCGTACCCCGCTGCGGTGCTCAATCTGGTCGACAACGTCTCGCGGCTCGCGGACCTCGAGTTGCCCACAGCCGGGCTGGAGAAGGCCGCAGACGAGTTCACCGCGCAGGTCAACGCACAGATCCAGAACAGTCCTGAGGTGCTCACCGCGGTCGAGCTCATGGAGAAGCAGTACGACGAGTTCATGGAGACGCGCCTGGGGTCCGACTCCCTCAACCCGGGCGGCAAGCCGCTGCCCTCCGGCGACGAGATCGGTGCGGAGTTCGAACGGTTCCTGGCCCAGCAGGCCGAGGACGACGGGTCGGGCCGCGGGCCGGAGATGAACGGCTGACCGACACGGACGACTAGGCTCGGACCGGTGCATCTGCCCCATCTCCTCGCCGACCTCGACGACGTACCCGCCGATCTTCACGACGAGGCGGTGTTCGACGCATTCGTGGCGTGGGCCGCGGACCGGGGACTGACGCCGTACCCGGCGCAGGAGGAGGCCGTCCTCGAGATCGCCGCCGGCAGCCATGTCATCCTGGCCACCCCCACCGGATCGGGTAAATCCCTCGTCGCTCTGGGTGCCCACTTCTCCGCCATGGCGCGCGGCGTCCGCAGCTACTACACCGCCCCCATCAAGGCCCTCGTCAGCGAGAAGTTCTTCGCCCTGTGCGAGGTGTTCGGCGCCGAGAACGTGGGCATGGTCACCGGCGACGCCGCGGTGAACGCCGACGCTCCCATCGTGTGCGCCACGGCCGAGATCGTCGCCAACATCGCGCTGCGCGAGGGCTCGGCCGCCAGCATCGGGCAGGTGGTGATGGACGAGTTCCACTACTACTCCGAACCGGACCGGGGCTGGGCCTGGCAGGTGCCGCTCATCGAGCTGCCCGACACGCAGTTCCTGCTCATGTCCGCGACCCTCGGCGACGTCGACTGGTTGCGCGACGATCTACGGCGCCGCACGGGCCGGGAATGCGTGCACATCGGCGGAACCGAACGTCCCGTCCCGCTCTCGTTCGAGTACGAGCTCAGTGGTGTCCACGAGACCGTCGAACTGCTGATCCGCGACGGCAAGGCTCCCGTCTACATCGTCCACTTCACCCAGGCCGCCGCGCTCGAGCAGGCACAAGCACTGACCTCGCTCTCGGTGGCGACCAGAGAACGCAAGGCCGCCGTCTCCGAGGAGATCGGCGGTTTCCGGTTCAGCACCGCCTTCGGGCGCACCCTGCGCAAACTCCTGCTCCACGGGATCGGCGTCCACCACGCGGGGATGCTCCCCAAGTACCGGCGACTGGTGGAGCGGTTGGCGCAGGACGGACTGCTCACGGTCATCTGCGGCACGGACACGCTCGGGGTGGGGATCAACGTGCCCATCCGTACCGTGCTGTTCACCGGCCTGACCAAGTTCGACGGCCGCCGGCAGCGTGTCCTCAAGGCCCGCGAGTTCCACCAGATCGCGGGGCGTGCGGGTCGAGCGGGCTTCGACACCGAGGGATTCGTGGTGGTGCTCGCCCCCGAGCACGAGATCGAGAACGCCAAGGCCGCGGCGAAGGCCGCCGCCAACCCCAAGAAGAAGGCCAAGGCCGGCAAGAAGAAGCCCCCCGAGGGGTTCGTCAACTGGTCCCGGTCCACCTTCGACAAACTCGTCGGCGCCCAGCCCGAGCAGCTCACCAGCCGCTTCGAGGTGAGCAACTCGATGTTGCTCAACATCATCTCCCGTCCCGGCAGTTGCTACGAGCACATGCGACACCTGCTGCTGTCCTCTCACGAGACCCGCGCTCGCATCCGCCAACACGTGCTGCGCGCGATCGAGTTGTTCCGGGGGCTGGAGGCCGCCGGGATCGTGGAACGGGTAGCCGAACCCGACGACGACGGGCGACACGTCCGACTGACGGTCGATCTCCAGCGGGACTTCGCCCTGAACCAACCGCTGGCACCGTTCGCGATCGCCGCGATGGAGGTGCTCGACCCGGAATCCCCGACCCCCGAGCTGGATCTGGTCTCGGTGATCGAATCCGTTCTCGACGATCCCCGGCCGGTCCTGTACGCCCAGCAGCGTCAGGCCCGCGGCGAGGCGATCGGGGCGCTCAAGGCCGATGGGGTCGAGTACTCCGAGCGCATGGAGATGGTCGAGGACATCTCCTGGCCCAAGCCGCTCGGTGACCTCATCGCCGATGCCTATGACGCCTACCGCACGGGACACCCGTGGGTCGCAGGGATCGAGCCGTCACCGAAGTCGGTCATCCGCGAGATGGTCGAACGCGGCATGACGTTCTCGGACCTCGTCTCGGCCTACGGACTCGGCCGCTCCGAGGGCTCGGTTCTGCGATACCTCACCGACGCCTACCGCGCACTGCGCCAGACGGTGCCCGCCGACCGGCGATCGGAGGAGTTCGAGGACCTCGTGGAGTGGCTCGGTGAACTGGTCCGGCAGGTGGACTCGAGCCTGCTCGACGAGTGGGAGCTGCTCACCGACCCGGATGTCTCCTCCGCCCAGGTGGCCGAGCTGGCGTTCGGCGAATCCGCGGGGTCCACCCGGCCCGTCACCGCCAACAGGCGGGCGTTCCGGGTGATGGTGCGAAACGCGATGTTCCGACGCGTCGAACTGCTCTCCCGCGACGACATCGAGCGGCTCGCGGAACTGGACACCGACGTGCCGGAGCATCCCGACTGGGACTCGGAGATCGACGCCTACTGGGACGAGTACGACGCCATCGGCACCGGTCCGGCCGCCCGTGGGCCGGCCCTGTTCACCATCACGGAATCGGGCCCCGGTGTCGAGACCGGCACATGGCGGGTCCGTCAGGTGCTCGACGACCCGGAGGGCGACCACGGCTGGGCCATCGAGGGCGTGGTGGACCTGGCCGCCTGTGACGAGGCGGGCGAGGTGCGTTTCGCCTCCCTCGCCCTCCACGGGTGAACCCGCCCACGCCCTGGAACCGGCTCTCGGGGCCCGGGTCCGTACGATGTCCGACGGACCCGGACCCGACCGATGGAGGACAGCTGTGACCCCCCGCATCCTGTACAAGAGGCTCGCGTTGGCGGAGGTGGTCACCTGGACGCTCCTGATCCTCGGCATGATCGGCAAGTACGCCTTCGGGTTCGACTGGGCCACCATGGTCGGCGGCAGCGTCCACGGGTTCGTGTTCCTCTGCTACGCCGTCGCCACCGTCGCGGTGTGGACCGACAAGCGGTGGGGCGCCGGAACCGGGGTCCTCGGTCTGGCGTCGGCCGTGATCCCCTATGCGACCGTCCCGTTCGAACGGTCGGTGGAACGCCGCGGGTTGCTCGACGGGCCGTGGCGCGTCGGTCCGGACGGTGACACCCCGCGGACCCTCCCCGAGCGGGTCCTGGCCTTCGCTCTCCGCTCCCCCGCCGTGGCGCTGCTGGTGACGCTCGTGGTGGTGGCGATCGTGTTCTCCCTCCTGCTGCTGGCGGGGCCGCCGACCGAGTGGTTCTCGTGACCCCCACCCGCGAACCCGGCCGGCGAGAGCTGAACAAGGCCGACAAGCAGCGTCGCATCCATGCGGCCGCCCGGGACCTGTTCTCCCGACGCGGGTACTCCTCGGTCACCACCCAGGAGGTCGCCGACCGTGCCGAGGTCGGGACGGGGACGCTGTTCCGATATGCGCAGTCCAAGGGCGAACTGTTGTGCATGGTCGCCAACGAGGAGTTCCGCGCGATGGTGGAGACCGTCCCCGACACCGGCGATCCGGTCGATGATCTCGTGACGCTGTGCGAGCCCCTCCTGGTGGCGCTCGACAGGCAGCCGGAGAATATCGCGGCCTATCACCGCGAGACGCTTTTCGGGGAGCCCGGTCCGCACCGCGCGGAAGCGCAACGCATCCTCGAGGAGCTGCGCGACCTCATCGCGGCCGTCCTCGCCGGCCATTCGGCCTCCTCCGCGACCCAGGACAGCCTCGCCGGTCCCGCCCAGACCGTGTTCGACGTGCTCTACATGACGATCGTGCGGTGCGGGGTCGAGCGGACCTCCGCCGACAACAGCCGCGAGGAACTCATGGGGCAGGTCCGCCACGTGCTCTACGGTGTCCTGCCCCCGGCCGCGCGCGGTTCCGTCTGACGTACCCACCCCGGTGCCGGGCCCGCCACCCCGTCGCGCGAGACTGGCACCATGACCGAGGTTGACCAGACCACCGCCCTCCCGATCAAGGACGCCTCCACCGTGATGGTGATCCGCGACTCCGCCGACGGCCCGGAGGTGTTCGCCGCCCGCCGCGTCAAGGGCATGGCGTTCGCCGGCGGGATGACCGTGTTCCCCGGCGGAGGGGTCGACGCCGCCGACGACGACCCGGACCTCGCGTGGACCGGTCCCGCCCCCACGTGGTGGGCCGAACGACTCGGATGTGACGAACCGCGGGCCCGCCGATTGGTCTGTGCCGCCGCCCGCGAGACATTCGAGGAGTGCGGTGTCCTGCTCGCGGATCACCTCGACGGATCCGCGGTCTCCGATGCCGGGAAGTATCACTCCGCCCGGGCCGAGCTCGAGGCCCATGAGCTGTCGTTCAGTGGCTTCCTGGAGCGGGAGGACCTCTCGCTGGCCGCCGGTCGACTCCGCCCGTTCGACCACTGGATCACCCCTGTGATCGAGAAGCGCCGCTACGACACCCGGTTCTTCCTCGCGGCCCTGCCTGCCGGCCAGGAGCCGGACGACCAGACCACCGAGGTCGACCTGACCATGTGGGCCCGCCCGGTCGACCTGCTCGAGGACTTCCGCAGGGGTCACTCGATGCTGCTGCCGCCCACGTGGACCCAGCTGCGTCACCTCGCCGAGTTCGCCGACGTCGCCTCCGCTCTGGCCGCGGAGCGGACGATCGAGCCGATCCAGCCCGAGATCATCGAGCACAGCGGCGGCATCAGGGTCGGGTTCGACGGCTCCGACGAGTACTGGGCCGACTATCAGGCAGGACACCCGCCGGCCGGGAACTGAACCGCCGGCCCCGGGAGGCCCACGCCCGCGGGCCGGACACCGGCGAACCGCTGACGGAGATGGCGGCTCGGTGGTTGACTGCCATGCATGCCGGCATTCGAGTTCGACCTGGACGCGTCGATCGCGGCCGGGTGGGATCGGTTCGCGTCCCACCTGGCCGACCTCCTGCGTGACCTGGTCCCCGGCGCCACCTTCGATCTGGCGGTACCCGTCCTCGGCGCGCCCTCGGCCCACACGCCGTACATCCGGTTCACCGCCGGTGACGGTGGACGGGTCGTCGCGGAGGTCTCCGGAGGCGGCACCGAGGACGTCCCCACCCCGTTGCGCCCCGCGCAGTTGGCGCAGCTGGCCGCACTCGGATGGCAGGCGACTGACACCGAGACGTCATCCGATCCGCCCTCCGGCCCCCGTGTCTCCCTGCCGACCGACCGGGCCCGCGAGCTGTCCCACCTGGTTGCGGGAACCCTGGAGCAGGTGTTCGGGATACGGCACCCGGTGTTCCTGCACGATGTGACCGACGCCGACACCGACACCGACGAGGACGACGTCGGCGACACCGGACCGGTGGAGCCCGGGGGTTCGGGAGGGGGCATCACCGGCCCCGGGGGGCCGCTGGTCGACGAGGACGACTTCCGTCCGCAGCCGATCACCGACCCGGACCAGGCGACCCGCGCGGTGGGAGCGGCCCTCACCGAGGTCTACCGACGACGGTTCCGGCCCGACGAGCACGACGTGTTCACCGTCCCCGCCGGCTGTGTCCTGCTCTTCGTCCGTGCCCACCGGTCACTGCCGCTCATCGTGTTCCGGAGCCCGCTGCTGTCGGCGGTGGAGGACGTGGCCGCCGCGGAGACCGAGGTCGCGATCCTCAATCGCGACTCCCTGTGGTGCCGGTACGTGTTCGACGGCAAGTCGATCACCGCCGAATCGGAGTTCGTCGACCGGGTCTTCGTCCCGGTCAACTTCAAGATCCAGTTGGCCGAGATCTCCGCGGAACTCGACGACGTCTACCCGGACCTGGCCCGCCGGGTCGCTGGAAAACACTGGCGGGACCTGCGAGCCTCCGACGACTCCGACTAGGACGAGACGTAGGATCAGGCACTGCCGGGACGGGCCCGGTGCACGATCCCGCCACAGGAGCGCCTTATGCGTCGCGCCGCCCTCGCCGCCGTGGTCACGGCCGCGACCGTGTTGACCAGTGCCTGCTCTCCGTCGCTTCTGGGCGACGACGACCGCGGTGTCCCCGTTCCCACCGCCGAACCCACCGGACCCCTGCCCTCCTCCCAGCAGTTCGACCGTCCGTTCCCCGTCTCCGGCGACCTGTGGGACGCCACCGTCACCGTGTCGAACCTCCGGATCGTGCCGTCCTCCGCCTACTCGGACGCGGTGCTGGTGGTGGACGTCCGCGCCGTGCAGTCCTCCGGCCAGCCCCAGTTGGGACCCGCAGACTTCTCCGCGTTCGATCCCTCGGGGCGGCCCTTCGAGCGGATCGAGAACCCCGCCGGTACCGTCGACGACCCGTTGGTCCCGTCGGTGTTGTCGACACCCGGGGAGGAGATCCGGGGAATGGTGGCCTGGACGGTGCCGCGCGGTGTCCGGATCGGCCGGATCGACCTCACCACCCCGGGCACGATCGGTTCGTTCATCGTGACCCGTCAGCCGGACGACCCGACCCGGTCCTAGACGCTTTGGCCCTGCCCACCTCGGCCCTGTCCACCCCGGCTCTGTCCACTCCGGCCCGGGCCACTCGGCTCGCCGCCGCCGGCGGGATCCGACTCGCCCGCGGGGTCCGATCCCGTCAGGTAGGTCCAGCGCCCGCCCCTGCGCTCGAACAGCGACCGCTCCCGCATCACGTTCGGCCCCTCGGCGCTCGTGTACCGGGCCTCGAACCCGACCACCCCGTCGTCGTCGTCCTCACCCCCGGCGACCACGTCGACGACGGTGAGTCCGGTCCACTCCACCCCCGATGCCTCGACCGTCTGTGGCCTGGTCCGCGGATGCCAGGTGCGCCAGAGATGGTCGGTGCGGCCCAGCACGAACGCCGTGTACCGCGACCGCATCAGCTCCTCAGCGGTCCGCGCGGGCACCCCGTCCTCCACGAGCGGGCCGCAGCACGTTCCGAATCCGTCCCCGCTGCCGCACGGACATGCACTCATCTGTCGACTCCGTCCCCTGGCGATCCGATCAGGTTACCGACACCGCACTGCCCGACCATCGGCCACCGCGCCGCTACCCCCGACCACCGCGACAGGACTATCCTCGCTGGTGACATGACTGGTTTCGCTTCCCTGCGCTCACTCGCGCGCCGCCGTGCCGACCCGGATCTGGCGCCACTTCGCGTACGTTCCTGCCGCGACCTGTGCAACTGGAACGAGACCCCGGTCGAACGCCGCGGCGAGCCACTGTTCGCCTGCCGCGGATGTGGATCGCAATGGGTCCCGAGCGAGCCCTGGACCCCGCGCGAGGCCACCGGCGACATCCCCCCGGCCGTGCTGGACCTGCTCCGGTCGAACGACTGACCGGGACCGGCCACCCGCAGGCCGGCGCCACCGGCCGCTATAGAGTCGGACCATGACCACGCCCCCTCCGCACTCCCTCTCATCCGCCACCGCCGGGACCGTCGACGCCGTACTGCGACGCTCCGCATCCCGGTTCCCCGACCGGGTCGCCCTGACCTTCGCCGACCGGCGGTGGACCTACGCCGAACTCGACGCCGCCGTCGACCGCGTCGCCACGCTGCTCGCCGACCGCGGACTGGCCGACGGCGCACGGATCGCCGCCTACGGCGTCAACTCGGACGCCTACCTCATCGGCTTCATGGCGACCTCCCGTGCGGGGTACACCCACGTTCCCGTGAACTACGCGTTGACCGGTGGGGAACTCGAGTATCTGCTCAGCGATTCCGGGGCGTCACTCGTCCTGGTCGACCCTGCGCAGGCGCGGACCCTCGACGCCGTGGCCCGGACCCTGCCGTCGCTGCAGACCCTCGCGCTGCAACCCGCCGCCGGTGACCCCGCCGACGGGACCCTGCTGGGCGCGGCGCTCGACCGGGGCGACGTCGCGCCCGTCGACTCGCCCGCGTCGGGCAGCGACCTGGCCCAGCTGCTGTACACCTCGGGCACGACCTCCCGACCCAAGGGCGCCATGATGACGCATTCGGCCCTCGCGCACGAGTACGTCAGCTGCATCCTCGCGCTCGATCTCACCGCCGACGACGCGCCGCTCGTGACCATGCCGCTCTACCATTCCGCCGCCATGCACGTGTTCGCGATGCCCTACCTCTCGCTGGGCGCGACCGTGCACCTCATGGCCGCCCCGGACATCCCCGAGATCCTCCGTCGGGTCGAACAGGACCGGATCGGGTCGCTCTTCCTCGCCCCGACGGTATGGGTCCCACTCGCGTCCCACCCCGACCTGGACACCCGCGACCTGTCGAGCCTGCGCAAGGCCCAGTACGGCGCCTCGATCATGCCGGTCACCGTCCTGCAGAGGCTGCGCGAGAAGTACCCCGATCTCGGTTTCTACAACTGCTTCGGGCAGTCCGAGATCGGGCCGCTCGCGTGTGTCCTGCGGCCCGAGGAGCACGATGCCCGCCCGGCGAGCGCCGGGCGCCCCGTCTTCTTCGTCGAGGCCCGCGTCGTGGACGAGACCGGCGCCGAGGTCGCCGCCGGCGAGCAGGGTGAGGTCGTCTACCGCTCCCCGCAGCTGTGCCGGGGGTACTGGAACAAGCCCGAGGCCACCCGGGAGGCGTTCCGTGACGGTTGGTTCCACTCCGGGGACCTCGTGGTCCGGGACCCCGAGGGATTCGTCGAGGTGGTCGACCGCATCAAGGACGTCATCAACACCGGGGGCGTCCTCGTGGCCTCCCGTGAGGTGGAGGACGCGGTGTACCGGGACGAGCGGGTCGCCGAGGTCGCGGTGATCGGCACCCCGGATCCCAAGTGGATCGAGGCGGTGACGGCGGTCGTCGTCCTCAAGGAGGGGGCCCACGTGACCGAGGACGAGATCATCGCGGGTACTCGCGAGCATCTCGCGCCGTTCAAGATCCCCAAGCGGGTGGTGTTCGTCGACGAACTGCCCCGCAACCAGTCCGGCAAACTCCTCAAGCGGGAGTTGCGGCAGGGCTGAGACACTGCTCGACGGCTATCCGATCCGGGTCAGGACCTCGCGGGCCACCACCGCGGGGGCCTGTTCCGGTAGCCAGTGGCCCAGGTCGTCGAGTGGGACGAAGCGGTAGTCCGCCGTCACCCTCGCCGCCGTGGCCTCGGCCCCGCTGCGGGCGACCGCCGGATCCTGCCCGCCCCACAGGAATGTGGTGGGGACGGCGACGTCGGGGAGGTCGTAGCGCCGCATCGCGCGGTACCAGTGGAGAGCCGCGGTCAGGGCGGAGCGCTCCCCGAGCACCTCGAGGTGCCTGTCGACCAGGTCGGACGGAACCTGCCCGGCGAACATGCCGCGCAGTCGACGGGCATCGTCCTCGAGGAGTACGTCCTCGGCCTTGCCCTCCTGACGGAACAGTCCGAAGTAGGCCGATCGAGCCTGCTGATCGGGATCCGTGTAGATCGCGTCGGAGAACGCCGCGAGGTGCGGGATGGAGACCGCCGTGAGGCTGGCGACCCTGTCGGGGTGGTGGGCGGCCACCCACCAGGCCACGGACGCCCCCCAGTCATGCCCCAGCACATGGACCCGGTCGAGCCGGAGACTGTCCACCACGGCGAGGGCATCGGCCGACAGGTGCTCGATGGCGTAGCTTCGGACATCATCCGGACGCGCCCCGGACGAGTACCCGCGCTGCATCGGGGCCACCACCCGGACTCCCTGACCCACCAGGACCTCGGCGACGCTCCCCCATTCCCAGGCCGACTCGGGAAACCCGTGCAGGGCCAGAACCGTCCTGTCCGGATCGGCATCGGGCCCTCGGGCTTCCGACTCCCACACGAGGACGTCGAGCGTCCCGGCCGAGACATCCACGGTCGTTCTCCGGGGTTCCATGGGGCGGACACTAGCGCGCAAGGTGGTCAGCGCGGGCCGGTTCCCCGAGGAGCCCGGGCAGACGCTCCCGGGTGGTGGGCAGCCGCCCGCCGGTCATGCCAGTCCGTGACGAGCCACATTTCGACCACCAGCGGGTCCACGCCCGCCTCGTGCGCCCATGCCGCGACCACATCCAGGTACCGCTGGTATCGGCGCGGGGTCAGGCGGGAGGCCGAGTCGACCTCGGTCCAGCCGGCGTGGATCAGGGTTCCGATCCCGGCCGGATCCACCGGCACGATCCCCGGCGCCGACCACGCCATGCCCAGCGAGGACAGGTAGAGCGACGCCAGGGGGTACCCCAGGTCCGGTACGCCGCGACCTGCTCGACCCGCAGGGGCGCCGTGGCGCAGGAGGTTCATGGCCTCGACTGGTGCGTCGAGCCAGTCCACCACCTCGTGCAGGACGAGGGGATACCCGTGGGAGGAGACCGAGATCCGAGCATGCAGGTCGCGCTCGGCGATGCGGAAATCCGGGAGCCCGCGCCGCATCCCCGATCGCGTCGGGTGACCCGAGAGCCACGCGGCGCACATGTAGAGCGCGACGACCGACTCCTCCAGGCTCCCCCGCGCGCGGCGACCCGCCGCCCACAGGTCGCTCCTACGGAGGTAGCCGGACCCGACCTCGACGCGTCCGCCGTCCGGGCCCCCGGCGACCAGACGGAGGTCGACGCGCTTCTCCGCGAGACGGAGGTTCCACAGGTCCAGATCGATCTCGACGTACTCGTCGGCTACCACCAGCGCGGGAGGCTGGGCGCGACACCACTCGCGGCAGGCCGCGGGGAGAGCGGGGATCGGGTGGGGTCCGGTCGTCGTCATGCACCGCACGGTGTCATGCGGGTACGACAACGCCGGACCCCGGCGCCGGTTCAGTCCTGTGCGAACGCGTCCAGCGGCGGGCAGGAGCAGACCAGGTTCCGGTCGCCGTAAGCTCCGTCGATCCGACGGACGGCCGGCCACACCTTCGGGCGCCAGCCCGAGCCGAGCGGGTACCCGGCGACACTGCGGGGGTAGGCGTTCGTCCACTCGTCGGCGGACACGCTCTCGGCCGTGTGGGGCGCGCCCCGGAGCGGGTTGTCGTCCACGGTCCACTCCCCGGCGGCGACCCGGTCGATCTCGGCGCGGATGGCGGCCATCGCGTCGCAGAACGCGTCCAGCTCGGCCAGGTCCTCGCTCTCGGTCGGCTCCACCATGAGGGTGTTGGGCACCGGGAAGCTCATGGTGGGCGCGTGGAACCCGTAGTCGGCGAGCCGCTTGGCCACATCGTCGATCGAGATGCCGACCGAGTCGATGAGCGGCCGCAGGTCGAGGATGCACTCGTGGGCGACCCACCCGCCCTCACCGGAGTACAGCACCGGGAAGTGCTCCCCGATACGCCGGGCCAGGTAGTTCGCACTGGCGATGGCGGTGAGCGTGGCCCTGCGCAGGCCGTCGGCTCCCATCATCCGGACGTAGGCCCAGGTGATCGGGAGGATCGACGCGGACCCGAACGCGGCCGACGAGACCACGCCACCCGAGCCCAGACCGTCCTCGTGCGGGTGCCCGGGCAGGAAGTCGCGCAGGTGCTCGGCCACCGCGACGGGGCCGACTCCGGGCCCGCCGCCGCCGTGCGGAATGCAGAAGGTCTTGTGGAGGTTGAGGTGGCTCACGTCGCCCCCGAACCGCCCCGGCCGCGCCACCCCGACGAGCGCGTTGAGGTTGGCACCGTCGATGTACACCTGACCACCGGCATCGTGGACGATCGCGCAGATGTCCTCGATGTCGTGCTCGTACACCCCGTGCGTGGACGGGTAGGTGATCATGATCGCCGACAGCTGGGCGGCGTACTTGTCGACCTTCGCGCGCAGATCGTCGACGTCGACGTCGCCGTTCTCACGGCATGCCACGACGACCACCTTCATCCCGGCCATGACCGCCGACGCGGCGTTGGTGCCGTGGGCGGAGGACGGGATGAGACAGACGGTCCGGTCCTCGTCCCCGCGCGAGCGGTGGTAGGCCCGGATCGCGAGGAGCCCGGCGTACTCGCCCTGGCTCCCGGCGTTGGGCTGCAGGCTGACCGCTGCGTACCCGGTGATGTCGACGAGCCACTGCTCGACATCCGAGACGAGTTCGCGGATGCCGGCGTTCTGGTCCGCCGGGGCGAAGGGGTGGAGCCGGTTGAACTCCGGCCACGTGATCGGCTCCATCTCGGCGGTCGCGTTGAGCTTCATGGTGCAGGACCCCAGGGGGATCATGGTCCGGTCCAGAGCCATGTCCTTGTCCGAGAGCGCGCGCAGGTAGCGCAGCATCGCGGTCTCGGTGCGGTACCGCACGAACGCCTCGTGCTGGAGGAACGCGCTCGTCCGGTCACCGTAGCCCGGATCCGCCGAGATCTCGGCGGCCGATCCGGCACCGAACGCCTCGAGCACGATCCCGATGTGCTCCGCGGTGGTGGCCTCGTCGCAGGAGACGGACACCGTGTCGTCGTCGACCTTCCACAGATTCACGCCGCGGGAGGCGGCGGCCGCCAGCACCTCGTCGGCGCGTCCCGGGACGCGTGTCAGGACCGTGTCGAAGAACTCGTCGTGGACGACGTCGATCCCGGCGGCGCGCAGCCCCTCCGCCAACGCATCGGCGTGGGCGTGCACCCGGCGGGCGATGGCCGTGAGGCCCTCGGCACCGTGGTAGGAGGCGTACATCGCGGCCAGAACCGCCAGGAGGACCTGGGCGGTGCAGATGTTGGACGTCGCCTTCTCCCGGCGGATGTGCTGCTCACGGGTCTGGAGGGCGAGCCGGTAGGCGACCCGGCCGTCGGCGTCGGTCGACACCCCGACCAGGCGCCCCGGAAGGTTGCGGGCGTGTGCGCTGCGGCACGCGAGGAAACCGGCGTGCGGCCCGCCGAAGCCCATCGGCACCCCGAAGCGCTGGGTGGTGCCGAAACACGCGTCCGCACCCTTCTCCCCCGCGGGGGTCAGGACCGTCGACGCCAGCAGGTCGACACCCGCGGCGACCATGGCGCCCCGCTCGTGGCATTGCTCGATGAGCCCGGACACGTCGGCGACACGACCGGACGCGCCGGGGGTCTGCACGAGCGCCCCGAAGAACTCTCCCTCGGGCAGTCCGTCGTCCACCAGGTTCGCGGTGACGATCTCGATACCCAGGGGCTCGGCGCGGGTGGCGAGGATCGCCGCGGTCTGGGGGAAGATGTCGACGTCGACGGCGAAGCGGGGGCTCTTGGAGGAGCGGTTGGCCCGTCGCAGCATCGTCATGGCCTCGGCCGCGGCCGTGCCCTCGTCCAGCATGGAGGCGTTCGCCATGTCCATACCGGTCAGGTCGGAGACCATCGTCTGGAAATTCAGGAGCGCCTCGAGACGGCCCTGGCTGATCTCCGGCTGGTAGGGGGTGTAGCCCGTGTACCACGCCGGACTCTCGATGATGTTGCGGATGAGCACCGGCGGGGTGAGCGTGTCGTAGTACCCCTGGCCGATCATCGACACGGCGACGGTGTTGCGGTTCGCGAGTTCACGGAGCGCGGCGATGGTGTCCGCCTCCGACAGCGGCTCCGGTAGCGCGTCGATCCCCTCAGCACGCCCGTCCGCGCCCACCTCGTCGAGGATGACCGACGGGACGGCCCGCTCGGCGAGCTCGTCCAGTGAGCTCACCCCGATGGTGTCCAGGATGCGTTCCAGGCCGTGGGCGTCGGGACCCAGGTGGCGGGCGACGAACTCGCCTCCGGTCCGGGAGATGTCGGGGGTCGTCGTCACAGGTGCTCCTCAGGTGGCGGGGCCGCCCGGACAGGCGGCCTGCGGGCCGGTGCTACCCTCTCCGCTCTGTCCCCTGCCGGACGGGTGCCGGCGCCTGAGAGATTCACCGGACTCGCGAGGCGAGCCCGGCTTTCCCCGTGGGCGGGTGGTCTGTTCCACCGCTCTCCAGAGGCGTTAGGCGACTACACGGTCCGGGTGCCTGAGAGATTCTCGGAGAGGAGTTGCTCCTTCGGCGCCCACGGCCCGTAGGCCGCGGAGCTCTCCCGTGAGTCGCGTGAACGCACGGCCGAGTCTAGACCACCCGAGCCGATCAGCCCGTGCGGCGTGAGGCGCGTGCGCGCCGACGGGCCGCCAGTTCGTCCTCCACCGGCGTCAGGATGTCCTCCTCCGACACCGTCTCGGCGGGGAACTCGGCGATCGAGCCGGCGAGCTCACGCATCGCTCCCCCGATCCCGATCCCGAAGACACCCTGCCCGCCCTGCAGCAGGTCGAACACCTCCTCCTTGGAGGTGCACTCGAACACGGTGCGGCCGTCGGAGAACAGGGTGATGGTCGCCAGATCCTCCACACCACGTGAACGGATCTGGTCCACGGCCTTGCGGATGTTCTGCAGTGAGATGCCGGTGTCGAGCAACTGCTTGACGATCTTCAGGACGAGGATGTCCTTGAACGAGTAGAGGCGCTGACTACCCGACCCGGCCGCATTGCGGATCGAGGGGACGACCAGATCGGTGCGCGCCCAGTAGTCGAGTTGGCGATAGGTGATCCCGGCGATCTGGCACGCGATCGGAACGCGGTACCCGCTCGTGCCGTCCGGGATCCCGTCATCGGGGAACAGTCCGGGCTGCACCTCGTCGAACGACGCCTGGGTGCCGTCGACTGGGGCCCTGAAGAGACTCTCCGTGTTCGTATCGGCGACGGACGGCTCCGAGACCCGGGTGTGGTCGGCCACGATTGCTCCCTCAAGCTGCGGGTGTCGCCACGAACGTGGCGGCACGGTACCGGGCTGCGAAGCCCGGATCCTGGACGCGTGAACACCATCGGTGTAGTTCACTGAGGGCAACGCTATGCCCGCCGGGGGCCTCGATCAATAGGACACGCGGTAAACCTCAACCTCAAGTTGAAGTTTAGAGTCTGCCCTGACCTGCGCTCTGGTAGTGAAGTGACCATTGGGACCACCAAACTTGCAGGTCACAGGCTTCAGGAGGGTGACCCGCCCGGCTCCTTCGGCGCTTCCGGCCCGCCGAGGAAATCGTCCGGGTTCACCTGGTCGAGGAACTCACGGAAAGCCTCGACCTCTTCCTCGCCCTGCTCCACGAGTGAGATCCCCACCTCGTCGAGGACCTCCCGACTGACGAGTACCGGCGAGGAGGTCCGCAGTGCGACCGCCACCGCGTCGGACGGGCGCGCGGACACCCGGGTCTCGCCGAACACCAGTTCCGCGAAGAACGTCCCGTCGGACACTCCCACGATCTCGACCTGCTCAAGCGGATGCGAGAAGGTGTCCAGCAGCGTGGCCACCAGGTCGTGCGTCAGCGGCCTGCTCGGCTGCACCCCCTGCTGTTGGAGGCTGATCGCTGCGGCTTCGGCCGCCCCGATCCAGATCGGCACGTACCGACCACCGTCCTTCTCGTGCAGGATCAGTACGGGTGCGTACTCCGGCTCCTCGAAACGGACGCCGACGATGTCGACCTCCCGCATGTTCTTTCCCATGTCCTCCGCCTCTCCCACGTCTCTCAGCGTAGCCCCGATCCGCTCCACGGCGGGCGGGCGCCGACGCCCGTCAGGACTCGAGTGCGTGCCGCACGGCGACGGTGACCAGGGTCGAATGGAGCGCCACCGACAGTGCCGCGATCTCCCGCGCCAGTTCCGCAGCCCGATCCCGGGCATCGGCATCACCTTGACGGGCCACCGGGCCGGCGATCTGCGTGATCAACCCGGTCTGTCGGTCGGCCGCCGTGCGGAAACCCCTGAGGTGGCGAACGTCCACCCCGTGCCCGGCCAGATCGTGCGCGGTCCGCGCCACCAGGACCGCTTCCGGGTCGAAGAAGCCGCCGGGCCCCGCCGCGATCAGGCCGGCGTCGATCAAGGCGTCGACCAGAGCGGCGTCCACCCCGGACTGCTCGACCACGTTCTCGCGGGTGAGCCTCTTCAGGGTGTCGCTCCGGAAATCGTCCGGGGCGGAGCCGGGGACGCCGTCCTCACCCGACCGGGGTCGCAGCGCGGTGGTCGACCCGTCGGCGATGCCGGCGTCCAGTGCGTCGAGTTCCTGCCGGATCACCTTGAGCGGCAGGTACCGATCGCGCTGGGCGGTCAGTACGTACCGCAGGCGCTCGCGGTCCTCGACGCTGAACCGCCGGTATCCGCTCGCCGTGCGCTCAGGGGTGACCAGCCCCTCGTTCTCGAGGAACCGGACCTTCGACACAGTCAGGTCCGGGAACTCCGGACCCAGAAGTGCGATGACGCCCCCGATGGAGAGGTACTCCTCTTTCGGGGCGCCCTGTCCGGCGGCGGTCACTGCCCGGGCGTACCCGTCAGGAAGACGAGGCGGAACTTGCCGATCTGGACCTCGTCGCCGTTGGACAGCGACGCCGAATCCACGGGCTCACGATTGACGTAGGTGCCGTTCAGCGACCCCACGTCGACGACCGTGAACGTCTCGCCCTCGCTACGGAACTCGGCGTGCCGCCGGCTCACCGTGACGTCGTCGAGGAAGATATCGCTGTCCGGGTGTCGTCCCGCAGAGGTGGTGGCCTGGTCGAGCAGGAATCGCGACCCGGCATTGGGGCCGCGCTTGACGACCAGCAGGGCCTGCCCCTCGGGGAGGCCCTCGACACCGGTGACGGCGGAGTCGGACTGCGCCGCCTGCTGGTCGGATTCGTTGAGGAGCTCTGCACGGAACACGGAGGTGGTCTCGGCGGTCGCCTCGGGCATGTTCTTGTTCTCGGTCACGTTCGTATCTCCTCGTCCGAGCCCAGCGAGGGGCTCACCGTGCGGTGCAGTTGATTCTATGTCGGGGACCCCGGCCGCGGGGCCGGGGGGCGGCGACTACCCGCTCAGCCCTCCGTGATCTTGGCGTACCCGTCAGAGTCGAGTGTCTGCTCGAGCTGGCTCTCCAGGTCGTCCACGTCGGCGATCTCCAGGACGACGATCCACCCCTCACCGTAGGGATCCGAGTTGACCAGTTCGGGCGAGGTCTCGAGGGCGGTGTTCACCTCGACCACCTTGCCGCTGAGCGGCGCGTACAGGTCGGACACGCTCTTGGGCGACTCGACCTCGCCGAAGGATTCTCCCGACTCCGTGTCCCCTCCGACCTCGGGGAGCTGGACGAACACGATGTCTCCGAGCTTGGACTGCGCGTACTCGGTGATCCCGATGCGCACCCGGGTGTCCGACACCCGCTCCACCCACTCGTGCTCATCGGTGTACCGGAGCTGGTCGGGGATGTTCTGATCGCTCACTGACGCGCCCTTCTCGAGTGGCTCACTTTAGAATTCCATCTGGCGACATTACACACCGTCGGGCACCCCCACATCAGCCGATCGGGCCCCGCGTGGGGGAACCGCCCGCGCGATCCGCCACGCCTGCCACACGTAGATGCCCCCACTCCACGCGTACAGTCCGACGCCCCAGTACAGGCACGCCTCCCCCACGAGCTGGAAGGCCTGTCCACCCGGCACACCGGCGTGGCCGGCCAGCAACAGCGGGAGTGACCAGAACAGGGCGAAGGTCGCCGCCTTGCCCAGGTAGGTGACCTCGGGTACCAGACCGCGCCGGCGGTAGACCGGAAGAGTGCTCGTCAGCAGCAGGTCCCTCGCGATGAGGACCACCACGATCCACACGGGGATGAATCCCGCGACCGCGAAGGCCACCGGCACGGCGGCGACGAGGATCCGGTCCGCCATCGGGTCCAGTCGCTCGCCCCAGGTCGAGCGCATGTTCCACAGACGCGCGATCTTGCCGTCGAGCCAGTCCGAGACGACCAACACCCCGAGCAGCCACAAGGCCAGGGGTGGGTCGTCCCACGCCAGGATGCTCAGGATGAGAACCGGGATCAGCGCGATCCGCCCGAGCGAGATCGCGTTGGGCAGCGTCCAGAACCGATCGCTGACCTCCGGTACGCGGGCCGGCGATTCGGGGCCCAGGCCCGGCGGGACCGCCGCGGACAGGTGCCCGTCGCGGGGAGGCGGGATCCTGGCGCCCAGGACCTTGCCCTCTCCGGTCCGCCACTCCCGGAGGTCGGTTTCCCGCCTGCCGTCGCGCGCCGCATTCATCGGAACGTCGACATCATCCCGGAGAAGACGTTCCCACCGGCGGCCATCGGATTGTCGTGGACCATGTAGGTCCAGGTCGAGGTGGGACGCGCCATGGAGTTGGCCTCGAGGTCCACCCCGGAGTCGGTGAACTCGATCTCGGAGAAGGTCGCCTCGGATTCACGGACGGCGTCGGCGGCGAGGTCCCGGAAGTGGTCGATCGCGATCCGATGGAACTCGTCGAGGGGGTTCTCACGTCCCAGTGCGCGGAGGTGGATCGACTCCCGGACGTCGTTCATCGTCTCCAGATGCCGGGCCCAGCCCCGGTCGAGATGCCACAGCATGATCTCTCGGCAGCCCTGCACCACCGCCTCACGGCCGTGCTCGTCCACCAGCGCGTCACCCCGCGCGGGATCGTGTGCGGTGAGTTCCTCGAAGGCCCTGTCCGTACGCAGGAGCGCAGAGCGCCGCTCCGCGAGGATGTCGCGTTGCTCGGCGAGCAGCCGACTGTAGCGCCAGGTGTTGGCGTGGATCTCCAGCATCTGCCCCTCGGTCACCCGCTGGGCGTGATCGACGGCGTCGCGCCCGCGATTGCCCTTGAGCAACCCGGACATCCTGTCGTGGCTGGTCGGGATCTTCTCGGGTTCGAGCGCCGACGTCACCACGGGGTCGTCCATGGCGGCGAAGAACACCGAGCTGCCCGGGTCGCCCTGACGCCCCGCCCGTCCCCTGAGCTGGTTGTCGAGCCGCTCGGTCCGGTGCCGTCCGGTACCCACCACGTGGAGACCGCCGAGTTCCACGACCTCGTCGCGTCGGGCCTCGTCGGAACCGCCGAGGCGGATGTCCGTCCCGCGCCCGGCCATCTGGGTGGAGACGGTGACGTTGCCGACGTCACCGGCCTCGGCGATGATGGCCGCCTCCTCCTCGTCGTTCTTGGCGTTGAGGACCGAGCACTCGACCCCCTTCTCGGCGAGCCGTGCGGCCAGTTCCTCGGACTCGGCCACGTCGTGGGTGCCCACCAGGACCGGCTGACCGGTGGCGTGGACAGCAGCGATGTGTTCGACCAGCGCGCGGGTCTTGCTGTCGGTGTCGATGTAGGTGCGGTCGGCCTCGTCGAACCGGATGTTCGGGGCGTTGGGGTCGATCCGGGACACGCCCAGGGAGTAGAACTCGCGCAACTGGGCACCCGCCGCCAGCGCGGTGCCGGTCATCCCGCACACCTTGTCGTACCGGCCGATGAACGCCTGGACCGTGATGCTGTCCAGGATCTGCCCCGCCTCGGACACCGTGACGCCCTCCTTGGCCTCCACGGCGGCCTGGAGCCCGTCCGGCCACCGCTGGAGCTCGGCCACCCGTCCGCGGGATGCGTTGACGAGCTGCACCCGTCCGTCGCGGACGATGTAGTCCACGTCCCTACGCAGCAGGAAGCACGCGTGGAGCGCGACGTTGACCTGGACCAGGGTCGTACCGACGTGGTCGGCATCGTAGAGGTCGGGGATGCCGAGCTCGGTCTCGATGGCCTCGGCGCCGTCGTCGGTGAGGAAGATGTTGCGGCGGTCGGCGTCGGTCTCGTAGTGCCGACCCGGTCGCAGCTTGCGCACCGCGGCCAGGACCTCACCTGTCGGCGCCTCCCCGGAGGTCGAGCCGGCCAGGACCAGCGGCACGAGCGCCTCGTCCACCAACACCGAATCGGCCTCGTCCACCAGGGCCACGTCGGTGGTCGGGGCGATGAGATCCGCGGGGTCGGTCACCAGCTGTTCGCGGAGGACGTCGAACCCGATCTCGGAGACCGAGCCGTACGTGACATCGCAGGAATAGGCGATACGTCGCTCGTCGCGCGTCGAGGACTCCGTCACGTGGCCGACCGAGAGCCCGAGCATTTCGAACATCGGCCCCATCCAGCGCGCGTCCCGGGCGGCGAGATAGTCGTTGACCGAGATGACGTGCACCGTGTGGCCCTGGAGGGCGTAGCCGGCGGCGGCCACCGCCCCCGAGAGTGTCTTGCCCTCGCCGGTCGCCATCTCGACGACATCGCCGGCGAACATCCGCAACGCTCCCTGGAGCTGGACGTCGAACGGCCTCAGACCGACGGTCCGGGTGGCGGCCTCCCTCGCCAACGCGAGGAACCGGGCGAGATCCTCGGGCGGATCACCGAAGAGCTGCAGCCCGTGCGCGGCGTCCGCGAACTCGTCGTCGTCCAGTCCTGCCGCCCACTCGTCGAACCCGTGCGACATCTCGACCGCGCTCTGCGCGCGCGAGGTGTCGCGTCCCTGGGTGGAGCCCATGAGCTTCCAGAAGCGGTTGGCCAGTCCCACGCGTGGAGTCCTTCCCGGTGACGAACAGATGCTCCCACCGTACGCAGGCGGGACGCCGTCGGGGACGCGCCCCTCCGGTCGCGGCGTCTAGCGGTCGGGGTCGATCTGGCCGCGCAACCTCCGCATGGCCTCCGTCGAGAGCATCCGGTCACCCGCGCGCGCCGCCAGATGCTCGGCCGCCACATCCGCCGGGGAGGGACGGTAGGGGGTCGAGGGCGACGCCACACCGTTGTCACGGGCGATGCCGGCGAGACGGTCCGCCTCCGCCACCGCGGCCTCGGCCCGCGACTCCACCGACTCGACGAGCTCCCGGAACGCGACCGCCCTGTCGACGACCTCCGCCCACACCTCGTCGATGGAGACGCCCATACCGGTCAGAGTGGTGAAACCGTCGCTCGCCGGCGGCACCCCGGCCGTGGCCGCGGCCTCGCGCAGTCGGCACAGATCCCCGGCGAGGCCGACCACCTCGGATTCGGCGTCGAACTGCAGCCGGATCTCCTCCACCGACCGTCCGCCCCGCGAGTACGCGCGGTACAGACGGTCGTACAGACCACCGACCTCCATGAGGGTGGCCGTGTACATCTCGGGAATCCGACGCCGGTCCGCGCGGATGTGCGGGAGCGAGGGAAGGGACTGCACCACCGACTGCACCCGTGGTGGCAACACCACCCGGCCCATCTCCCGCTGCCCTCTGGCCGCTGCGACCGTCCCGAGCTCCGCGAGGGTCCGGGGCACGAGCGGGACGGGGGCCATGGTCGGCGTCGATGCCAGGGCGTCGAACAACCGGCCACGGTCATCGGTGTCAAGGTGCACACCGCGCCGCCGGTCGGCGCGGATGTCCTTGACCCGGAAAGCCCAGACGCCGGAACCCCGGGTGAACCCGGTCCGCAGGACGAGGTACTTCCGGTCGAGATCTGCGAGTCGGGTCCGCAGCGCCATGCGCAACATGGAGGGCACCGGGGTGCCGAGGATCCGCCTCAGATCGTGGCGCTGCTCCTCGATGATCCGGACCTGGTGGAATCCGTTCACCGTCGGGAACGGCAGATTGCGGTGCATCCGGGACAGGACGACGTCGCCGATGCGGGGTTCGATCAGCCCGCAGGCGACGAGCAGAGCCGCCCGGTCGGACAACTCCGCCACCGGGGCCTGCCCCTCCCCCCGGCACATGCGGTCGATATCGGACACGATCCGGTCCCGTGCCGTCTGTGGCGTGCGCTCGTCGGCCATGCCCCTCCTCGCCCGCGCGTCCGGCGCGCGGCTCTTCTCACGGGATACCTATCGGTTACAACGGTAGGCCCCGGCCCCGTGTTCCCCCGCGGGTGGCAGGCCGGCTCCGCACCGGTCAGCGTTCATAGCCACGTCGGGCGTCATCGAGGATCCGGGGCCGGTCGAGCGTGGAGGGCTCGAGTCGCATCGGGGCCACGTCGCGACCGAACCGGCCGGCTGCCTCGAGGGTCCCCTGGTCGAGGTATCGCAGGCCGGTGACGTCGGGCCGCAGTCGGAGATCCGGGACGTCACCGTCGGCCGAGGCCAGGACGAAACCCCAGTCCCCGAACGTCGGGACGTGAACGTGATACGGGGTCGTGCCCCATCCCGCGGAATCCACTGTCGACACCGTCCGCCAGAACTGCCGCGGTGTGGAGAACGGGCTCCCCGATTGGACGACCATGAGCCCGTCATCGCCGGTGACCCCGCGCACGAGGCCGTAGAACTCCTCGGAATACAGGCGGGACAGCGCGGCGTTGCGCGGGTCCGGCAGATCCACGAGCACCGCCCCGAAGCCGCCCGGCGGCACCGCGCCGTCGCCGCCCCGGCGCAGCCACGCGAAGGCGTCGTCGACCACCACCTCGACGCGCGGGTCGTCGAGGGAACCCCGGTTGTCCGCGCGCAGCTCGGTGCGGGCGATCTCCAGCACCGCCGGGTCGAGCTCCACCTGGACCACTCGCCGAACGCCCGGCACGGCCAGGAGGTCTCGGGCCGCCAGACCGTCGCCGCCGCCGAGTACCAACACGTCGGCGGGCCGCTCGGCCATCGCGGGCTGGACCAGCGCCTCGGTGTACCGGTACTCGTCGAGACTCGAGTACTGGAGCGTCCCGTCGAGGTACAGACGGCGGTCGGTGCGGCCGTTGTACCTCGCTCTGGTGACGACGATCTCCTGGTAGGCGGACTGGGTGTGGGAGAGCACCGGGTCCGGGTACAGCTTGGACCGCGACCACTCGGTGACGTCGTCGAGCGTGACGAGCAGCGTGCCCAGCAGAGCCGCGACCAGCGCGAGCGACAACGCCGCTACGGCGGTCTGTGTCCGGGTCAGCAGACCCCGCAACGCGAGCGCGAGCAGCACGGCCGCGGCGGCCACGTTGACCACCCCCGTGATGGCGGCGGCCTGCTGCATCCCGAACGACGGCAGGAGCAGGAACGGCCACAGCAGTCCCCCGACGAGCGCCCCCAGGTAGTCGGCGGCGTTGAGATCGGCCAGTACCCGGCCGGCCTCGGCCGACCCGGTCCGGCGGCCGGTCTGCAGCAGGGACATGAGCAGTGGCACCTCTGCGCCCACCAGCACGCCGATCGCGGCGGTGGCCACCACCAGCGTCACCAACGACGCCGAGTCCGACCCCAGGGTCGTGAAGGTCACATAGAGCGCCGTGGCCGACGCCCCACCGACGAGCCCCAGCGTCGCCTCGACGGCGATGAAGCTCGACGCCGGGCGGTCGACGAACGGCTTGGCCAGCAATGCGCCGAGGCCGAGGGCCGCGACGTACCCGGCCACCACGAGACTCGTGGCGACGATCCCTCCGCCCTGGACCGTTGTCGCGAGCGTGAGGAGGGCGAGCTCGTAGATGAGCCCGCAGGCGGCGCACGCGGCGACGGAGGCCAGCACGACCGGACGCCACCAGCGGCCGGCGCGCGGCGGGGATTCTCCGGCGGGGTCCACCTCCGTCGGCACGGGAACCGCCGTGCCGACCTCGTCAGGCAATGGCGGCCGCGTTCACGGCGGAGACGGCGAGGAGTGTGGCCGCCACGGCGAGTGCGGCGGTGCTGAACCGCGGCGCGCCGACGAGGTCACGGAACCTGCCGGGGACCAGCAGTTCGAGGATCACCAGCGTGACGGCCTGGAAGATCACGCCGAGCAGGCCGTAGACGGCGACGTCGATCAGGCCCAACACGAGGGAGTCCGAGGCGTTGGTCATCACGGTGACGACGATGATCGCGAGGGAGAACGCCGAGGACACGAACAGCGCCGCGGCGTTGGGACGGTGGTCGACGAACACGTGGTGGCGCAGGCTGCCCGGCGTCAGCAGGTCGAGCATGACGAAACCCAGCGCGAGGACCAGGGCGCCGACGCCGAAGTACGCCAGCGACACCCCGATCCCGTCCAGGAGTTCGGGTACGTGGTCGGCGGTTCCGGCGGCGATGGTCACCGTGTCTCCTCGGGGTTCGGGTGGTCTGTGGGCGTCTCGTGGGTCACTTCACGCCGACCCCGCCGGAGCTGCCCCCGGCGGACCGCGCCGGGCTGCCCGGGCCGAAGGCCCCGCCGAGGAAGATGAAGCCTCCGGAACGGAGCGTGCGCGAGTTCTCGTCGAGCTGGACGCGACAGGCGAGATCGCCGGAGCGGCCGACGACGATCATGTCGTCCCCGTACCTCAGGTACCGGGTGTCCTCGTTCAGCTGGTCGGCGTCCGGCCGCTCGTGGTTGCTGATGTCCCTCGCCGTGGAGTCCCGGTCGCCCCGGCACTCGTAGGTCTGGGACGCGCCTGCCACCGGGGTGTAGTTCTCGCGGACGTAGCGCACGGCGTTCGTGCCGGACCCCACCAGGACGAGGCCCAGCAGGACCGCGCACAGTCCGGCGACGAGCGCGATGATCCACCCGCGGTAGGGCTTCACGAGGCCACCCCCTCTGCAACGTCCACCCCGGCGCCGGCCAGCCCGGCGACGTGCACCCCGGCGACGTGCAACCGGGACGTGGTGGCGACGACGTCGCCACCGCTCTCCCCGGAGTCGTCTCCAGCCGGGTAGAGATGCCAGGTGTCCCACGACCAGCCCGTGTCGTCCGGCGTCGGAGCCACCACCGTGAGCGCCCCCTCAGAGCCCGGGAACCGTCCCGCGAGCACGGTCGGATCGGCTGCCGCGAGCGCGGTCAGTCGCTCCACGACCGCCCCGAAGTCGGCGGCGGCGAGGGTCTCGGTGGTCCCGCGCAGATGGTGGACACCCCACGAACCGGGAAAGGACTCCTCGGCCGGCAGAGGCGCCCCGCCGTCGGCCGTGGCGCGGCAGGACACCTCCTCGGTCATCGCGTCGCGTCCGTCGATCATCAGCGTCACCGCGTGTGATGCCCCGAGGATGGACAGGCGTAGAGCGATGTCGAGTGCGGGGTGCTCGAGAACGGTGGAGACGAGGGCGTTCCGCTCGGGCGTCACGCCGACCCGGTAACCCAGTGCCGCGGCCGCCACATCACTCGGTTCCGTGGCGAGGTCGTGGACGGTCACCGTCTGTAGTCCGGGTCACCGGCGACGGGGGGCGCCGGGTAGACGGTCAGCTCACCCCGGGACATCGGGCGTCCGGAGGAGACCTCCCAGCCGGCCCCGTCCCAGTCCTCGAAGGACAGCAGCGAGCTGCCGTCCCCGGTACGCATGTCCTGGTACCGCATCCGGCCGCGCTCGGGCAGACCGGTGGTTCCCTCGCACGAGTACTCCGCCTCACCCGACTCCTCGAGCCGATGGACCCGATCGTCGACGATCACCTCGGATCCGGGGCTGACGCCGAGTCCCTTGCGGGTGTTCCACCAGGTGAGCTCGAGGGTTCCCTCGTCCTCCTCGACGCCCAACCACTGCGCTCCGTCGCCGCCCTCCAGGAGATGCTCCCACCAGACATACGGGCCCTGGCGAAGGGTGATCGAGCCGCGGACCACATAGTCGATGCCGCCGTAGGAGACGATCGCACCGGGGCCGAGCTCTCGCGGGCCGAAGCCGTGGACCGGCCGGTCGGCGGCGAGCGGGTCGAGGCGGGGTCCGGCCGCCTCGGGCTTCGTGCCGCCCCGTGCCTTGACGATGATCCCGACGACCGCGATCACCGCGACCACCAGCCCCGCTATGACGAGTAGCTCTCCCACCGCGCGCTCACTCCTGGATCGAAGACTGACGGTCGACCCGGGTCGCCGTTTCGTGACCAGGCCAGGCTAACGCACCCCGGATTCTGCGGACGTGACCCGCCGCTTGAACCGAAGTGAACCGCGGAAATGGACTCAGGGCCGGTCCCCCTCTCGGGAAACCGGCCCTGATCTGTGTCGGGCTGACAGGATTTGAACCTGCGACCCCTTGACCCCCAGTCAAGTGCGCTACCAAGCTGCGCCACAGCCCGTCCGCCACCGCGGCTCGCGCGGCGACTGGATCAGACTAGCGCACCGGTTCCGTCTGACTCCAATCGGCAGGTCACTGGCGTTGGCGGCGCTCCTTGACCCGGACGTTCACCCTGACCGGGGAGCCGTCGAAGCCGAAGGTCTCGCGGAGACGACGCTCGAGGAACCGGCGGTAACCGGCCTCGAGGAACCCCGTGGAGAAGAACACGAACGTCGGCGGCCGGGTGGTGGCCTGGGTGCAGAACCTGATCCGCGGCAGGCGCCCGCCTCGCATGGGCGGCGGAGTCGCGGCGACTACCTCGCTCATCCACGTGTTGAGGGGCCCGGTGGGGATCCGCTTGTCCCACGAGTCGAGTGCGGTCTCCATCGCGGGCACGAGCTTGGCCAGGGCGCGCCCGGTCCTGGCCGAGATGTTGACCCGGTGGGCCCAGCTCAGCACGCGGGACAGTTCGCGGTCGATCTCCTTGTCGAGGTCGTACCGTCGGTCCTCGTCGACCAGGTCCCACTTGTTGAACGCGATCACCAGCGCACGGCCGGCGTCGGCGACCATCGAGATCACCCGGAGGTCCTGCTCCGTGATGGGCTCGGAGGCGTCGAGCAGGAGGACGACCACCTCGGCCGCCTCGATCGCTCCGCGGGTGCGAAGTGAGGCGTAGTACTCGTGACCGTAGGCCTGGTTGACCTTGCGGCGCAGGCCGGCGGTGTCGACGAACCGCCAGGTGCGTCCGCCGAGCTCCACGAGTGAGTCGACGGGGTCGACGGTGGTGCCGGCGACGTTGTCGACCACCGAGCGCTCCTCGCCGGTGAGCTTGTTGAGCAGACTCGACTTACCGACGTTGGGCTTGCCGACCAGCGCGACACGGCGCGGCACGTTGGTGGCCTCACGCATCCTCGCCTTGGACGGCAGTTGCCTGAGGATCTCGTCGAGCAGGTCCGCCGTGCCCCGCCCGTGGGCGGCGGAGATGGCGTGGGGCTCGTCGAGGCCGAGTGACCAGAACTCGGCCGCCTCGAGTTCGGCCTTCTCGCTGTCGACCTTGTTGACGGCGAGGATGACCGGCGTCGAGGACCGCCGCAGGCTCTTGGCGACCGTCGCATCGGCGGCGGTGATACCCACCGTGCCGTCGCACACCAGCACGATGAGGTCGGCGGTGCCCATGGCGATCTCGGCCTGCTGGGCGATGGAGCGGTGCATGCCCTTGGCGTCCTGCTCCCAGCCACCGGTGTCCTGCACCATGAAGGTGCGGCCGTTCCACAACGCCTCGTAGGAGACCCGGTCACGGGTGACGCCGGGGACGTCCTCGACCACGGCCTCGCGGCGACCGATGATGCGGTTCACCAGGGTGGACTTCCCGACGTTGGGGCGCCCGACGATCGCGACGGTGGGCAGGATCTCCACGCCCTCGGTGACCGCCCCGATCTCGTCGGCGAACTCCGCGGCGACCGCCTCCCAGTCGGTGTCGTCGTTCCAGCCGTCCTCGATGGTCTCCTCACCGGGACCGGCGGGCAGGTCGAAGTCGGGGGTCTCCTCGTTGGTGGTCACAGTGCGTTCCCTTCTGCGGTGGCGCCGTGCGACGCGTGGATTCCCTCGGCGAGCGCGACCAGGCGGTCGAGCACCTCGTCGAGGGTGAGGTCTGAGGTGTCGATGACGACGGCGTCGTCGGCGGGCCGCAGCGGGCTCGCGGCGCGAGTGGAGTCCTTGCGGTCGCGTTCGATGACGGCGGCCAGCACCTCGTCGTAGTCGGCCTCGCGGCCGGCGGCGAGGTCCTGGTCGGTGCGGCGCCGGGCGCGTACCTCCGGGCTGGCGGTGAGATAGACCTTCACCTCGGCGTCCGGCAGCACCACGGTGCCGATGTCGCGACCCTCGAGGACGACGGTGCCCCCGCTGGAGGCCAGCCGCCGCTGCAGGAGGACCAGGTTCTCGCGGACCTCGGGTACGGCGGAGACCGCCGAGACCTCGGCCGTGACGCGGGCGGTGCGGATCTCGTCGCTGACGTCCTCACCGGCCAGCAGGACGCGCTCGGTGCCGGCGTCGGTGCCGATCTCCAGCGGGAGGTCGGCGGTCGCGGCGATCACCGCGGTGGCGTCCTCCGGGTCGATCCCGGCGCGCAGAACCTGCAGGGTTGCCACCCGGTACATCGCGCCGGTGTCGAGATAGGCGCCGCCGATCCGTCGGGCCAACGTGCGGGCCAGGGTGGACTTCCCGGTGCCGGCCGGGCCGTCGATCGCGATGCGTCGACGCGCGGTCGGGGCGCTCACAGGCCGACCGCCTCGTACAGATCGGAGACCTCTTTGCGGCCCAGCTTGCGGAAGGTACCGGCACGCTGGTCGCCGAGCGCGACGGCCCCGAAGCGGGTCCGGACGAGCGCCTCGACCGGGTGCCCAACCTCGGCGAGCAGTCGCCGCACGATGTGCTTGCGCCCCTCGTGGAGCACGACCTTGACCAGCGAGCGCCCGTCGTGGACGTCGAGGATCGAGAACTGGTCGACCTTGGCTGGTCCGTCCTCCAGGGTCACCCCGGCGCGCAGCTGCTTGTTGACGCCCTTGCCCACGACGCCGGTGACGGTCGCCATGTAGGTCTTGGACACCTCGTAGGACGGGTGCATGAGACGGTGCGCCAGCTCGCCGTCATTGGTCACCAGGAGCAAACCCTCGGTCTCGGCGTCGAGACGCCCGACGTGGAACAGTCGCTGCCCGGCGTCCACGCGGTCCGCGACGAGGTCGCCGACGCACGGCCGGCCCTTCTCGTCGGACATGGTGGTGTGGTAACCCCGGGGCTTGTTCAGCGCGAGGTAGACCAGGGTGTCGTCCAGGACGATGCGGGTGCCGTCCACGCGGATGACGGCGGTCGCGGGGTCGACCTTGATGCCCATCTCGCGCACCTTCTTGCCGTCGACCTCGACCCGTCCGCGGGCGATGAGCTCCTCGGAGGCGCGGCGGGAGGCGACCCCGGCCTGGGCCAGGATCTTCTGTAGGCGGACCGGTGCGCCGTCTCGGCCAGCGGATTCAGTCATGAAAACGTCACATCTCTTCGTCGTCTCGGGGTGTGGGGTCGGGCGCCGCGGTTCGACGCCGCCCCAGTGGGATCCGCGGATCGTCCGCGGGGTCGTCGCTCATCTCGTCGACCAGGTCGACATCCGGTAGCAGCGGGGCGATGTCCGGCAGCTCGTCGAGCGACGTGAGTCCCAATCTTTCCAGAAATAACTCCGTGGTCCTATACAGGATGCCCCCGGTGTCCGCATCTGTGCCGCATTCCACGGCCAGACCGCGTGCCACGAGCGTCCTCATCACTCCGTCGACGTTGACCCCGCGAACCGCCGCGATGCGCGACCGGGTGACCGGCTGCCGGTAGGCGATCACCGCCAGCGTCTCCAGTGCGGCCCGGGTCAGGGTGGACCTCGTGCCGTCCGTGAGGAGTCGCTCGACGTACGGCGCGAGCTCACGACGGGTGTAGAGACGCCACCCGTCCCCGGTGCGCCGCAGGTCCATCCCGCTCCCCGCTGCGGTGAGCTCGTCCCGCCACGCCCGCAACTCCGCGTCGACCTCGGCGACCGTCGCCCCGGCGGCCGCTGCCAGCAGGCCCTCCGGTGTCGGCTGGTCCACCACCAGCACCAGGGCCTCGAGTCTGGCCCGCAGAGGCGGCCCGTCCGACTCCGGCCCACCGCGCTCGTCGTCGTCCCCCATCGGTCCCTCCGGCTCGGGGTCCCGGGGCTCCGTCACGTCGCTCACGTCCATTCGTCCCGTCCCTTCGTCACCTCGTCGGCGTCTCCGCCCGTCCAGCTCACCAACAGGTCCCCCAGCGCCTCGTCCTGGGCGAGCGCGACCGCGCGCGCCCGGTACAACTCCAACAGGGCGAGGAACCTGGCGACGACGACGAGGGAGTCGTCGCACCCCGCGACCAGTTCACGGAAGTCCACCCACCGACCCTCGCCGTGGAACCTCAACAGCTCGAGGACCCGGTCGGCCTGCTCGGGGACCGAGACGACCGGGGCGTGGATGTGCCCCACCCCCACCTCGTCCACCGGCCGGGGCCGGAACGCGACCGCGGCGATGGTGGCGAACTGGTCGGGGTCCACTCCCAGCTCCACCTCCGGGAGCAGGCCCAGGAACTCGTCGTCCGGTCCGGCGGTCCTCGGGTACGCGTGCCGGGCGGAGCGGTCTAGCTCGGCGAACAGCTCGGCGACCTGACGGAACGCCCGGAACTGCAGCAGGCGCGCGAAGAGCATGTCCCGGGCCTGCAGCAGGGCCAGGTCCTCGGGGTCCTGGACCTCTCCGGAGGGCACGAGCCGGGCCGTCTTCAGGTCCAGCAGCGTCGCGGCGACGACGAGGAACTCGGTGACCTCCTCCAGTCCGGCCTCGGCCCCCAGCCGGCGGGTGTGGGCGATGAACTCGTCGGTGACGGCGTGGAGCGCGACCTCGGTGACGTCGAGGCGTTTGGAGTCGATGAGACCCAACAGCAGGTCGAACGGGCCGGTGAAGTTGGTGAGGTGGACGGTGAACGCCCGCGGATCCGCGACCTCCGTCGCCGCCCCGGCCGGGTCCTCCCCCGACGGGGGCCCGACGCCGGTCACCGCCCGGTCACCTGCCGCGCTGGATGACCTCGCGCGCGAGGGCACGGTAGGCCTGCGCGCCCGCGGACTTCGGGGCCCACGTGGTGATCGGCTCGCCGGCGACAGTGGTCTCCGGGAACCGGACGGTGCGGGTGACGAGGGTGTCGAACACCTTGTCGCCGAACACCTCGACGACCCTGCTGAGCACGTCCCGTGCGTGGACCGTCCGCCGGTCGAACATCGTGATGAGGATGCCCGTGAGGTGCAGGCGCGGGTTGATGCGGTCGCGGACCTTGTCGATCGTATCGGTCAGCAGAGCCAGCCCGCGGAGCGAGAAATACTCGCACTCCATGGGGATGAGCACGCCGTCCGAGCATGCGAGCGCGTTGACGGTGAGCAGGCCCAGCGACGGCTGGCAGTCGATGAGGACGAAATCGTAGCGGTCCAACACCGGATACAACGCGCGGCCCAGCGCCTGTTCACGCCCGACCTCGTTGACGAGCTGGATCTCCGCGGCGGACAGGTCGATGTTGGCGGGGATGAGGTCCACGCCCTCCACCCGGGTCCGGACGAGGACCTCCTCCGTCGACACGGAGTTGTCCACGAGGAGGTTGTAGACGGTGAGATCCAGCTGGTGGTGCGGGATTCCCAGGCCCGCCGACAGCGCGCCCTGGGGGTCGAGATCCACCACGAGCACCCTGCGTCCGTACTCGGCGAGCGCCGCGGCGAGGTTGATCGTGCTGGTGGTCTTGCCGACCCCGCCCTTCTGGTTGCACATCGACAGCACGGCGGCGGGGCCGTGCGAGGTCAGCGGCTGCGGTTCGGGGATCGCCGAGAAGCCCTCACCCGCCGCCGGGTCGTCGGCGCCCAGCAGCTCGGCGCGGGAGAACAGCGCGGGATCCATCGCCCCAGTGTCCAGCGCCACCCGCGTCTCCTCTCATCGCCGTCTCACCCGTGCCGTCTCGAGCGTGCCGAATCGAGCGCGCCGGGCCGTACCCACGGTCACGTTACCGTGCCCGGGGGTGACACTCGGCCCAGACCTCGCGGAGAGTGTCGACGGTGACGAGGGTGTACACCTGCGTGGTGGTGACCGAGGCGTGCCCCAGCAGCTCCTGGACCACCCGGATGTCCGCCCCGCCGTCCAGGAGATGGGTCGCGAATGAGTGGCGGAACGAGTGCGGTGAGACGTCCTGCTGCACCCCGGCGCGCCGCGCGGCGACCGCCACCACGTTCCACAGGGTCTGCCGGGTGATGCGCCCTCCGCGGGCGTTGAGGAACAGGGCGGGGCTCCCGCCGGTCGCGAGCGCCGGCCGGGCGCGCACCAGATACGCCCCCACGGCCTCGCATGCCGGCCTGCCGACCGGGACGACCCGCTCCTTGCCGCCCTTGCCCCGGAGGATCACCGCCCCACCGTCCGGGTCGTCGAGCCCGTCGAGGTCGTCGACGTCCAGTCCCACCAGTTCGGCCGCCCGGGCCCCGGAGGCGTAGAGCAGCTCGAGCATCGCCCTGTCGCGCAGGCGGGCGGGGTCGGTGTCCACCCCCGTGTCGCCGGCGGCCTCGATGAGGGCGATCATCCGGTCGACCGGGAGCGCCTTGGGCAGTCGCCGCGGCGGTCGCGGTGGGGTGACGGCGGCGGCCGCGTCGAGGGCCGTCACCCCGTCACGGGTGGCGAACCGGTGGAGACCGCGGACCGCCGCCATGGTCCGCGCGATCGAGCTGGGGGCCAGGGCCTTCCTGCCCTCGTCCGGGTCGGCGGTGGCCAACCGGGTGCGGAACTCCTCCACGTGCGCCTCGGTCACGGACGTCAGGTCGTCGACATCCGCGGCCGCGAGGTAACGGTGGTACTTGTCCAGGTCCCGACGGTAGGCGGCGAGGGTGTGCGGGGAGGCCCCCTTCTCGACGGCGAGGTGGTCCAGATACCCGCGGATCTGCACGGTGGCGCCGCCCTCCGAGGTCACCGGGGGTCCGATCCCGTCAGGACCGGTCGATCACCGTGCGGGCCGCGAGGATGCCGGCCACGGCGATACCGTTGACGATCCGGCCGTCCAGCACCGCGTCGACGGCGTCGGCGAAGGGCATCCGCGCGACCTCCATGTCCGCCTCTTCGTGCTCCGCCTCCGGGCGCTCGACCTCCCGGAGTCCGGTGGCCAGGTACACGTGGACGCGCTCCGTGCAGAACCCCGGGGACGGGACCATCTCGATCACCGGGCGCCAGTGCTCGGCCTCGAGGCCGGTCTCCTCGACGAGCTCACGACGCGCGGTGCCCAGGGGCTCCTCGCCCTCGACATCACACAGCCCCGCGGGCAGCTCCCAGAGCCGCTCCCCCACGGCATGACGGTACTGCCGGACGAGGGTGATGTGGTCGTCGTCGTCCAGGGCGATCACGGCCACGGCGTCGTCATGACCGCAGATCTCGCGGTCGGCGGTGCCCCCGCCCGGCATGGTCAGGGTGTCCACACGCAACCGCACGACGCGGCCGTCGAAGATCTCGCGGCTCGCGACGGTGCGGTAATCGTGCGACCCGGGGGCACCGCGGGTGGCCACCGCCGGTCAGTTCCCGTCCGTACGGGCGTCGGAGGCCGTCCCGGGATCGACCTCGTCGACACGGACGGTGGACGTCTTGGCGTCCGGTGCGTCCACCGTCTCGGCGCCGGTGTCCGCGCCCTGACCGGAACGCCACGGCTCGACGGGCAGCCGCATCTCGTTCTCGTAGTCCAGCGCGGCCTTGATGAACGCCACGAACAACGGGTGGGGCCGGGTCGGACGCGACTTGTACTCGGGATGCGCCTGGGTGGCCACGAAGAACGGGTGCTGCTCGCGCGGGTACTCGACGAACTCGACCAGGTGGCCGTCCGGAGAGGTACCGGAGAACTGCAGGCCGGACTCGGCGATCTTGTCGCGGTAGGCGTTGTTGACCTCGTACCGGTGGCGATGACGTTCGGTGATCTCGGTGGACCCGTACGCCTCCGCCACGACCGAGCCCTTGGTGAGCGTTGCCGGGTAGGAGCCCAGGCGCATGGTCCCGCCGAGGTCGGCGTTGCCGGCGACCGCGTCCACCTGATCGGCCATGGTCGAGATGACCGGGTGCTCGGCATCGGGGTCGAACTCGGTGGAGGAGGCGCCCTCGAGGCCGACCGAGCGGGCCGCCTCGATCACCGAGCACTGGAGACCGAGGCACAGTCCGAGCAGCGGGATGCGGTTCTTGCGGGACCACGAGATGGCGCCGAGCTTGCCCTCGATCCCCCGGATACCGAACCCGCCGGGGATGAGCATGCCGTCCACACCACGGAGCGCCTCACGCGCGCCGGCCTCGGTGGTGCAGGCGTCGGACTCCACCCACCGGATGTTGACGCGGGCGTGGTGCGCGAAGCCGCCGGCGCGCAGCGCCTCGGTGACCGAGAGGTACGCGTCGGGCAGATCGATGTACTTGCCCACGAGGGCGATCTCGACCTCCTCGCGCGGCTCGTGGACGCGCTGGAGCAGGTCGCCCCACACGGTCCAGTCGACGTCCCGGAACGGCAGGTTGAGCCGCCGGATGACGTGCGTGTCGAGGTGCTCGTTGAACAGCACCTTGGGGATGTCGTAGATGCTCGGGGCATCCGGGGTGGACACGACGCCCTCGAGGTCCACGTCGCACATCAGCGCGATCTTGGCCTTGAGCCCATCGGTGACGTCCCGGTCCGAGCGCAGGATCAACCCGTCGGGAACGATGCCGATCGAGCGCAGCGCGGCCACCGAGTGCTGCGTGGGCTTGGTCTTGAGCTCCCCCGACGGCGCGAGGTACGGGACCAGCGACACGTGCAGGAAGAAGATGTTCTCGCGGCCCACCTCGTGACGGACCTGCCGGCACGCCTCGAGGAAGGGCTGGGACTCGATGTCACCGACGGTCCCACCGACCTCGGTGATGACCACGTCGGGGCGGCGCCCCTGGTCATCGGGGTCGCCCATCGCGATGATGCGGTCCTTGATGGCGTCGGTGATGTGCGGGATCACCTGCACGGTGTCACCGAGGTACTCGCCGCGGCGCTCCTTGGCGATCACCGCCGAGTACACCTGCCCGGTGGTCACGTTGGCCTTGGCGTCCAGGTCGCGGTCGAGGAACCGCTCGTAGTGGCCGAGATCCAGATCGGCCTCGGCGCCGTCCTCCGTGACGAACACCTCGCCGTGCTGGAAGGGGTTCATCGTGCCGGGGTCCACGTTGATGTACGGGTCCAGCTTCTGCATGGTCACGCGGAGACCGCGGGCGGTCAGCAATTGACCGAGGCTCGAGGCCGTGAGCCCCTTGCCCAGCGACGACGCCACGCCGCCGGTGACGAAGATGTGCTTGGTCTCGGACCGCGATGCGGTTCGGTTCAGTGCCAAGGGGACTCCCGTGTCCATACGCCGGAATGGATGAATGCTGGTGCGGCTCCGGTGCACCCCACGGGGCTTCAGGCTATCACCGCTCCGCCGTCGGGGGGAGCGACGGCGCCGCGGCGGTCGCGTCCGCCCCGACCCCGTAGTGACCCTGCCCCCGGGCGAGCTGCTCCGCCAGCGCCAACACGATCGCGAGACGCCCGGCGTCCGTCCCGGCGCCGTCGACGGTCGAGACGTCCTCCTCGCCCGACGAGCGCAGGACGCCCACTGCGTCGCGCCTGTCGGAGTCGCCGGGTCCGACCGAGACCACCGCGCCGGCACCCTCGGTGTCGAGCGTGCGCGCGAGCGCAGCGACGCGGACCGCGGTCGACTCCTGCTCCTGCGGCCCGGTCACGATCAGTGCGAGTTGCCCCGGGCGGAGGGTCCCCGGCTCGAAGCGGATGACCTCCGCGTCGGCGAGGGTCGTGAGCACGGTGTCTCGCTCGCCGTCTTCGAGATGCGGCTTCGCGTCCTCCGCCCGCAGCAGCGCGGCCCGGCCTAGAGCCGTGCCCAACTGGGTACCCAGGTCCGCGTCGGCGGCCGGCGCCGTTCCGATGGGGAGGTTCGCGACGAGTGCCTGGAGTTCGGCGTCGGATTCCGGGTCGACCGCCTTGCCCGTCAGGGTGACGCGCCCGGCGTCGATCCCACCGGCGGCACCGATGACCGCACGCGCCGCGGTGACGTCCTCGTCGGAGGCCCCGGGCGCCACGATCGTGAGGACCGGCCGGCCGTCGAGCAGTCCGTCCACGACGGCCGGGGTCAGATCTCCCGCGAGCGAATCGAGCCTGTCGGCCGCGAGCCGCCGGGCGGCCAGGTCATCCTGCGCCGCCTCGAGCCGCGTCGCCGTCGTCTCCTCGCGCTCGACCACCGCGTCCCGGATCGACGTCGCGACGGACGTCGATCCCAGGACGACCCCCACACCGAGGGCGAGGAAGACGGCGACCAGCGTGATGACGTGGCGACGCAGTGAGATCAACGGAAGAGCCCCTGGATCCAGAGCGCGAAGGAGTTCCAGGTCTCGACGGCCCAGATGAGCAGATCCTGGGCGGCATCCCGCGCCACGACGACCGCGGCGACCGCGATGAGGGCCGCGAGCACGATCAGGGCGAGTCCGATCCCCGCGCCACGCGACCGGTACAGGGTGGCACAGGCGTCGGCGTGGACCAGGCGGGAGGAGACGGTCGTGTCGACCATCGTCGACGACGGGGCGGACGAGTCGCGGAAGACGTTCTCCAGTCCCCTGTCGTCGCCGGTCACCACGATCATCTCGGCGCCCCCGTGGAAGGCCAGCAGCAACGCCATGTCCCGCGCCGTGGCCGCTGCGGGGAAGGTGGTGGCGCCGAGGCCGAGCTCCGTGATCTTCTGCAGACCCTCCGCGCGACCGTCACGGTCGGCGGGCACCACGAGGACGGCCCCGTCGGTGAGGACCTCGTCGGACAGGTCGGTGGGGGTGGCGACGACGACGTCGGCCGTCAACCGGGCGGTGCGCAGGAACTCCGCGCCGCCGTCCACGCCCACCAGGATCGGGCGGTACTCCCGGATGAACGGCTTGAGCTCGGCCAGCTGTTCGCGCGAGGCCTCGTCACCGGTCACCACCACGACGTGACGGTCGGTGAAGTCCACATCGATCGACGGCAGGCCCTCGCCGTCCAGCAGCAGGGGGTGCTCGAGGCTGAGGAACTCGGTGGCGTTGGCCAGGTGCGCCAGCGCCGACTCGACGTACCCGCTCTCGGCGGTGTCCACCTCAGCGAGCAACGTCGCCGGGTCGACCTCGCGGCCTCCGGTGATCTCCTCCTCGTTCCTGACCGAGTAGACGACGCCGTCTGCGATCCGCACCCGGGTGCCGTCGGCGACCTCGGAGAGGTCGGCGTCCTCGATGACGGGGACCGTCGACGCGGCGAGGATCCTGAACGCCGCCCGGGGGAGCATCCCCTCCCCCTGCCGGGGCACGTGGACCACGGCCGCCACCCCTGCCTCGACCAGGGCGCGGGCGGTGTCGGCGGGCGCACGGTTGAGATCGAGCACGGCGACGTCCTTGCCGCCGAGCCTCCTGGGAACCGGCGAACCCGCCTTGACCTGGCGGACGGTGCCCACGACACCGGCGAGTTCGTTGGAGCGACGGCTGAGCAGACCCGACATCTTCATGCGCCGAGTATCACGCGTGTTATTCACGAGGCCGGGGAGGTCTATACGGCGTGTCGGGTTAACGGTCGACTAGAGCTTGAGACTTCTCCCGTTGTGCCTTCTCCAGCAACTCCCGCGCGTGCGCCAGGCCCGTGTCGGTGTCCTCCATGCCGGCGAGCATGCGGGCGAGCTCGGTCACCCGGTCGGCGTCCGCAACAGCCGCGACCCCGGAGACGACCCCGGACACCGCCCCGTCTGCCTCGCCGGTCGCGGGGGCCTTGTGCACGACGAGGTGGGTGTCCGCGTAGGCCGCGACCTGCGCGAGGTGGGTCACCGCGATGACCTGATGCGTCCTGGCGAGCCCGGCCAGCCGTTTGCCGATGCTCAGCGCCGCCCGGCCGCCCACGCCGGCGTCGACCTCGTCGAACACCAGGGTCCCGCCCCCTGACCGTTCGGCCAGCACCACCTCGAGCGCGAGCATCACCCTCGACAGCTCACCTCCGGACGCCCCTTTGCCGAGTGGGACCACACCGGACGGGCCGTCGAGCGCCAACTCGACGTCGTCGAGACCCGACTCCGTGGCGCCCTCGAGTCCCTCGCCTGATGGCGTGACCCGGACGACGAGACGGGCCCCACCCATCGACAGTTCGGCCAGCTCGGCCGACACCCTCGCCGCGAGATCGTCCCCGGCGGCCCGTCGGATCGCCGTGAGCGCGGCTCCCCGCTCGGCGAGTTCCGCCGCGAGACGCCCCACGGTCGACCGCAGTTCGGCGACGGCGGAGTCGGAGGTGTCGACTTCTCCGAGGCGGGTGCGTGCCCTGTCCGCCCACGCGAGGACATCGTCGACATCGGTGCCGTACTTGCGGGTCAGGGCCCTGAGATCGTGGCGCCGCTCGAGCGCCGAGTCGAGATCCGCGGCGTCGATCGGGAGTTCGGCCAGGTACAGACCGAGTTCGGTCGACGCATCCCCCAGCGCTGCGACGGCCTGCTCGATACTGGTGGCGATCGGTTCGAGCGCGGGGTCACCGGCGGCGGACAGACGCTGACGCAGCTGGTCGAGGACGCCCACCATCGGTTCACTGGTCTCGCCGTCCCCGGCGAGCGCCTCGTGGGCCTGCCCGGCGACCTCCCGCAGTTCCTCGGAGTCGGTCAGTCGACGGATACGGGCGTCGAGTTCCGCCTCCTCCCCCGGCTCGGGTTCCAGGGCATCGATCTCCTCGAGGCCCATTCGCAGCAGGTCTGCTTCCCGGGCCAGCTCGCGCGCCCGACCGGTGCGTTCCGCGAGGGAACGTTCGGCCTCCCGCCACCGACCGTAGGTGTCCCGATAGGCCTCGAGCGCCGCCCGGGCCTCGTCCCCGCCGTGGGAGTCGACGGCGTCCCGCTGCCTGTCGGGACGTAGCAGTCGCAACTGGTCGTTCTGCCCGTGTACGGCCAGTATCGGTGCGCAGAAGCGGGCCAGGGTCCCGGCTGGGACCGACCTCCCCCCGAGCCGGGCACGCGAGCGGCCATCCGCACCCACCCGGCGTGCGGCGATGACGCTGCCGTCCTCATCGAGTTCCACGTCGGCGTCCTCGAGCAGCTCGACCAGATCGCGTCGCTCGGCGATGTCCATCGTGGCCGTCGCGGCGAGGTCGAACCGCCCCTCGACGAGCGCCTTCTCCGCCCCCCGTCTGACTCGTCCGGGGTCCGCGCGGCCTCCGGCCAACAGCCTCAGCCCCGTGACCACCATCGTCTTACCCGCGCCGGTCTCCCCTGTGAGGACCGAGAGCCCGGGCGAGAAGTCGGCGACGGCCTCGTCGATGACGCCGAGTCCGCTGATCCGAAGTTCCGTGAGCACGCACCCACCCTAGGTGAGTGGCCGGACACCGGACCGCCCGCGCCACCCGGTGACGGGCAGCTCGAACTTGGTGACCAGCCTGTCGGTGAACGGCGAGTCGTCCAACCGGACCCATTTGACCGGGCGGCTTCCCCTCACCACCTCGACCCGACTCCCCGCCGGGGCATCGACGAGACGACGCCCGTCCACCACCACCACGGCGGGGCCGGAATGCACCCCGGTCTCGACCGCGACCCGGGAGGTGGGGGCCACGACCATCGGGCGGGCGAACAGTGCATGCGCGTTGTTGGGCACCACGAGGATCGCGTCGAGTTCGGGCCACACGATCGGCCCACCCGCGGAGAACGCGTAAGCGGTCGAGCCCGTCGGCGTGGAGACCAGCATGCCGTCGCAGCCGTAGTCGCTGACCGGACGGCCGTCGATCTCCACGGACGCCTCGAGGACCCCCTGCCTCGAGACCTTCTCGATGCTGACCTCGTTGAGGGCCCAGTCCCGGGCGAGGACGTTGTCCCCGTTGATGACGGTGGCCTCCACCGTCATCCGTTCCACCACCCGGTAGTCACGTGCCGCGATCTGCTCCACCACACCGCTGAGCGAGGAGATCTCGGACTCGGCGAGGAAGCCGATGTGTCCGAGGTTGACCCCGAGGACCGGCACATCCGCGGATTTCGCGTACTGACAGGCGCGGAGGAACGTGCCGTCACCACCCAACACCAGGACCAGCTCGCACCCCTCGGCCGCCCGGGGGGTGTCGGGGACGGTCTCCACACCGGTCCCGGTGGCGACGTGCTCGCTGATGCCCTCCACCATCCGGACGGCGATCCCCCGAGCCGCGCACGCGTCCACCACCTGGGCGACGGTCGCGACGATGTCAGGTCTCGCGATGTTGGGTGCGAGCAGGATCCTGCGTGCGTGCTCCGGCACAGATGTGTCGTTCACTGCGGGCCCACCTCCACTGCGGTCCGGATCGCGTGATGCGCCTCGTCGGTCATCTCCACAGACCCCTCCGTTGCGACCTTGCGCAGGTGGAGGAAGTACTCGACGTTTCCGGACGGGCCGGGAAGCGGACTCGCGACACATCCCAGGGGCTCGAGTCCGAGGCGCGCGGCCGCCCGCGCGACCTCGGTCACCGCCTCGATCCGTAGGGCCGGGTCGCGCACCACGCCGCCCTGGCCGACGCGATCCTTACCCACCTCGAACTGGGGCTTGACCATCGGTAGCAGCTCGCCTCCCATGCGGACACACGCGGCGAGCGCGGGCAGGACGAGCGCGAGTGAGATGAACGACAGGTCGGAGACCACCAGGTCCACCGGCCCCCCGATGTCGTCCGGGGTCAGCGACCGGACGTTGGTCTTGTCGTGGACCCCTACGCGGGCATCGCTCCGGAGGCGCCACACCAGCTGGCCGTACCCCACGTCCACCGCCTCGACGCGGCGGGCACCGCGGGAGAGCAGGACGTCGGTGAACCCGCCTGTCGACGCACCGGCGTCGAGACACCGAGCACCGGTGACCGTCACGTCCCCGAACGCCTCGAGGGCCCCGACCAGCTTGTGGGCACCCCGGGACGCCCAGTCGGGTTCGTCGGACGCGGAGAGCGCTATGGACGTGGTCGGTTCCACCTGGGTCGCGGGCTTGGTGGCGGCGACGCCGTTGACGATCACTCGACCGGCTCCGATGAGGTCGCGTGCCCGCTCACGACTGTCACAGATCTTGCGGCGCACCAGTTCGGCGTCCAACCGCATCCGCTTCGCGGCCATCAGCGCCGGCCGTCCAGCGCCGTCAGCGCCTGCGCGAGCAGTTCGTGGGCCGCGTCGAGAGCGGCCACCTGGTCGTCGCGAACCGACACGCCGTCCGCGCCCGCGTCCGGTCCACCGATCGACTCGGTCAGCAGATCATCGAATGCCGAGCGGAGTTCGTCGGTGTCGGGCCCCGTGGGCCCGGGGCGCGGCTGTGGTCCGGGGGTCGTCACGGCCTACACGCTAGCCGACGCGGAGTCCCACATCCGCCAGCCGGGACCGCAGGCCCTCATCGCTGACCGAGACCGTCTCCGCCCCGTGGCGCCAGGCGAGTCTGATGACCGCACGCGCGAGTTCGAGACCACCCAGTCCGTCCGCGGGGGTCTCCAGATGGAGGGCGCCGTCCACGATCGCGCACTCGAGCTCCACCGCGGACTCGATGCGACTGGCGTCGGCGGGCGCCGAGAGTGCCGAGAGGTCGACCGCCAGGTGGGACGCCCGACTCGACGGCGGTGCAGCCAGGAGGTGGTCGACGCCGTGGACGCCGGTGAGCACCATCAGTGCCGGCATCCCGGCGGCGACGGCCCCTTCGATGTCCGTGTCGAGTCGATCCCCGATCACCAGGGGCCTGGTCGACCCCACCAGCTCCGCGGCAGCGCGGAGCACACCTGCCGCGGGCTTCCCGGCGACGAGGGGTTCGCGATCGGTCGCCGCGCGCAAGGCGGCGACGAGCGACCCGTTGCCGGGGAGCAGACCACGCTCCGTCGGCAGCGTGGTGTCGACGTTCGATGCGACCCAGGGCACGCCCGTACGGATGGCCAGACAGCCTTCGGCCAGCTCCGCCCACGTCAATTCGCGGGACAATCCCTGCAGGACGGCCTCGGGAGCGTCATCGGCGGAGAGCACCACCTCGAAACCGGCCTGCCGCGCGAGGTCACGGAAACTGTCGTGCCCCACCACCAGGACTCTCGCACCCGGCTCCACGTGGTCGGACAGCATCACCACCGCGGCCTGCGCGCTGGTCATGACGTCCGCCGGGCCGGCGGCAAAGCCAAGTGAGCGCAGGTGCGCCGCCGTGTCCCCCGGAGAACGGCTGGCATTGTTCGTCACGTAGACGACAGGCAATCCGGAGTCCTCCAGCGCCTCCGCTGCGCCCGGGATCGGTTCACTGCCCCGGATGAGAGTGCCGTCGAGGTCGACCAGTAGAGCGTCGTGGTGCGCGGCGAGCGAAAGTGAGCTCACGTGGTCGACGCCTCGAGCTCCGCCAGACGTGCGTGGGCGTCCGTCGTCTGGTCGGGATCCGCGGCGACGGCGTAGCCGAACCAGTCAGCGGCCTCGCTCTTCCGATCGGACACGAGGAGCACCTCCGCGTAGGCATAGTCCAGACGTGCTGCGGACTCACCGCGGGCGTCCTTGTCGAGACCGGCGTCCTGGAGTGTCACCAGGGCTGCGTCGAGCTGTCCCATGTCCACGCGAGCACCTGCCTCGACGATGCGGAGCTCCACGAGGTCCTCCCCGTCGAGCATGCCGGATTCCTCGCCACGGGCGAGTTCGATGGCACGTTGGGGCCTCTCGAGTCCGCGTTCGCAGTCGGCCATCATCGCGAGCAGGCCGGGACCACCGGAGATACGGCGGGCCGCGCGAAGCTCGCTCAGCGCTTCCGACCATTCACCGGCGCGATAGGCGAGAACGCCGAGGGTCTCGCGGACCACTCCGATGCGTCCAGCCCTGTTCTTGGCCGCACGGCCATGGGCGAGTGCCAACTGCGGATCCTCGTCGACGAGGTACATCGCAGCGACCATGTGCTTGGCGACGGATTCCGCGTTCGACTTGTCGAGACTGCGGAGGTCCCGACGGATCTCGGGGTCGAGATCGGCGGCCTCGATGTCATCGGGGAGCTGGGGTTCATCGGCCCGGGCCGCCTGGCGTGCCTCCTGGCCCGGGCGGCCTTCCGACCTACGGTCGTCCCCCGGCCGGCCGCCACGACGGGCGCCGCCCTGAGCGCCTGCACCCCGCCGGTCGCTTCCTGCGCGTCCCCCGGCCGGAGCCCGGCGAGGCCCGCCCCCTGTGCCGGTACCACCACCACGCCGGCCATCGCGATCGCCGGCACCACGGGGACCGGGGCTCTGTCGATCGTCGTTCTTGTCCCGATCCGGGCGTGCCGGGTCCGAGCCGTCATAGCGCCTTCCGCGGCGCTCGCCGAAGGAACTGTTGTCTCTCCGCTGCTCCTGGGGCGCCCGGTCTCCCCGGCGGGGTACGTCGCGGTCGCCGCGGCGGGGCGAGCGGTCTGCGTTATCTGACCGGGGTTCGTTCACGTCGTTCACCTTACGTGCGCCGGGCAAGCCGGCGCGGGAGTGGATAGAAGGGGCACAAATGCGACCAGCGGGAGGAACATGAAGTCCCTCCCGCTGGTCATGAAGTTGTGTTCGGCGGTGACCTACTCTCCCACACCCTCACGAGTGCAGTACCATCGGCGCTGGCAGGCTTAGCTTCCGGGTTCGGAATGGGACCGGGCGTTTCCCTGCCGCTATGGCCGCCGTAACTCTGTGAAACAAGGCCCACGCTTTCGTGCGTGGGTGTGTTGTTTCAGATACTGCACAGTGGACGCGTTCATTCTTTAGGGCTGTTTGTGTGTAAGCCCTCGGCCGATTAGTACCGGTCACCTGCACGCATTGCTGCGCTTCCAGTTCCGGCCTATCAACCCCATGGTCTGTGGGGGGCCTTAACCACGCGAAGGTGGTGAGAAACCTCATCTTGGAACAGGCTTCCCGCTTAGATGCTTTCAGCGGTTATCCCTTCCGAACGTAGCTAACCAGCGATGCTCCTGGTGGAACAACTGGCACACCAGAGGTTCGTCCGTCCCGGTCCTCTCGTACTAGGGACAGCCTTCCTCAAGTTTCTTACGCGCGCGGCGGATAGAGACCGAACTGTCTCACGACGTTCTAAACCCAGCTCGCGTGCCGCTTTAATGGGCGAACAGCCCAACCCTTGGGACCTACTCCAGCCCCAGGATGCGACGAGCCGACATCGAGGTGCCAAACCATCCCGTCGATATGGACTCTTGGGGAAGATCAGCCTGTTATCCCCGGGGTACCTTTTATCCGTTGAGCGACACCGCTTCCACTTGCCGGTGCCGGATCACTAGTCCCGACTTTCGTCCCTGCTCGACGTGTCAGTCTCACAGTCAAGCTCCCTTGTGCACTTGCACTCAACACCTGATTGCCATCCAGGCTGAGGGAACCTTTGGGCGCCTCCGTTACTCTTTAGGAGGCAACCGCCCCAGTTAAACTACCCACCAGGCACTGTCCCTAACCCAGATCATGGGCCGAGGTTAGACGTCCAATACGATCAGAGTGGTATTTCAACAACGACTCCACACACACTGGCGTGCATGCTTCACAGTCTCCCACCTATCCTACACAAACCGAATCGAACGCCAATACCAAGCTATAGTAAAGGTCCCGGGGTCTTTTCGTCCTGCCGCGCGTAACGAGCATCTTTACTCGTAGTGCAATTTCGCCGAGTCTGTGGTCGAGACAGCAGAGAAGTCGTTACGCCATTCGTGCAGGTCGGAACTTACCCGACAAGGAATTTCGCTACCTTAGGATGGTTATAGTTACCACCGCCGTTTACTGGGGCTTAAATTCTCAGCTTCGCCTTGCGGCTAACCGGTCCTCTTAACCTTCCAGCACCGGGCAGGCGTCAGTCCGTATACATCGACTTACGTCTTCGCACGGACCTGTGTTTTTAGTAAACAGTCGCTTCTCTCTGGTCTCTGCGACCACCCCCAGCTCAGATCGCAAGGATCGTCACCGGGCGTGGTCCCCCTTCTCCCGAAGTTACGGGGGCATTTTGCCGAGTTCCTTAACCACAGTTCTCTCGATCGCCTTGGTATTCTCTACCTGATCACCTGTGTCGGTTTGGGGTACGGGCCGTGTATGAACTCACTAGAGGCTTTTCTCGGCAGCATAGGATCACTGAATTCCCCACAACGGGTATGCATCAAGTCTCAGCCTTGATGTGACACGGATTTGCCTATGTCACGGCCTACACTCTTACACCAGTACAACCACTGACTGGCCCAGCTACCTTCCTGCGTCACCCCATCGCTTGGCTACTACCAGATCAGGTCCCGCGCATCCAATCCACGTCATCCCGAAGGATGCTCTAGAACATTCAGGGCGGTTAGTATCACTGATTCACCATGGGCGCGCATACACGGGTACGGGAATATCAACCCGTTGTCCATCGACTACGCCTGTCGGCCTCGCCTTAGGTCCCGACTCACCCTGGGCAGATTAGCTTGACCCAGGAACCCTTGATCATTCGGCGGACGAGTTTCTCACTCGTCATTCGCTACTCATGCCTGCATTCTCACTCGTGTGGCCTCCACGCCTGGATCACTCCGGCGCTTCTATGGCCACACGACGCTCCCCTACCCATCCATACACCTGCCCGGAGGAGGTTATTGTATGAATGCCGCGGCTTCGGCGGTGTACTTGAGCCCCGCTAAATTGTCGGCGCAGGACCACTTGACCAGTGAGCTATTACGCACTCTTTCAAGGGTGGCTGCTTCTAAGCCAACCTCCTGGCTGTCTCAGCGATCCCACATCCTTTTCCACTTAGTACACGCTTAGGGGCCTTAGCCGGCGATCTGGGCTGTTTCCCTCTCGACTATGAAGCTTATCCCCCACAGTCTCACTGCCGCACTCTCACACCTCGGCATTCGGAGTTTGGCTGACGTCAGTAACCTTGTAGGGCCCATCGGCCATCCAGTAGCTCTACCTCCGAGGTGAAACATGCGACGCTGCACCTAAATGCATTTCGGGGAGAACCAGCTATCACGGAGTTTGATTGGCCTTTCACCCCTACCCACAACTCATCCCCTCAGTTTTCAACCTAAGTGGGTTCGCGCCTCCACGACGTCTTACCGTCGCTTCACACTGGCCATGGGTAGATCACTCCGCTTCGGGTCTAGAGCATGCCACTAAGATCGCCCTATTCGGACTCGCTTTCGCTACGGCTTCCCCACACGGGTTAACCTCGCGACATACCACTAACTCGCAGGCTCATTCTTCAAAAGGCACGCCATCAGCCCTAAAGCCTCTGACGGATTGTAAGCACACGGTTTCAGGTACTATTTCACTCCCCTCCCGGGGTACTTTTCACCATTCCCTCACGGTACTAATCCGCTATCGGTCACCAAGAAGTATTTAGGCTTACCGGGTGGTCCCGGCAGATTCACAGCAGATTTCACGGGCCCGCTGCTACTTGGGAACACAAATCGCCCCGCCGCAAGGTTTTCAGGTACGGGACTCTCACCCTCTCCGGCCGACCCTTCCAAGTCGTTCCCCTAACCCGCGATCAATCAGCGCCCGGTCCGGCAGAACCGGGACATCATGCCCCACAACACCACACACGCAACCCCTGCCGGGTATCACACGCATGCGGTTTAGCCTGATCCGCGTTCGCTCGCCGCTACTGACGGAATCACTGTTGTTTTCTCTTCCTGCGGGTACTGAGATGTTTCACTTCCCCGCGTTCCCTCCACACACCCTATGTATTCAGATGCGGGTAACACGCCATCACGCGTGCTGGGTTTCCCCATTCGGACACCCTCGGATCACAGCTCGTTTGGCAGCTCCCCGAGGCTTATCGCAGCCTACTACGTCCTTCATCGGCTCTTGGTGCCAAGGCATCCACCGTGTGCTCTTACACACTTACATTCACAAACAATTAAAGATGCTCGCGTCCACTGTGCAGTTCTCAAACAACACACACCAACCCCACCCACACCCGCGCCCACAAGGCCGCATCAGATGTCTCGGGAATCAGTGCCATCAGAAACAACCAAACCCGAAGGTTCGATGGTGT